>JBDZVE010000025.1:0-44387 GCA_040255535.1 Lysobacterales bacterium | reverse complement strand
CGCCGCCGCGTCGCCGCGAGAAATTAATCTTGTATCTGATCGGCGCGCTGGTTGACGGTGCCATACGTCTTGCGAAAGAAAAGGGTGCGCGACGGCGCGGCGGGGGTGAAGATAAAGAGTGGATATCGTGAGGCGAGGTGGATCGCGGGCGAGCTCGCCCGCGATCCAAGTGCTCGAGCGCCAATCACTCGCCGGCTTTCAGCAGCCCATTCATTTCGAGCCACAGCATGAACTGCGGGAACCAACCCTGACTGGTCTTGCCTGGGTTGCCGAGCCCGAAGCCATGACCGCCATTCTGATAGAGATGGAATTCGACGGGTCGGCCCGCCTTCTTCCATGCCGTGATCAGACCGTAGTCGTCGTTCGCGAATAGGGGATCGTCGGCTGCCAACGCCACGAACATCGGTGGCGCATCGGGCGGGACCTCGACCCATCGAAGCGAGCCGTAAATGGGCGCGATGAATGCTGGCTTGGTTTCCTTCGACTGCAGCGCCGCCGCCATCGTCGCTCCCGCGCCCGCCGAGAATCCCATCATGCCGATTCGACTCGGATCTACTCTCCACTCCTCGGCGCGCGAGCGCACGAGCTTGAATGCAGCCGTCGCGTCCTCCAGCGCCAGAGCCAGCGGCGAGGGCGGCGGTGCGGATCCTTTCGTTGCGGGGGGTGCTGTGAGTGGATTGCCTTTCTCGAAGTCGTCCCAGTTTGGCGCAGTCGGGATCACCCGGTATTTGAGCACGAATGCGGCGACGCCTTTCTCGTTCAGTGCCTCGGCGACCTCCCACCCTTCGTTGCCCATCGACAGGACTCGAAAGGCACCCCCTGGCGCGATGATCACGGCAGCACCGTTCGCTTTGTCGGGATCCGGCAGAAAGGGTGTGAGCGTCGCGCGAGACACATTGCGCACGAACGGATCGCCCCATTGCTCGTACCAAGTCTCGTTCGCCGTCTGACCTGCGACATCGCCCGTATTGAGCGGGATGGCATTCGGCTCAGCCGGTGCTTCCATCGGCGTCTTTGGCGCCTCTTGCGCGGACGTGGAGGTCGAGATGGTAAGCATCGCGGCAAGCGCCGCGCAGACAGCGATGGGCGCTTTGGAAAAAGCAGGCACTGTGTTTGCCCTCATGTTGCGAATCGAACGCAGATCATGCCACGCGCCCATATGAGGTCGCGACCGCTCTTCGCGTGATATTCGCTACGCGGCGGAGCAACCGTTGCGGCAATGTCCGCGGGGGCTGCGGCGTTGGCGCCAAGGGCAACTTGAGCGGCGACTTGCTATACGCCCATTCCTGAACGAGTCGTGCGCGTCAGCGTACGGTCACGACTGCCCGACGCAATGCCGCGTCGTCGATGCCGTCGGCCTTGCCGGCGACATCCTCCCACTTCAGCTCATAGCGAACGCCGGTGAGGCCCGCGCCCTTGAGCAGCTCGGCGATCTGTTCGGCGCGATGCTGTCCGATCGTTGCTTGCTCGAGCATTCGCTCGCCGCTCGAGAGCAGCGAGGCTGCGCGGTAGCCCGTGATCGCAACCTGCGTGGCGCCGCTTTGCCGAACGAATGCGAGAATCTTCTGTAACAGCTGCGCGTGCCTGAACATCACTTTGCCGTCGAATTCATAGTGCAGCTCGAACGTGCGCGGCAGCGCCGTCGACTCCGCCTGGGGATTCATGTTCGGATCGCCGAAGGAAAGCCGCCCGCGGCTCGGACCCGGAGGACGAGGTGGCTCGAAGGTCAGGTTGTAGCGCTCTTCGGCTGGCAGCATCGTGTTGCAGCTCTCATCGAGCTCCTGCATGACGGACAATGCCAGGGGTTTCAGCACGATGCCGCCGCAGATGCGCGGCTCATCGCTCACGACACCTTCGACGAGCACACGGTGCCCGAGCCATGGTGGTGTCACGGGCGCGCTGACATCGGTCTGGATGGTCAGAAAATAAGTTTCCCCTTCGTACTCGGCGAGCCAGCACGGCACGGTGCTCGTGTCGCGCACGATCGGACAGGCCACGAAGTTGCGATGATCGGATGGCGGTAAGGTTGCGCAGCTGGACACGGCGCAGGTCAGCAGCACAGCAGAGATCCACCTGCTCATAGCACGCTCAGAAAATGGACCAGGTCATCCCGTTCCTGATCCGTGAGCCCGATATTGAAACGACGATCGTAGAAATCGACGAGCTCGCGCAGCGTGGAAGCCGAGCCGTTCACGAAGTAGGGCGCCCGGGCGGCGAGTCCGCGGAACTGTTGCATGACGATCGCGCCGACATCGTTGCACTTGCCGGAGATGAGCGCGCGTCCGGGATCCTGTGTGTAGATCACTCGGCCGAGGAACGGATGCGGCGGCACATCAGCCTTGCACGTGATCTTGAACAAGGGTAGCTGTGCGTCGCGCGGGTTCCATGGATTCTCCGGCTCTTCGCGCGCCCAGGGCAGATTCGTCGTGCCGATATCCATCCAGCCATTCGCGATGTCCATGCCCATCATGTGCATGCCATGGCACGTCGCGCAGGTGCGCTTCGCCGGATTGCCGAGGCCGACCGTGTTCAAGTGCATCACGTCTTTGATCCAGAACGTGCGGAACATGAAGATGTCGTGCCCGCGTGCGATCGAACGCCGCGCTTCGTCCTCTGGATCGTCGGACGGCGGCAGTTGATGCCACTTCTCCCCAAGCGGAATCACATAGTTCGTGATGTTGTTGCCGAGCAGTCCTTCGCGTCCGTTCGCTAGATTGCGCACGCCGAGCCCCGGGGGGCCATCCGACTCCATCAGATCGCCCGCGGCGTTGTCGAAGACCTGTGCCGTATAGATCTGACGTTCGAACGCGACGATACGTTCGAGCTGTTCCGGCGGGAGCCGCCCATCGAATTGCAGGTGCGTGACCGCCGCTTCGATCGCTTGTGTGGCGAGCGTCGGCTGGCGTGCGTCGGCGAGCATATTCATGCCCGACGGCAATCCTGTGTCGGGATCGCGGGCCGCCGGCAATCCATTTTTGCCGATGAACGCGAATACTCCGAACCCATGGTGCGTGAAGTATTTCGTGTTCGCGGCGACGCGGGGACGGCGATACACCGAGATCATCGGATTTTCGCTCTTGAGCCCGTATTTGGGGTGCAGGTTACAGCCCGTCGGATCGCGCACGACTTCGATGTCGAACTCGGGATCGATCCTCGTGCCATCGGCCGCCTTCGGCGGCCAGGGCAGGAAGATGCGGAATAGGCCACGCTCGAGCAGCAGGCTATGCGATTTCGGATCGTCCGGCGGCAAGTGCGGGCAATTCATGCCGTCGATGGCAGCAAAGATCGGATCCTTGCCGCCGGTTTCACGCCAGCGCGCTTGGATCGCCGCTACCGACAGCGACATGGCATTCGCAGGCTGATGACAGCTTACGCAGGCGCGCCCGTTCTTGCCGATCGGCTCGAAGAACGGATGCCCGCGCGTCTCGATGAGCCCCGACGTGTTGAGGATCCCGAGCTGGCCATGCGCATTCGGATACGCGATGTAAGGAGCGAGCGGCACGCCGTCGCCGGGCACCCACCAGCGTGCAGCCGGCACGGTGCTCGACGCTGTGGGCGGTGCGGCTTGCGCCTGGCGATTCTGCGCAGGCACATGTCCTGCGATGCCGTTCGTTGCCGCACCCGGCGTGTCGGCGGCATGCGCGAGCGGAAGCAGCGCGAGCAGCGCGAGCGACGCATAGCGAGTACGCGCCGCGGGCGCGGACGATCTAAAAGTCGTATTTAGCACGTAACCCGTATTGCCTCGGTGCGCCGAAGATGAGCCCACCTTGCGCGCTGCTCGCATCTTGTACCTGTGCCGCGATGTATTCCTTATCGAACACGTTCGACACGAATCCTTCCAGGCGCAACTGCTTCGTCGGGACCCATGTCACGCGCACATCCGCGATCGTGCGCGAAGGCACGACAGTTTGCGTATACCGGAACGGCGTCGAGAGCTGCTCATCCAGATAGGAGGCCTGGATGCGCGGTGTCAACGTGGTGGAGCCGAGCATGAATTCGTATTCGATGCCGGCCGTAGCCGTCAACTCGGGGGCGAACGGAATCGGCGAGCCAGCAGGCACGAGCCGGTTGGCATTCGTCTGCGAATCCGTGAGCATCGCATCCTCGGTGAACTCGCTGTCGAGCGCGCTCAGCCCCAAGTTGAATCCCAGGCCGCCGAATCTGCCGGTCAATTCCAGCTCGAGCCCGATGATTTCCGCCGGCGCCGCATTGAGCGTGTTCGGCAGCAGAATCGGCGGCGTACCCACCGCGGTGAGCGACGAGAGTTGAATGCCGTCGTACTCCGAATAGAACGCAGCGCCGTTCAGCCGCAGTCGTCCGTCCGCGAGCGTCGTCTTCCAACCGAGCTCAGCCACTTCATTGGTTTCCGGATCGTAGTTCGGCAGGCGCGGGTCCAGATTGATTCCGCCCGCCTTGTAGCCGCGCGACGCCGTGGCATAGAACATCACGTCCTCGTTGAGGAAGTATTTCACGCCTAAGCGGCCCGTCGTCTCGCTCGAGTCGAGGTCGGTGGTGCACGGGAAGCAGCCCGGCGGCGGCGGGCCCGGAATCGCAAGCCGCGTGTACTCTTGAGTGTCTTCGGACCTCCTCACGCCAAGGTCGAGCGCCCAATGATCGTTGAAGCGCCAGTCGACCTGACCGAAGATCGAAATCGATTCGTTGTTGAGCACCGTGTCGATCGTCGAGTTCGATTGGATCATCTCGACGGTGTTGCGATTGTCGCGCCAGACCTGCACCGGGCTCTCCTCTTCCATGTAGAAGGCGCCGATCACCCACTGAAGCGGCCCATCGCCGCGCGAGAGCAAGTTCACCTCGCTCACGAACGTCTCGAGCTCTTGATGCGTCTTGCCGACGCGCCCATCGAAGATTCTGGTGTTCGCGCCGCTCGTCGGCAGCTCCGGCGGTACCGGTAGGGCGGTTGCGGAGCGATCGCCGTCGGCTTGATCCGTCGTCTCGGCGTCGAGATAGGAAGCGAGCACGCGCAACTGCGTGCTGGCGCTGAGATCGAAGCGTCCCTCG
This sequence comes from Lysobacterales bacterium, assembly GCA_040255535.1. Classification (GTDB taxonomy): domain Bacteria; phylum Pseudomonadota; class Gammaproteobacteria; order Steroidobacterales; family Steroidobacteraceae; genus Steroidobacter. The sequence goes on along the minus strand of JBDZVE010000025.1, from coordinate 39,368 downwards.
AGCGACGCACGGTAGCCGCGTTGATCCAGGAAGGAGATGGCATCTTCCTCGATGACGAACGGATCGGAGGAGACCAGATCGTTGCGGTTCTTAATGGCGTTGTTGTCGGTGTCGCGCTCGAAGTACTCATAGCGCAGATCGAACCTCGCGCCTTCCGTCGGTTGATATCGCACGGCAACGCGCGCGCCGGTGTCGGTGCCGCTGCCGGGCTCGCTGGGACTCGGCCCGATGTTGTCGCTGTAGCTGCCCCGGTCGTCGTACACACCGGCGACGCGAATCGCGAGCGTGTCCGTTACGGGGACGTTCACCGCGGCAACGGTGCGGCGCCAGTCATAGTCGGCGATTGTCTGATCGATGTAGCCGGAGAAGGCGTCGAATTCCGGCGCCGGTGTGCGGACGTAGATGGCGCCGCCCGTCGAGTTCTGGCCGGTCAGCGTGCCCTGCGGTCCGCGCAGCACCTCGATGGTGTCGATGTCATAGAAGGATTGTGCGATGAACTGTTCATGAGGAATGAACATGCCATCGATGTAGTACGCGACACCGGGATTGGAGGTCGGCGCGGATTGCGCGATGCCGACGCCGCGAATGTTGATGAACGTCGAGCGATTGTAGGTGTTGATCGCAACGCTCGGCGCCGACTGCTGCAGGTCGATCACGTTGTCGATGCCTTGTGCCGCGAGTGCGCTCGCAGTCATGACCGTTGCCGAGGCCGGCACGTCCTGAAGGCTGACGTCACGTCGCTCAGCCGTGACGACGACTTCCTCCAGCGCGCGGCCCTGCGCGACGTCTTGCGCATGCGCAGGGCCGCTCAGCGCCGCAGTGGATGCGATAGAAGCGACGATCGACGTGTGCAATGCGCGCATGCGCGGCAGCGGACGAAGTGCCATGGTGCCCCCCAAAAAATCTTGTGATGTAGATCGATTCTAGGAAGCCGTGCTCTCCGATAGGAAACACCGAATCCGTCTGACGGCATAAGAGGTTCCGATGCCTGCGGCTTCACACGCTGCGCGTCGAAGAACAGATTGCGCGGCGTTCCTCGGCTGAAAAGCCCAGCGATGTCAGCACCGCCTCGGTGTGCTCGCCATACGCGGGCGGTGGACTGTCGACGCCCGGGCCGTCCTCGCTCATGAGGAAGCCCGCATTCACGATGGCGACATCGCTGCGCTCCGCGAGCCCTGGAATGTCGAGCCCGATCTTGAGTTGGCGCTGCTCGAGCGCCGGCAGTGCAACGGCCTCGGCGACCGTTCGCACCATCCCGCACGGCAGTCCCGCTGCGCTCAGCCGACGTTCCCACGCCTCGGCGGGCGCCTGCTGGAATACATGAGCAAGCTCCGTGTGCATTGCGACGGCATGTTGGCGACGCAGATCCGGCGTGGCAAACAGCGGATCGTGCAGCCAGTGCTCGCACCCAAGCTCTTTTGCGAGCAATTCGAACTGCGATTGCTGAACGACGCCGAGCGAAATGCACCGCCCGTCTGCGGCCGTGAAGACGCCCGAGGTTGGTTGCCCGCTGTACCCGACGTTGCCGGTGCGTTCGGGTTGCTGTCCCGTGACGAGAAAGGGCACGACGGCCGAGGTCATGAACGCAATGCTCGCATCGAACATCGCGACGTCGATATATTCCCCGCGATTTTGCCGTTCGCGGCGCAAGAGTGCTGCCAGGATCGCGAACGCCGCAGTTTGTCCCGTCAAGGTGTCCACGACAGGAAAGCCCACTCGCGACGGCTCATCGCCATGCGCGCCGCCGAGCGTCATCATCCCGCTCGTCGCTTGCACGATGTTGTCGATCGCGGGCCAGTCGCGCCGCGGTCCGCTCTGCCCGTAGCCGGAGATCGAGCAATAGACGATGCGCGGCTGCAGCGCGCGTGCGGACTCGTAGTCGAGGCCGAACCGCTGCATGACGCCTGGACGGAAGTTCTCGACGAGCACGTCGCACGATCGGATCAGTCGACGCGCGGCTTCGAGCGCCGGCGCATGCTTCAGATCGAGCGCGACCGATTTTTTGCCGGCATTGACACCGATGAATGCGGGCGACATCCCATCGTAGCGGCGATCGCTGCCGTAATAGCGCAGCGCATCGCCGCGCCCGGGCGCTTCGATCTTGATCACCTCCGCTCCGAGCAGGCTGAGGAGATGGGTCGCATACGGGCCCGCCATCACGTGGCTGAAGTCGGCGACGCGGATGCCTTCAAGAGGTCGGCTCATTGTGATCCTTCGCGCAGTCAGGGATTTCGCCCGCGGCGATTCGCGGCGCAAGCTCGCGGGCGAGCTGGAATGTGGTCAAGCCGTCGATGTCGAAACGGCTGAGCGAACGCGCACGCGACTCGCCGTCGCGCACGTAAATTTTCTCGAAGCGCGCGCGTTCGTCGGCCGGCATATCGAGCAGCGTGATGCCTTGTTCTCGGCCTAAGTCGTAGCCTGCTCGATCTGCAGCAATCAATTCGGTCGCGAGCGCGTTCTCCCACACGGCGACGCCGCGCAAGAGCAGCTCGCGCTGCCAGGGTTCGAGCGCGTTCCAGCGGCGAATCCCCATCGCGCGTGCCGCATAGGCCCCGCGTGGGATGTCCATCTCGGTGAAGTACTGCGCGACTTCCGCGAAGTGCAGCGACTTCAGCGTATCCGCCGGCGCGACGACGCCGTCGAGCACGCCCTTCGCGAGCGCGGAATACACTTCTCCCATCGGCATGTCGACCGGGTCGGCGCCGAGATCCTTCAACACCGCGAGCAGCTCCGACGGTGCACGCAAGCGCAAGCCCTGCAAATCCTCGAGCGTTCGCACGGGTCGATCGCGCGTCACCAGACCAGGCAGGTTGCCTCCTTGCACCGCGAGCACCTCGAGGTCGTGCAGCTCTCGATCGAACTGCGGCTCAGCGGCGACGAGGCATCGATACAAGCGCGTTTGCTCGACGTAAGTCTTGAGCCCGGCGTAGAAGCCGGCCTGGGTCCGCTGCAGATGGGCGCCGCCGCGCGCATAGATCGGCGTGATCAATCCGATGTCTGCGACGCCGTGCCGCAGCTCGATGAGCGAGTGCTCGGAGGACAAGAGCGATCCCGACCAGTAAGGTTGAATCCGTAGCCGCCCGCCGGACTCTTTCTCGATCCACTTCATCCATTGAATGTCGGCGCGGCTGAAGGGATGCCCCGGCCCGTATGGGCTGCCATACGTGAGCACGGTCGTGCCCCCGCGCTGCGCGTCCCCGACGCAGCCGGCGAGAGAGAGGAGCGCGATCGCGGCGAGCAGTGTCCTCAAAGCAGCCCTCCTGCTCGCAAGAAGTCCGCGACATGCTCGACCATGCGCTCGTGGCTCCAGTCGGCTGCGTCCACCATGTCCGCGGACAGCATCAGCGTCGGCACGCCGGCGGACTCGAGCGCGAGGCGCGTGAGCTTCGTGCCGGACTGAGACAGGCGATTGCCGGGCGGCACGAGCATGACGGCCGCGTCGATCCCGCATCGGCGCGCTTCGCTCACCATCCATTCGTTCATCCACGGCGGCAGGTGCAGCACTTCGTTCATCGAACAAATGCGGCTCGCGAGCGCATGCAAAGGCCGGTCCCGCAGCTCGCGAATGTACTGAGGTCCCGCGAACGGCATGTACATGGACCAGACGAACGCGGCGCCGTAGCGATCCTCGAGCGCGCTGTAGAAGCCCGGGTCGTGCCACAGTCCGGCCCCGATCCACATGAGTCGCAGGCGTTCTTGACTGCCAGCACCCATGCCGGATGCGATGCGCTCGGCCACTTCGTCGCGGAAGCGCCGCGCGTGCGCGACGGCCCACTCCGAGCCGCGATGCCACTGCGGGATCATCGTGTTCGGCATCTGTTCGGCGATGGAGACAGGGCAGGGGCGAGCATCGCCGATCATGCGTGCCGCCTCGTCGATATATCTTTCCTGTTCGTTGATCGCTTCCATCAGTCGTACGAAGCGCGCTTCATCGAAGCGCCGTCCCGTTCGTTCCTCGAGCCGCTCGATGAGCTGCCGCATCTCCGCAACGAGCAGCTCGATGCGCCGCTCTTCATACACCGTGGACCAGTCGTCGTTCGAGTGCTCGAACCACTGCGGGTCCTTGTGCAGCCAGCCCGGCGCTTCCAATGCGAAGAACTCGGTGCCGAACGCTTCAGCCCATTGTCCGAAAACGTGCTCGATGCAATCGCAGGTGAGGCGTGCGACGAGCAGGCTCGGCTTCGGCAGTCCGCCCCACGGCGCCGTGGCCGGATTTGCGTCGAGCGTGCAGGCCAGCCCGAGCGAACAGTAGTGGCAGCGGCTTTGCGGATAGCCCAAGCGATCGAGCACGCCGCCGTAGTGTGCGGAAAGCTGCTTAGCGGAGATATACGCCGACCACCATTGATTGGTGATGAGCGGAATGCCCATCGCATGGAAGATTTCGTGCGGCGTGTCCGCCTGCGCGATCACATAAGGCTCGCCCTCATCGACGACCCGACGCTTGAGCTCGGCAGCGAAGCTGCGCTGGTACGCAGTCGCGGCCGCCGTGCAGGTGAGGTCTTTACGGCTGCGCTGTCCGGTGCTGCGCGGTTCGCTGCGGTTCATTGAAATACTCCGAGCGCTTCGAGCGCGTCGATCCGCTCTGCCGTGAGGCCGCAAAGCGTCGTCGCGATCTCACGGCTGTGCTCGCCCAGGCTGGGCGCGCGAAAGGGCTCGACGCGGCTTCGCGAGAACGTGATGGGGGTGCGCATGTGACCGAAGGCGCCGAGCACCGCGTGCTCGAGCATGAGCAATGCACCGCGGCTCGCGAGCTGCGGATCGTGTTCCATCATATCTTCGATGTCCTGCACCGGGCCTGCGGCAATGCCGGCCGCTTGGAGGCGTTGAGTGAGCTCTTGTTCGTGCTGCGCGCCCGTCCATTGCCGAAGCGCGTTCGTTGCCTGGCCCGGTTCGGTCGCACGGAGATTCGCGAGCTGACAGAGTCGCATCCACTGCGCGGAGGAGTGGCACGTGATCGCAATCCAGCGATCATCGCCCAGCGTCGGGTAGACATCTTGGTGAAACACGCGCGCGTCTTGGTTGCCCGTGCGAAGCGGACGTGAGCCGCGCTGTGAGGCGAGCAGGGCATCGCGCATCTGTTGCACGCAGATCTCGTACATCGACGCATCGATGTGACAGCCACGACCGCTGCGGCTGCGATGGGCGAGTGCGGCGCAGGCAGCTGCGGCCATGACATACGGCACGATCACATCGCCATACGGAACCGCGCCAGGAATGACGGGCGCGCGATCGGGCCAGCCGGTCAGCAGTGTGCGCCCGGACAATGCGGCGCCTGTTCCGTCCACGCCCCACGCTTCGGCGAGCGGACCGGTTTGCCCGTACACGCTGCCCGACACCATGATCAACGATGGATGGCGGCGGCTCAATGCGGCATAGTCGAGACCGAGCTTACGCATCGTGCCCGGCGAGAAATTCTCGACGACGACATCCGCCCACTCGAGCAGCGGATCGATGACCTCGCGGCTCTCCGGCTTCTTCATATCGAGCGCGAGGCTGCGCTTGGACGTATTGAGATGCGCGAACCAAGGCTTGTCATCGAGGCTCGCCGCACTCGAGCGGCTCACTTGCACGTCGATTCGAGAGAGGCAAGGCCGGCTGCGCGATTCGACTTTGACGATGTCGGCGCCGAGATCGCCGAGCACCTTCGTCGTGATCGAGCCGACCAACGCCCAGGAGAAGTCGAGTACACGCACGCCGGACAACGGGCCCGGCCGTGCGCTCTGCGCACGATTGGCACGAGCGGCTTCGACAGCGGGGCCGGGATTCATTTGCACGAAGCGCGAGGGCGCGCGCAGTCCGGATGTCTGCGTCCAAAACTGCCGCGCTTCGAGATGCAAATCGGTGAGCACCTCGGCAGGTTCCGCGAGCACGGTCGCGTTGATGCCGCGGCGCTGTCCTTCGCTTCTGATCTCCGCGCGCGTGCACGTCCGGAAGAACGCCTCGATCGCGCGCTCCCACTCGGCACGAACTTGCGGGTCGAGCGTCGATCGATTGTAGGTAGTCCAGTTGGTGTCGCGCAGCGGATTCGTCACGCCCTTCTCGTCCATCCACTCGCTCAGCGCGCGATTGGCGGGTGCGCCGAACCGGCCCGTCATGAGGGTGTGGAAGCAAAAGCCGTCCGCCAGGGGCCAGATACAGCGCACGGTCGCTCGCCCATAGTTGAGCGCCCCGCCGACGCGATGGAGCTTTCGGCGATCGAAGTGCCACGCGAGCGCGCCATTCACGTTGCGAGAGAAGGCGACTTCTTGAATCGAGACATCGATGTGTTGTCCGCGCCCGCTGGCATCGCGTTCGAGCAACGCCGCGAGCGCGCCGCTTGCTGCGACCATCTCGGCGTGAAAGCCGCAGGCATCGAGCGCTTCCTTGACGGGTGGACGATCCGGGTCGCCGGTCAGCCGTAGCGTGCCGCCGAGCGCGGAAGCGACGAGCTCCGATCCTTGCCAGCGCGCGCGCGGCCCTCCACTGCCGAACGGTGTTACGGAGACGTGAATCAACGCGGGATTCGCGCTTTCGAGATGCGAGCGCGTGTAGCCGAGGTCGGCAAGCCGCTCCAGGCCGTAGGTATCGATGAGGATGTCGCCATTCGGCAGATGCTCGTGCAAGCGCTCCACCAACACCTTGCGAACGGACGCGCCGAGCGATTCGAGGAAGCGGGCGAGGGCACTGTCGACGGCGTCCGCGAGTGCGAGAACAGTAATGTGCTGCAGCGGTCTCATGTGTTCGCTCTCGCCTTGGCAGCGAACACTGCAATTGCATTGAGCGTTCCCGCCGAGATGTTCCAGGGCTGCATCACGAGCGGCAGCACCGCGATGCCGCGCGCCTGCAATGCGCGTTCGATTCGCGGAGCGGCCCATGCAAGGCTCGCATCTTCCGTGACTGTCCAGAGGATGACGCCGGCAACGCCGAGCTCGATCGCTCGCTCGCAAAAGTCGTCCGGCGACTTTAGCCTCTCCCTCCACGAGTGAGCGCGGCAACGGCGTGCGATCTGTTCGAAGGCATCTCCTTCGTTCGTCGCGTCATCGATGCGATGCGGTGTCGCTGAGTTGAGCGTCGCGACGATGTTCGCGCCTGCGCTCTCAGCGGCTTCATGTAGACGCTCATCGCCGGGCGTGCTGCCGATCAGCATGAGCCGGGTCGCCTCTCGCGATGCAGGCGATGGGTCGTGGACAGCACGCAACGTCGCATCGAATCGCTCGGACCAATCGCGATCGGCTGCGCGAATGAGCCGCTGCGTGAAGCTGCCGCGAGCGGGCGGCTGCCAGAGCGTCGACTGAGCCGCTGAAGCGATGAGCTCCGTGCGCTCACGCACGCGCTCGATGGCGCGAGGGAGTGCGCCATTCGAAATCCCGAGCTCGCGGGCGAGATCACGGGTCGATGCGACCGTGTGTCCGAGACTGCTGTCGCGATCCCAACTTGCGATGTCGTACAGCAGCGGTTTCGGACCGCCGCAAAGTCCGCGCCGCTGGAGCTCGCAAAGGTAGTAATAGAGCCGCTGCGCACTATCGTCGCTGCGCGAGAAGACGACCGCTTCGAGCTCGTCGAGCTCGCCGCTCAACCATTGCTCGGCAATCGAGCGGCTCGCGGGCGAAAATGTGGATTCGACATATTGATCCGCGCGTGGAGTGTCTAGACCCGCGACGCCATGGAGTCCGATCGGCATTGCCCCTGCGGCGAGGATCAGCTCGATAGGATTATCGTGGCCCACGTAGCCGATCCTTCGCTCGGGCGGTTGCGGCGGCTGCGTGCCGCGCCGCGAATTCGCTTCGATGTTCATTGGCCGAGCCACGCTGGAAGTGCGAGCGCGAGTGCGGGCACCGCAATCAGAAAGGACAGGTGCACGAAGTCCGCTGCGAGAAACGGCACCACGCCTTTGAAGATACGCGTTAACGGCGTGTCCTGCGCGATGCCTTGAATGACATACAGATTGATGCCGATCGGCGGATGTACGAAGCCGATCTCCATCGTGCGAATCAGATAGATGCCGAACCAGATCGGCGAGAGACCGAGGTTGACGATGATCGGCAACAGGATCGGCGTCGTGAGCAACATCAACGCGAGGCCATCGAGCACCGATCCGAGCAGCAGCAAGAGCACGGTCATGACGATGATCGCGACGATCGGACCGCCGCCGAGGCCCGCCATCAAGGCTTCGACCTGCGCGGCGAGGCCGGTGACGCTCATGAACACGGAGAAGATGAGCGCGCCGACGATGACGACGTAGATCATGCCGGTCGTGCGCAGCGTCTGCGCGAGTGAGTTCATGAGCGTCGTGCGGCTGAGTGCACGGCGCCACGCACAGAGTGCTAAAGAGCCGACTGCGCCGACGGAAGCGGCCTCGGTCGGCGTAAACCACCCGAAGGCGATGCCGGCGAGCACGACGAGGATCAGTCCACCCACATCGCTCACGCGCAGCAGCGCCGCGCGACGCTCGGCCCACGATGCGCGCTCGGCGGTCGGAGCGATCGAGGGCCGCCAGCGACAGAGCAGCACGATCGTGATCATATAGAACAGTGTTTGCGTGATGCCGGGAAGGATCGCGGCGGTGAACAGCTTCCCAATGGATTCCTCGGCGATGATGCCGAAGACGATGAGCGCGCCTGAGGGCGGAATGATCGAACCGAGTGTGCCGCCGGCCGCGATCGAGCCGGTCGCGAGCGCATCCGAGTAGCCGCGCCTCTTCATCTCGGGCAGCCCGATGAGCCCGATCGTCGCAGCAGTGGCGAGGCTCGAGCCGCTCACTGCACCGAAGCCGGCGCAGCCCGCGATGGAGGCGAGCGCGAGACCGCCACGGCGGTGACCGATCATCCGCGCCGCCGCATCGAAGAAATCGCGGCTCGCACCCGCCGCGAAGCACAGATGCGCCATGAGCAGAAAAAGCGGCAACACGCCGAGCTCGTAGCGAGAAACCGTCTCGAACAGCACGACACCCGACTTGACGATCGCCGGCTCCGGGCCGAGCAGAACCATGAGCCCAACCATTCCGACGAGACCCATCGCGACGCCGATCGGGACGCCGAGCGTCAGGAGGACGAGCAGTGCAATGACCCCGAGCGTGCCGCTCATCGCCGCTCACCCGTGCGCCGAAACAGCTCGCGCAGGAAGAGCGCGGCGATCACCGCGGCGCCGGCGAAGGAAACGAGGCGCAGAGGCCGAAACGAGATGTGCAGCAGCTCGCTCTCTTCGAACTCGCTCCACGTGTCTACGGTGAGCCAGAGCGAGCCCGCGGCGAGACCCGCGAAGAACAATACAGACAGCAGCGCTGAAATTCGCTTGAGCGCACCGCGCGCGCTGGGGCCGACGCGGTCAGCGAGCAGCGTCACGCGTGCATGCGCGCGGCAGATCGTCGTAGACACCATCGCCGCCGTTGCGGTGAGCAGGATCGCAGACTGAATGATCTCGATCGCGCCTAGCAGGGGAACGCCGATGTGCCTTCCGATGACGGACACGGCTTCCACGGCCATCGCAAGCAGCAGGCCGGCGGCACCGATATAGAACAGAGGCCCCCGCGCTTCAGTGTGTCGGCTGTCTTGAGGATTCACATCAGCCATGCGTCGCTCCCTTCGATATGCAAGTTGAGCGGCGGCAGTCCGGCTTCGACGGTGATCTCTTGAACGTAACGACAGACGCGTTCGCGGATTTCGGCGCGAGCGATGACGGGGCGACCCGGTGGCTCGACGTCGACCGGGCGCAGGCCGACGCGAAGCGTGCCATCCTCGCCGACATCGACGCGGCCCAAGAACGCGTTGACGGCTTCGGGATGAAAGGGCGCGAGCGGATACGCCGGATCCGGATCGAAGCCGAACAGCGCGCGCCGCCGCTGCGCCCAAGCGGCCCGTGCGGGATGCGCTTGATCCGGACTCAGTGCGCGCGTCACGACGCAGCCATTGCCCAGCCCGTGAAAAATCGGTTTGCCGCGATAGAGCTCGATGCCGCGGACGATGTGGGCGTGGTGCCCCACGACGATGTCGGCGCCGGCGTCGATGGCCGCGTGCGCGACGGGCCGCTCATAGGGGGCCAGCCGCGCGCGGGTATGCACGATGCCTTTGTGCAGGGCCACGACGACGAGATCGGCCCGGCCGCGTGCCTGCCCAATGTCGAGCGCCATCTGCTCGAGCGATGCCGGATCCGGCCGCTCGAGGGGGGTGGCGGGAGCGATGGGGCCGTCCCCGGCAGGCCACACATATATATATGAGCAGCCAGCCCGGTCCTCGGTCGCCCAGGAGGCGGCCGGCCCGACGCAGTTGTAGCTCAAAAGCGCGACGGTTCGCCGGCCGGCGTTGACATAAGCAGGCCGGCGCGCCTCGGCCAGGTTCGAGCCCGCTCCCGTATGGGCGATGTTCAACGAGTCGAGCGTGCGGACGGTGTCGGCAATCCCGAGCGGCCCGCGATCGGCAATGTGATTGCCCGCGAGCGACACGGCATCGAAGCCGGCACGGGCGAGCGCGGCCAAGTGCTCGGGAGGCGCCGCCGGCGCTGGCACGTCTCCGACCAACTCCTCGACGGAAGTCGTGTGCGGCACTTCGAGATGCCCAATCGCAATGTCTGCGGCCTCAAGAGCGGGAGCGATGCCGGAGAGCCAGTGATCGGGGTTCGGCTCATCGAGAATCAAGTCACCGGCAAACGTCAACTGCATGATCGAGCATCAACCTTCGAACTCGAGAGCGCCCACTATAGGCAATGAGAGCGTGGAATCGCTTTTCTCGCCGCCGTACAGGGAGATCGTCGGCGGCGGATCGAACTGCACGCTGCGAGAGCGTTGGCGCGGATCCGCGCCGGCGATCGTGAGCCGCAGACGATGCCCGCGCTTCACGATCGTGGATGTCGGCAGCAGGTCGATGCGCATGCGAGCGCGCTCGCCCGGCGTGAGCGGTTTTACGTCGCCGCGGTTACCCCGGTGATAAGGCAATCCCATGTAGTTGCGAAAGGGCGGTTTCTGTTCGGTGCGGAAAGAGGCGCGCAAGCGTCCATGCGTCATGATCGTGACCTCGCCCGAGGGCGAGACGTCCTCGAGATAAACGAACAGGTCGGCATCGGGCTGCGTCGATGAGATCCACAGATCCGCGAGCGGGTGACCGGCGACATGCGTGTCGCTCGCCAAGGGAGGCGTCGTGTAGCTTACGCCGTGATTGTCGATCACGCAGGGCCACATGATGAACGCCTGGTTCACGCGGTCTTTGCACTTGGGTTCGTAGTCGACCTGAAATCGACCTTCGCTGTTTTTCCCAGGCTCACCGAGCGTGATTCGCCCGCTCGTGCCGCGGCGCGCAGCGCCCGCAAGATGCAACACGCGAGGGCGGGCTTCCGGCAGCGGCCATTGCCTCGCCGAGCGCCATTCCTGACCCTGCGGCGCGTTGACGGTGCGGAAGTAAATCGGCGGCTCGCGATCCCAGCCGTTGTCGACGTTCTTGAGATAACGATCGAAGAAACGCAGCAGCTCCGTTCCCATCGGGAAGTCTCCCGTCTGGCAATGTCCCCACGTTCCCATCCACAGCTTGCGCGGATTGTTCAGGTTGTTGAACGCGAGAATGGACTCGAAGCTGCCTTCGTCGAGCCAGTTGCCCCAGATGAAAATGCCGACCTTGGAGCGCTCGATTTGCTCGATGTAAGTCGCGACGCTCGCTTCGCGCCAGAACGGCACGTCGAGGAGCGGCGAGACGTCGTCGCGGTAAGGCATGCCGCGCCACAGCTCCGCCATCGGCGTGCTGGCCGCGTGACCCGCGATCGCCTGAGCAGCGAGCTTGCCGTCGCGGTCCTCATCGACAGGTAAGACGCCTTGACCGAAGTCCTGCGCGGGATCTTCCGGCCGCGTGTTGAACTGTGCGGTGATGCCGCCGCGGCTTACGAATCCGTACTTGTCGAAATCCGTGCAGCCGGGTGCGATCGCGCGCAGGTGGGGTGCAAGCGTCGTCGCACTATGCCAGGTCGTGCCGCCGAGGTAGGAGCAGCCCGTGACACCGATCGCACCGGTGCTGAAGGGCTGCTTCGCAAACCATTCCGTCATGTCGTACGCATCCTTCGCTTCCGTTCGATCCTGAAAGCCGCGCCGCGCACCGAACGATGCGCCGCGGCCGCGGGTGTCGACCGCGGCGACGACATAGCCATGCTTGAGGAGCTCAATAAGGTGGCTGTTCTCGACGGCACTGACCTCTTCGCCCGAGGCATTTGTGTACGCGCGCCGGTAAGGCGTGTGCATCCACACGACGGGAAAGCGCTCCTCGACCGCTCGTCCATCGACCGCGGGCCGATAGATGTCGACGGCAAGCTGAGTGCCGTCGCGCACGGCGACGTATTGCGAGGTCTTGATCCATTCGGAATAGCGCGCTTCGGAGTAGCCGCGGTACACACCAGGGCGCGATTCCTTGACGGGCTCCCCGCCGAACGATACTGCGCACGCAATACACCAGAGGCTCAGCGCGAGACTGGCGCGCGCTCCTACCCTCATGCTCACGTTCTCCTACCAGCGTTTCGTAACGGACGCGGAAATGAAGCGACCGAGCGGCGAGACAACCTGGTTGTCCCACGAGACGACACCGTTGAGTACGACTGGCGGTTCCTCGTCAGTGATGTCTTGGCCGCTCAGGGCGACGCTCAAACCGTCCAACATGCCGGACCCTTCGAAATCGTAGATCAATGCGAGATCGACGGTGCGATAGCTGTCCACTTCCACATTCGGTGTGATCGCGGTGTTGCGATAGCCGTCCGTATAGTTGTAGTACAGATTTGCAGAGATCCCGCCCATGCGCCAGTTGAGTGCCGCGCGTGCCCGCAGGTCGACGGGATTGCCGAAGCGATCGAGCACATCGACGAACGGCAAGCCGGGGGCCGTCGAGCGAGTCAGGTCGAGAATTTTCGCGACGGTCAGCCCAACCCGCCATTCGCTCGCAGAAGTTGTGAACGCGTAGGCGAGATTCATGTCGAGGCCGGTCTGCTGCATGCTGCCAAGATTCGCGCGGCGGCCGTCGATGATTGCATTGATGTTCGTGACCGGTTCGGCGGGGCTTTGCAGATCGGGATTCGCGAAGAAGTCCGCGACGAGCGCATTGAAGGCGTCCGTAGCTGCGGCATCGCTCGCCGGAGGTCTGCGAATGATGTAGGGCGAGTAAACGCCCGGTTGCGTCAGCGCGGTATTGGGTACGACGTCGATGCGGTCCGTGTAGTCGATGTCGTAATACGTGAGAGAGGCGGTGAAGCCTTCGAGCGCGCCACTCGGCGTCCAATCGAGCCCGGCCGACCATGTCGTTGCTTCCTCCGCCTGCAACGTTGCGCGCCCGCCGTTGTGGAAAATGCCGCGCGTGACGCCGCCGACGGCTGTCGGATCGGTCAGATTCTGGATGAAGATGTTGTGAATCTGCTCGCTCGTATCGACGAGCGACGGCGCGCGGAACGACGTACCGTACGTGCCGCGCAGCGCAAGGCTCTCGATCGGCTGCCAGGTCAGTCCGATCTTCGGGTTCGTGGTTTCGCCGAAGTCGGAGTAATCCTCGTACCGACCTGCGAGCGACAGCGCGAGCGAGTGAACGCCGGAGATGTTCTGTTCACTGCCGACGATCGGAACGTACAGCTCTGCGAACGCTGAGAGGTTGTCGCGCTCGTTCTTGACGTTCTTGACCGTCGGCGCACCGCTCGCGAGCACGTTCGTCGCCGTCAACGTTTGCTTGAATGTGTTCTCGTGGTGTTCGACACCGACCGCAAGCCGCACGCTGCCCGCCGGCACATCGAACAGCGGGCCGTCGGCCTTCAGCGAGAAATCCTGCGTCTCGCTCGTCGCATCGGTGTCGCGGTTCGCGATGATCACATCGACCAAGGCGGGATTGTTGGTGACGTTGAACGATCCGTCACCGAACGGATTGAATGCCGTCGCGGGATCGCTGCTCGCAAGCGCTGCGTTGAGGGCCGCGCCGTTCGTGATTGCGCCGCGGCGCTGGAAGCCATTGCTCTTGCTGAAGTTCGCGTAGCCTTCGAGGCGCCAATCCGCGCTGAGATCGACGCCGAAGCCAACGGCGTTTTGATAGGCCTTCTCATCGCCCACGAGCTGCGGATTCGCGTCCTCCGCCACGAAGCGATATTCCACATTGACGGTCGCAGGCGAGTCGAGCTCGGCGGGGGCGACGAACCAGGGATTCGTGTTCGGCACGCGAAGCTGACCGGAGGCGGGCGCGACCCGCTCTTCGAAGTCTCGATCCGAGAACCAGCCCTGATACCAGGCATCCCACCGGCCGAACCGGTGACGCGCATCGACGAAGAACGTATTGCGCTCCTGCTTAGGCAGCAGATCGCCGGCCAAAGTATCGTCGTAGAGATTCGGCGCACCGGCAGTGAGGTCTGCCGGCGTGAGGCCGACCCCGTCCCCGGGCGGAAGCGGGTAGCGCGTCGTACCGGAAACGATGTTGCCGGGCGAGGCGAGCCTCGAGCGTGCATCGGAGCCGCCGCGGGCGCGCCGATCGCTGCTCGCGTAGGCACGTTCGGAGGCGGGAAGCCGGTCGCGCTCGTAGTGCTCGAACGCGGCGAACAGACTGCCGCCGTCCCAGGTCATGCCAAAGTTCTGGCTGGCGACGATCTGGTCGGTGCCATCGGCGCTGCCGTAGCGCAGAAAGGTTTCCGCGCCGCTGAAGTCCCTGCGAGTGATGATGTTGACGACGCCTGCCACGGCGTCGGATCCGTAAATCGCGGAGGCGCCATCGACGACGACTTCCATGCGCTCGACGGCCGCGGCCGGAATGACGTTGGGATCGTAGAGGCTCTTGATGACACCGGCGGGGGCGAGCCGTCGGCCATTGATCAGCAGCAGCGTCGCTTCGTTGCCGACACCGCGCAGATTGATGCTGGAGACGCGCGTCGTGTTTGCCGCGCCGTCTTGCGCGCCGCCGAGACGGCTTTCGTCCGCGCCGAGGTTGATGACCTGCGGGAGCGCGCGCGCCAGGTCGCTGCTGGTTGCGAGGCCGGTCTCGACGAATGCTTCGTGGTTGAGCGCGATCGACGGCGATCCGGCGCTCGCGATTCCGCGAATGCTCGTACCCGTGACGACAACTTCTTCCACGGCAGGCGCCGCCGCGGCCCGTTCCTGTGCATGGGCCGAAATCGATACTGTTGAGACTAGCGCACAGGCGCCGATCATCACCGGACGTCGCATGGTTTCCCCCTTGTTCTCATGGCGCCGCGAAGCGGCGCTTGATCGAGCGTTGAGCTTCTGTATCGAGACTGAGCCGTCATCTCGCCAGTCGGAGAAGGAACGCCGATCGGCGCTGCGGTCATATCGCTCCCCCTCGTGCCCTTCGGCACCTTCTGTCCCGGTCGAAATGATTTATATCAAAATAGTTCGTAGTACGAACCATACGCCTATAAAACCATCTTCGGAAGTGGTTCTCGGACTTTGACTTGTCAATTCGAGGAGGGAGGAGCGCTCGAACGGCAAGAGGGGAGCGCTGTCATTTGATTGCCTTATGCCGGCAACGCATTTTCGCTATGAAGCGGCGAGGGGAAGAGCGCGCACCGTGCGCGCGGGAATCCGGAGAGGATCGCTGCGGTGCAGCGATCGCAGTGGGCGTTCAGGTCGCCCGGCGGATCAGGCAGCGACGTTGTGCAACCGTTGCAAGAGCCGCACGAGCTGCTCGCGCTCTCGCTTGCTGAAGAGCTCGGCGAATTTGCGCTCGTGTTCGAGCATCTCTCGCTTCAGCGACTTGTACATGCGCTCGCCGGCCGCAGTGAGCGTGATGCCCTGCCGCCGACGATCTTCGCTCGAGCGCGTGCGCAAGATCCAACCCGCATCTTCCAGACGATCGATGAGCGTCACCATGCTCGCTTTGTCGATCCCGAGCTCGTTTGCGAGCTCCACCTGGGCAATGCCCGGGTTGGCTCGTGCCAACGCAAGTGCGCTGAACATGCCCGGACGGATGACGCCCGCGGCAACGGTGCGCGCGAAGTCGCGCCACAGGGCGATCTGCGCCCGACGTATGTTATAGCCCAGCAGAGAGGGCAGGATGTCCGTGTCGATGGGACGCTGCGGCCGCGGCTTGCGGTGGGTACGAGCTTGCTTGTTATTGGACGTGCGCTTCATGCAATGCAATTTGTCGGTTTAGTGCGCAAGAGTCAATCGAGCGGCGCTACCCTGTTCGAGAAGACCGGCGCTTTGCGGCATAGACGACCAGCGCTGCGAGCAGCAATGCCAGACTGGCGACTTCGAATACGCGCGCGAGCCCGAAATGCGCCGTGATGATGCCGCCGCTCAGCGGGCCGAGGAATGCGCCGAGAAAGGTTGCGCTGCCGGTCAGTCCGAAGGCACGACCGCGATGCTCCGCCGCCACCCGATGAGCCACCAGAGCGTTCGCGAGCGGAATGACGCCCGCGAGAAACAGGCCGGCGACGAAGCGCTCGGTGACGAACGACAGATAAGTCGCCGAGAATCCCTGCATGAGGGTGAAAAGGGCGGCTCCGCCGAGCACGAGAATCAGAAGTCGTTGCTCGCCGATGCGGTCGCCGGCTCGACCGACGTGAGGGGCTGCGATCAGGCCGCTCACGCCGACGACGGAGAACGCGATACCCGCGAGCGTTGCGAGATTGTCGACCGGCCCGACGAGGCTGTGTACGAACAAGGAAACGACCGGCTGCGCGCTCGTGATCGCGAGCTGCGCGAGCAGCAGAACCAGAACGGCAGTGTACAGATCAGGGTACCTGCGCAGTACTTCGGCGATACCGGGAGAACGCCTCGACTCGCCCGACACGAACGGCATCTGCTTCGGCAAACGCAGTACGGCCATTGCGACCAGCGCGGATGCACAGCCGCCGGCCACGAACGGTGCGCGGTAGCTATCGAGCGCATCCGCGATGGAGCCGCCGATCAGCGGGCCGAGCAGCATACCGGCGAGCTGGGCGGTCGATAGCCATCCCAATGCCCAACCAACGCGAGAGGGCGGACACACGCCGGTCACGAAGGCCAAGACCGCAACGATGTGCCCGCCGAAGAACCCCATCGCGAAGCGGAGCATGAGCAATTGCGCCGGCGTCGCTGCGATGCTCATGAGCAGCGTGCAGATCGCGGCAGCGGCGCACGCCACGAAGATCACATTGCGACGATCGAGCTTGTCGACGAGGCGACCCCATACGGGAGCCATGATGCCGGCCGTGAGCGGCGTGACGCCGAGCACGAGTCCCGACCAGATGCCGATCTCATCGAGGTCGACGACGCCGATTTGCGGCAGCAGGAGAGGGATGACCGGCGGGACGATCGAGAATGCCGCAGCGAGAATGAATTGCACGCTCGCCATCGCGGCGAACGTGCGGCGCCAGGACGCATCAGGATCGGCAGCATTCACGGTCGGGCGAGCTCGAAAGCGATAGGTATGATGTCAGCCAAGATCCCGGTTGTTCGCGAGCATCGTGTGGGATGACTGAAGACTATTCAGTCAGTATTGTACGATGCGGTCAACTTGGATCCACGCGGGCCAAGTGCCTCACAGCACACCACACGAGAGGGGACGTTCATGAGTACTGCTTTGCAACCGCCGTTTCGCGCCGATCATGTGGGGAGTCTGCTGCGGCCGAAGTTTCTGCTCGAGGCGCGCGCGGCTGCCGCCAAGGGAGCGCTGTCCGCAGCGCAACTGCGGGAAGTCGAGGATCGTGCGATCAAAGACGCGATTCGCCTGCAGGAGGACGCGGGTCTTCAGAGCGTGACTGACGGAGAGTTCCGCCGCACCTACTTTCACATCGACTTTCTCGAGCAGCTGGGCGGGGTCAAAACCGATATACCCGTGACGATCAAGAAGCCCGACGGCACGGAAGAGCTTGCTCCGCCGGTGATGCGCGTCGTGGGAAAAGTCGAGCACGCGAAGGACATTCAGCTCGCCGATTTCAAGTTCTTGGCCGCCCACACCAAGCAGACGCCGAAGGTCACGATTCCGTCGCCGACGATGCTGCACTTTCGCGGCGGCCGTGCCGGCATCAGCAAAGAGCACTACCCGGATCTCGAGCCTTTCTATGACGATGTGGCACAGGCATATGCGGCGGAGCTGCGCTCGCTTGCGCAGGCAGGCTGTCGCTACGTGCAGATGGATGATACGAACCTGGCGTATCTCTGCGACGAGAAGATGCGCGAGGCGGCACGACAGCGCGGCGACGATCCGAACGAGCTGCCTTATCGCTATGCGGACTTCATCAACCGGGTCGTCGCATTGAAGCCGCCCGGCATGACGCTTGCGGTGCACCTCTGCCGCGGCAACTTCAAGAGCACGTGGGCGGCGCAAGGCGGCTATGAGCCGGTGGCCGAGGCGCTGCTGTCGAGGATGAACGTCGATGCCTACTTCCTCGAGTACGACGATGAGCGCAGCGGCGATTTTCGACCGCTTCGGTTCTTGCCGAAAGGCAAGACTGTCGTTCTGGGGCTCGTCACGACCAAGCTCGGCAAGCTCGAGCGCAAGGACGATCTCAAACGCCGCATCGAGGAAGCCGCGCGCTACGCGCCGCTCGAGCAGCTCGCGCTATCCCCTCAGTGCGGCTTCTCGAGCACGGTGCACGGCAATGATATCGCCGTCGAGCAAGAGATCGCGAAGCTGCGGCTGGTCGTCGAGACTGCGCGGGAAGTGTGGGGATGAGCGCTGCGGCGTGAACGGCTTCGCCAGGCCGTTCGTGAGAACGGCCTGCTGCTCGCTACTGCACGCGGCGCAGGAAGCTCAGCCAAAATACCGCGATGCCCGCGAGGGCGGCGACGGGAACGAGGTACGCGACGACGCCGGAGGCGCTGATTCCGCTGCCTAGCAATACGCCCGCCGACAGCGGACCGATGATCGAACCGATGCGTCCGACTGCAACGCTGGCACCCGAACCTGTCCCGCGAACATGAGTCGGATAGTACTGGGGCGCCACGCCGTACAGCGCGTAGTTGGCACCGAGCAGGAAAAAGCCCGCTGCGCCGCTCAGCAACACCATTGCGCTTGTGCTGGTCGAGTGGCTGAGCGCGAACAGCGAGGCGATGAGACCGACGTACGCGATGGTCAAAGGCCAGCGCGGGTCGAATCGGTCGACCAGCCATGCGCACAGAAGCGCACCTGCAACACTGCTGAAATTGAACAGCAACGATGCCTGCGGTGCGACCGCGGGCCCCATGCCCTTGGCGACGACGAGTGTCGGCAGCCAGTTCAGAATCAAGTACAGAATCACCAGGGTCGGTAGGAAGGCGAGCCAAAGAAGCAGCGTCGCCGATGCGCGCTGCTCGCCGAAGAGCGCGTGCCACACGTTGACACGCGACTTGCGTGCTTCTCCGCGCTGCAGCGTTTCCGTCATGAAGAAGTGCAGGGCCGGCGCCAACAACAGAGGGAAGATGCCGCCGACGATGAACAGGACTCGCCAGTCGAAATCGGGCGGCAGCACCTGCGTCAGCAAGGCAGACGTTCCCCCGCCGATGGGCATGCCGCAAAACATTGCGGCCGCGGTGACGGCGCGCTTCTCCGGTGCGCTGATCTCCGCGGCGACCGCCATCATGTTCGGCAAAGCGGCGCCGAAGCCCAAACCCGCGAGCAGGCGCACCGCGAAGAGAAGCGCGAATGTCGAGGTGACCGTCGTGAGCAGCGTGAAGACGCCGAAGATGAGCACGGCAGCGATGAACACCGGTTTGCGACCGACGCGATCGGCGAACCAGCCGCCAAAGCTCGCGCCGATCACGAGGCCGATATTGCTGATCGAGAAGATCCAGCCCAGCTCGCCCGGCGACAAGCCGAACTCCGGCGCAAGGCGCGGCGCCGCGACCCCGATCGCCTGAATATCGAAGCCTTCGATGACGGCAACCAGGAAGCACAAGGCAACCGTGATGGCGGGACGACGGGCGACCGCCCCGTAATTGCTCACTGCGACCATCTCATGATCCCCCTTTGTTCACGTCGGCTCGATACGCCGTTCGTTTGTATATTGTATTGTCGAGAAGCTTCAGCGCTGCATGCACGCTACGAGCGCGTTTTCTGCATCCTGCGAGCGGCGCGACCGACGTGGTGCGGTTGTGCCTGCCAATAATGCACTATAGCGGCAGCCCAACATAGTTCTCGGCGAGCACTGTCTGCGCCGCGGCCGAGGTGAACACATATTCGAGCTCGCTGCGGCGGATGTGCGTGCTGAACGGATCCTCGCCGGAGAACTGATGCAGCAGCGATGTCATCCACCAGGAAAAGCGCACGGACTGCCACACGCGGCGGAGAGCCCGCTGCGAGTAGCCGTCGAGCTCGGCCGAGGTGCCCTGTCGGTAGTAGGCGAGCAAGGCCTCATAAAGATAAAACACATCGCTAGCGGCCAGATTCAATCCCTTCGCGCCGGTCGGCGGGACGATGTGCGCCGCGTCGCCTGCGAGAAACAGGTTTCCGTAGCGCATCGGCTCGGCGACGAAGCTGCGCAGCGGTGCAATGCTCTTCTCGATCGATGGGCCGGTCTCCATGCGCGCCGCGACATCTGCACCGATGCGGGCTTTGAACTCATCCCAGAAGCGTTCGTCGCTCCACTGTTCTATCCGATCCTCGAGCGGAACCTGTACGTAGCAGCGTACGCGCGTCGGGGATCGCATGCTCGCGAGCGCGAAGCCGCGCGCCGAGCTGGCGTAGATGAGCTCATCCCAGGCAGGCGGTACGTCCGCGAGCACGCCGAGCCAACCGAACGGGTAGCTGCGCTCGAAGGTGTTGAGCACGTTCGCTGGAATGCTTGCTCGGCTCACGCCGTGATAACCGTCGCAGCCGGCGATGAAGTCGCATTCGAGTTGATATTCCTCGCCCTTGTGACGATAGGACACGCGCGGCCTGCGTTCGGTCAGATCGTGCAGCCCGACGGCCTCCGCCTCGTAAACGGACATGGCGCCCGCGGCCGCCCGAGCCTGCATGAGATCGCGCGTTACTTCGGTTTGGCCATAGACGGTCACGGTGCGACCCGCGCGCGCCTTGAAGTCGATGCGGTGACGCTCGCCGTCGCGGGACAGATCGACGCCGTTGTGTGTAAGCGCCTCGCTCTCCAGGCGCTCCGCGACCCCCGCCATGTGCAGAATGTCGACGGTGCCTTGCTCCAATACGCCTGCACGAATGCGGCCGAGCACATGCTCCGCGGTGCGCCGTTCGAGAATGACGGTATCGATCCCGGCACGATGCAGCAGTTGGCCAAGCAGCAGCCCGGCCGGGCCGGCACCGACGATCGCGACTTGTGTGCGCAACACTCGGCGAACTCTCCCCACTTAGACTGCGTACACGATGCGATGCACGCACGCGCGTGACGATGGAGAAATGGCAAATAAATTTGGACATTTCCCAACGTGGCTCATCGCCGCTACGATGGGCGCTCGCAAGACGAGGGCCTCGAACGTGGCTGCGCAGCACGAGATTCCCCAATACTCCCTGTACGGAGAGGCGGTGCAGGATGTGGATGAGCGATTCCTGCACGTCGAGTCGATTGCCGAACGAAGTGCACTGCACGACTGGCAGATTCGGCCGCATGCTCACCGGGATTTGCACCATCTGCTGCTCGTGCAGAAAGGCGGAGGGACGCTGCACGTGGAGGACAGGGAGCATGCATTTCGCTCACCTGCGCTGATTGCGCTGCCGCGATCGTGCGTTCACGGCTTCGAATTTCGCCCGGGAACCGACGGTTGGATCGTGACCGCTTCGGGTGCGTTGATGGATCGGATCGAGCGCGACTATCCCGCGCTCGCACCCGTGCTGCGCGAAGCGAGTGTCCTGCGGCTGACCTCGGCAAGAGCACGCGCAGCCGGCGGCGTGTTCGGTGCGCTCGTGACCGAGTTCCGCAGTCGGCTGCTTGCGCGTCGCGTCGCTGCCGAAGCTTTGCTCATGACGATCTTGGTACAGGCCCTTCGGTGCAAGATCGAAGTGAAGCCGGAGGCTGCGCAGTCCGGCGGAGCCGATGCCGAGCTTGCGATCCGCTATCGCTCGATGATCGAAGCGACGTTCGCAAAACCCGTGCGCGTGGCGGAGTACGCGAAGCGCCTCTACGTCAGTCACGAGCGGCTGCGCCAAGCGTGCCTGCGCATGACGGGCAGTACGCCGCTCGAGCTGCTCAACGCGCGACGCTTGCTGGAGGCAAAGCGCTGCTTGCTCTACACGAGCATGAGCGTGGGCGTGATCGCCGAATATTGCGGTTTCGAGGATCCGGCCTACTTCTCGCGATTTTTCACTAGAGCCACAGGCAAGTCGCCGCTTCGGTATCGCAACACCCGCAACCATTCCTCCGCGGTACCTGCGACTTGACCGCGTCGCTAGGCCGAGCGGGCAGGCGGCTCTTCGGTATCGATTTCTGCGAGCGTCGCAGATGGGTAGCGCGGCCCGCTCACCGTCGTGTCGTCGATGCATGTACCGGCTCGATCGATGATCGCGGGATCGATGGCGAGCATCGCGGCAGCGACATTTTCGCGCAGATGATCGATGGACGTCGTGCCGACGATCGGGACGACGTGCGGAGCGCGCGCGAGCAGCCATGCAAGCGCGAGCTGTGCCGGAGAGCACGCTGCCTCCGCGGCCAACTCGGAGAATCGATTCAGTACCTCTAGATTGCGACCGAAGTGCGGCGGCTGGAATCGAGGCATGCCGCGGCGCAAGTCCTTCTCCGCGAGCGTGCTCGGATCGCGCACTGCGCCGGCAAGAAATCCGCGCCCTAACGGAGAGAAGGCCACGAACGCGATCCCGAGCTCACGACAGGCTTCCAAGACGCCGAGCTCGGGATTGCGCGTCCAGAGCGAATACTCGCTTTGCACGGCCGTGATCGGGTGAATCGCATGCGCCCTTCGCAACGTCTTGGCGGAGACCTCGGATAGTCCGATCGAACGGATCGAGCCCGCACCAACGAGATCCGCAAGCGCGCCGATGCTGTCCTCGACCGGCACGTTGCGATCCACGCGGTGCAAATAGTAAAGATCGATCCGATCGGTGCGCAGCCGGCGCAGTGCCTCTTCGCACGTTCGTTTGAGCGTTTCCGGGCGGCCGTCGATGACGCGTTTGCCGTCCACGCCGGTCATGCCGCACTTGCTTGCCAGGCAGAAGCGCTCGCGAAACGGCGCGAGCACCTCTCCGACGAGCGCCTCATTGCGGCCGAAGCCGTACAGCGCGGCGGTATCGAAGTGATCGATGCCGAGATCGAGCGCGGCTTCGAGCAACGCACGCGCTGCTTGCGTGCTCGGCGGCACACCGTAGGCATGACTCAAGTTCATGCAGCCGAGCCCGATCGGAAAGACAGCGCGATCGCCGAGCCTGCGGCGAGCGGGTACAACGTCGCTCATCGATTCAGGCACCGCTGTTCGCGAGGCTTACCTCGAGCTCGTGCAGTGTGCGATAACACGGCAACACCTGATGCACGCTCGCGTTCGGCTGGCGGCGTTCGCGAATGGCGGCAATGAACTCCCGGTCCTGCAGCTCGATGCCGTTCATCGAGACGTCGACCTTCGAGACGTCGACGGGCTCATCGCGTCCGGTAATGAGCTCGTCGTAGCGCGCGATGTAGGTGCCATTGTCGCAGATGTAGCGGAAGAACGTTCCGAGCGGCCCATCGTTGTTGAACGAGAGCGACAAGGTGCAGATCGCGCCAGAGCGGCTCTTCATCTGAATCGACATATCCATCGCAATGCCGAGCTTTGGATGTATCGGGCCCTGGAGCGCGTTGGCGGCGACAATGTCTTCACCGGTTTGATAGCGGAACAGATCGACCGTGTGTGCTGCGTGATGCCACAGCAGGTGATCGGTCCATGAGCGCGGTTGGCCGAGCGCATTCGTGTTCGTGCGGCGGAAGAAGAACGTCTGAACGTCCATTTGCTGGATCTTGAGCTCGCCCGCGACGATTCGACGATGAACCCATTGGTGAGAGGGATTGAAGCGGCGCGTGTGGCCGACCATGCACACGAGGCCCGTCTCTTGCTGCAAGCGTGCGACAGCCTGCGCGTCGGCCCAGCTGTCGGCGAGCGGGATCTCGATCTGCACATGCTTCCCTGCGCGCATGCAGGCGATGCCTTGCGCGGCGTGCATCTGCGTGGGCGTGCATAGGATCACCGCATCGACGTCTTTGCGCGCCAGCGACTCCTCCAGATTCGTGGTCACGTGCGCAATGCCGAACTTGTCGGCAACGCCCCGTGTCTTCTCGAGCTCTCGACCGATGAGTGAGACGACTTCGACACCGTCGATCTTCTGCAGGGCTTCGAGGTGCTTGATCCCGAATGCCCCCGCACCGGCCAACGCAATACGTATGGCGCTCATCAGCGATTCTCCAGAATCAAATGGCCGACCGCAGTGTTGCTGGCAGGCACGTGGTAAAAGCGATGCACCACATGGGGCGGCTCGTCGCTCATCGCTCCGCGTGCGATCAGCCACATGACGAGCTCGATGCCTTCGGAGCCGGCTTCGCGCACGTAGTCGATGTGCGGCATCGAGGCCAATTCTTGCGGGTCGGCGATCAGGCGATCGAGAAAGGCGTTGTCCCATTCGCGATTGATCAGGCCGGCGCGCGGTCCCTGCAGCTGATGGCTCATGCCGCCCGTGCCCCAGACCTGCACTTTCAGCGGCTCGTCGAAGCTCTCGACGGCTTTGCGAATGGCGCGACCGAGATTGAAGCACCGCCGTCCAGACGGCACGGGGTACTGCACGACATTGACCGCGAACGGAATGACGCGGCAGGGCCATGCCTCGGGCTGCCCACACAGCAACGAGAGCGGCACGGTCAGCCCGTGATCCACATCCATTCGGTTGACGATCGTCAAATCGAAATCGTCCTGAATCACCGATTGCGCGATGTGTGCGGCGAGCTCGGGATGACCTTGCACGACAGGTACGGGCCTTGCGCCCCAGCCTTCATCCGCAGGTGCGTACGTCGCGCCGGTTCCGATCGCGAACGTCGGAATCAGATCGAGGCTGAATGCGGTCGCATGGTCGTTGTAAACCAAGAAGATGACATCGGGCGTGTTCTCCGCGAACCACTTCTTGGACGGCTCGTAGCCTGCGAATACGGGCTGCCAGTACGGCTCGTTGCTCTTGCCGAGATCCAGCGCGGCGCCGATCGCCGGAACGTGAGAGGTGTAAACGCTCGCAGTGATCGTGGCCATTACTTGTCCTCGCCCAGGTATCGATTGCCGTTCGGCGAGCGACCGCCTTCGAGCATCATCTTCGCGTACTGTTCCTGAGTCATGCCCGTCATGCTCGCGGCCATGAACTGGAAGCTGCGGCCGTCGGTCGCGCCGATCTTCGCAAGGAAGTAGATGTTGCCGCCGAGCGCGATGCAGCGGTTGAGATCGCGTGCGAGCACCGCCTGCTTCTGCTCTTCCGTCATCGGCCATTCATCGAGATACGCACGCTCGTTCGCTTTGAAGCGCTCGCGATTCTCGGCCTTCATCAGCGACATGCAGAACTGATTCAGGTGATACCCCTTGCGCGCCTGATCGGCATCGAAAATCGTCGTGCCGGGGATGTCTTTGTACGGTTTGTCTAGAGCCATGGAGTCACTCCTCCTCACGCAAGCCGCGGCGCGCCGTTTGGCGCCGCCGCATGTACATCAGTCCGCCCAGTAGAGCCTCATGGGATTGTCGACCAACAGCTTGTGCTGCAACTCGGCTGTCGGCGCGATCTTCGGGATCATGTCCACGAGCTGGCCATCGTCCGGCATGTGCGACTTCATGTTGGGATGCGGCCAGTCGGTACCCCAGAGGACGCGATCGGGAAATGCTTCCACGACTCGGCGCGCAAACGGGACCACATCTGCATACGAAGGCGGGCCGACGCGCGAGAGACGCTCGGGGCAGCTCACCTTCGACCAGAAGTTGGGGCGCTCACGCATCAGCGTGATGAACCGTTCGAACTGCGGACCGTTGACCGGCTGACTCACGTCGGGGCGACCCATGTGATCGACGACGACCGTCGTCGGCAGCTCGGTGAAGAAATCGTACAGCTCAGGCAAGTCCTGTGCCTCGAAGTAGATGACGATGTGCCATCCGAGCGGCTGAACGCGCCGCGCGATCTGCAGCAATACATTGGGCGGTGTCGTATCGACGAGGCGCTTGACGAAGTTGAAACGCACGCCGCGCACGCCGGCCGCGTGCAGCTTCTGCAGCTCCGCATCGTCCACGTCCGCGCGGACGGTTGCCACACCGCGCGCGCGCCCGTCGGAGCTTTGCAGCGCATCCACTAAGGCGCGGTTGTCGGCGCCATGGCAGGTCGCTTGCACGATGACGTTGCGATCGAAGCCGAGGAAGTCGCGCAACGTCCATAGCTTTTCCTTCGGCGCATCGCACGGGGTGTACTTGCGCTCGGGTGCGTAGGGAAACACATCGCCGGGTCCGAAGACGTGACAGTGCGCATCGACCGCGCCTGCCGGGGCACGGAACGAAGGCCGAGACGGACTCGGGTGAAACACGAGCCAATCGGCATCCATCGTGAAGCGCGCCGCCATGCTACAAGCCTCGCGCCTTGAGCTGTTGGTCGAGCCGCGGATAGATGCGCCGTGCATTGAGCTCGAAGATGCGATGCTTGTCCGCCTCAGGGATCTCGAGCGCATCGATGTAGCGCTTCGTATCGTCGAAGTAGTGTCCGGTCTCGGGGTCGATGCCGCGCACGGCGCCGACCATCTCGGAGCCGAAGACGATGTTGTTCACATCGATGACTTTTACGAGCAGGTCGATGCCGGGCTGGTGGTAGACGCACGTATCGAAGAACACATTGCGCATCACGTGCTCGGCCAGCGGCGGGCGCTTGAGCATGTCGGCGAGCCCTCGATAGCGGCCCCAGTGATACGGCACCGCACCGCCCCCGTGAGGAATGATGAAGCGCAGCGTCGGGAAATCGCGAAACAGATCGCCTTGGATGAATTGCATGAAGGCGGTCGTATCGGCATTGATGTAGTGCGCGCCCGTCGCATGAAAGTTCGGATTGCAGGAGGCGGAGACATGGATCATCGCCGGAACGTCGAGCTCCACCATCTTTTCGTAAAACGGATACCAATACCGGTCGGTGAGCGGCGGCGAGCGCCAATG
This sequence comes from Lysobacterales bacterium, assembly GCA_040255535.1. GTDB lineage: Bacteria > Pseudomonadota > Gammaproteobacteria > Steroidobacterales > Steroidobacteraceae > Steroidobacter. Next base: position 12,397 of record JBDZVE010000025.1, on the reverse strand, counting down.
ACCGCCCGACGGATCGGGATTCAGATTGCAGCCGACGAAGCCGAGCTCCGCGACGCATCGCTCGAGCTCGCGGATCGAGCCTTCGAGCGGCGCGCCCGGTGACTGCGGAAGCTGGCAGACGCCGACGAAGTTCTCGGGGTACAGATCGACGACGCGTTTGATGAGATCGTTGCAGGCTTCCGTCCACGCTCGAGACACCGATTCATCGCCGATGTGATGTCCCATCGCGGAAGCGCGCGGAGAGAAGATCGTGAGATCGGCGCCGCGCGCGCGCTGCAGCTTGAGCTGATTGCTTTCGATCGTCTCGCGAATCTCATCGTCGCCGATGTCGGGTCGCAGCGGTGCGCCGGATTGTCCTTTCTCGAACTGCGCGACTTGCGCATCCCGAAACTTCTGATGCGCCCCAGGCGCAGTCGTGTAGTGGCCGTGACAATCGATGATCAACATCTCTCACTTCTCCGCGGCGGCAGCCAGCAAACGATCCAGCAGCGCCTCGAGGGGTTCCTCGGCAGCGTGCTCGCGAAATTGCGCAGCCCACTGCTGCCGCTCTGCACATGCGCTGCTCATCCAGGCAGACAAGCCGCTCTCGCCGACGGTCAAGGCCACCTCGCGCATCTCTTCCGCGCGGCGCGCGCCGTGCAGCAACGAGCGGGAAATCATGTAGCGGGCGAGCGAACGCCAGTCGTGTCCCGGCAGCAAATTTTCGAGCGATTCGATGACGGTTGTCTCCACGCCGTAATGCCGTGCCGACAGCAGCGACTCGGTCAGCAGTGCTTCGAGCCCCTTGATGATGACGCTGCGGCACATCTTTGCGGCGGATGCTTGGCCGACTTTATCGCCGAACGTTCGCGCGCCGCTGAAGCCGAGCTCGTGTGCGAGCACCTCAAGCTCACGTGCGTGCGGGCCGCCGAGCAGAATCGGCGACGCAATGCGTTTGGGCGCGATCGGCGCCATGATGACCGCTTCGACATAGCGGCCCGATCCGGTACCGACGGCGGCTTGCGCCCGCTGCTTGACGGACGGCGAGACGGAGTTCAGGTCGAGGAAGAAGGCGTCCGCGCCCAGGTGGGCCGCGACCGATTGGGCGGCGGCAACAGCTTGTGCAGCCGTCACTGCGCTCAAGACCAACGAGGCGCCTGCGGCAGCCTGCTGCGCGGACGCGGCAACTTCGACCGACAAGGCGCGCGCACGCTGCGCAAGCTCGTCGCCTTGCTCGAACTTCAGATCCCACGCGACGAGCTTGTGGAATCCTCTTGCGCGTAGATCGGTCGCGAGCGTCTGTCCGACTTCGCCGAACCCGAGTAGACAAATGCGCGTGTCGGTCGTCATCGGTGCCACACGCTCCTCGGTACGAACACCTCGCCCCGCATGAGCTTGCGGCTCGTGCGCAGCAGCGCCGAACGCTCGACTTTCACTAGGCCGTCGTCGACGCGCAGCTTGAGATCGACCGTGAAGAAGCCGGTCGGGTGCTCGACTTCGATGCGCTGTTCATCGCCGGAACGTTGCACTTGCGCAATGTCCGCGGCCACCGAGCCGGGGAGGGCGCACGCGGTCGCGACGCTGACGGCACCGAGCACGCCGATCGATTCATGCACGCGATGAGGAATGAACGTGCGCGTCGCGATCGAGCCGCCACTCCGCGGTGCGCTGATCAGGCACATCTTCGGAACGGTCTTCTTCAGCACATCGCCCAAGTTCATCGGCGCGCCCAGCTCGAGGCGAATCCGCTCGATGCGCGTTTTGAGCTCGGTGTTCGCTTCGAGCTCGCGAGGGGTCTCATCGCCCGCGATACCGAGATCCGTTGCCCGCAGCAGCACGACGGGCATGCCGTTGTCGATGCACGTGACCTCGACGCCGTCGATTCGATCGCGTGCATTGCCGGTCGGCAACAACGACCCGCAACTTGACCCCGCGACATCGACGAACTCGAGCCGCACCGGCGCTGCAGTTCCCGGCACGCCGTCGATGCGCGCATCGCCCTCGTACTCGACGGCGCCGTTCGGCGTCGCGACGTGCGCGATGGCGACGCTGTCCGTATTGACCATGTGGATACGAACCGGCGTCGATTCGCCCGCGATGGGAACGAGCCCTTGCTCGATTGCCCAAGGTCCGACGCCTGCAAGAATGTTGCCGCAGTTCTGGCTGTCGCTGACCTCGGCCTTGTCGACGACGACTTGCAGGAAGAGATAATCCACATCGATGTTGGCGCGCGTGGATTTGCGGATGACCGCCACCTTGCTCGTGAGCGGATGCGCGCCACCTACGCCGTCGATCTGGCGCGGATCGGGCGAGCCCATTGCAGCGAGCAGCACGCGGTCGCGCAGTTCACGTTCCGCCGGCAAGTCGCGCTCGTGAAAGTACAGGCCCTTCGATGTGCCGCCACGCATGAGGGTGCAAGGGATGCCGGTCAGCATGTCGAGCGCTCGCCGTCCTACTCGTACTTCAGTCCCTTGGCCGCAAGCTTCTCGCGCATGCCGTAGATGTCGAGGCCAAGCTCGCCTGCTTTGAGCCTTGCGCGAACGGCGGCTTCCTTTTGCTCGCGAGCGGCGCATTGCTTGACGACATCCGCAGCGCGTTCGCGCGGCACGACACACACGCCGTCATCGTCTGCGACGATCACATCGCCCGGGCGCACGAAGGCACCGGCGCACACGATCGGTACATTGACGCTGCCCAACGTCTCTTTCACGGTGCCTTGAGCGCTGATGGCGCGCGACCACACGGGGAATTGCATCGATGTTAGATCCCGCACGTCGCGCACGCCGGCTTCGATGACCAGCCCGCGCACGCCGCGTGCGGCGAGCGAGCACGCGAGGAGCTCGCCGAAATAGCCCGCGTCGGATGCGGACGTGGGCGCCACGACGAGAATGTCGCCTTCGCGGCATTGTTCGACCGCGACATGGATCATCCAATTGTCGGCGGGTGGGATGCTGACCGTGACGGCGCTGCCGGCGATGCGCGCGCCGGCATAGATGGGCCGCATGTACGGAGCCATCAGCCCGGTGCGCTGCTGTGCTTCGTGCACGGTCGCGACGCCGGAATTTGCCAGGGCTTCGACGAGCCCGTGTTCGACGCGCTCGATCTGCCGTACGACGATGGACATCGATTCTCCTGACGCTCAAGGGCGGTCTGCCCGATTGTGCGGCGGCACCCGATCGGCGCGCCAATTGGAAATTTACCCGTGGTATAAGAAAAAGCTATCGTGGTTTACTCGGCGCGTCCGGCACGAACGTCATGATTCCAAGCCTGCGTCATCTGCACCTGACTCGAGAGATCGCCCGGCTCGGGAGCGTAAGCGCGGTGTCCAGGCAGTTGCACCTCACTCAGCCGGCCGTGACGCAGGCGGTCGCGAACGTCGAGCGCTATTTCGGCACGCCCCTCTTTCTGCGCGAAAGCACAGGCATGAAGTTGAACGCTGCCGGGCTCGCTTGCACGCAGCGCATCGAGCGCGCGATGGCCCAAGTGCAGGACGGGTTGACGGAATTGCTCCGCAGGAGCAGCCGCGCAAGCACGGACGTCGAGCCGCTCGCCCTGCGTCTTACGAACGCCCAGCTCAACGCGCTCACCGCGTTCACACGACACGGCGGCTTCACGCGTGCCGCGCGCGCGAGCGGCGTCGCCGAGCCGACGCTGCATCGTGCGGCGCGTACGCTGGAGCGCACTTTGGGCGTGCCGCTTTTCGAGCGTACGAGCTTCGGTGTCCGTGCAACGCGCGATGCCGAAGCGTTCTCGCGCCGCGTTCGACTCGCATTCGCGGAAATCGCGCAGGCGCGCGCTGAGATCGATGGAATGAGCGGCACGAGCGGCGGTTTGACGGTGATCGGGGCCATGCCGCTGGCGCGCAGTTTCCTCATCCCGAGTGCAGTGATCGAATTCAAGCGCGACCATCCTCAGCACGAGGTTTCGATCATCGAAGGAACCTACGAGCACCTGGTCGGCGCGCTGCAATCGGGCGAGGCGGATTTCCTGATCGGTGCGCTTCGCGACGAGGCGGTCGTCGGCAACGTCAGGCAGGAACATTTGTTCGACGATCCCTTGTCGATTGCGATGAGGAGCGGCCATCCGCTCACGGGGCGCAAGCGCGTTCGGGTCGCCGATCTCGCCGCCTATCCATGGATCGCGCCGCGAGCAGGTTCGCCGCTGAGAACCCACATGGAAGCGCTTTTCGCGGCGGCCGGCGTAGCCCCGCCCGCGCATTCGGTGCAATGCAATTCCCTGATTGCCGCGCGCGCGTTCTTAATGGAAGGGGATTATTTGATGCTTTCCTCGGCGCACCAGATTCACTACGAAGTGCGCGCTGGTTTGCTGGTCTCGCTGCCGCATCCGGGCGGGCGCGTAACGCGCTCGATCGGTTTGACGACGCGCCTCAACTGGCAGGCGACGCCGGCGCAGTCCCGGCTGCTCGACTTGCTGCGCGAGGTGAGTCGCCGGGACTGGCGCTAGTCAGAAGTGTATCTCTCGCAAAGGCGCAGAGACGCGGAAACAAAAGGGGGGATAAGATCAGCTTCCTTTTCGATCTAGCGTCTCCGCGTCTCTGCAAGCGCTATTTCCAGGGTGGCACGCGCTGACGGCAGAACGCCGCCAGCGCGCACGATTGCACCTAGAACGTGTACTCAGCCGAGAGGAACCAGCTCCGCGGCCGTGCGTAGATCGCTTCCGCATAGCCGGCTGAGGTGCTGTAGGAAGAATTACCGGCAACGCGGTAATCCTCATCCGTGGCGTTGTTGAGTCCGCCGCGAATCCGCCAGCGATCGCTCGCCCAAGTCACTGAGGCGTTGAGCACCGTGACCGACTCGAGTTGCGCGACTTCGATCGAGTTCGCGGCGTCGAAGAACTGCTCGTCCGTGTACGACACGTTGAGGCGCGGCGTCAGCGTGCCGGCGCCGGCCGGGAAGTCATAGCCGATGCCGATGTTGCCTTGCAGCTCCGGCGTGAACGGCAGGCGGTTGTTCGGCCCGACGGTCTGCGTCGTGCCAGGCACTTCCGCGATTTCTTCGAACTCGTTGTCGAGATAGCCGAGGCTGCCCTCGACGATGAGCGCGCCGGGTGCATACGTGAACTCGAGCTCGGCGCCTTCGATCTTCGACTGGCCCGCGTTGAACAACAACGGCACGATGCCGAGTCGATACGTGAGCTGCATCTCGTCGTAGTCCGTGCGGAATATGGCGCCGTTCAAGCGGAACGTGCCGCCGAATTCGGATTTGAAGCCGAGCTCGAAGGTTTCGGCGTTCTCCTCATCGAAGGGGACGGGGACGTTGCCCGGCGGCGCGCTGTTGTAGCGCTGGTTGAAGCCGCCGCTCTTGAAGCCTTGCGACCAGCTCAAATACGTCATGAACGTATCGCTGAACTGATACTGCACACTCGCTGAACCCGTCGTGGAGCTGTATTGATTCTCGAACGGTTGCAGCAAGATGTTGAGGCCGGGACCGGGCACGCCGGGTGCGTTGTAGCTTGTCGGGACAACGACGGGCGCGCCGAGCGGCGTCGTCGTGAAGGACACGATCTTGATGCCCTTCGTTTCTTCCGTGTAGCGCACGCCCGCGGTCAGGCTGAGCGCGTCGGTTACGTCGAACGTCCATTGAGTGAAGGCCGCCCAGTTGTCGTTGTCGATGAAGGCCTGCTGGAAATCCTGCGATCCCGGAACGGCGCCGGATGCCACGAGCGGAGGCGGCGCGGCGAACGGCACGATCAGCGTGTCTTCGATGCTCTCCTCGAAGTAGAAGGCGCCGAGGACGCCGTTGACCGAACCGAAGTCGAACAGGGCTTGCAGCTCCTGGCTCGTCTGATCGCCGTCGCTCGTGTAGTCGGTGTGCAGCACGAGCAGTGCGGTGTTGTCGGCATCGCGGCTGCCGTGCCATTCGAGCTCGCGGTACGCGGTAACCGATTTCAGCGTCAGCGAGGGGCTGACCTCCCACTCGAGCACGGCCGAGGTGCCCCAATTGTCCAACGTGCTCTTGGCTTTCGCGGTGCCGCCGTTCGTGAAGTGGCCGAGATCCCAGGTCGCGTCATTCGCGCAGCGCACATCCACGACGTTTTGAGGGACAGAAGGAGGCGGGAACGTCGCTCCGGGACATCCTGCGCCAGTGCTGATCGCCGCCGGAAAGGCTTGGCTGCCGTTCATCGTGACATAGACGAACGGCGAACCGTTCTCGTCGGACTTCGTGTAGTCGGCGCGAAGTGTCGCGGTAAACGCGTCGCTCGGCTGCCAACGCAATGTCGATTGGAACGTTTGCGTGTCCTCATTGCCCAGATCGAGACCGTCGGAGATGCGCTTCACGTAGCCGTCGCGCTCGCGCATGCCGCCCGATACACGCAGCCCTACCGTCTCCGAAATCGGCAGATCCACGGCCGCGAACACTTCACGCAAGTCGTCATCGCCGACGCCGACTCGGATCGTGCCGCCGAACTCATCGCCGGGAAGCTTCGTCGTCAACAGCACGGCGCCGCCGATCGTGTTGCGCCCGAACAGCGTGCCTTGCGGACCTCGCAGTACTTGCACGCTGTCGATATCGCGGAACTCCATGACGCCGCCCACGGAACGGCCCATGTAGACATCGTCGATATACAAACCCACGCCGGGATCGACGCCGGACGAACCGTCGCTCTGTCCGATTCCGCGGATGTAGACCTGGGCTGCAGCGTTGTTACCCGTCAGCGGGCCGTAGCTCGCGAACTGCAGATTGGGCGACACCTGGTCCAGGTCGACGGTGCTTTCGATCTGCTGTCGCTCGAGTGCATCGGCCGAGAAGGCCGAGATTGCGATCGGCGTCTCCTGAAGCGATTCCACTCGCTTGCGCGCGGTGACCACGATCTCTTCGAGCGACGGAACGCTCTGCGCGAGCGACACCGCTGGCATTCCAGCGAGTATGAGGAAGCAGCCGGGCAAAGTGACGGACCTGGCTGCACGCAGCGCACTGGTCGGCCACACATTTTTGTTATCGGGCATTTCGATCCTCCTTATTAGAATTTGGGCAGCACGACTGCCTGGCTTTACTGTCTAGTCACGCGTCCCCGTCGGCTCGGATCGCCCACGCGGACATCCCCCTTTCATGGCCCGCGAATAACGACCTCGTTGTCGCGAGACTCGACCGTGAGCTGCGGGTCGCCTTGCAGGAATGCGATGAGCGCCCCCGGGTTGTCCGCATCGAAGACGCCCGTGATGCGCCGAGCGCTCGTGGCGGGTCCCTCGACCGTGAGCCGCGTAGCGTTGTAGCGATTGAATTCGGCTGCGATCGCGGCGAGCGGCTCGTTGCGGAAAATGAGCCGGCGTTCGCGCCACGCGATGACTGGGTCGATCTCCGTGGCGGCGTGCTGAAGCATCTCGCCTTGCGCGGATAGCTGCGCTTGCTCGCCTGCTTTCACTCGTTCGGGCCGCTCGGCTGTCGGCGTCCCGCCGGTCGGATGTTCCGAGCGCGAGGTCAGCTCGACGATGCCCTCGACGACCGAAACGGTCGTGCCGCTTCGGGTGCGATAAACGTTGAACTGCGTTCCGACGGCTCGCACGACCGTGGCACCCGCCAACACACGAAACGGTCGTTGCTCATCGTGCGCAACCTCGAACAAGGCCTCGCCTTTGATCAGCTCGACGCTTCGTTCGTGCTCCGCGAGCCGAACCTTGATCCGCGAGCGCGTGTTGAGTGTCACGATCGAGCCATCGGGGAGTTTGACGACTCGCTGCTCTCCGACCGCCGTTCGATAGTCGAGCGCGTTGTCGTGGAGGCCCATCCACAGGGTGCCAAGGAGGGCGAGGGCGGCTACGACTGCAGTCAGACGGCTGCGCAGCGCGCTTCGCATGCGGTCGCGCACGGCGAACGAACGCGAAATCGTCGCCGACTCATCGTCGAGCCGCTTGACGTTATCGCGCGCTTGGGCAACCAGCCCCTCGATATCGATTTCATGCGCATCGTCGATGCCGTCGGCAGCGCGCCATACGGCCGAGATCAGTAAAAACTCCTCGACATGGCGCGGCGATGCGTGGAGCCAGGCCGCAAAGGCCGATGCATCGGCCCCGCCGTCCTCGAGCTCGATGAGCCACTGCGCGGCCTCTTCGGCAATACGCTGGTCGGTCGATGTGTGTGTTGATGCGCTCACGACGATATTGAACCTATTGGGACCAGCGTGCGTGCCGACACTTGGCGACCGCGCGCGCCAAGTACTTCTTGACCGTGTGCACGGAGATGTCGAGTTGCTGGGCGATTTCGTGATAGGAAAGGCCGTCGCGCTTGCGCAGCACGAAGATCGCGCGGTACAGGGGAGGGAGCTGACCTAAGATCAGCTCGATCTGCTGAGTGTCCGCGGTGCGGTCGCCTTCATCCGCGGGCGCTTCGATCCGCTCCGCCGCCTCGGCGAGCGCGTCGGAGTCGTAAGTAATCGGCTCCCGGCGCGCGCGCAGGCGAAACTCTGAGACGAGATTGACGGCGATGCGATACAGGTACGCGCGCGGCTGGCGCACCAGTTCCGGACGCTCCACTCGCAAGAGCCGCAGATACGCCTCCTGCGCCAGGTCTTGCGCATGGTGCGAGCTATGAAGGCGGCGCATCAAAAACCGATGCAGCTCCGCCTGGTACTGCTCACAAGCCTCGGCCGCGACACTTTGCGGGCCCGAGGGTTTTAATACGCGCTTAGTCACTCTTTGGGGTCATCCCAGGGGGTGCCTGAAGGGTATGATGTTGCGAGCGGTCGAAACGGGGTACAGATATTGAAAAAAAATGGCTCGACGATCGTGGGGACGCGGTATGGACCGCCGCGCCTGGAAGCTCAAGCTCGCTGATTTAAGCTATGACTGGCCGAAGAGCCAGCCGTCGCCCGGGGGATCGCGGTTGATGAAATCGTGGGGATTCATCGTATCGCCACTGCTCTGCGCGTTGCTGGCAGCCAACGCAGGCGCGGCGCAAAGCCCGCGCGCCCCGGAAAGAAAAACCCTTGAGCTCAATCTGGCCGCGCAGCCGCTCGGCGACGCATTGAATTACCTCGCCAAGGCGGCCGGCGTTCAGATCGTGTTCTACTCCGACGAGGCCCGCGGGGTGAGCGCGCCTGCGTTGGTGGGCAGCTTCGATGTGATCTCGGCGCTCGATCGTTTGCTCGCCGATACACGGCTCGAGTATGAGTTTCTGAACGAGAACACGATTGCGGTTCGGGAGCGCGGGCGCGATTCCCGGTCGGGTGAAGCAGCGGCGCGGTGGGGCTCCGCGGCCGAAGACGACGCTGCTCATGAGCGGAGCTCGAGAGCGCAGCGTCCTCGGGGAACGAGTCCATCGCTCGAGCTCGAAGAGGTGATGGTCACTGCGCGGCGGCGCTCGGAGCACCTGCAGGAAACCCCTGTCGCCGTCACGGCATTGAGCGGCGAGGCGCTCGAGGTACGCGCGGTGCGCTCGCTCGATGGTTTGGCGCAATTCGTGCCGAACTTGCAGTTCGACGGCGCTGCACCGCTGAGCGGCGCGGCTTACAATGCGACGATATTCCTGCGGGGTGTCGGCCAGAACGACTTCGCGATCTTTTCGGACCCCGGCGTTGCCATCTATCTAGACGGCGTTTATCTGGGCCGCTCCATCGGTGGAGTCGTCGATCTGACGGACGTGGAGCAGATCGAAGTATTGCGCGGTCCGCAAGGCACCTTGTTCGGCCGCAACACGATCGGAGGTGCGGTCATTCTGAAGTCGCGCGAGCCCGAAGGATCGTTCGGCGGGGATCTCGCGTTCAGCGTGGGGAGCTTCGATCGGCGCGAGCTCCGCGCGACGCTCAATCTACCGATCGACGAGGCGCTCGCGATGCGACTGAGCGCCGTGAAGCTGCTTCGCGACGGCTATGCGAAGCGACTCACGGATGGCGAGGAGCTCGGCGACAGAGACGCGACGATCTCCCGAGCACAGGTCGCCTGGCATCCATCGGAGGATTTGACTGCGAAGCTGACGCTCGACGCGACTCGCGTTCGGCAGGGCTCCGCGCCGTTGACGCTGATCGACGTGGCGCCGAGCGGTGTACCGCTTCTGAATCTCTACAATGAGCTCGTTGCGCCGCATCTCGGGATCAGCGCGCCCGATGGCTCGACGCTCGTGAGCGATGCATGGCTCACGGATGACATCGATACGACGCATGCCGGCGGCAGAAGCATCAACGATCTCGATTCGGCCGGCGCGGCGCTTACGCTCGACTCGAGCCTCGGTGCGACTGCGCTCCGTTCCATCACGGCGTGGCGCAAGCTCCGCGCTGAATTCGCGCGCGACGGCGACAACACGCCGTTCACTTTTCGCGAGACTCACAACGATGATCGACAGGAGCAGTTCAGCCAGGAGCTGCAATGGTCCGGATCGGATCGTGCGCGCAGGCTCGACTGGGTGAGTGGGCTTTATTTTTTCCAAGAAGATGCGAGCGAGCGGGGTCGAGCGGCACTGGCGCCAGGCTTGTACGACGCGCTCGAGGCGCTCGAGGTCCCGACCGGTCAAACGTGGTGCGGATTGGCGGGCGCGAATCCACGGCCGATCGAGAGTTGTCCAGCCTCACTGCGTTATGGCGGCGCGACTTTCCACGACAACAATGTGCTCGCGGACCTCGACGTCGATCTGCTCACGCGTGTACGGAACCGCTCCATCGCGATCTTCGGGCAAGGGACGCATCAGTTCGCCGAGCGCTGGAGCGTGACGGCGGGTTTGCGCTGGACGCGGGATGAGAAAAAAATCGAGTTGGCACATCGTCGACGCGCGAGCGGCGCCTACATCGTGGGCTCAGCAGCCGCGCCGGAGCAGCTCAGCGCTTCATCATCGGAATTGACGCCGAAGTTGGGTGTCGAATGGCAGGTCGTGCCGGACGCGATGCTGTACGCGTCATATGCGCGCGGATTCAAGAGCGGCGGCTTCAATGGGCGCCCGCTCGTGAACAGCGAAGAAGTCGCACCCTACGATCCTGAGACGGTCGACAGTTATGAGCTCGGTGCGAAGACGCGCTGGTTCGACGGTCGAATGATCGCGAACGTCGCCTTCTTCTACAATGAGTACCGCGACATGCAGTTGTCCATCAACGCGACGCCGCAAAACTTCGTTCGGAATGCAGGCGCCGCACGCATCACGGGCACGGAGATCGAAGTCGCTGCGCGCTTGGCGCAGGGGTTCGATCTGAATGTTGCAGTCGGTTATCTCAACGGCTCGTACGCGAGACTCGATCCGCAACTGGCAACGCTGCAGCCGCCGCTGACGGTCGACAAAGAGCTCGTGAAGGCGCCGAAGTGGACTGCCTCCGCGGGAATGCAATATCGGTGGAGCATGGGCGCGGGCTCGCTGACGTTGCGCGGCGATTACATCTACAGGGATCGGATCTATCACGACGTGTTCAACGACCCACGTCTCACGCAGCCCGCATTCGGTATTGCCAACGCATACGCTGCCTTCACGACATTGGACGAGCGCTGGGAGGTGTCGTTCTGCGCGACGAATCTTACTTCTGAGCGCTATCGCATCTCCGGCAACTCGAGTGTGGGCATGGGATTGGCAGAAAGCACGTTCTCGGCGCCACGCGAGATCGGCGCGACGCTGCGGATGCGATTCTGATGAGCGATCCTCGATTTTGAGACTTCAGCGCCAGTTGGTGAGGCATGCGAGTGCTGCGGCGGCGGTGCCTCATTCCCGCGCGCGCCTGACGGCAGAGCGGACCTCCAGGCCACGGCCAGAAACTTGTCGGTCCTTCGGTGATCGAGTGCCACACCACGCGGCGGGTGCCCGCAACATTGGCTCCTCACGTGCGTGATCGGATTAGCACCGCGCCGCGGCTGTGCCACATCGACCGTAAGAGGTGGCACTCGAATAGTGTGCGCGCCAACGTGACCGGGATCCGACAAGTTCCTGCCCGCGTCCTTCCATCCGCTCGAAGAGCGCGCTCGCCTCTGGCTGTAGGCTGTAGCCAGAAGGGCGCTACGCGCGCCGCGCCTTCGCGGCTCTACCTGCAGCCTCAGGACTTTCTAAGTGTTCTCGTTCTTGTGCGGTCTACTTGAGTCTCTTCCTTCTTACTTCTTTTCCCACCGCTGCGGTGGGCACCGAGGGACTGACGGTCGGGACTTGTTTCGGGAGCATCGAAAACAGGACGTTTTCGTTGCAGGGCTACATGGATGTATTTACGCCCGGTCCCGAAACAAGTCCCGAGCGGCAGGCCCGCTCGTCAAGTTTGGCAATCACGCACTCATCTCCAATTGCACCGCGCGAGTGTTGAGCTGTCGTGCCTCACCCACGCGCGCGCCTGACGGCAGAGCGGACCTCCAGGCCACGGCCAGAAACTTGTCGGTCCTTCGGTCATCGACTGCCACACCACACGGCGGGTGCCCGCAACATTGGCTCCTCACGTGCGTGATCGGATTAGCACCGCGCCGCGGCTGTGCCACATCGACCGTAAGAGGTGGCACTCGAATAGTGTG
>JBDZVE010000136.1:5031-9269 GCA_040255535.1 Lysobacterales bacterium | reverse complement strand
TCGCCGATGCTGAGCGCCTCGATCAAGGCAACGCTCACGCCGCTCTTCGCGAGCAAGTAGGCGGTCGTGAGCCCTCCGATGCCCGCCCCGATCACGCACACTTCCACGCTCAGATTGGCTGACAGAGGTGCATAGACCGGCAGCGCAGCCGTAGCGCTCCAAAGAGAATGGGGCTTCAGTAAATCAGCTTGCATGACGGTCTACCCACGTTGTCGCACTCCCGGCGTAGAGACGCATGACGACTCAATGCAGCGTCTGCGCGGAGGATGTCGAATCCACCTGCTGTTCCGGCGGATTCGACTCGACCTCATCGAGGGCGCGCCGGACGGCTTCGATTAGCCCCTCCGAGGAGTACGGCTTGTCCACCCACGCGAGCGGCCGCGCGCGCGCGGCCGACGCGTGCGTGAGCTCATCGGCGTGGGCGCTCGAGAAGATGCATCGAATTCCCAGCCGCTCGTAAATCACGATCGCGGCCTCGATGCCATCTGCGCGGCTCGCGAGGCGAATGTCCATGATAATGAGGTCGGGCCGCTCGCGCTCGGCGAGATCGAGTGCGCTCGCCGCCGTCGTCGCAACACCGACGCATTCCATGCCGGCCGCTCGAAGGTGCAGCTCGCAATCGACGGCAACGATATATTGATCTTCAACGATCAGAATTCTGGGAGTTGAGCTCATCTTGGTCGAGCAGATTGGCGGAATGATCTGACAATCACGGCGCTCTTGTAATTGTTCCGTTCGAGCGAAGAGGATCTTCCCTGCGCTCCGTCGCGTTGCTGGTTCACATGCGAGATCCAGCGTGCGCCGGCGAGACAAACTCTTTCTAACTGTAGGCATCGCGCTGACGGCGCTCCTTGCGGTGCGCATCGCGCTGCCCTACGTCATCGAAAACGTCGTCAATCGTCAACTCGCCGCCGTCGACGGCTACGATGGACGCATCGAAGACGTCGACCTGGGCATCTGGCGCGGCGCGGCGTCCATCGAGGGAATTCACATCGTTCGCACGACCGAGGGGCGCCACAATGAACCCTTCTTCGACTGCGATCGGATCAGCGTCTCGATCGAATGGAAAAGCCTCCTCCGGGGTGCGCTCGTCGCGGAAGGCGATGCCGTCCGTCCGGTGCTGAACCTGATTCAGGCGAAGAAAAAGGAGGAGCAGCAGCTCGGCACCGAGACGAAGTGGCCGACTTTCCTCGCCGATTACTACCCGTTCGACATCAATACATTCCGCGTCCACGACGCTACCGTGCGGCTACGCACGCCCCAGATTCCCTTCGAGAAAGCCCTAGTCGCACACGACGTGCAGGCGGTGCTCTCGAACCTCACGAACGTCGTGGAAAGCGGCAAGGAGACGTTCGCCCAGTTCGAGGTGCGCGGCGCAGTCCTGAAGGATTCGCCCCTTCGCATCAACGGCAGCTTGAACCCGCTCGCAAAGCAACCCACGTTCGACGTGAACCTTCAGTTGGGCAGCGTGCAACTCAGCGAGCTCAACCCCTGGCTGCAGCAGTATGCGAACGCGGACGCGCAGGCGGGCACATTCGAGCTCTACATGGAAATTGCCGCGGCAGACGGCGGCTTCGAAGGTTATGCGAAGCCGCTGATGCGGGATGTGGACATCTACGGCAAGCAAGAGCAAGACGATAGCTTGCTGCGGAAGGCGTGGGAAGGCATCGTCGAGTTCGCGACCAACATCGTCGAGAACGACGAGGAGGATCAAGTCGGCGCCCGCGTGCCGTTCAGCGGCACGATCGACAATCCTGATACGAGTATCTGGCAGACGATCGTCAGCGTATTGCGCAACGCTTTCGTCAGCGCTTTCGCGCGCTCGCTCGAAGGCAGCGTCTCCATCCGGGGTGTGCGGAAGAACTTGACCGAGCTCGGCGAATCCTCAGGCGTCAAAACGCAAGACGATAGCGACAAATCGTCGAGCAACGGCAAGAAGACCGACGACAAGGATTCAGCCAAGCGGAAGAAGACGAGGGGTCCTCGTGCATCCGGCTAGCCAGGCGAACCGCCGCGCCCCCGTCGCGTTGTGTTCGTATCCATACATGAATTGGAGAACGTTGATGGCTACGAGCACCCCTTCTTCAGATCTCCGGCCCCTTTCGCTCGTGACCGGTGCGTCCAGCGGCATCGGCTTTGAGCTCGCTCGCAAGCTCGCGGAGGTCGGATACGACGTGGCCGTCGCGTCATCCGACCGGAGCAAATTGACGCAAGCAGCGAATACGATCCAGGGCGAATATCCCGATGCGCAGGTCGAGATCGTGCAAGCTGACCTGCGCCGCGCCGACGCCGTGCAAATGTTATATGAAACCGTACAGTCGCTCGGCCGACCTGTGGACATTCTCGCGGCAAACGCCGGCGTCGGTGTGTGGGCGATTTCGCGGACGAAACGAGCCTCGAAGACGAGATCGCGCTCGTCAACCTGAACGTCACTTCGCAAGTTCACCTGATCAAGCTGTTCGCACGAGACATGGCGAACCGAGGCTCCGGCGATATTCTGATCACTTCTTCGATCGCAGGCATCCTGCCGGCACCGCACATGGCCGTCTACGCGGCGAGCAAAGCCTTCTTGCGCTCGTTTGGGGAAGCGATTCGACAGGAACTGAAGGACAGGAACGTCAACGTCACCGTGCTGATGCCCGGGCCGACAGACACGCACTTTTTCGACCGCGCGGACATGCGGGAGGCGAAAGTGGCGCAGAGCTCTAAACAAGAACCCGAGGACGTCGCGGAAGCGGCGCTACGCGCGCTCGCCGAGGGTTCGGATCATGTGATTACCGGGCTCAAGAACAAGGTTCAGGCGGGCATCGCGAAAATGATGTCGGACCCTGCTCGGGCAAGAATTCATGGTTCCATGACCAAGCCGCAGTAGCGGCGAGCTCGGGAACGAAATCCCTTGGTTTCGGAGCGGCGTCAGTGAAATGGCGGGTGAAGGCGCGAGCGCCTCACCCGCCACATCGCTGCTCGTTTCCCTTTGCAGTTAGCGGCGCCGCTTTCTCCCGCGCAGCGCAAGACCCAGCTTGTAGACATGCTGACGCACGGCGCTTTCGCTTCGGCCGAGCTCCGCAACCACTTCGCGGATGGGATAGCCCTGCTTCACCATCGTGCGCAGCGTCCGATCTTCTTGCGCCGACCAGCGGTTTTGACGATCGCTGGACGCGCGAGCCGATTTCTTCGCGCCACGTGCCGCTCCCTTGCGCGCCGACGCGCCTTTGCGCGCGGCCGTGCGACCTGCCGTGGACCGTCTCTTTTGTTTCGCTCGTGCCATCTTGATCGTCCTCCAAAGTGCTTGTTCGAAAAACCAGTCAAAGTGCCGCCCCGACAACTGCGATCCTATAATCGGTCGCGGCGAATATCTATTCGGTAAAGCTTACGCGAATGTCTATGCCTATGCACATGTAAAGCATCCGTGTATGTGCGAATGCGCACGCGGACTTTCTGGACGTTGAGCGAAAGCCCTAATCTCCAACGTTGTACCCAACGTTGTCATCCGACGTTTCATCATGTCGGTTCGCCGCCATCGGCCAGCCGCGGCTCGGTTTTTCGACGCGTAAAAGACGAAGGGCGCAACCAGCCCGCCGTTCAGCGTGTCAGATGTCTATGCTTGGTCGCGCGCGCGGGCGTAAGTTCCCTGTCAGTTCAACGACGACGGGATGATTTGGTCGTCATCGTCAAGTTGTTGCTGCAATTGCGCAGTCATGTATTCCGCCGCATTGAGGCTACAGCCGACCTGAGCAGACCATACCTGCAGCGAAAACTCCTTTTCGATGGCTCGCAGCGAATTCAGCAGCAACAGCGCGTCCAACATCGGCATCGAAAGCCGCAGGGGCTCGCCATCGTCCACACAATGCAGCGTCACGGTGCCGCAGATTGCGGGTTTGTCGTCAGGTACTTCGGCGGTCGCGGCCGCCGTGATGACCTCTCGGGTATCGGCTAAGTCGACGATAGACATGATCATCTCCAGCGGTCGGATTAACTTAAGACTTGAACGCACGGTTCGCCTCGCGGGGTCCATTGGCTAAGGAAAGCGGAAGACGTTGTTTTATGGCCCCTAATGTGAAGCGGAACTCGCTCGAACAGCGCCCGTTTCTCCTGATATCGAGGGTTGCGACCAGGAGAGCGCTATGTCTACTCGATTGATCCGGGCGCACGGCGTCGCGCCGGTCGCAGCTAGTTTTGCGCTCGTACTCGCGTTTGCGGCAGATGCACAGACCGCTCCCGGCGCCGATACTCAGCCG
>JBDZVE010000136.1:1842-4931 GCA_040255535.1 Lysobacterales bacterium | reverse complement strand
CGATGTGCAATCAAGAAGATGAGCTCGCGCGCAGCGAGTGTCTGCGCCGCGACAATACAGACGACGACGAGCTCCCCGCGGGCGTCACGCGCTCCATGCACCAACGCAAACAACAGGCCCAGCAGCAGGCCGAATCGCCTGATGTGGCATCGGAGGCCGACACACGCAGCGATCAGGTGCGCGGACGTTCGCGGACACGCACGGCGGCGAGCGATTTGCCGAGCCCGAACGGCGAGGAACGACAAGAGGACGATACAAACGCGCCCCAACAACCGAATAGCGAGGCGGACAATGCGTCCGATACGCTAGGGCGCGAGCGTTAGCGCCTGTCGGCGACCGGCGACGAATTCCAGCGATAAACCATCGACCATCAACTTGTCTGGCCGTCGACCGTCAGCTGCCGCCTAAGCGGCTCAATGCGTGCTCCATCAGTTGGCGGATGATGCGCGCGGCCGCTTCGAGCTTGTCGGGTTCAGCGGTCGCCGGTGAACGCTCATTCATATAGACGCGTTGGGCAAGCTCGAGCTGAATCGCAAACATCCGCTCCGCAGGACACCCGTAGCTCAAGGTGATGTAGCCGCCCTTGAACCGACCGTTCAACACGGCGCCGTATTTCCCCTCGCGAGCCACGCAATCGAGCAGCGATTCGGCGAGCGCCCGCGGGCACGATCGATCGTCTCGTGTTCCAAAATTGAACTCTGGCAACACGCCCGCGAACAAGCCGGGCACTTCGCTCAGCACCGAGTGGGCGTCCCACAGAAGCGCGAAACCATGCTCGGTGCGCAAGCGCCGAAGCTCCGTCTCGATCTCGGAATGATACGGTCGCCAATATCGAGCGAGACGCTCATCGATTTCGTCCGCGTTCGGCTGTTCACCCTCCCTGTAGATGGGCTCGCCGCCGAACGTGTGTGTCGCACAGACCGGCGAGGTCGGATTCGAGTCATAGAGCGGTCGCGAGTCGGGCGAGCGATTCAGGTCTACGACATATCGCGAGTAGCGCGCGACGATCATCGAAGCCCCGAGCTCGCGAGCGAACCCATACAGCGCATCCACGCGCCAGTCCGTATCCGGCAGCGCCTGCGCCGCCAACGTGAACCGACGAAAAATCTCCGGCGGCACTTCCGTCCCTGCGTGCGGAACGCTGATGAGGAGCGGCAACCTGCCTCGGGCGAACGTGTAAAT
The DNA here is from genome assembly GCA_040255535.1 of Lysobacterales bacterium. Classification (GTDB taxonomy): domain Bacteria; phylum Pseudomonadota; class Gammaproteobacteria; order Steroidobacterales; family Steroidobacteraceae; genus Steroidobacter. The sequence continues at coordinate 3,749 of JBDZVE010000136.1, read as the reverse complement.
GTCGGTCATGGAGTGACCTTGCGCATGGGCAACGTAAGCCCGTGCTCTTGCGCGCAGGCGATGGCGTCTTCATAGCCGGCGTCGGCGTGTCGCGCGACTCCGATGGCGGGATCGTTCCACAGCACGCGCGCGATTCGGCGCGCGGCAGCCTCGGTGCCATCGCACACGATGACGACACCGGCATGCTGAGAGTACCCCATGCCAACGCCGCCGCCGTGATGGAATGACACCCAGGTCGCACCGCTCGCCGTGTTCAAAAGCGCATTGAGCAGCGGCCAATCGGACACCGCATCCGATCCGTCCTTCATGCCTTCCGTTTCGCGGTTGGGGCTGGCGACCGAGCCGGAGTCGAGATGATCGCGGCCGATCACGATCGGCGCCTTGAGCTCGCCCGATGCGACCATCTCGTTGAAAGCGAGCCCCAGCCGATGCCGCTGCCCGAGCCCGACCCAGCAGATACGGGCAGGCAGCCCCTGGAACTGGATGCGCTCGCGTGCAAGATCCAGCCATCGATGCAGATGCGGATCGTCAGGAATCAGCTCCTTCACCTTTCGATCGGTGCGATAGATGTCCTCGGGATCGCCGGAAAGCGCAACCCAGCGAAACGGTCCAATCCCGCGACAGAAGAGCGGGCGAATGTATGCAGGCACGAAGCCAGGGAAGTCGAATGCGTTCGCGACGCCTGCATCGAAGGCAACCTGACGTAGGTTGTTGCCGTAGTCGAATACGGGGACACCCATCGCGTGATAGGCGAGCATGGCTCGAACGTGCACCGCCGCCGAGGCGCTCGCGGCAGCAACGACCGCTTTGGGATCGCGCGCACGCATTTCGAGCCACTGCGGTACGGTCCACCCGATCGGTAGGTAGCCATTCACGAGATCGTGGGCCGACGTTTGATCCGTAACGGCATCGGGCTTCACGCCGCGCCGCACGAGCTCAGGAACGATCTCCGCGGCGTTACCGAGCAATCCCACGGAAAGCGCGCGACCTTGCGCGCAATACTGCCGAACGAGCTCGAGCGCTTGGTCGAGCGAGGTGGCCTGGACGTCGAGATAGCGCGTATCGAGCCGCTTCTGAATCCGGCTTTGCTGACACTCGATGCAGAGGATACTCGCTCCCGCGAGCGTCGCGGCGAGCGGCTGCGCGCCGCCCATTCCGCCGAGGCCGGCCGTCAGAATCCACTTGCCGCGGAGCTCGCCGCCGTAGTGACGTCGCCCCATCTCGACGAACGTCTCGTGCGTGCCTTGCACGATGCCTTGACTGCCGATGTAGATCCACGAGCCCGCGGTCATTTGGCCGAACATCATCAGGCCGCGGCGATCGAGCTCGTGAAAATGCTCCCACGTCGCCCATTTCGGCACGAGATTGGAGTTCGCCAACAAGACACGCGGCGCATCCTCGTGCGTGCGAAACACACCGACAGGTTTCCCCGATTGGATGAGCAGCGTTTCATCGCCTTCGAGCTCGCGCAGCGTCGCGACGATGCGATCGAAGCATTCCCAGTTGCGCGCAGCCCGCCCGATACCGCCATACACAACGAGCTCATGGGGATTCTCGGCCACTTCCGGATCGAGATTGTTCATCAACATCCGAAGCGGCGCTTCGGTAAGCCATGATTTGGCTGTGAGTGCCGTGCCGCGCGGGGATCGAATATTGCGTTCTGAGCTACGCATTTGTGTCGGAGTGTAAGGTGTAGGGTGTAAGGTCAGAACAGAGCACCTCTGAACACTTCCAACAGCTCTTCCTGAGCTACGCGGCTCGTTCAGGCCGTGTAAGGTGTAAGGTGTAGGGTGTAACGTCAGAGCGAAGCATCTCGGACCATACACTTCCAACACTCTTCCTCAGCTACGCAGCTCGTTCAGGCCGTGTAAGGTGTAAGGTGTAGGGTGTAACGTCAGAGCGAAGCA
>JBDZVE010000136.1:0-1742 GCA_040255535.1 Lysobacterales bacterium | reverse complement strand
GCTCGTTCAGGCCGTGTAAGGTGTAAGGTGTAGGGTGTAACGTCAGAGCGAAGCATCTCTGACCATCCACTTCACACCTTACACTTCACACTAAATCCGACCTTGCACTTCACACAAAATCTGACCCTACACTTCACACCTTACACCTCACACCAATCTTCCTATAGCTCTCCTATACCCTGCCGCAATCGCCGTCTCCGCAAAATGCCGTCCCTCCTGCACGAGCCAGCGACCGCCCACCATGACATCGCGAACTGCGTTACGTGGAGCGGCGAAAATAAACGTATCTAGAATCGTGTCCTCCACGCGTCCGATGAACGAAGGCGAATTGAGGTCGAGGACGACGATATCGGCGCGACAACCCGGTGCGAGCGCGCCGATATTGCGCGCGCTCGCGCGTGCACCGGCGCTGCACGCGCTTCTCCAGAGCGCCGCGCCGACCGAGCCGTGCTCGGCCCGTACGAGGATGTTGCGCTCCCTGCGCGTGAGCCGCGCTTGATACTCGAGCCACCGCAGCTCCTCCGTCGGCGCAAGCGATACCTGACTGTCCGAGCCGATCGCAAGCGCCCCTCCCGCGCCCACGAATGCTTCGGTGCGAAACGAGCCATCGCCGAGGTTTGCTTCGGTCGTCGGACATACCGCGACGATCGCCCCACTCGCAGCAAGCGCCTCGAGCTCTTCGCTCGATGCGTGCGTCGCGTGCACCAGGCACCAGCGATCGTTCAGGGGAGTTTCGTCCATGAGCCATTGAAGGGGCGTCTTGCCGAAGTGCTCTCTGCACGCCGCAACTTCCCGCTCCTGCTCCGCGACATGAACATGAATGACTTTCGCGTGCTTCTGCGCATCCAGCACGGCGTGCATCGAACGCGGCGGCACGGCTCGCAAGCTATGGAACGCGACGCCGACCTCGACTTGGCCGGCGAGCTGCGGAGAAGGATGAAGCTTGTCGAGCAGCGCCAAGAATCGGTCCGTCTCGAGCGTAAACATTCGCTGTGCCGCACTCGGCGGCGCGCCGCCGAAGTCGCTCGCCTGGTACAGCGTCGGAAGCAGCGTGAGACCGATGCCCGCCGTCGCCGCGGCATCGATCAGCGATTGACACATGACGATCGGTTCGTCGTACGGCGTGCCATCCGCTTGATTGTGCAAGTAGTGAAACTCGCAAACGGCCGTATAGCCTGCGCGCAACATATCTGCATAGACTTGCGCGGCGATCGCATTCATGCATTCCGGCGTGATTTTCGAGGCGAGGCGATACATCACGTCGCGCCAGCTCCAAAACGTATCCGAGGATTTGCCGCGTCGCTCGGCGAGTCCTGCCATCGCACGCTGAAACGCATGGCTGTGCGCGTTCGGCATGCCGGGAATCGCGGCGCCGTTCACGAGGCGAGCAGTCGTTACGACATCGTCGGCAGCGACGTCGACAATATCGCCTGCAGGATCGACGGAAATGACGACGTTGCGCCGCCATCCGACGGGCAGCCACGCGGTCGTAAACCGATAGCGCGATTGCATCGACATGTAGGAAGTATAGAGCGCTCGAACTTGATCTGTTATGTGTAGTGTGCGTGCTCTCGACGACAAGCAGTGCGCCTCAAGAAGGCGCACGTTCCGCAAACGTACGAACGCTTGGGTTTGCATATGCGAACGACCGATTGGGATCGAGTTTGGATCGGTGCCGACCTTGCGACGCTGGATGGCGACATAGGTATTGGCCACATTGCGGATGGAGCGCTTGCCGTCCG
>JBDZVE010000135.1:1488-9327 GCA_040255535.1 Lysobacterales bacterium | reverse complement strand
TAGAGCGTGCCGGTCGAAGTCAGTCCGACTTCGGCGATCAGCAGCGTAGGTCTGCTGTTCGACGTGGTGGTCTCCGCGATGATTCGGCCAAACGCATCGCTTGCGGTCAGTCGGCCCATCGCTGCGGCGCGCGCCATCGCGAATCCATTCTCGATTCCGCGCATGACTGCCATTCGGGCATGCATCCGGCCATCCACTGTGAAGTCCCAGGCCGGCACGTACATGAGGGCCGTGCCGCGCCGGCCGTATTCGCGAATCATCGGCGCGAAATCCAAGTCCTTGCAGATCGCGACCGCGCGATCGCCGATCAGCAACGATTCGCCGCCCGGGACTAGACCCGCCTCCAAGCCGGGAATCAGCCTTCTCTTTACGTAGGTGAGCCGCGGTGCTTGCGGGCTGAACACGCGTGCCGTGTTCGCATGCCGACCATCCTCCAGCGTCTCGTCGAATCCCGCGATGATGCGAGCGTCGATGCGGTTCGCCGCATCTTGCAGACGAGCGCTTGCGTCCACATCGGTGCCCGTCACATCGACGAAGACGCGCTCCGGAAGCACGACCGCTTCGACGTGTTGACGCTCGATCGCGCGGATGAGATCGACATATTCGGCGGCAACGTGGCTCGCCTTCGTTGGATCGTCCACCGCCTGGAACGTCAGAGCATCGATTGAGGCGAGCGCGATGCGCGCATGATCCTCGTAAGGAAGGGAGAGGCGCCACGCGCCATACAGCAAAGCGACGACGACGGGCATGGCGCCCGCCACGAGCACCGTGCGCCAGCGTGCGGGCACGTAGATGAGCATCACGATCGTCATCGGTACGAGCGCGGCGAGGAACGAGACGGCGGCGACGCCGCCGATGCTCGCAGCCTGCGCGAGCGGAAGCACATCGATGAGCGCGTGGCCCAATGCGCCGAAAGTCCCATGAGGCGAAGGAAGCTGCATCAGGAACTCGATCGCGGTCGCGAACAGAGGAAAGGACAATGTCGCGGCCCAAACCGGCAAGCGAGCGGCCGCAAACCATGTGGCAATGACGACGATCGCGAGCTCGGCAGACGCTGCAATTGTCGCGAGTGCGAGGATCGACACCGACAGCGCATCGGCATAGGCATAAATGAAAGCCGTCGCGCCGATCGCGCGCGCGACGAACGCCGCCGCGAACGCACGCGACCACCGAGCAGTGGAGAGCGCGTACAACAGGAGCGGAATCGGCGCGATGAGCACGAGCGGTCCGAACGGCGCGATATCGAGTGACGCGGCATAGAGCGCGCCGCTGGTCGCGGTGCACAAGACGCCGATGGATGTCTTGTCGTTCAGCTTCATGAGGTCTTCACTCGCTGCGTAGGCCGCGCATCGTGAGGTCGTTGCACTGTTTGCAGAACTGAAGAAAGCTGGAGCGCTTGAGCGAGAAGCGTCCCGAGCGATGGAGCATCACGAGCCCGTGAAGTTGTGCCCATACGAGCAGCGCCATCTCGAGCGGATCGCCTGCTTTCAGCTTGCCTTCGCGCTGGGCGGCCTCGATTCGCGTCACCATCAGGGCGATGGCGGGGGATTTACCGGCGCGGAAGTCTTCGGGATAGATGCGCTCGACGTGAGTCCTCAGCACGAAGCACACATCGAAGCGCGCTGGCTCATCGAGCGCGAATTCGATGTACGCTCGCAAGACTCGCTGCAGCCACTTGTCGAAATCGCGCTCCTTGATCGACTCGACGCGTCGTTGCCAGACGCCGAAGGCCTCCTCGCCGAGCGCGCGCAATAGATCTTCTTTGTTCGCGAAATGGCGGTACACCGCCATCGCGGACAGGCCGGCCTTTGCCCCGACGGCGCGTAAGCTGAATCGCTCCAAGCCGCTGCGCTCGAGCTCATCGAGCGCGCAGGCGAGCAGCCGTTGACGAGTCCCCATGTGTACAGTGTAAACATGGGATCGCCTGCCATGCAAGCGTTGCTAGTCCATCGGCACGAGCGGCGGTGCGCCCACGTTCTTGATGAAGAAGACGAGGAACTTGGCGGGAGCGATCTTGCTCGCGTTGCGGGACACAGTATGAATGTCGGTAGGCGATTCATAGAACGTCTCGCCCGGCCCCAACGTGACTTCCTTGCCGCCTTTGACTTGCATGACGATCGATCCTTCGAGTACGTAAACGAATGTGTTTGCGTTGTGCCGATGCGGCGACGACGCACCGCCCGGCGGGTACTCGATCGTGAGCATGACCGCTTCCTTGCCTTCGATGTCCGGAAGCGCACGCATCAGCAGGGGCGTCGCTTTTGCCGGCGCTGTGCCTCCTTCCTCCGCGACGACCGGGGTTGCGGTCATCAGGCCGAGCGTGACGAGCAAAGATCCGAATAGTCGCGGAACGATCATGGCGTCACCTCATCGTTCAAGCGAGCCGGGCACGTAGTCTCCGGCCGGATACTGAAACGAGATTGCGAACCGATTCCAGCCGTTGATTTCAACGACGAGCAACGTAAGTGCGACGAGCTCCTGTTCGCTGAAGTGCCGGCGCGCCTCTTCGTAGATCTCGTCGCTTACGCGTTGGTGCTCGAGCCGCGTAACGGCTTCCGCCCACCGAAGTGCCGCGCGTTCGCGATCCGTGTAGATGGACGTCTCCCACCAGGCGCTCAGCAGGTAGAGCCGTTGCTCCGTCTCGCCCGCCAAGCGTGCATCCTTCGTGTGCATATCGATGCAGAAGCCGCAACCGTTGATCTGAGAGACGCGGACCTTCACGAGCTCGATCAAGGGATGCTCGATGCCTGAGCGCCGCACCGTGGCGCCCAAGTTCCTCATTGCGGCGATGACATCTTTGTCGCGAGTCGGGTTGAAGGAAATGCGTGCAGTCATTTGCGTTCTCCGATAGTGATAGAAGGGGCGGCAAGCGAACCTCTCCTGTGGAGGGTTCTCACTGAGCCGTGCTTCATCCTTGGGACGCAGTGATGCCGAGCCGTGTGACAAGATCGCTGAAAGAGCGCAGCTTGCCAGGATTCGCGATCGTGTAGAGGCGTTGAATCCGCTCGCCGTCCGTCTCGATCGTCGCGACGGAGTGCAGGCGTCCGTTGTAGAACGATGCAATGGCGGGCTCGCCGTTCACACGAACGATGTGCCGCTCTGCGCGCAAGTGTCGGCGCCGGGCCACGGCAAACCAGAGCCAGGCGATGCGCTCGGCGCCGAGCAGAGGTCGGCGAGCGGCGATGGCCTTGCCTCCACCATCGGACATCATTACGGCGTCGCTTGCGAACAGCGACATGATCTCGTCCCGATCGCCGCGATTCGCCGCGGCAATGAAGCGCTCGAGCATACGCGCCCGAGTCTCGTCGTCGACGAGGTAGCGCTTTCGTCTCGATGTCAGGCGCTCGCGCGCGCGATGCACCATCTGCCGACATGCAGCCTGGGACTTGCCGACGGTCTCTGCGATATCGGCGTAGTCATCGTCCAGAATGTCGTGCAACACGAACACCGCGCGCTCCTCGGGCGAAAGCGTCTCGAGCAAGGTGAGAAACGCGATCGACACGTCGTCGTCGCGTTCGAGCGCGATCTCGGGCGAGTCCATATCCGCCTCCGACAGCGGTTCGGGAAGCCACGGTCCGACGTAGTGGTGCTCGCGCTCGACCTTCGCGCGGCGGAGACGGTCGATCGATAGGCGCGTCGCCGTCGTCTTGAGCCACGCCTCAGGTGAGCGAATTTCACTGACGTCTGCAGTCTGCCAGCGCAGCCACGTATCGTGCAGGATGTCCTCCGCGTCCGTTCGAGTCCCGAGCATGCGATAGGCGATGCCCATCAGCCGCGGACGCAGTGCGTGGAAAATGTCCGTTTGCGAATTCATCTGTCTCGCCGTCTTTCGGCACTCTACAAGGCGATGCCGAGGTTTCAAGCCCGACACTTTCAAGACGTCCGGCGCGGCCGATTTGTGACAGGACGTTCGCTCTTCCGCGTGAGGTGTCCCAGTTGCCTTCCGGCCGCATGTATCGGTTAATACTGGCGCAAAAGCGCGAGCAACGAGGAGCGACGATCCGTATGAAGAAGAGCAAGACTGGCGCGAGCGGCAGCCAAGTGGATTCTCCTTCCCGTTTGATCGATGCGAGGATTGCGGAGCTCGCCGATTGGCGGGGCGCGACGCTCGCTCGCGTGCGAGCGCTCATCCAGCAGGCGGATCCGGACGTCGTCGAGGAGTGGAAGTGGCGAGGTGTTCCCGTCTGGTCCCACGCCGGAATAATTTGCACGGGCGAGACATACAAGAGTGTCGTGAAGATGACGTTCGCAAAGGGCGCTTCACTGCCGGATCCGCGCGGGCTCTTCAACTCCAGCCTCGAAGGCAACACGAGGCGCGCGATCGATATCCGCGAGGGCGAGAAAATCGATGAGAAGGCGTTGAAGGCGCTCATTCGCGCCGCGGTCGAATTGAACGTTTCGGCGCGAGCAAAGACCCGCTCGCCGCGCACTCAGAAGGCATCGAAACGTACTTGAGCGCCTTTCGGGATTGCTCGCTCGCTGCCGCTGCGCCTATGCGCTAAGACTCAATTCGCGCACCGTCGGCGAGTGCGCTCTTCGTCTGTCTCCCGCGTGACGTGCGTGACTCGCGTAACTCGATCCAGAATCGAGATATCTCTCGGCGGCTCGACATCCAAGGTGATGACGGTTCCCGTATGGCCGCACTTTGTGCACCTGCTGTTCGAAATCGCTTCGAGCGCAACCGCAGTGTCGTAATAGGTCTCGTGCTGGCAGTGGCTGCACATACATTTGATGGCACGTCGTCGCATGAATCCCGCTCATCCACAGTTGTTGTTGACTTGCTTGTACCTGCAATGCCGTCTGCTTCGCAATCGGGGCTTTCGTGTGTCTGTACAGCACGACAGCGCGTTGCACCTATTTTGATCGACTAGACGATCGAGTCTGTTGCCGTCATGTAAACGTCTACTGCTTCGCACGAACGCGGCAGCGGTGTCATGAATTGCGCGATCGCGCACGGACGGTCGCAAGGGAATGCTCTTGCCGAATCGAATCGCTTTGCAAAAAAAAGAGGAGCGGATCTCGCGATCCGCTCCTCTCAGTCTTGCTTCCGACCAACCGCCAACGGTCAGTCGGCTGCGGCAGTCATCAGGCCGCTCGTGCCTTCGTCGCTTCCGCGATGACCGCGTCGGCCACGTTCTTCGGCACCGGGTCGTAGTGGGAGAACTCCATCGTGTACGACGCGCGGCCGCTCGTCATGCCGCGGAGGTGTCCGATGTAGCCGAACATCTCCGAGAGCGGCACCGTCGCCACGACCGCGATGTTCGTACCGCGCTCGAGCTGCTCTTGAATCATGCCGCGACGGCGATTGATGTCGCCGATGACATCGCCGAGGTAGTCGCCGGGCGTCACGGTTTCCACCTTCATCACCGGCTCGAGCAGGATCGGTCCGGCCTTGCGCATGGCTTCGCGGAAGCACGCTTTCGCGGCGATTTCGAACGTCATCGCGTTCGAGTCCACGTCGTGATAGCTGCCGTCCGTGAGACGCGCGCGGAAGTCGACCGTGGGATAGTGTGCGAGCACGCCGTCTTCGAGCTGCATGCGCAGGCCCTTCTCCACCGAAGGCACGTACTCCTTCGGCACGGAGCCGCCGACGGTTTCGTCGACGAACTCGAAGCCCTTGCCGCGCTCGAGCGGCTCGAACGTGATCCACACTTCCGCGAACTGACCGGCGCCGCCGGTCTGCTTCTTGTGGACGTACTGCTCGGAGATCGGCTTCGTGATCGTCTCGCGATACGCCACCTGGGGCTGGCCCATGATGCCTTCGACGCCGAATTCCGTGCGAATGCGGTCGAGCGTCACCTCGAGGTGCAGCTCGCCCATGCCGCGCAGAATCGTCTGCCCGGTTTCGCGATCCGTCTCGAGGTAGAGCGAAGGATCGGCGCGCACCATCTTGCCGAGCGCCGTGTTGAACTTCTCCTGATCCTGCTTGTTCTTCGACTGCACGGATACGCTGATGACGGGATCCGGGAAGCGCATGCGCTCGAGCACGACCGGCGCGTTCGCATCGCACAGCGTGTCGCCCGTGTCGGTCTCGGCGAGCGAGACGAGCGCGATGATGTCGCCGGCGCGCGCTTCTTCGATCGGGTTCGCCTGTTGGGCGAACATCTCGACCATGCGGCCGATCTTCTCGCGCTTGCCGCGCGTCGAGTTCATGACCGACATGCCCTTCGTGAGCACGCCGGAGTACACGCGCACGAACGTGAGCGCGCCGTAGGCGTCGTTGATCACCTTGAACGCGAGACCCGCGAACGGCTCATCGTCCGAGCAGACACGCTCGCCGATCGGATTGCCGTCCACGTCCACCGTCTTGATGGCTTCGACGTCGGTCGGCGCAGGCAGATAGTCGACGACCGCGTCGAGCACCTGAGTCACGCCTTTGTTCTTGTAGGACGAGCCGCAGAGCACCGGCGTGAACGCGCCGCTGATCGTGCCATTGCGCAGGCACTTGCGCAGCACGTCCGCCGACGGAACGATGCCGTCGTTCAAGTACGCTTCCATTGCCTCATCGTCCTGCTCGAGGCACGTATCGACGAGCTCGCTGCGGAACTGCTCGATCTGCTCGAGGATCGCGCGATCGCTCGGAACGGTGATGTTGAGCTTGTCTGCGATGTCGGGCGTGATCTCGTGGACCACGGGCTTCGCGTCGCGGTCGTCGGATTCCCAAACGAGCGCCTTCATCTCGACGAGGTCGACCATGCCCTTGAAGTTGTCTTCGGAGCCGATCGGCAGCTGCACCGGCAGCGGGCGGGCGCCGAGGCGCTTCTTGATCATGTCGACGCAGCGCAGGAAGCCCGCGCCGCTGCGATCCATCTTGTTCACGTAGCAGATGCGCGGCACGCCGTAGTTGTCGGCGAGACGCCAGTTCGTCTCGGACTGCGGCTCCACGCCGGCCACGCCGTCGAATACGACGACCGCGCCGTCGAGCACGCGCAGCGAGCGATTCACTTCGATCGTGAAGTCGACGTGCCCCGGGGTGTCGATGACGTTGATCTTCTTCTTGCGCCAGAACGTGGAGACGGCCGCGGACTGAATCGTGATGCCGCGCTTCTGCTCCTGTTCCATGTAGTCGGTCGTCGTCGAAGTCTTGAGATCCTTCGTCTCGTGCACGTCGACGATCGTGTGCTTGCGCCCCGTGTAGTACAGGATCCGCTCGGTCGTCGTGGTCTTGCCCGCATCGACGTGGGCGATGATGCCGATGTTGCGGATGTCGGATAGGGGTGTGGTACGGGGCATAACGATTTCCAATTCCAATAGCGAGTTTCAGGGGTAAACAATTCGACGCGGTCCCGAGCGCGCCGGGAGGATAGGGGTTCCCATGCACACGGACCAATGAGGTTATTGCTGCAATTTTACGGCGACGCCTGATTCAGCCGGCAGCTTTGCAAAGCCGCACATTGTAGCCGAAGTCGCGGCCAGTTCGTCATATGGGGTCGTCAGTTTTGAATCTCCAGCGGCCAGGTCGAGCCCTGCGGCCACCCCAGAGCGCACTAGGGCTTTTATACTCTATTTTCAATAACTTGGCGTCGAGGTAGTGAGCAGGGGGTAGGGGATAGGGGGTAGTCAGAGGCTGTCGCCTTGGGCGCGGGGGCGCTCTCCAGTGAGCAGGGAATAGGGGGTAGGGGATAGTCAGAGGCCGCCGCCTCAAGGCGCGGAGCGCTCTGACGACCCCCTATCTCCAGTGAGCAGGGGATAGGGGGTAGTCAGAGGCGTCGCCTTGGGCGCGGAGGCGCTCTGACTATCCCCTATCCCCTAGTCACTAGTCCCTGCGCCTGTCCCTGCGCCTCAGGCGAGGCTCGCCTGAGGCCGCGCCTTCGGGTCGAGCTTGAAGTAGGTGAGCGC
>JBDZVE010000135.1:0-1388 GCA_040255535.1 Lysobacterales bacterium | reverse complement strand
GCGGCGAGCGTCGATTGTTGCGTCGTGAACGCGAAGGACGTGAGTACGTTCGTGAGCGTCGCCTCGCCGAACATCGGTGTGTCGCTCATGACGTGAATTACGCTCGTGATGAGCGCGACGATGCCTGTCCACACCATGAGCTTTCGGAAGAGGTTCCGATTGAGCTCGGTATCGCGGAACAAGGCGACGCGTCCAGCCCAGAGGCCGAGGAGAAAGTAGCCGAAGGTGATCCAAAGGCGTCCTGTAAAGATCATGAACAGAAGCTTATTGAACATCGACTCGGTCAGATTCATCTGGACGATTTCTCCGACCGTGCCGGACTGTTTGATTCGGTACTGCTCTTGCGCCTGCTTGGCGAATGTCGCCTGAAACTCGGCGACCGCTTGTTGTTGCTCTGGGCTCGGTGCCGGAGCGCTGACCTGCACGAGGCCTAGCAGGAGTCCCGGGAGATTCAAAACGAGGATGACACCCGTAATCACGAGCGTCTTGCTCTTGAGCTTGCGGCAGGGGATCAGCAGAAATCCAAGCAGCGCGTAGATCAGCAGCACGTCGCCGCTGAAGAACATCGAGTGCACGAGAGCGATCGCGAGCAGGATCGTGAGTCGCCATGCGAAGCGTCCGACGAAGCGCGATCCCTTTCGGGCTGCATTGTCGAGCTGAATCGCGAAGCTCATGCCGAACAGGAACGCAAAGATCGCGAAGAACTTGCCGAACGTGAGCAGCTCTGCGAGATCGTTGACGATCTTGTCCATCGAGCTGAGCTCGTTGAACCCCGGCGTGGGCTCCGGCCCGGCGAGAAAGCTGAGCGAAGCGTGGGCGATCACGATGCCGAACAGCGCGATCGCGCGCAGGACATCGACGATGACGATGCGCTCGGTGGGAGAGGCATTGATTGAGGCGGCTGGCTGCATATTCCCTTTCCTCGCTGAGTTCTCTCGAGCCGGGCGCACCCCTCGTCGCGAATGCCGCGTTCCGGGTTGGGCAAACACGTCGGATGATGTTTTTGTTACGGTCAGATTACCTCAAGTGGGCGGTCACCGTCCCGGCACCGCCTCGCCGAGTTGAAACAATAGATGCTTCGTGCCTTGCTTCGGGGCGCATTGCGCCGTTCCTCTCCAAGCGCCTGCTCAGCATTGGCGGCTCAGACATCGAACCGATAGGCCGTGCGTCGCGCCGCCGCACGCTCGCCGAAGCGGTCTGCGAATTGGCGGAGACAGGGATAGTCGTTCATCGGGAGCACATCACGAAATTCGAGATGCTCGACGAGGCAGAAGAGCGAGACTTCCAGATAGCTGAAATCGCGCTCTGTCGGCAATCGATGGAGCGCCTCCGTGACGTTGTTTTCGAGCCAAGACAGCGTCTGCGTCAGGCTCTCGATCAGCTTCCGT
>JBDZVE010000134.1:5051-9428 GCA_040255535.1 Lysobacterales bacterium | reverse complement strand
ATGACTGCCCACACCACAATCCCACTCCCCATCACCGCCAACGCCACCCATGCCGCGTGCTGCGATTGCGCGTACGTTACGCTCGAGTAGAGCAGGTATGCGCACGTGAGAACGAAGATCGAGGGGAGAACGGGGTAGAGCGGGACGCGGAAGGGGCGAGGGGCATTCGGATCCTTGCGGCGGAGCACGAACAGCGCGATGCCGCTCAGCATGAAGAAAAACCAGAACACCGGTGCGGTGAACTCGACCATCGTCGAAAAGCCATTTTTCTCGAGCGCCCCGAAGAAGATGAGCGCGAGTGCGATCGCCGTCTGAACGAGGAAGCCGGCAATCGGTGCGCTGCGCGAGCCTTGCCAGCCGCCCATGAAGCGAAAGATCGGCCAGTCGTGCGCGACGGCGTAGTTCGTTCGAGCGCCGACGAGCATCGTCGAGTTCATCGAGGTGAGCGCCGCAATCGCGATGAACACGCCGATGATCTGCGAGCCCGTCTCGCCGATTGCGCGCTGCACGACGTCGACGCCCAACGCCTCGCTCTGTTTCAGGCCTTCGAAGCCGAGCCCCTGCGTCACGCCGATGACGAAGACGAGATAAGCAAGCGTGATGATCGCGATCGAGAGCAGCAGCGACTTCAGCACCGCGCGCGGACCGCCGCGCACCTCGGCGGAGACGTACGCGGCTTCATTCCATCCGCCGAACGTCAGCAGCACGAACACCATCGCAAGTCCGATCGCACCGACATTGGAGTCGCCTGCTGCGCTCGCCGCCGGCGCCTGCGCGGGCTCGAGCATGAAGCCCGCCGCGGCGACGAAAAGCAGCCCGCCGATCTCGAGGATGGTCAAGACGTTCTGCAGGCGCGAGGAGCTGCGCAGCCCGACGATATTGACGGCGGTCAGCAAGAGCACGGCAAGACCGGCATAGATCGCGGAGGAGTGCGCGCCGAGGCTCATGAGCCGCGTGAGGTAATCGCCGAGAATGAATCCAAGCAGCGCAATCGAGCCGGTGACGATCACGAGGCTGCGCGCCCATGCAAACAAGAAGCTCAGATTGCGGCCATAGGCGCGCGTGAGAAACGAATAGTCCCCGCCCGCGCTCGGGTAAGCCGTCGCAAGCTCGGCGTAGGTGAGCGCCCCGATGAGCGACAGCACGCCGCCGAGCACCCACGCGGCGAACATCCAGACGGGCGAGCCCGCGATGTTCGCGACGAGCGATGGGGTTTGGAAGATCCCGGCGCCGATCACGATCCCGACCGTGATCATCGTGACGTCCCAGATGCTCAAGCTCTGGGTCGGTGCCTCTTCAACCGGTGACTGAGTCGTCAGGTTGCGCGCGGTCGCATCCATGTTGGAACCGCTTAGCGGTGGACGGTCGCGGCTAACCGCTTCGGGTTCCAAGATACTTCTTCGTCTTCGAGCCGCGGGTGACTTGCGCATCCATCTTGTTCCCGTTCACGCGCGCGACGACCTTCACCGGTTCGCCGTTCTCGGTGAAGCTGAACTTGAGCTCATCGCCGCGCAAGCTCGTGTCGGTCAACGACCGCTTCGTCTCGCCCGCAACGCCGGTCACTTGCTGGAAGGTCTGCTCGAGCTGCAAATCGATCGATTCCTTCGAGTCCGGGGCGCGCAGCGTCCAGCGACCCGCAACCTGCGCGGGCACGATCCAGAAATACGCTTGCCCGTGCTCGGTGGCGAGACGCTCGTCCGGCTCCCAATCGTCCATGAGGAAGGAGTGCGATACGACGCGGGTGCCTGGCTTCATTTTAAGGATGGTCGGGCGCAGGCGCACGTTGAGCTCCGGCAGCAGATATAAAGTGACGACGGTTGCGCGGCTGAAATCCGTCTCGAAAATATCGCCCTGAACGATCTTCGTCTTGCCTTCGACGCCTTCGGCTTTGACTAGGCAATTCGCAAGCTTCACCATATCGGGGTTGTATTCGATGCCGACGGAGCGGGCGCCGAAGTCGCGCGCCGCCGCGATCGCGATCTTGCCGTCGCCTGCGCCCAAGTCATAGACGAGATCGGTCGGCTTGACCTGCGCCATCCGCAGCATGCCTTCGACGAGTTCATCGTTCGTCGGCACCCAGACCACGTCCTTGCCGGGCTGGCCCGAGTGCGGCTCGAAATCGCGATAGCATGCTTCTCGGTTATTCGCGCTGGCGTCGATCGAGGCCAAGCCGAACAATATCAGCGCTGCAATGCCGGCAGCGGTGCGAGACCAAGCTCTTCGGTTCGACACGACAGACCTCCATGGTGGCGGGCAGAGGCAGATGAACGTGTTTCGGATCCGGAAAGTTCGCAACTTTGGCTATGCGGTACGTATTTGGGCCATTCGGGCAACGCGGTACAGTGTCGTGTAGCCGAGCCGGCTTCAAGCAAGAATGGTCGAAAGCCGGGTTGCATGACTACGGAACTCTACGTACACACGACGCATTGAGGCGGAATCGGGTTCCTCACTCGATGCCACGGTAGACGCGCATGCGCTTCGAACAAACAGAACTTCAGGAGCAAGTCGCTCGTCTTCAGTTTCTTCGCGATGGAGCCGGTCCGCAGTCCGGCAGTCGCATATTGCTATTGACATCGGGGCTTGGCCTTGGGCACGTGCGTGCGGCGCAAGCGATCGAAAGCGCGCTCCAAGGCGCCGCGATCGTGCAAACGGTCGATTTCTGGTCCCTGATCAATCCCGGTATCGCAGGTGCGATTCATGAGACGTATCTGAGTCTCGTGCAGAACTATCCGGAGCTGCACCAGCGGCTTTATCAATTGGACGAGCACACGTGGCGCCTGATCCTCGAAAGCGAATCGGGGCCGCCGCGGGCCGTGCTCGAAGTGTTGGAGCTCATCTCGCAAATTGCGGCGGAGAAAGGCGAGGCCGCGCCGCGCGGCGGCAAATATGCATCCGATCGCATGCTGCTCTCGCTTCTGTGCGCCGCACTGCCGTACGACGGCGACAGTCTCGCCGGGAACGGCGTGCGAGCGCGACTTGCCCTCCTCAAGTGGACGTGGCTGCGTCTCATTCGAAGGCTCGAGCCTGCCATCAAACGCTTTGCGCCCGACGTCATTGTCAGCACGCAAATGATTCCCGCCGCGATGACCTCCTATCTCAAGGAGCGCGGCAAATTGAGGGTGCCGTTGATCGGCGTGATGACCGATTTCGGCGTGCACGATTTTTGGAAGCAAAGCGGCATCAATCGCTATTGCGTCGCTCACGAATCGATCGTGAGCGGCGGCGCGGGGGATTTGGCGGATCCGATCATCGCGACCGGTGTGCCGCTCATGCCGGCGTTCGCGGCACCGCTGTCGCAGGAAGAAGCGCGGTTCGAGCTCAAGATCCCGCAAGACGATCCGATCGTCCTCGTGCTCGGCGGCGGACTCGGACTCAGCGTGGACGCGGCCGCGAGTGCTTTGCTGCAGTATCCCGGCGATGCGCGCATCATCGCGATGCCGGGCAAGAACAAGCTCGCGCACGATGCGCTCCGGATGCTCGCCGCACGCCACCCTCAGCGTCTGATCGTGTGCGATTGGACCGAGCGCATGGACCTTTATTTGCGCGCCGCCGACTTGGTCGTCGGCAAGCCCGGTGGGATCAGCGTCGCCGAAGCGCTCGCCTGCGGGCGACCGCTCCTCGCGACGCGATCGCTCGGCGGGCAGGAAGGCTTCAACGTGAGCTTTCTCGAGCGCAATGAAGTGGGCGGGCTCGTCCGCGATCACGAGCTCGTGGCGCGTGTCAACTCGCTGCTCGAGAATCGCGACCAGCTCCACCAGATCCAAGCTCGAGCGTGGGCGCTCGGGCGGCGCGACGGTGCGGCGAAAGTCGCGCATATCGCGCTCGAGCTCGCCGCGACACGTCCGTCGTTCGCGCTCGGTACGCCATGAAGCTGCTGCATCGTGCCGCACACAAGATATTGAGTTGGATCGATCGCTGGTACTACCGGCGCTATCGTCTGCGCACGCTCGGCCCGGTGTTGTTCTTGGGCCATGCGCGCTATCGCGGCCCCGAGATCAAATTCGAGGACGGCACGGTGCTCCGCGACAACGATCCGATCGGCCGCTTGCACTTCAACAACGCGAGCATCGCGGCGTTGGGAGAGGGCTCGATGCATCGAATCGGTTTCCGCTTCGCGAAGCTGATGCGCGAATCGCTGCGTCACCTCGCGGAAGCTGCGCACACCGATCCGTCGCTGCGCGACGTTCGCGTGTTCCAAGGGGTCACGTGGATTCCGTCTCATGGCGAAGTCGTCGGCTTCGTCTCCACCCCAATGCCGAAGAGCTGGAAGACGCGCCTGCTCGCCGGCCATTTCCGCCTTTTATCTTGGGTCTTCGCCCCTTCGAAGAAGATCCGCGAGCGCGAAAGCCGCGAGCCACGCCTCTACTGGCTCACGCG
>JBDZVE010000134.1:0-4951 GCA_040255535.1 Lysobacterales bacterium | reverse complement strand
CATCCATCTCACTTTCGACGACGGTCCCGATCCCGACTTTACGCCGCGGGTGCTCGATGTGCTTGCGGAGGCGGGTGTGCGTGCGACGTTCTTTACGATCGGTCGCCAAGCTCGGCGTTTTCCCGAGCTCGTGCGGCGGGCGGCTGCGGAAGGGCATGAGGTTGCGAATCACTCGTTCAGTCATCGACATCCGTGGCTCGTGAGCGAGCGCACCGCGCGGGCGGAAGTGCGCGAATGCGCCGAAGTGTTGAGCGATGTGCTTGGCACGCGGCCGCGCTTCTTTCGTCCGCCGCACGGCCGCATGCGGGCGTGCATGAGTGACGAGGCAGCGCGCGCGGGCGCGCGAACGGTGCTGTGGGACTTGAGCGCGATCGACTGGGGCCCATTCGGCCGCGCGGATCGCATCGAAAAACGCCTCGCCCGCATCCAGGCAAACGACATCGTGCTCATGCACGACGGCAAGAACGAACACAATCGTCCGGATGAATTGCTGAGCGTCCTACCGCGGGTGCTACGGAGTCTGCGAGAGCGGGGACTTGAGTCGGCCGCTCTGGTGTGAGGTGTCGGTTTGGTGTGAAGTGTAAGGTGTAAGGTGTAACGTCAGAAGGTGGCGCGGTGCCTCTGACCTTACACCCCTACACTTTACACACTACACACGCACCGCTCACACAATCGCACCGCACGTCTTGAGGCGCGCGATGGCCTCCGGCGATAGCTGCAGCACATCGCTTAGCACCTCGTCCGTGTGTTCGCCAAGCTTCGGCCCTGCCGAGCGTGTGCTGCCCGGTGTGCTCACCAGCTTCGGCAGAATTGCCGGTACTTTCAATGCGCCGTCGTCGACGTTGACCTCTTCGAATAAACCGCGCGCGTTGAAATGCGGATCGACGAACATGTCTGCGACGCTGTAGATCGGTCCGCCCGGAACGGACGCTTCGTTGAGCGTGCGCAGCACGTCATTGGAGGTGTGCGCGCGAGTCCAAGCGCCGATCGCGGTATCGATTTCCTGCTCGTGTCGAACGCGGCCCGCGTTGTTCGCGAAGCGCGGATCGTCGGCCATCGCCGGTTGCCCGATCGCGCGCATCAATCGTTTGAACAGCGAGTCGCCGTTCGCGCCGATGACGACGTACTTATCGTCGGCGCATAGATAAGTATTCGAGGGCACGATGCCGGTCAGCGTCGAGCCGGAAGGCTCGCGCACGACGCCCGCTCCGTCGTATTCCGGCACGACGGCTTCGAGCACGTTGAAGACGGATTCGTAGATCGCGACGTCGACGACCTGTCCGCTCGCGCGGCTTCGACCTTGCGCGTTGAGCGCAAGCAGAATACCGATCACCGCGTGCAGACCGGCAAGCGTGTCGCCGAGCGAAAGATTGGGACGAACCGGCGGACGATCCGCAAAACCGTTGACGTACCGAAGACCTCCGATCGCCTCGCACACCGACGCGAATCCCGGGCGCGATGCATACGGTCCATTCTGTCCATAGCCGGAAACGCGCGCATAGATGAGCTCGGGCTTCACCGCCTTCAACTCATCCGGCCCGAGGTTCCATTTCTCCATCGTGCCCGGCTTGAAGTTTTCGATGAGCACATCGGAAGCGCGCGCGAGCTCGCGCACGAGTGCCTGGCCTTCGGCATGTTGCAGATCGATCGTGACCGACTTCTTGTTGCGCGCGAGACTGTGCCACCAGAGCGAAGTGCCGTCGCGCAGTACGCGCCAGTTACGCAGCGGATCTCCGCCGGGCGGCTCGATCTTGATGACCTCCGCGCCGAAGTACCCGAGCACGCATCCCGCGAACGGACCCGCGAGCAATTGGCCGACTTCGAGCACGCGAAGGCCTGAGAGGGGGAGAGAAGACAAGGCTGTAGACCCTAGGCTGTAGGCTGTAGGTAAGAAAGCGGACCTCGCCAGTCTACCGCGCGACGGCTGTGGTTCTCGTTCTGGCTTCAGCCTAGAGCCCAGAGCCCAGAGCCCAGTGCCCAGAGCCTGTTCTTGACGTAACGGGCACATTGAGACCTGACGCACAATCCGAGTTCGCCCGAGCAGACCTCGGCTCCGTCTGGTGGCACATTGCCTGATGCTGCTTCAGGGGATTCGGCGGAGTGGGCGCGCAAGAGCAACAAACAAGGGAGCCGTCCGAACCAGTGCGCAAGCGTGCGCCGCGCGACCGTGCGCGGCACCGTCATGGCATGGCGCTCCGCGTTGCGATCGGATTTGCTGCGGTCGCACTCACGGTCGTTTCGGCCAATCTCGTCACGCAGCGCAGCGCGCAGGCCGCGCGGGATCAAGTCCGCGAGCTCCTTTTGCAGCATGAGCCGCTCGTGCGTGCCACCGAGTCGCTCGCGGCCGCCATCACGCACTACCAGCGGGCCGTCGTTGACACTTCCGAGCACGCCGACGCGCCTACCGTCGATGTCGATGAGGCTGCGCAGCGTCTACTCGAGACGCTCGCGAATTACGAAGAGGCGGCACGACGCTTTCCCGGTCGTGAATTCCTGGTGCCTGAGCTCAGAGCGAAGCTCGAAGGATTTCGCCGCGCCGGCGATGAGATGCTGCTCAAGAGCGCGGCGCGGCGAGATCTCTTGAGCGACTACTGGGACCAATTCGATCGCCTCGAGAAAAAGCTCAACGTGCCGCAGGATCAGGCACTGAGATTCGCAGGCGCGGTGTTCGCGAGCGAGTCCGTGATGAGACTTCAACGCGCGCTCAACTTGATACGGGAACGCGTGAGTACCGCCACGAGCGTCTCTGGCGCAGCGCCCCCGGCCCAGCCTGTCGCCGCGAGCGAGCAGGCGTTCAGCGCGCTGCTCGCTCGCGACGTGGGCGATCTCAAGACATTCCATGGCGCGAAATGGGTCGGTGAAGTGTCGAGCGGCTTTAGGCAGCTCGTGAGCGCCCGACGTGCGGCATTCGAGGCGATCGTCGCGCTCGACGAGCACGCGGCATTGTTTCGCGACGAGGGTGCGAGCGCATCGAGCATGGTCGTGACGCAGCTCGTCGAGCCGGCACGTCGCGCGCTCGCGGATGCCGATCGGCTCGCAGTGCAAGCCGCCAACAAGGCGGACAAGCATCTTCTCTGGGCAAGCGCCGCGGCGCTAATCATGTTGATCGGGATCGCGATCGCAACCGTGACGAGCGTGACGCGCCCCGTGCAGCTCCTGACGGTTGCGACCCGCAGGATCGCAAACGGCATCGTGCGCACCCGCGTGCCGCGAGGCGGAACGCGCGAGCTCGATCTGCTCGCCGAGGCGTTCAATCAAATGGCGGAGCAGCTCGAGCACGCCGAGGCGGAGGTGCGCGCCTATCAGGCGGAGCTCGAGGCGAAGGTCGACGAGCGGACTCGAGAGCTCAAGCACCTTGCGCACCACGATCCGCTCACACAGCTCCCGAACCGCAGGCAGTTGTTCGCTCACCTCGAAAGCGCGATCGACCGCGCGCGCCGGCGCAACTCGCGCGTCGCCGTGCTGTTCATCGACCTCGACAACTTCAAGACGATCAACGACAGCTTGGGTCACTCGTTCGGCGACAGCGTACTGCAGGCGGTGAGCGAGCGTCTGCGCTCTCAATGTCCGGCCGCAAGCGCGTTCAGCGCGCGCTTCGGCGGCGATGAATTCACCGTCATTTGCGAGAGCATCGCCGCGATCGAAGAAGTCGAGCGCATCGGCGCGCGGCTCCTCGAGCAATTCCAAAGCTCGCTCCTCGTTCATGGGCGTGAGCTGCGCATCAGCGTGAGCGTGGGCGCGAGCGTCTATCCGGATCATGCTGACGATTCGCATGCGCTGCTGCGTGCGGCCGACGCCGCGTTGTTCAGCGCGAAGGAGCGAGGGCGAAGCTGCTGGAGTATGTTCGCGCCGGCGCTGGTCGAAGCCGCTTCGTCGCGCTTCAAGCTCGAGCAGGCCTTGCGCCGCGCGGTCGAGCGCGGGGAGTTCGAGCTCTTGTATCAGCCGCAAGTGTGTTTCGAGAGCTTGGAGACGCACACCGTGGAGGCGCTGGTTCGTTGGCGACAGCCGGGTGGGGATTTGCTTGCGCCGAGCGAGTTCCTCGACGTCGCGGAGCAGTCCGGGCTCATCACCGAGATCAGCGATTGGGCACTGCGAACCGCGATCGAAGATGCCGCGCTGTGGCAAAGCGGGCCGTGGCCGAAAGCGCGCGTCGCCGTGAACATCTCGTCGCAGCAGTTCTTGAGCGGCGACTTCGTCAAGCGAGTGGATGACGTGCTGCGCAAGCATGCGCTCCCGCCGGAGTGTCTCGAGATCGAGCTGACGGAAAACGTATTGCAGACCGGCGCGACGACGATCGAGGCGCTGCATCGCCTGCGCGAGATGGGCATCAGCATCGCGCTCGATGACTTTGGCACGGGCTACTCATCGTTGACCTCGCTCGAGCGCCTGCCGCTCACGCGCGTCAAGATCGACCGCAGCCTCGTGGCTTCGATCGACGCCGGGCAGCGCTCGCCTGCAATCGTGCGCTCGATCGTGGGCCTGTGTCACAGCTTGGGGCTGCAGGTGACCGCGGAAGGTGTCGAGCGCAACACGCAGCTTGGGATCTTGCTGACCGATCGCGGCGTGCAAGTGCAGGGCTACCTGATTGCACGTCCCCTCGCCGCGAGCACGATCCCGACGTTCCTCGCACACGCACGCCCTCACCTCGAAGCGCTCATGAAGGCGGCACCGCCCCCGCGGGAGATCGACACCAGCTCGCGCTTGCGCGTCCTGCGCCTCGCCGGTACGCGAACGCGTCGTCCCAAGGACGATAGTGACGAAGCGACGAAGTAGTTGTCGCGATCGCGGCGATGCCATCGCGATGAAAGAGGATCTCGCGGCGGCGCGGAGAAGAGAAGAAGAGTGAATCTCGCAAAGGCGCAAAGCCGACGCCAACACGGCGTCGTCCTTGCGAAAGCGCACTGCTGTCCGGGGAAAATCCCGCGCAAGAGGCGCTGAAGCTGTGAATCGC
>JBDZVE010000133.1:2139-9493 GCA_040255535.1 Lysobacterales bacterium | reverse complement strand
GGCGTCGTCGAAGGAGTTAACGGAGCGTACGCTGTCGTTCAGCACGTTCATCGAGGTGAGCAGCGATTTGACGGGGCGCGTCATCTCAGCGAGGAACACGGTCGTGCCGTGACGCTGGCAACGGGCGAGGAACTCCTTGAGCGCGCTCGCGCCGGTCGCATCGATCAACGGCACGTCGCGCAGAATCAGAATGAAGGCTTTCGGCATCGGCCCGATGCGATCGAGCGAATCGTTCAGCCGGTTCGCGACGCCGAAGAAAAGCGGTCCGCGCAGCTCGAACACCTCGACGCCCTTCGGGAGGCGCAAGCGTCGCGTGTACTCGTCGTGATCGCGTTCGTAGTCGTCGAGGTCGCGCTCGATGAGCGGGCTGCGATTCTGGATCGCGACCGCTTCGGCCATCCGGTGCATGAACAGCATCGCGGCGAGCACGACGCCGACCGAGATCGCGACCGTGAGGTCGATCATCACCGTCAAGCCGAACGTGAGCAGCAGCACGAGCCGATCGCCCACGGGCGCCCGCATCAAGTACTTGAAGCGGTCGATCTCGCTCATGTTCCACGCAACGATGACGAGTACGGCGGCAAGCGTCGCGAGCGGCACGTAGCTGATGAGCGGCGCAAGCAGGAACATGAACAAGAGCAGGAATACGGCGTGCATCATGCCCGCAACGGGCGAGCGGGCGCCGGAACGGATGTTCGTCGCCGTACGCGCGATCGCGCCGGTTGCCGGCAAGCCGCCGAACAGCGTCGAGGTAAAGTTTGCGACGCCTTGCGCAACGAGCTCGCAATTGGACCGATGGCGGCGACCCGTCATGCCGTCCGCCACGACGGCTGACAGAAGCGACTCGACACCCGCCAGAAACGCGATCGTGAACGCGCTCGGAACGATCGCCTTGAGCTTCTCCCAGCTCACATCGGGCAGCTCCGGCATGGGCAGGCCGCGGGGCAGGTCGCCGAATTGGCTGCCGATCGTCGTCACGGGCAAATCGAATGCCCATGCCATCAACGAACCGACGAGCACCGCGATGAGAAAGCCCGGCCACCGAGGCGCAAACTTGCGCAGCAGGATGATGATCGCGAGCGCGACGGCGGCGATGAGGGTCGCCTGCGGACTGAACGTGGTGAGATGCGCCGCATAGGCTCCGACTTTCTCGAAGAATTCTCCCGGCACGGCGCCCATCTGGAGCCCGAGCAGATCCTTGATTTGCGTCGAAAAGATGATGACCGCAATGCCTGCCGTGAAGCCGGTGATCACCGGTTGGGGGATGTACTTGATCCACGTCCCGAGGCCGGCGAAGCCCGCGACGATCAGCATCAAGCCGGCGAGGGCGGTCGCGAGGAGCAAACCGTCGAAGCCGTGGCGCGTGATCACATCGAGCACGACGACGACGAACGCGCCCGTCGGACCGCCGATCTGAAAACGGCTGCCGCCGAGCCCGGAGATCAAAAAGCCCGCAATCACGGCGGTCACTAGGCCCTTTTCGGGCGTGCTGCCGGACGCGATGCCGAGCGCCATCGCGAGCGGAAGCGCAACGATGGCTACGGTCAGGCCCGCGATCGTGTCTTGCCGAAAGTCTTTGAGCCCGTACCCCAGGCGCAGCACAGTGAACAGTTTTGGGACGAACAGGTGCCACTTTTGAGATTCGCTGGCCATAGGGTGAGACTTGGGCGTGTTGTCGCGAGGCGTTAAAGGATGCGGGATTGTACGACGACTGTAGCGGGCCGCTTTTGGTTATCGTCTAGATATCCCCCGGGATATGGACGCCCAGGGCGACAAACTCGACTTTTCACCGGCAGCGCACTTGCAAGCTTTGCATCCTGCATGGCGTCCCTGTCGCATTAGCACGCCGGAGGTGCATATACATGACTCAATCCAATCCACTTTGCCGGCTTCGTGAGCTTGGCCAGAGCGTATGGCTCGACTATATCGAACGGGGCTTCTTGACCCGCGGCGATTTCGCGAAGGCGATCCGCGAGGACTGTGTGACGGGCATCACCTCGAATCCCGCGATCTTTCACAAGGCCATCACGGAGTACCAGCAATACGACGATGATATCCGCCGGCTCGCGCGGCTCGGCCGATCCACGTCGGAAATCTACGATGAGCTGGTCGTTGCGGACATTCAAGCCGCTGCCGATGCGCTGCGCGGCGTGTACGACGAGACGCGCGGCGCGGACGGTTTCGTCAGTCTCGAAGTCTCCCCTCACTTGGCGCGCGATACGAATCGGACGATCGAGGACGGCCTGCGTCTCAACCGCCTCGTCGACCGGCCGAACGTCATGATCAAGGTTCCCGCCACGGTTGAGGGCCTGCAGGCGATCCGGCGGCTGACGGCCGAGGGCGTCAACGTCAATATCACGCTGCTGTTCAGCGTCGAGCGCTACACCGCGGTCGCGGATGCGTACCTGGAAGGGTTGGAGCAGCGGCTCGCCGACAAGCAGCCGATCGATCGGATTGCCTCCGTCGCGAGCTTCTTCCTGAGCCGCATCGATACCCTCGTGGACAAACGGCTCGATGCGCTCGCTACGGACGCCGCGAAAAAGCTCAAAGGCGAGGCGGCGATCGCCTCGGCGCTACTTGCCTATCGCCGCTATGAATCGATCATCGATAGCGAGCGTTGGCGCGCGATTGAAGCGCAAGGAGGGCGTCGCCAGCGGTTGCTTTGGGCGAGCACCGGCACGAAGAATCCCGAGTACAGCGATACCAAGTACATCGAGCCGCTCATCGGACCGGACACTATTACGACACTGCCGCCGAAGACGCTTGCGGCCTACCGAGATCATGGCGATCCGACGCCCAGAGTGCACGACGATCCGGAGCGGGCGAGCGGCGCGATGGCCGCGCTGCAGGCGCAAGGAATCGACATTCGTGCGATCGCCGCGGAGCTCGAAGCGGATGGGCTCAAGAAGTTCGTCCAGCCCTTCGATGCGACTCAACAGGCGTTGAGCGAGCGGGCACGGAAGCTGGCTTCCTAGCGCCCGCCTATGCACGTCCTCTCGATCAACTGTGGCAGCTCATCGATCAAGGCCGCGCTCATCGACGTCGCGCACGAGCGGCGTACCCTCGAAATGCGAATCGAGGAGATCGGCAAGCCGACATGCCGATTGAAACGCTCGGACGAAACGCGTGCGCTCGGCCCGGAGGTGAGCTTCGAAGACGCGGCGGCACTGCTGCTCGAGGAGATGCAGGCAGCGGGAACCGGTCGAGAGACACTAGGCGCCGTCGCACATCGGATCGTGCACGGCGGCGAACGCTTCGTGCGGCCGACGCGCTTGGATGAAGCGACGTTGCGCGAGCTCGATGGCGTGTCGCAGCTCGCGCCGTTGCACAACTTGCCGGCGCTCAAAGCCGTGCGCGCAGCGATGCAAGCGCTCCCGGCGCTACCGCACATCGGCGTATTCGATACGGCATTTCACGCGACCTTGCCGACGCGTGCACGCCGCTACGCACTGCCGAGCGATGTCACGCAAGCGTTCGGCATCCGGCGCTTCGGCTTTCACGGCACGAGCCACGCGCACGTGGCGGAGGCGGTTGCCCGATACTTGAAAACGAGCCCGCAAACGCTGCGCATCGTTTCCTGTCACTTGGGCAACGGTGCGAGCGTCACCGCAATAGAGTATGGCCGCAGCATCGAAACGAGCATGGGCATGACGCCGCTCGAAGGGCTCATCATGGGAACGCGTGCCGGGGATTTGGATCCGGGTGTTCTGCTCGAGCTCATGCGTGCAGGCGACATGAACGCGGATGCGCTCGATGTGCTGCTCAACCAGCGCTCGGGATTGAATGGACTCACCGGCACGAACGATATGCGCGAGATCGAGAAGCGGGCGGCGGAGGGAGACGAGCCGTGCCGCCTCGCGATCACGCTTTATTCGCATCGGGTCCGAAAATACATCGGCGCGTATGCCGCCGTGATGGGCGGCGTCGATGCGATCGCGTTCACCGGCGGCATCGGAGAGAACAGCGGGATCGTGCGCCATCGTGCTACGCAGCGCCTCGCCTTCCTGGGTGCGGTGCTCGATGAGGATCGCAACCGAGACGCGAAGTTGACCGCCGAGCGACCGATCGCAGAGGTGTCCGACGCGCGTTCGCGAACGCGCATTCTCGTCGTGAAGGCCGACGAGGAATTGTCTATCGCCAAAGAGGCGTACGGCTTGCTCGAGGGCGAGCAGCGAACGCGCGAGCCGCTACGGATTCCCGTCGCGGTGTCCGCGCGGCACGCGCATCTGTCTCAAGCCACGATCGAGAAGCTTTTCGGCGCGGGCTATCGGCTCAAGGTTCGCAAGATGCTCTCGCAAACGGGTCAATATGCTGCCGAGGAGACGGTGACGCTCGTCGGTCCGCGCGGCCGGATCAGCGGCGTTCGACTCATGGGGCCGCCGCGCGATCACGATCAAATCGAGATCTCGCGCACCGACGAATTCGCGCTCGGCGTCGATGCGCCCGTGCGCATCTCGGGCGACCTGGAGAACACACCTGGCATTACGCTCGAAGGGCCGACCGGCTCGACGACGGTGCCGAGCGGTCTCATCACGGCACGGCGTCATATACATATGAGCCCCAACGATGCGCTGCGCTTCGGCGTGCGCGACCACGACACCGTCCAAGTGCGCATCGACAGCGACGGCCGCGACCTCACGTTCGGCGACGTAACCGTCCGCGTATCGCCCGACTACACGCTCGAAATGCACCTCGACACGGACGAAGCCAATGCGGCAGGCATCGAGCGCGGGGAGATCCGTGCTCGGATCTCCAGGGGATAGTGTTCAGGGGGTAGGGGATAGTCAGAGCCGCGTCCGCGGCTAGCGTGGGAGATCCGCGCTCGGATCTCCAGGGGATAGTGTTCAGGGGGTAGGGGATAGTCAGAATTTCCAGGGGATAGTGTTCGGGGGTAGCGGGTAGTCGGAATGGCAGCCGCGGACGCGGCTCTGACTACCCCCTAACCCCTGAACACTATCCCCTAGCGCTGGCGCTAGCGCTAGCGCTAGCGCCTAGCGCCGACGCCGGGCGCGCGCCACCGCCACTCTCTGATCTCCGGCAAATCCTCCCCATACCTCCGAATGTATTCGCGGTGCTCGACGAGTTTGTCGCGCAAGCGTTGACGCAGGTGCGCGCTGCGATCGGCTAGGCCGGGTACGAAGTGGATGACCGCTTCGACCAGGTGAAAGCGGTCGAGCTCGTTGAGCACGGTCATGTCGAACGGCGTCGTCGTCGTGCCTTCTTCCTTGTAGCCGCGCACGTGAATGTTGTCGTGATTGCGGCGTCGATACGTCAGGCGGTGGATCAGCCAGGGATAACCGTGGAAGGCGAAGATGACCGGCTTGTTCGCCGTGAAGATCGAATCGAATTGGCTGTCGGACAGGCCGTGCGGGTGGAAGTAGGAGGGCTGCAGCGTCATGAGGTCGACGACGTTGACGACGCGAACTTTGAGCTCCGGCAGCCACTCGCGCAGGAGCGTGACCGCTGCGAGCGTTTCGAGCGTCGGGACGTCGCCCGCGCAGGCGAGCACGACGTCGGGCTCGCCGTCTTGATCGTTGCTGGCCCACGACCAAATACCGATACCTTCGCTGCAATGCTTGATTGCCGCATCCATCGTGAGCCACTGCGGCTGCGGCTGTTTACCGGCGATGATCACGTTCACGAAGTTGCGGCTGCGCAGGCATTGGTCCGTGATGTAGAGCAGCGTGTTCGCGTCGGGCGGCAGGTAGACGCGGATGACCTCGGGCTTCTTGTTGACGACGTGATCGATGAAACCGGGATCTTGATGGCTGAACCCGTTGTGATCCTGCCGCCACACATGCGAGGTGAGCAGATAGTTGAGCGAGGCGATCGGGCGGCGCCACGGAATGTCGTTGCACGTCTTCAACCACTTCGCGTGCTGATTGAACATCGAATCGATGATGTGAATGAACGCTTCGTAGCAGCTGAAGAAGCCGTGCCGGCCGGTGAGCAGGTAACCTTCGAGCCAACCTTGGCATTGATGCTCGCTCAGCATCTCCATGACACGCCCGTCGGCAGCGACATGCGAATCGGAAGGCTCGATCTCGGCGACCGAGGTCCGTGCCGTGACGTCGAGCACAGCGTTCCAGCGATTCGAGGTCGTCTCATCCGGGCTGAAGATGCGGAAGTTGCGGCTCTGCTCGTTCAGCTTCATGACGTCGCGGATGTACGTACCTTGCACGCGCGTCGCTTCGGCGTCGACGGCGCCCGGCGCCTTGATCTCGACGGCATAGTTGCGAAAGTCCGGTAGACGCAGGTTGCGCAATAAGATGCCGCCGTTCGCGTGGGGGTTATCCCCCATGCGTCGATGGCCGACCGGCGCGAGCTCGCGCAGCTCCGCTTTGAGCTTGCCCTCGGCGGTAAAGAGCTCGGTCGGCTTGTAGCTCAGCATCCATGTCGCGAGCTGTTTCAGGTGCGCCGGCTTCTCCGCGAGCTTTGCGAGCGGCACCTGGTGCGAGCGCCAGCTGCCTTCGACGGGGACGCCGTCGACTTCGCTCGGCCCCGTCCATCCTTTCGGTGTTTGCAGGACCAGCACGGGCCAGCGCGGCCGCTCGCGAAAACCGTTCGTGCGCGCATCGCGCTGAAGCTCGCGAATACGCGCGATGATGCGATCGAGCGTTTGCGCCATGCTGAGATGCGTCTCGGCGTTCGTCGCTTCCTTGTCGACGTAGTACGGCTCATACCCGTAGCCGCTCAAGAGTTGACTCAGCTCCTCGCGTGGAATGCGCGCAAGGACCGTTGGGCCCGCGATCTTGTACCCATTCAAGTGCAGGATCGGCAGCACGGCGCCGTCGCGCACCGGGTTCAGGAATTTGTTCGAGTGCCAGCTCGTCGCGAGCGGGCCGGTCTCCGCTTCCCCATCGCCGATGACGCACGCGGCGATCAGATCGGGGTTGTCGAAAACCGCACCGAATGCGTGCGCGAGCGAATAGCCGAGCTCGCCGCCTTCGTTGATCGAGCCAGGGGTCTCCGGTGCGACGTGGCTCGGAATGCCGCCGGGGAACGAGAACTGCTTGAAGAGCTTGCGCAACCCTTCGACATCTTCGGAGATGTTCGGGTAATACTCGCTGTACGTTCCCTCGAGGTAGGTATTCGCGACGAGCGCGGGCCCGCCGTGCCCCGGCCCCGTGATGTAGATCATGTCGAGGTCGTGCTTCTTGATCAGCCGATTCAAATGCACGTAGATGAAATTGAGGCCCGGTGTCGTCCCCCAATGACCGAGCAGACGAGGCTTGATGTGCCCGAGCTCGAGCGGCTCTCGCAAGAGCGGATTATCGAGCAGGTAAATCTGACCGACTGAAAGATAATTCGCAGCGCGCCAGTAAGCGTCCATGCGCTCGAGATACTCGGGAGT
>JBDZVE010000133.1:0-2039 GCA_040255535.1 Lysobacterales bacterium | reverse complement strand
ATTCATCTTCACCAAATGCGCCACCGACCGGGCGCCCATCTTCTCCATGACGTTCGCGCGGTGAATTTCGACGGTGCGTTCGCTCAAGCCCAGGTCGATGGCGATGACCTTGTTCGCCTTACCGTCGACGACGAGCGCCATGACCTCGCGTTCGCGCGGTGTGAGGGTATCGAAGCGACGCTTCAAGTCGGCGTGCTTCTCGAGCGTCGCGCGGTTCTCGGCGTCTTGCTTTAGTGCGGCATTGATGCGGTCGATGA
Source organism: Lysobacterales bacterium (assembly GCA_040255535.1). Lineage (GTDB taxonomy): Bacteria > Pseudomonadota > Gammaproteobacteria > Steroidobacterales > Steroidobacteraceae > Steroidobacter. Next base: position 1,782 of record JBDZVE010000133.1, on the reverse strand, counting down.
GGTCTTGATCGCGGAACGGCTTCTGCAAGAAGTCGAACGCGCCATCCTTCATCGCCTGCACCGCCATCGGAATGTCGCCATGGCCGGTGATCAGGATCACCGGAAGCATCGAGCCGGCGCGGTTCAAATGCTGCTGCACCTCGAGGCCGCTCATTTCGGGCATGCGCACATCCAGCACGAGGCAGCCCGATTGTGCGGGATCGTACTTCTCCAGGAACTCGCGCGGTCGTGCGAACGGAACCGCGTGATAGCCGACGGTGCCCATGAGCAGCGTGAGCGCCCGGCGCATGCCGTCATCGTCATCCACGATGTAGACGGCGGGTTGACTCGGCTTTTTGTTTCTTTCCTGTCTACCGTGCGCGACATTCACGCGAGTTATCCTCCGGTCATGGCCGGAAGGCGGAACCAGAACCGCGTGCCACCGCCTTCGGCGTCCTCGAAACCGATCGTACCTTCGTGCGATTCGATGATCGCACGGCTCGAGGCGAGCCCCAAGCCCGTGCCCTCGCCCTTCGTCGTGAAGAACGGCCGGAAGATCTGCGGTTTCTGCTGCTCCTCGATGCCTATGCCGCGATCGGTGACGGAGGTCTCGACCGCGTAACGGTCGCCCGTGACGTCGATGCGTACGGTAGTCGGTGCCTCGGGCAGCTTCGGCGCTTCGAGCGCGTTCTGCACGAGCGTGAGCAGCACATGCTGAATGCGCAGCCGATCGACGGCGATGAGGGGCAGGTTTTCCTCGCAGTGCACGACGAGCGTCGACTTGTGGCGCGACGCGAGCAGGTCGAGCACGGGTTTCAGCTCGGAGAGCAGATCGTTCATGGAGCAGGGCGGACGCTTCGCTCCCGCGTGGTTGAACAAACGACGGATGCGGCGAATGCCTTCGCCCGCATTCATCGCTTCGCGATTGATGTGCTGGAGCACTTCGAGCGCCGCGCTCGTCATCGGCTGCGGACGGCTCAGCATGCGCTCGCCGGCCTGTGAGAACGTTGCGATCGCGCCGAGGGGCTGGTTCAACTCGTGTGCGATGCCGCTCGCCATTTCTTCGAGCGCCGAAACGCGCGCGATGGTCATGAGCTGCTCGATGAGCACGTGCGCTTCCACGGCAGACCCGCTCGTGGCATCGATGTCATTGGATTCGCTCACGACTCCTGCTCCCGCGCGGTGGCGGCCCGAAACCCAAGGTGAAGTACTGCTCATAGTTCGCGCAGACTGCCGCAAGGCAGTGCGCCCGGCACTCGCGAAATCCCCGGATAAGCCTACGCCACCTCCTTAGAGACGCGGCGCCGTTGCCGGAGGATCGTGTGCGTGAGAGAACGGAGGAGTCCACGATGAATGGCGCGGTCGAGTTCACAAGGAACAATCAGTTCGGGAGCGACCCTTTCCGAGAAGCGCGCGAGCGTCTCGCCCGCCGCCGCCAGGAGCTGACGGACCGAGAGGGCCGCGTCCGCCGGGATCTGGCCCGGGTGAGCGACCCGCCCGTCGCGGATTTCGCCGACCGCGCTATACAAACGCAGAATGATGCGGCTTTGCAAGTGATCGGCGCCGCGGCGCGCGATGAGCTCCAGCAAATCGACGCGGCGCTCGCCCGACTTGCCGCGGGTACCTATGGAACATGTGCCATTTGTGGCGAGCCAATTGGTGCGACGCGACTCGCGGTCGTGCCGTATGCGAGAACCTGCACGGATTGCGCCTTGGACATGGAGGATTGAGGATTAGGGGATAGCGGGTACGGGGTAGGGGCAGCGAGAAAGCAGATAGGGACAGCGAGAAAGCGGGTAGGGA
>JBDZVE010000132.1:7724-9494 GCA_040255535.1 Lysobacterales bacterium | reverse complement strand
CAAGTTTGTGAGCGCGGATAAGAAGTAATCTCGCGAAGGCGCAAAGCTCGCGAAGGGGGATTAAGAAAATAATCTCGCGAAGGCGCAAAGCTCGAAAAGGGCAATCAACCCATGGCGCGCCGTTGCGCGCTCCTGCCTACAGCCTACAGCCTACAGCCCAGCGCCTTTCATCGCAGCGAGCGCCGCGATGCGGAGTTGGCGCAGGCGCGCGGCGATTTGTTCGCCGCTCAAGTCGGCGAAGGTCTCGTCTGGCTTCACCTTCGCCGCGACTTCGCGGGCGCGGCGCAAGAAATCCGCTTGCGGGTACTCTCGATCTTCGAGTCCTTTGCGGCCGCGTGCGTCAGCCTCGCAGGCAAGCGCGAATCCCTCGAAGCGATCCGGGCGGCGGAACGCATCCAACTTCTCGAGCAGCTCGAGCAACGTCGAGGCGCGCAGCTCCTGAATGCGATGCGCGTTCAAATGATGTTTCGACACCAACACCGCGAGCTCGCGATAGGCATTCGGAATACGCAAGCGCTCGCAGAGCTTCTCGATGATCTCCACGCCGCGGTGCTCGTGCAGGCGATGGCTCGGCAGCTCGTGCTTCGGCGTCGTGCCTTTGCCTAGATCGTGCGTCAGGGCGGCGAAGCGCACGACAGGGTCGTCGCTCAACTTGCACGCCTGATCGAGCACCATCATCGTGTGAAGGCCGGCGTCGATCTCGGGATGCCATTGCTCGGGCTGCGGCACGCCGAAGAGCTGGTCCACTTCGGGAAAGATGACCGCGAGCGCGTGCGCCTCGCGCAGCACCTCGAAGAAGCGGCGCGGCGCCGGCAGCTCGAGCGCGCGCTGCGTCTCCTGCCAGACGCGCTCGGGCACGAGCGCATCCAGCTCGCCGCGCGCCGCGATCTCTTGCATGAGCGCGAGCGTTTCGGGCGCGACGCGAAAGCCGAGCGGCGCGAATCGCGCCGCGAAGCGCGCGACGCGCAGCACGCGCACGGGATCTTCGACGAACGCGGACGAGACATGCCGCAGCCAGCGCTCGTTGAGATCGCGCTGGCCGCCGAACGGATCGATCAGCGCGCCGCTCTCGGGATCGCGTGCGATCGCGTTGATCGTGAGATCCCGCCGCTCGAGATCCTGCTCGAGCGTGACATCCGGCGAGAAGCGCGTTTCGAACCCGCGATAGCCGGGCCCGGTCTTGCGCTCCGTACGCGCGAGCGCGTATTCCTCTTTCGAGGTCGGATGCAGGAACACCGGGAAATCTTTGCCGACCGGCTTGTATCCCTGGTCCGTCAGCTCTTCCGGCCGCGCGCCGACGACGACCCAATCGCGTTCGCGAATCGGAAGTCCGAGGAGCTCATCGCGGACGGCGCCGCCGACAAGGTAAATCTTCATGGGCGCCAGTGTACTGTGGCCGGCCGCGCGTTGCGCGCGAGGGCCGGTTGACGGTTGACAGTTGACGGTTGACAGCCAGAGGCGCGCTTACGCGCCGTTGACGGTCAGAACGTGTGCAGCACGGTCGACCGTCACAACAGGACGAACGCTGTTTGTGGGCGGAAGACTCAGCAGCTCTTGTAGATCGAGGGAGCGCCTGGTTGACGAGTTGCCGCGCAGTCGCGACGCTGTCGCTCCCCCTTCTGGCTGTCAACTGTCAACCGTCAACTGTCAACCCGAGCAGCCCCTTCCGTGCGCCTACTCCGCTCAATAGTCATCTCAGTGCTATCTATGGCCGCGAGTGGCTGCTATTACCTTCAAGCCTTCTCCGGCCAGATGGAGATCCTTTCGAAG
>JBDZVE010000132.1:0-7624 GCA_040255535.1 Lysobacterales bacterium | reverse complement strand
GAGTGGCTGCTATTACCTTCAAGCCTTCTCCGGCCAGATGGAGATCCTTTCGAAGCGCGAGCCGATTGCAAACGTCATTGCGAATCCCACGACGCAGCCGGTGCTGCGCGAGCGGCTCGAGTACGTGAGTGCCGCGCGCGACTTCGCGTCGCGTGAGCTTGGGCTTCCGGACAACAAGAGTTATCGCAGCTACGCCGATCTCGACCGGCCCTACGTCGTGTGGAACGTGTTCGCGGCGCCGGAGTTCTCGGTGCAGCCAAAGCAATGGTGTTTTCCGATCGCGGGCTGCGTCGTCTATCGCGGCTATTTCAGCCAAGAGATGGCGATGCGCTATGCGCAGCGTCTGACGCGCAAGGGTTACGACGCAGCGGTCGGCGGCGTCGCCGCGTATTCCACGCTCGGCCATTTCGATGATCCCGTGCTCAACACGATGCTCGTCTGGAGCGACGCCAAGCTCGCAGCCACGTTGTTTCACGAGCTTGCACACCAAGTGGTCTACGTTCCGGGCGACTCCGATTTCAACGAAGGCTTCGCAACGATCGTCGAGGAAGTCGGTCTCGAACGTTGGCTCGCCGCGCGCGGCGCTTCGCGCCAGCTCGAGGGCTGGCAGCGCCAACGTGAGCGCAATCGCGAGTTCATCGCGCTCCTGCTCCGCACTCGCGAGCGTCTGAAGGCGCTCTATGCGACGGACCTGCCCGAAGAGGAGATGCGCGCCCGCAAGCAATACGAGTTCGGCTTGATGAAGCTCGAGTATGAACGCCTGAAACAGGAATGGGGCGGCTACGCGGGCTACGACGCGTGGTTCTCACGCACCCTCAACAACGCACACCTCGTCTCCGCCGCGACCTACCACGGCTGCGTACCCGGCCTTCGCCGTGTTTTCGAATCGCTGGGCGAAGATCTCGAGAAGTTCTATGTCGAGATGAAGGCGATCGGGGGGAGCAAGGGCGCGAAGAGGCGAGCGGAGATCTGTCGCGTTGCCGACGCCGCTCAGGCGATCGAGGCATCGGACTAACGCGCCACGTCAATGAGTCGGTTCGCGCAAGAGCCCCTCACCCCAACCCTCTCCCGCAAGGGGGAGAGGGAGGCTGGCATGCGCAACTTGACCCCCCCTCTCCCCTTGCGGGAGAGGGTTGGGGTGAGGGGGCGCGCAGCGGAGCGCGCGCAAAGACAACCCGAGCACAGCAGCCCCTACCCAAGCCTCCCGCAAGGCAAGCGAGGGATGTCAGCAGCAAACACCTCCCTCTCCCCTTGCGGGAGAGGGTTGGGGTGAGGGGGCGCGCGCAGCGGAGCGCGTGCGCAAAGACAACCCGAGCACAGCAGCGCCCACCCCCGCGGGGCAAGCGAGGGATGTCTAGCAGCAAAACACCTCCCTCTCCCCTTTGCGGGAGAGGGTTGGGGTGAGGGGGGGCGCAGCGGAGCGCGCGAAATCAACGCGCGCTAAACACCGCTACCCGATCGGGAACACCAGCGTTGCGTTGCCCCGCCTGATCGTCACGGCGAACGCTCTCGCATCCTTGATCGCCGCACGAAGCTGCTGCACGTTCTGAACGCGCACGCGGCCGACCGCGAGGATCACGTCGTTCGTACGCAAGCCGTTCGCTGCGGCGGGGCTGCCTTCGGCGACGTTTTGCACGAGCACGCCGCGGCCGTTCTCCGCGTCCGTAAGCGAGGCGCCTTCGAGCGCAGGGTGAATCTCCGCGGCGCCCGCAGCACCCGTGCCGTCGCGCTCGCCGATCACAGCCGTCACGCGACGCGGCTTGCCGTCTCGCATCAATCCAACCTCGATCTTCTCGCCGATGCGCAGTAAGCCGATCGCGTTGCGCAGGTCGGCCGCGCTCGTAATTGCTTTGCCGTTGATCGAGGTGATCACATCGCCGGCTTTGATCCCGGCTTTCTCCGCCGCCGAATCATTGATGACCTGCGATACGAGCGCACCGTGCGCATTGTCGAGGCCCAAGCTCTCGGCGATCTCCGGCGTGAACTGATTGGCGAGCTGCACGCCGAGCATGCCGCGCTTGACCTCGCCGTACTGGATCAGATGACCCATCACGGCCTTCACCATGTTCGACGGGATCGCAAAGCCGATGCCGATGTTGCCGCCGGTGCCGGAGAAGATCGCGGTGTTGATGCCGACGAGCTCGCCCGAGAGATTGACGAGCGCGCCGCCCGAGTTACCGGGATTGATGGGCGCGTCTGTCTGAATGAAATCCTGATACGACTCGGGATTCGTCGAGAACTGCTCGGTCCGGCCGAGTGCGCTGATGATGCCGGACGTGACCGTATGACTGAGCGCGAAGGGGTTACCGATCGCGAGCACGAAATCGCCGACCTCCGCTTTGCTCGAATCCGCAAGCGGCATCTCGACGAGGTCCTTCGCGTCGACCTGCAGCACCGCGATATCGGACGGCTTGTCGCGCCCGACGATCTTCGCCTTGAGCTGCCGATCGTCGAGCAGCGTCACCGTGATCTCATCGGCGTTTTCGATGACGTGCGCGTTCGTGATGATGTAGCCATTCTTCGCATCGACGATCACGCCTGAGCCGGCGCTCTGAAACTGACGCTCTCGCGGCTGGAACTCGGGCGCATCGAAGAAGCGGCGGAAGAACGGATCCTCGAGCAGGGGATTCCGCGGACGCTGTTCGCGCACCGTGCCCCGCGTCGCGATGTTTACGACCGCGGGCGCGGCCTTCTTCACGATCGGCGCGAGCGAAGGCACCGGCGTCTCGCCGACCTTCGAGGGGAGCTGGGCGGAAGCGGTGCCAGCGAATGCGAGCGCAGCAGCACAGATGAATCCCAACAGATGTTTCATCGACATTCCTAACCGAGTGGGGGCTGAGAGCTAAGTGAAGGATTTTAACCAGAAGGTTGACGGTTGACAGTTGACGGTTGACAGCCAGAAAGGGGGGCGCAGCTCTTGAGCTGCGATCCTGAGCGACAAAGCTGAGCGGGGCTTCCGGCGTGCGTGGCTTCAAGGATGGAAAAAGCAAGCGCCCGGCGCGACACCACCTCTGGCCGTCAACTGTCAACCGTCAACTGTCAACGGCCCGCAGGCACAAGCTTGCGGGCCTGTCCCCGTCCGCGCCCTCACGCGTTAACAAGGTGTGGATGACTGGTGGAACAGCGTGTGGAAACCCTGTTCAGATGCTGGAAACAACTTCCACAAGATATTGTGCCTTGCTCTTGTAGGGGTATTCACTCATCCACAAATTTAGTGAAGGCGTATTTCGCGGTACAGTCTTGTAAATGACTGATTTGAAACCATTATGTAGGAGTGAACTTATCGAGCGGCTATTCTTGACGACCTTATGACACCCGCATAGGCTTGGCTCCCTGACACAATATGTTGTGGTTCGCGATCAGAAGAAAGAACTGCCCCGACGAGCACGTCTGAGGGCAGAGAAATCCGGGGATCGCGACGCCGTTGGTCAGGCGGACTGTCGAACGTGCTCTCGCAGGCGCTTTCGTCAGGTGGAGTATCGGGGTAGCCCACCAGCAATCCGGAGCTGCAGGCCGGCATGAATACAAACGCTATTGAACTTCAGCCCATGGACGTCAACAGCATTCCTTATCAGGAAGCGTCGATCGACATCTGGGACAAGAAATATCGCCTTGTCGCGAAAGATGGAACGCCGATCGACCGCACGATGGACGACACCTATAAGCGTGTCGCGCGTGCGCTCGCGGATGTGGAACGCCAAGAGGTCCGAGAAGAGTGGTACGAGCGCTTCCTGTGGGCTCTGCGCAAGGGCGTCATTCCGGCAGGGCGCATCATGTCGAATGCCGGCGCGCAGGAGCACAAGCCTGCGACCTCAACGATCAACTGCACGGTCTCCGGCACGATCCTCGACTCGATGGATGACATTCTCGCGAAGGTCCACGAAGCGGGCCTCACACTCAAAGCCGGCTGCGGGATCGGCTACGAATTCTCGACGATGCGACCGAAGGGCGCATACGTCTCTGGCGCCGGGGCATACACCTCCGGGCCGCTCTCGTTCATGGATATCTACGACAAGATGTGCTTCACCGTGTCGTCCGCCGGCGGTCGCCGCGGCGCGCAGATGGGCACGTTCGATGTCGGTCATCCCGACGTCATGGACTTCATTCGTGCTAAGCGCGAAGCGGGGCGCCTGCGCCAGTTCAATCTCTCGCTCCTCGTCACCGACGAGTTCATGCAAGCGGTGAAGAAGAACGACGAGTGGAAGCTCGCGTTCCCGGTCACGGCGCGCGAAGTCGAAGGCGAAGATCTGCACGACACCTCGAAGTACGTCTGGCGCGAGTGGCCGACGACGAGGGGCTACGTCACGAACGACTCGGGCCTCGTCTGCTGCAAGATCTATAAGACCTTGCCGGCGCGCCGCATGTGGGACGTGATCATGTCCTCGACGTACGACTTCGCCGAGCCCGGCTTCGTGCTCATCGACAGAGTCAACGAGCTCAACAACAACTGGTGGTGCGAAAACATTCGCGCGACAAACCCGTGCGTCACGGCGGACACGCGTTTGGCGACGCAGTACGGGCTCGTGCGCATCGGCGATCTGTACGCGAGCGGCGTGCCGCTCGAAGTGACGGTAGATGGCCGAGCGCTGGGAGAAGGCAAGGGTGTTGCCGTTCGCCCCGCAGTGCCTGCGTTCATGACAGCCGAGTCGGCAGACGTCTACAAGGTCACGACCGAAGATGGTTACGAGATCAAAGCGACCGAGTGGCACGATTTCTATTCATCGCGCGGCAAGATCAAGCTAAAGGATCTCAAGGAAGGCGATGAGCTGTTGATCCAATCCGGCAAAGGTCAATTCGGGCAGCAGGGGAGCCTAGAGCTCGGGCTACTGCTTGGTCTGTTGACCGGCGACGGTCACTTCACGAATCGCGGCAAGGGTCAGGAAGCCGCTGTCGTGAACTTGTGGGGCGGCGATCGTAACTACGCGGACACCGTGGTCGGCTACATCAACGACCTGATTGCCGCTGTTTCGGATGGTCCGCGCAACTACCGCGTGAGCGCGGTTGCCGTTCCCCAGCGCAATTTGGTGATGATCCGATCCGTGATCCTCGCGCGCGTGCTCGAACACTACGGCTTCACTGCAAAGACGAAGACGCAGGTGCCGGAGATCGTGTGGCAAGGCAGCGAAGATTGCGTGAAGGGCTATTTGCGGGGGCTGTTCCAGAGTGATGGAACGGTGCAGCGCGACGACAAAAATGCCTATTGCACGATTCGGCTCGCGTCCAGCGAGCAGTCGCTGCTGAAGGACGTTCAGATGCTGCTTGCGAACTTCGGCATCTTCTCTCGCGTCTTGAAGCGTCGCGAAGCGGGTCAACGTCTGCTGCCCGACGGTAAGGGCGGGCGGCGCTTGTACGACTGCAAAGCGGACTATGAACTGTTGATCGGCTCCGAATCGCGCGAGCGCTTCATGAGCGAAATCGGCTTCGTCACTGAAGAGAAGACACGCAAGTACGAGGAGTGGCGCGAACAGCGCTCGAGCTCACGCGAAGAGCATTTCGTCAGTCGTATCGCGTCCATCGAGTACGTCGGCCGCGAGGCCGTCTTCGATACGACGCAACCTGATCGAAACAATCTGATCTTCAACGGTCTTGTGACAGGTAACTGCGGCGAACAACCGTTACCGCCGTATGGCTCCTGCTTGCTCGGCTCGATCAATCTCACGCGCTTCGTCGTCGATCCGTTCACCGACACCGCGCGCTTCGATTGGGAAGAGTTCCGCAAGACGGTGAAGATCTTCACGCGCATGCTCGACAACGTCGTCGAGATCAACGGCCTGCCGCTCGGCCAGCAGCGCGATGAGATCACGCGCAAGCGTCGTCACGGCATGGGCTTCTTAGGGTTGGGCTCGGCGATCACGATGATGTGCATGCGCTACGGTTCGAAGAAGTCCGTCGCGTTCACGCAGAACGTCTCGCGCGAAATGGCGCTCGCGGGCTGGGAAGCCGGCCTCGAGCTCGCGCGCGAGAAGGGCCCGGCGCCGATCATGCTCGAAGAGTTCGAAGTGACGAAGGAGATGCTGCGCAAGCGACCCGAGATGGAGCGCGATGGGTGGCAAGTCGGCCAGAAGATTCCGGGCCGCATTCTGCACGCGAAGTACAGCCGCTATATGCAGCGCGTTGCGGAAGCGGATCGCGAGCTCGTCGATGAGCTCGCCGAAATCGGCGCGCGCTTCACGCACCACAGCTCGATCGCGCCGACCGGGACGATCTCACTGTCGCTGGCGAACAATGCCTCGAACGGCATTGAACCTTCGTTCGCGCACCACTATTTCAGGAACGTGATCCGCGAAGGCAAGAAGTCGAAGGAGAAGATCGACGTCTTCTCGTTCGAGCTGCTCGCCTATCGCGAGCTCGTGAACCCGCGCGCGATGCCGAACAGCACGGACCCGGCCGAACAGCTCCCTGACTACTTCTCGAGCGCGGACGACGTCACGCCGAAGGAGCACGTCGACATCCAAGCAGCCTCGCAGTTGTGGATCGACTCGTCGATCTCGAAGACGGCGAACGTTCCGACCGACTACAACTACGAGGACTTCAAAGACATCTATATGTACGCCTACGAGCAGGGCCTCAAAGGCTGCACGACCTTCCGCTTCAATCCCGAAGCGTTCCAAGGCGTGCTCGTCAAAGAGCAGGACCTCAAGAACACGACGTACGTGTTCACGCTCGAAGACGGCACCGAGCTGAAAGTGAAGGGCGACGAAGAGATCGAATACGACGGCGAAATCCACACGGCCGCGAATCTCTTCGATGCGATGAAGGAAGGGTACTACGGCAAGTTCTAGCGCAGGCGCCCCTCCGGTTCCCTCCCTTGCGAAGCGGGGGAGGGTTAGGGAGGGGGCGAGCTGCGCTAGGGGATCGTGATCAGGGGATAGCGGATAGTCAGAACGCGCGGACATGCCGCGCGAGGCGATAGGCAGCGAAGCTGCTCTGACTAACCCCTAGTCACTAGTCACTGATCCTTTCTTCTCTCGAAGGAGAGGAGAGTTCGAGAAGGGCGAGCAACGCTAGGGGATAGGGGATAGTCAGAACGCGGACATGCCGCGCAAGGACAGGCAGCGAAGCTGCTCTGACTATCCCCTAATCACTAGTCATTGAACACTTGCGGAGCCGGCGCCGATCGCCGGCGGAGCCATATGATCAAGATCGAAAAAAAGATCACCAAATACCGGGTCGAAAAGCCCGAAGACAAAGCCGCTGCCGAGAAGGCGGCTGCGGCAGCGAAGGCTGAGCCGCGCAAGGAAGACAACGTCGTCTGGATGCACGAGAAGCTCGAGCGTCCGGAGATGCTCGTCGGCTCGACGTACAAGATCAAGACGCCCGTCTCCGATCACGCGATGTACGTCACGATCAACGACATCGTGCTGAACGAAGGCACGCAGTACGAGCAGCGCCGCCCGTTCGAGATCTTCATCAACTCGAAGAACCTCGATCACTTCCAATGGATCGTCGCGCTCACGCGAATCATCTCCGCCGTGTTCCGCAAAGGAGGCGACGTGACGTTCCTCGTCGAGGAGCTGAAAGCGGTGTTCGACCCGCGCGGCGGCTACTGGCAACCGGGCGGCAAGTTCATGCCCTCGATCATCGCCGAGCTCGGCTACGTGATCGAAAAGCACCTGCAGACGAT
>JBDZVE010000131.1:0-9568 GCA_040255535.1 Lysobacterales bacterium | reverse complement strand
CTTCTGGCATTTGCCCTTACTCCTCGCCGGATACAACTATCCGGAACACCCAGTGCTGGGCGCATTGATCTTCTTTCCCGTGCAGCTCATCGCAGCCTCGTTCTTCTTCGGCTGGCTCACGATTCGTGCTGGTTCCTTCTGGCCCGCCGCTCTCGCCCACGGCGCCGTGAATTCCATCCAGGAAGGGATTTCAGAACAGATAGGTATGGCGGTGCCGCACATCTACGAAGATTTGACTCGCCTGGTACTGACCATTGCCGTCGGGGTTATCTTCTGGCGGCTCCTGCAGCGCAAGCAGGAGCCGCAGCGCGCGGTCATCTTAGGTCCTCAGCAGAATGCATCCTGCTGACGTTCTCACAGCGCCGCGAGATCGAGCGCGCGCAGCGGCGCGATCGCCTGCGCTCAAGCGGCGCGCGCAGCCTGCTCCGCATAAAGACTCAGAATGTGCCCCCACCCGCCGGACGAATCGACTTGCGCGCGGAACGCATGCCCGTCATCGCCGAGCCGCTCGAGATAGCGATGCTCGAGCTCGATGCGGGTGAGCTTTGCATTCTCTTCGATGAAGCGCACTTCGACTTCGGTTACCAGCGATGGGTCATAAGCGAATTGCGCGTTGATTTGCCACGCCAAGACCAATCGTCCCGGCGGTTCCCACACCAGCACTTTGCCCCAATCGCATTCGGATCCGTCTTCCCCACGTTCGTACCATCTTCCGCCGGCAAACGGCTCCACAATCGCTTCCGCCATTTCGACCTTGGCGATGTGGTGCGAGCGCGGCCACCACGAATTGAATCTCGTCGTGAATGCGTCAAACGCGCGCTCGACGCTTGCGTTGACGCGCACGCTCTTGCAGACGGGGGCGATCTGTAGGGTGCGTTGTGCGCGGATTTGATTTGTCATGAGTGCTCTCGCCTTCGATGTGTGCCTTGAACGCTTGGAGTGCGTCGTCCCAGAACTCGTCGAGCCATCGGCGCAGCGGTCCCAAGCCATTCGGATCGATCCAATAAACTCTTCTCGTCCCGTCCGCCTCGTCCAGCACCAACCCAGCTTCCTTCAGAACCTTCAGGTGCTGCGATACAGCCGGCCGGCTGACAGGCAATTCCTCCGCCAAATCGCCGACCGAACGCGGTCCGCCGCGAAGATGCTCGAATACTTCGCGACGTGTCGGATCAGCCAATGCAGCAAGTGCGAGTGCGTAAGTCATGAGCTCATGAAGCCGCGCGATGCGTGCAGGCCCATTGTCGCTATCGCGCCAGTACGAATCTAAACATTGCCCTCGATCCCAAGGTTGGACCACGAAATACTCGTGGCGGCCAGGTCGCGCCGATCCCGTGAGACAGTAAGCGTTTACTAACGGTAAGTTATTGCTTACGGATAGTCAAGCGGGCTAGATTCGGCGGCTGTTGGCCTTATTTGCGTGCGAGAGAAACGGGCAGGACAGCCGCTCGCGTATGCGCCGTGGCGCACGCTCAAATTGAGGATGCGGTACCTTCGCTCAATCGATGCATTTGCTGCATGAGCCACGTCCGCTCCGCGGAGGTATGAATGCACTCCAAAGCAGCGGTGTACTCCTGGAGGGCCTCCGATGCGCGATGAAGTCTGCGCAACACGTCTGCCCGGACCGCATGAAATGGACCGTAGCCTTGCAGACGTATCCCATCCAACGAATCGATTTCAGCGAGCGCCGCTTGCGGCCCCACCACTTCCGCGATAACGACGGCTCGATTGATGCGCACGAACGGGTCGTCTCGAATTGCGATGAGCTCATCGTACAAGGAGAGCACCTCGCTCCATGGCGGCGGATCTTGCAGCGATGCTCTGGAGCACCATACCGCCTGGATTTGTGCCTGCACGACTCGGAAGGAGGCGCGGCCGGCTCGTAGTGAGCGCTGCAGATATGCGTGGGCTTCGTCGATGAGATCTCTGCGCCACTTGTGCGGATCTTGCTCCGCTAAAGGGCACATGCTCGAGTCGTCTCTGACGCGTGCCGGGCGGCGCGCCTCGGCAAAACGAACCGTGGCAGCGAGTGCGAGGACATCAGCGTCGCAAGGAATGAGGAATGCGAGCGTCTTCGTAAGCTCCAGCATCTCCGTCGCGAAGTTTGCGTGCGAGCCGTCGCAAGCGGCAGCTTCGTGCGCCTTCGAGTAGGCGACATCAAGGGTCGAGAGGACGGCGGCCAACCGTTCGGGCCATGCATTGGCGCCTGGCACTTCGAAGCTGATGCCGCTTTCGGCGATTTTCCGCTTCGCACGTACGAATCGCTGGCCCATAGTGGCTTCCGATACGAGAAACGCCTGTGCGATCTCGCGCGTCGAAAGGCCGCACACCAACTTCAGCGTAAGCGCAGCCCTGGATTCGGCTGCAATGGCGGGGTGACAGCACACGAAAATCAGACGAAGTCTTTCATCGGGAATCTCCTCGCTGTCGGGTTCTTCCATGGCGTCCTCCGATAGCAGTAGAGGGGTATATTTTTCTTGGGTTCGCTGCTGTCTGAGCCGGTCGATCGCACAACGCCGCGCGACGCAATACAACCAGGATCGCGGATCTTCCGGTGGCCCGGTGCGTAACCAGGCGGTTGCAGCACGAACGCAGGCCTCGCCGAAGGCATCCTCGCACAGGTCCAAGTTGCGAAAACGAGCCGCGAGTGCGGCCACGATGTGGCCGCTCGCTTCACGGAAGACTTGCTCGAGTGTCTGATGGCTCATCAGCCACCGAGAACCGGGCGTATCTCGATGGAGCCGCTCGTCAGCAACGGAATTTTCTTTGCGATCTCGAGGGCGGCATCCAGGTCGGGCACATCGATCAGATAAAAGCCGCCCAACTGCTCGCGCGCCTCGATGAACGGTCCATCGTGAATGATGTGCTCGTCGCCCGAGCGGCGGACAGTCGTGGCCGAGGCGGTCGCTGCCAGGCCCGCCCCGCCGACGCGAGTTGCACCGAGGCTCTTGGAAAACTCCATGTGTTGGGCGATCAGTGCCTTGATCTGCGGGTTGTTCTTGTCGGCTCCGAACTGGGACTCGTCCTCATAAATCATCAACATATATTGCATGACATGTCTCCTGGGTGTTTGTCGCTCCCATGGGATAGACGGCTTACCCCGGGCGTTTTCGACCGCCTCTGGCCATTGTTCGCGAAAACCTTAGCCGATCATTCACAAGCGACGTCCCATCTCGTGCTCGACTGCGAGTCCGTGCAGGTTGAAAAAGGCCGTGCGCCTCGGTTTCACGCACCTGCGACTGATCTTGCTCGGAGACGAACTTGATGCTGACGATTTGTCGTATGCGCTCCACCTACGCGGGACGCACACTCGGAGGCTAATCGGAGATCGATTCGACGACTCGGCTTCCCGCACGCCTGAACTCCAGCGTGGTCGCCGCGGGCGCCCCGAGGCGGAGCAGCTCCCGCTTCAGCACAGGGAGGCTACGTTCGAGGTCGACCAACTCAACGTCCAAGCCAACCCACTCTACGGTACTTTCTCCGTTCGCGTCCTTTTCACTCTGCCTCCTTTTGGCGCGTTTCAGTCCCCGCGGTGCACCAGGCGGCTGTCCGTTGCATATGCAATTAATTTTTCGTGCGTGGCCATCGGCCGACTCAATTTGATTTGTTTCTTTGCGCGACCCTATCCCCGGCTATTCCGGGTCGTCAACAGTCGCATGACGTACTGCTCGTTGCCTAGCGAGGCCCGGTTTCCATTCTCTTCTCTCTTCCTGATGGAGCTTGCCTACTGGACCGGTCGATCGTACTTTTTGACGATGCAACAGTAGGCAAATTGCGCTATTGTTGAGCGCAAACAAAACGCTTCTCGATTCCGGTGCACATCGAGGCGAAGGCACATTCCTTCGCATCGGTGAACATAGGGAGTTGGCCTCGCAGTTCTCGGATGCATCGCAACAAGGAGTCTGTCATGGGGACCTCATTGCCCGCCGGGCCCTACCGCCAAGTTCGCTTGAACGACGGTAGCGAAACACCTTTCTATATCATTCCGTTCGACAAGCGCGGCGTGTGCTCGGGACCGCAGACGCGCCAACACTTGATCGATGCCGCGAAGTCGGGGCAATACACGGAGATCTTCCTGTTCTCTCATGGATGGAACAACGACTGGACGGTCGCAACGAAGCGCTACGAGGATTTTCTGAGCGGCTATCTGCAGATGCGCAGGGACATGAATCTGCCGACTGCCGCGGACTATCGGCCGCTCCTCGTCGGGATCTTTTGGCCGAGCACCGCCCTTGTATTCACCGAGAGTGAGAAAGGGCCGGCGATTGCAGCGGGCGATCCTGCTGCCGTAGATGCGGCTGTCGGCGAGCAGCTGGATGAGCTCGCCTCGTTGGCGGACGAATTGCCGCCCGAGCGCGCGACGCGGCTCTATACCCTCGCGCAAAAGGATCTTTTATCCCCCGACGAAGCCTTGGAGCTCGCCGGGCTCCTCGAACCCTTCTACAACAAGAACGAAGATCCCTTCGAGGCCGCGGCGCCGATCTCGGCGCAGGATCTCCTCGCCGTCTGGGCCGATGCGGCGACGAGCGATGCGGATCTCGATGATTTCGGTACGGTTCCGCACAGCTCGGGCGATGGACCGCAGGCGGCGGGCGAAATTGGTGACTTCGTCAAGAAGCTCGACCCGCGCTCGATCATACGGACTGCCACCGTCTACCAAATGAAAGATCGTGCCGGCCGCGTCGGCTTCCACGGCGTCGGTCCGTTGCTCGCAGATCTATTGAAGGCGAGCGAGGCACGCCTTCACCTGATCGGTCATTCGTACGGCGGCAAGATCGTGCTATCGGCCGCGAGCTATGGCGAAGCGCCGCCGCGCAAGCTCGCGTCGATGCTGCTGCTTCAACCGGCCGTCTCACACCTGTGTTTCGCGCACGAAGTCCCTCGATCGGGCAAGCCGGGCGGATATCGTCCCGTGCTCGAACGCGTCGAGCACCCGATTCTGTCGACCTTCAGCACGCATGATTTTCCGCTCACGAAGACGTTCCATCTCGCACTCCGCCGCAAGGATGACTTGGGCGAAGCGCGCATCGCCGGGCCCGGCGATCCTCCGAGCAAGTACGCTGCTCTTGGCGGGTTCGGTCCGCGCCGCTGCGGCGAGAAGCTGATCGACATCCTGCCGGCCGGCACGCCCTACTCGTTCGACCCCAACGTCAGCATCTACGGCTTGCGCGGCGACAACGCCATCAAAGGTCACGGCGATATCAGCAATGACTCGACCTGGTGGGCGCTCTATAGCCTCGTGACGCGCTAAAGAAGGAACGCTCCGTGGCAGAGATCCTGAAACGCCAATACGACTTGCTCGCGCTCAAGATCGCGATGGACTTGGCCGCGGACGATCCACGCGTCTGCTTCGAGCTTCAGGGCCGATCGGACGGCAGTTTAGGTTTGGTGCGCGACTGGGTCTGTTCGGCGCGGGAGATCGGCCTTCCGGAGACGCTCGAGCACAGCAGATCGCTCGAGCGCCGCTGCACGTTCTCCTTCCCCGATCGGGTGCTCCATGAGCTGAAGGCCGTGCTCGAGGAGAGCGAGTATCGAGACCGCCCGCTATGGCTTCATCTTGCCAAGCCGCTCGGCTATCTGAATCTCGTCCCGTGGGAGCAGCTCCTCGTTCCCGAGCTCAATATGCCGCTTCTGCGCCTGCCGGATTTCCTCGCGAAGCCGCCTCGCGCGTCGCTCAACTCTCTCGATGTGATTCTCTGCACGAGCCTGCCCGTGGCAAAGGACCCCTTCCCGGCGCCGGAACAGTTGCGGCGGATCGCAGGCCACATCCTCGAGGTCGGCCCGCCTGCAACGACGATTCACGTGTTTGCCGATAGCCAAATGTGCAATGAGCTTCGGTCCATGTTTGGCGGGCTCGCGAACGTACGCGTCTACGATCCGGCGAATGCCGGCACGCTGCCGACTGCGCAAGCGACGACCCGGATCGGTGCAATGTCCAATCGCATCTCAAATCCCTGGCTCATATGGATGCGCGATGCGCTCGCGGGCCGCAGCATCGATGTCGTGCACTTTCTCGCGCACGGCTATCTGTCCCGCGATCAAGGCGCGCTCGCCTTCGCCGAGTCGCCTCTGCATAACTCGGATCGGCGCATCGCACGTTTCATCGGTGCGGGTGAGCTGCTCGACTTCTTGACGCAGGTCGGCGCCTGGGCTGCGGCATTCAGCTCGCCGCCGCGAAACTTCTCTGAGATCGGCCTGCGTTTGCTCGCGGACACGATCGCTCAAATGCGGCCCGGGCCGGTGCTGCATCAAGAACTGCGCCTCGATCCCGACTGCGAGAGCCTCGCGCGTGCGTACGATTTCGTGTTCGGACGCGGTATCGCACAGCCGCCCGTTTCCCCTGCACTCTTCACGTACTGCCATCCATCGCGGCTCGAAGCTCAGGCTGCCGCAACCGTGCGTGCTCCAACACGAGGGCGAAGGCGCGTCAGCAAGGGCGCGAAACTCGTCACGCCGTTCCCCGAAAGCGCTTCTCCGGCTGACGATCCAGTTACCAGCCTGTATGCGAGCGACGAGAACGTCCCCGCATGGATAGCGGCGACACAGCGCTACATCGAGGGCCGCCGTTCGGACGTGGAACGCCTCTTTCGCCAGGGCAAGCAGGCGGCAACGAGCAAAGTCGATGCGGGCGTGATCAGCGATACGATGCAGCAGATACAGGAAACGCTGGCGCGCGTCGCCGCACAATCGAAGCGATCCGATCATGGCTAATCGTACGATCGTTTCCATCGAGCCTAGCTTCGAGGAAGATAGCTGGCAGATGCGCCTGCTCAAGGCGCCGCTCGAGATTCCGGATGCGCGCAAGCCCGAGCGTTTCGCCGGCAATCCGGAAGGCTTCCTCGTGTGGGACGGCGACGATGCGGTTCGAAAGCATGGCCAGCGCTTGTTCGCGGAGCTCGAGAAACATCCGGCCATCAAGGAGGCGCTCGCGGACCTGCGCAAGGTGGCGCCCGGACAAGCACACTCCTTCTATTTGCATCTAGTGGTCGAAGCCGCCGAACGGTTGTGCTGGGAAGCCTTGTGCCTGAAAGATGGCAAGTTCTTGAGCCTCGATGCACGCTGGCCGATCGCGCGCATCGCCGATTCCGTCGCGGATCGACACTCCCCGATGTATCGATTCGAGGCGCCGCTGAAAGTCATGGCGCTCCTGTCTGCGCTCAAGCAGCCCGCGAAGAAGGAGTGGGAGGCGCTCAAGGAAGCCGTGCTCGCCGCGCGCGCCGCCAACTTCGAAATCGAGCTTTTCGTGCTCGTCGGCGAACAGGATCTTCTCGATGACATCAAGGCGGAGATTGCGAACGGCACGCTGCCCGATGTCGTCGTCGAACCCATGCCCGATCGGACGTCGGAGCTCGAGCGTTTGATCGACGATCGGTTCCGTCCGCACGTGATGCACTTTTTCTGTCATGGCTCCGCGAGCCACGGGGTCGCGCGACTCGAGCTCGCGACGATCTTGGACTGGATGGATGACAAATCGACAGGCTCGCTCAAGATCGACGTCGATACGCTTCTCGGCATGACGGCTCTGCAAGAAGTCTGGCTCGTGACCTTGAACTGCTGCGAAGGCGGTCGGGCGCAGGAGAATGCGCACTCGATGGCGCATCGGCTGGTTGCGAACGGCGTGCCCGCAGCCGTCGGCGTCCTCGAACCGCTGGACGCCGGCGACGCGCACGATTTCTGCGCCGCGTTCTATCCCGCCATTTTCAAGAAGCTGCACGAGCTCACGCGCGATGCACCCGATGATGCGATCGTCGACGTGGAATGGGCGGATGCGCTGCGGCCTCCGCGCACGAACATCAGCGAAAAGTACGGTCTTCCGGCCAAGCACCGCGAATGGGCACTGCCCGTGATGTACGTGCGACCCGAGCCTTTTCGGCTCCACATCAAGCAAGACGAGTTGGATCCCGCCAAGCTCAACGCCATGCGGCTCAAGGCCGGCGAAATCGCGCGGTCGCTTGCAGCATTGCCTCCGAATACGCCTGTCGAATTCAGGCAGGCGTTGCTGGATCTGCTCGCGGAAGTGCCCGCAAACATGAAGCCGGATCTCTACGGCAAGTTCTCCGATACGCAGCTTGCGGAAGCGCACCCGATCGAGGAACTGGAAGCGGTCCTTAGCGATGGCTGACGAGCGCTTTCCAGACACCTTGCAGATCAATGCCTGGTGCGGAGAGAGCGGCACGGGCAAGATCGGTTCGGATGCCGCGAGATGGGGAATCAAGCGCGATGGCGAGCCGCCCAAGCGATACCTACCCGCGGAGGAACCGCCGGATTTCCGCGACTGGCAAGATCCGCGCGTCGGGTGGGGCATCGTGCTTCCGGAAAACGAAGCGCTCGAACCGAAGCAACGAAGCACGGCAGTCGATGCGCCGGAGCCCATACGAGCGTTGGTTGCTCATCGCAACGATGCGCCGGTCTTTCGCTATCGCGCCGATTCGTTGAACCTGACGCTACGGCGCTATGCTCCTGACGGCGCGGCGCGCGATATCAGCTTCTCCGGCGGAGAGCGCGGCATCGGCGTCAAGGCGTTGCCGTGGTATCTATTGATTGCCGCGTCGCCGAAGAAAATACCCTGGGCGCTGCAATACACGCTTCATCAAGCCTGCTTTGTCGGACGGCTCGATCTCGAAGGCACTGCGCTCGAGAATTACGTGAACGCCGCGCTGATCGACTGGCGCGACGCGACGTGCCGGCCCGATCGACCGCTCGTCTGGTCCGTGAACCACGGTCATCCCGACATCACGTGGCTCATGCACGGTGCGATCGCCAAGCCGGTCCACGCGAAGCTCGCAGGCGACACGGCCATCGGCGACGAGGCCAAGTTCGTGACTGGCGATTCGGCTACGGTCGCCGTTCTCAAAGAACACCTCAAGGAACGAACTCCGGCACTGATCGTCACGACCAGCCATGGCATGACCGGTCCGCTCGACGACGCGGCCCTCATGTCGCAACAGCTCGGCTACTTGGTGGACGCGCAACGTCGGCTTGCAGGTCCTGATGAGCTGTTGTCCGCGTGGCAACCTGATGGTGCGATTTGGTACGCACATGCCTGCTGCTCGGCCGGCTCCGATTCGTATACCAGCTACGAAGGCCTCGTCGAACCCGGTTCGAACGTCGAGCGCATCCTGCAGGGTGTGGCGGCGCTCGGCGCGCATGTCGCTCCGCTGCCGACTGCGTTGTTGGGCGCCGCGAAACCCTTGCGCGCGTTCGTCGGACACGTCGAGCCGACCTTCGATTGGACGCTGCGCGCCACAACGGGCCAGGTTCTCACGAGTACGCTTTGCAACGCGCTTTACGACCGCATGCACCGCAAGCGGCCCGACGCAGTCGCGCTCGCGTTTCATCAGGTGCATCGTCATGCGGGCGAGCTGCTCGTGCAGCACGACGACTTACGGCGCCAAGTCGCGCGTGCCGTCGATGGCGCGAGCGTCGCGGCCACGCGCACGCGGTTAGCCGCTCTAGACCGTCAAAGCATGGTGATCCTCGGCGATCCCCTCGCCGCACTTCCCGCGTTGTCGCCTTGAGCGCGATCGGTTCATCGACGATCGGAGAGTCGCATGAGCAGCCGAAAAGCATC
>JBDZVE010000024.1:0-46120 GCA_040255535.1 Lysobacterales bacterium | reverse complement strand
CTCTTGCGCGGGATTTTCCCCGGACAGCAGTGCGCTTTCGCAAGGACGACGCCGTATTGGCGTCGGCTTGGCGCCTTTACGAGATTCAAATCTTCGCCGGCACCACCCGGGGCACAAGATGAATCCGAGATTAATTCTTCTCTTCGCCGCGCCGCCGCGCGCCCTGCTTCTTCGCAAGCGTGCTCCTTCACTCGGCCCGCGGGGTATGCTATGCGACAGCACTCGCTAATATTCGAACATAAATACTCGAACACCCCACGCTCGAAGCCCAATGCCTATGACACGCCGTCTTGCGATCCTGAACGCATTCGCCCTCTTCGCATTCGTTGCGCCAAGCTCCGCGGCCAGCCTGAGCTCCGGCACCGCGGTGCTCACGGTCGACGACGGCGCCATCACGATCCAAAAGGCGGGTAAGCGCGTCATCCAGCTCGATGCCATCTCCTTCAACTACGAGCATGCGCTCGAGTGGCAGATTCAAGACGCTGACGCGGCTCACATCGTGCTCGTCGGCACGTTCCCCGCCGCCGCGGATTTCTATCGGCGGCCGGAAGACACACGCGCGCGCACGGTCGAGCTGCACATCACCAAAGAGCCAAGCGGATTTCGCTTGTTCGCGAAGCCTGAGTGGGGCCGCCAAGTCACGCTCGAGTTCGAGCACCTCGGAGATCATTTCTTTGGATTGTCCGAGCCGCTGCAGCCCGACAATCGCCTTTCGCCCGATCTGACCGGCACATCGATCGTAGTCGACGTCGCGAGCGAAGGCGAATCCCTCCATGAGAACTATGCGAGCGTGTATTCGGCGTTTTACATGAGCAGCTTCGGCTATGGCGCCTTCTACGATACGTTCGCAAGAGGCCGCTACGAGCTCGGCATCAACGGCAAGAACCGCATCCATCACGACACCGGAACGCTCGATTGGAGGCTCTTCTTCGGCGATGATGGGCGTGAGATTCAGCGCGCGTATTTCTCGTTGATCGGACAACCGAAACCCGTTCCCGCCTGGGGTTTGGGGCCTGTCGGCTGGCGCGACCAGAATCAAGGTGCCGACGAGATCCTCGCGGACGTCGAGCACATGAGCAAGCTGCACATTCCTTGGACGGCCTGGTTCGTAGATCGGCCGTACAGCGACGGTACTCACGGCTGGTCCGATCTCAACTTCAGCGAAGCTTTCGCCCAGCCAGAGCAATGGATCGCGAAACTGCGCGATCGATACGGTCTCGAGTTCATGACCTGGACGACGACTGCCTTCTTCGGCAACACCCGCTTTCCGAAACACCTCGCGGGCAAGTTCACCTACCTCGACTTGAGCCACCCGGAAACCGTTCGCCAGCTCCAGAACGAGCTCACGCGCAAGCAGCACGCAGTGGGCGTAAAAGGCCACAAGGTCGATCGAGGTGACGAGGGGTTCCCGCAGTACGAGGATTGGTACGACACGACCGTGCCGATCGCCGAGCGTCGCAACAAATACGCCTATCTGATGGCGAAAGTGCACGATGAAGCCCTGCGAGCGTCGTGGGGCGACGATCAGATCACGTTCGTTCGCACCGCGATTCATCGCGCGCAGCCGTACGTGAGCGCCATCTGGGGCGGCGATCCACGCGCGACGTGGGACGGCTTGAAGAGCAATTTCGCGAACGCCGCTCGGACTTCGTTCATCGGCTTCCCCGTCTGGGGCACGGACGTCGGCGGCTATCAAGGCGAGGGCCACATCCCGCAGGATCTCTACATTCGTTGGCTGCAGGCGGGCAGCATGGCCGGCCTGTTCGAGATCAAGCTCGACGGCGCCGGCGGCGAAGGCCGTGACCGCATGCCGTGGCGCTATGACGAAGCGTTTCAGCGCATCTTCCGCGCGATCTGCGAAGAACGCATGCGCCTGATTCCCTATTTCTATTCGCTCTCGCACACGAGCGGCCGCACAGGCACGCTGATGCAGCCGCTTGCCTATCGCCACCTCGGCGACCCGAAGACTTACGACAGGTGGGACGAGTTCTACGTCGGCGATGCACTGCTCGTTGCACCGGTGTTCGGCCCGGAATCGAGCCGGGATGTGTATCTGCCGTTCGGCGAATGGCGCGACTTCGACGATCGTGCGATCGCATTCAAGGGCGGACGAGTCATCACCGTCGAGGCGCCGCTCGCGAAACTGCCGCGATTCGTCAAGGAGAACAGCGTTTACGTGACGGGCAACCTTTATCGCGGCAACGATCGACTGTGGGATACGAGCGAACGAGTGCTGACCGTGCACGCGTATCCAGGCCGACGCGACTCGGCGAGCGCATTCACCTACGTCGACATGCTCGATTCGAACGCGCAGAAGCGCATCGAGCTGCAACGACGAGGCAACGAGGTGTATCTGAAGAGTCCCGCGCTGCCGCAGACGACCGTACTCGAGGTTTTAGTCGACAAGGAGCCGAAGTCCGTGCAGTTGAACGGGCAGGCAGCCGAAGCGCAGTACGACGATCGTGCTCGGCTCGTCTCCGTGCGTGCGAAGAAAGACACGCCGATTGACCTGCGCATCTCCTTATGACGCGATCCCCTTTCTGGCCCTGAACCATCAACTGCCAACCGTCGACTTGCTTTCCCAAAATGTCCTAAATTGATCGATCCTGGTCCTGATGGCGACGGCGGCACGTCGGCCGAGCGTGGACAATGCGGCTCCAGCAACTCGGAGTCCCCGCCATGCGTACTTGCCTTCTCGTGATCGACGTTCAGGAATCCTTCCGCTATCGTCCGTATTTTTCCGCCCGCGACGTACCCGCGTACCTGCAAGCGCAGAACGCGTTGGTGACCGGCGCGCTGAGCCGAGGCATCCCCATCGTCAGAGTCTTCCATGTGGAGCGCAATCCCGACAGCCCGTTCTCGGTGGAGTCCGGAAATGTCCGTCCGCTCGAAGGTCTTACCGATTTCGATGCCGCAACCACGGTTCACAAGAGTCGGCACAGCGCGCTGATCGGGAGCGGGCTCGACGTCTGGCTCAATCAAAACGGGATTGACGATGTCATCGTGAGCGGGATTCGTACCGAGCAATGCTGCGAGACGACGACGCGACACGCATCGGATCTCGGCTATCGCGTTCACTTCGTCACGGATGCAACGCTGACCTTCGACATGCGGCACGCCGACGGATCGCTGTTCGAGGCGTCGGAGATCAAACGGCGCACGCAAACCGTTCTCGTCAATCGATTCGCTACCGTCTGTTCCGTGGAGCAAGCACTTGAAGCAGCCAACCCCCACTGACGTTCTGTTCATCGTCCTGCCCGACACGCTGCTGTTGGATTGGGCCGGACCAGCCGAAGCGTTCAGGATCGCAAATCAAATTGCGACGCTGCGCAAGGAACCGCCGCGCTTCAGACTCCGCTTCGCGGGTCCACGGCGCGAGGCGCCGAGCTCCGTCGGTGCGCTCATCGGCGGCCTCGAGCCGCTGCCGGCGAGCCTGCCTGCCAGGTGCTGGGTCGTACTGAGCGGTACGCCGACGGTGCCGCTGCACGCGGATGCGGGCGCGACGAAAGAAACGGTGAAGTGGCTCGCGCGCGTGCGTCCGGGCGACCAGGATCGACGGCTGGTCGCCATTTGCTCGGGCGCCGTGCTCGCCGCACGTGCGGGCCTGCTCAAGGATCGCGCCGCGACGACACATCATCAGCATCTCGAGGAGCTGGGCGAAGTTGACACCGACTGTAAAGTCGTGACGAATCGAGTGTTCGTGAACGACGGCTCGATCTGGTCGAGCGCGGGAATCACGGCGGGCGTCGATCTTGCCGTGCATCTCATCGGGCTCGAGTGCGGGCCGACGGTCGCTGCGCGCGTCGCGGAAACGATGGTGCTGAGCGTTCGGCGCAGCGCGAACGACCCGCAGATCTCGCCGCTGCTCGCACACCGCAATCACTTGCACCCGGCCGTGCATCGCGTACAGGATGCGGTGAGCGAAGCGCCGACGCGCGATTGGACGCTCGAGCGCATGGCGCAGATCGCGCACACTTCATCGCGCCATCTCACGCGCCTGTTCGTCGAGCACACGGGGGCGACGCCGCTGCAATACCTGCGGACAGTGCGGCTCGCGCTCGCCGAGATGAGCCTTCGCGCCGGTCACAGCGTGACCCGCGCGGCGGAGCTCGCGGGCTTTCGTTCCGACACGCAACTGCGCCGCGCCTGGCGCGGCCTCGGCCAGCACGGCACGCCATCCGCAATCAGCCGTGCAGCGGTCGATGTCGCTCCGTAGCAGAGTCCAGAGCGGCAGGCCGGCTCGTCAAGCTTGGCACTGCGCACCTTCTGGTATTTCGGCAACAGTGCCTGATTCCCGCGCGCGCCTCCGGCAGAGCGGACCTCCAGGCCACGGCCAGAAACTTGTCGGTCCTTCGGTGATCGAGTGCCACACCACGCGGCGGGTGCCCGCAACATTTGCTCCTCAGCAAAGCGATCCCATTTGCACCGCGCCGCGTGTGTGCCACATCGACCGTAAGAGGTGGCACTCGAATGGTGTCCAGTTACAAGCGTCGAAGAGGGTGAGATCCGCAGTCCATTCAGGCGAACCAGCCCACTTAACTCGCCTGCCCCTCGCAGCCAACCACCTTCCATCCGCTCGAAGAGCGCGCTCACCTCAGTAGTCCGCCGGCTGTCGCGGTTGGTGTTCTCTTTTCTGGCTCCGCCGTCTTTCTCTTCTTTCTTTCCGCTGGGGATGGCGTAAGCCGCTGGATGAGTCCAAGGCGCCGCAGATCCCGCCCTATATAAGAGAGCTGAGCGGAACCTAGCCAGCCGAAACGGTGATCCCGAGCGGAGCAGCGCGCGACCGTCGCCGCGCGCGCTCGCCGGGGCTCGTACGGCTTTACTTCTGAAGCGTCACGACCGGCGCGAAACCGCCGTAGATGAGGCGCTGCCCATCGAAAGGCATCGGATTGGTTTCCGGATTCAAGCGCGGATCCTTATCCATCGACTCCATCATCTTCGCCATCCCCGCATCTCGCGTCGCCTTGTCCGGCCACTCGACCCACGAGAACACGACCGTTTCGTCCTCGTTCGCTTGCACCGCACGCCGGAAGTCGGTGACCTTCCCCTCCGGAACGTCATCGCCCCAACATTCGACGATGCGAGTGGCGCCGAGATCCATGAAGACGCTGTCCCCTTTGCGCGCGTGCTCGATGAACTTGTCCTTATTCGCCTTGGGTACGGCGATCAGGAAACCGTCGACATAAGCCATGTGTCTTCTCCTTTCCTTCAAGGTGAACGAGTGCCTGTCTGAAAGACGCACGAGGGACGACAGATCCGACAGCCTGGATCTTATCCCCGGTAGGATGAGCGGTCGCGGCACATTCTCGACCTCAGGCGAGCCGCGCTCGCGGCGTTTTGCCGATATGGCGGAGCGCAGACTACGGACTGACAAGGGGCTCGCCGCGATTCGTAATGACCGATACTTGTGCACGAGGTGCGGACGGTCCAGTGTCCAGGCCGTGCTGTTGCGGCGCCTACATAATGTAGTGAGTCGCAGCGCCTATGGCCTTGAATTCGGAGGCTTATCTCCCATGATTGAGCTCGTCATCGAACAGCGCCGGCGTGACCTCGGCGGATTCGAGGTCGGTCGCGTGCTTCCCTTCGCAAAGCGCAGGATGGTCGGTCCTTTCATCTTCTTCGACCATATGGGTCCGATCGACTTCGCGCCTGGCATCCCGCGCAACGTGGACGTTCGGCCCCATCCGCACATCGGTCTATCCACGATTACCTATTTGTTCGAAGGCGAGATCATGCATCGGGACAGCGTCGGCTCCGAGCAGCCGATTCGCCCGGGCGAAGTCAACTGGATGACCGCGGGACGCGGGATCACGCATTCCGAGCGCTTCGAGCGTGCGCGGCGCGAAGGCGGCCCGCTCGACGGAATCCAAGCCTGGGTCGCATTGCCGCTCGAGCGCGAGGAGGCGGATCCCGCGTTTTCTCACTTCGGCGCGGAGCACCTTCCGGTCTTCACGGAAGGCGGTGCATCGGCACGGCTGATCGCGGGCGAGGCATTCGGATCGAAGTCGCCCGTGCAGACGCACTCGCCCTTGTTCTATCTCCATTGGACGCTCGAGGCCGGCACGCGCGCATCGCTTCCGAGCGAGTATTCCGAACGCGCGCTTTACGTTTCCTCGGGCTCGATCGAGATCGACGGCCAGCGCTTCGGACCGGGTCAGATGATCGTGCTCGCTCCCGGACAGGCAGCGACGTTCAAAGCCGAACGTCCTTCCGTCGTGATGGCGCTCGGCGGAGAATCGGTCGGTCCGCGCTTCATCGAGTGGAACTTCGTCGCTTCATCGCAGGAGCGCATCAACCAGGCGAAATCCGATTGGCGTGCGGGACGCATGAAGCTGCCCGATGCGGACAATGAAGAATGGATTCCGCTTCCTGTCGATCCAGCGCCGCCGCCCGAGCCGATGTCGTAGATGGATCGTCAACGGTTGACTGTTGACCGTTGACGGCAAGAGAGCGTCTTGCGGCCATGCGAACGCCTGCCTGCGCGCGCCGCGCCCTGCTACTATCGTTCGCACGATGAGAACCGTTTCCGCCACTCGCTACGTCGCGCCGCTTCGGGAAGGCGGTTCGCTCCCGGCCATCGTGGAGGCAGACGATTCCGGGATGTACGTGCTCAAGTTTCGTGGCGCGGGTCAGGGACCGAAAGTGCTCGTCGCCGAGCTCATTGCCGGCGAGCTGGCGCGCGGCGCCGGCCTACCCGTGCCCGAAATCGTATTCATCGACTTGGAGGCGGATCTGGGCCGCACCGAGCCGGATCCCGAAATTCAGGAATTGATCAAAGCGAGCGACGGGTTGAACATCGGGCTCGACTACCTTCCGGGTGCGGTCATGTTCGATCCGATCGCCGAGACCGCCGACGCCGAGCTCGCCTCGCGGATCGTGTGGTTCGATGCGTACGTCACGAACATCGATCGCACTGCCCGCAATTCGAACCTGCTCGTCTGGCATCGGAAGCTGCAGCTCATCGACCATGGTGCCGCGCTCTACTTTCACCACGACTGGGGCGACTACCGGCAACGCAGCGCCGATGCGTTTCGAGCCGTCAAGGATCACGTGCTGTTGCCGTTCGCGAGTGAGCTCGAGGCCGCGCACGCCTACATGACGCAGCAAATCACGCCCGAGCTCATCGAGCGGATCGTATCCTTGGTGCCGGAGAGCTGGCTGACGAGCGACCCGCACTTTCCGACCGGGCAGCAGTATCGAGATGCCTATATCGAGTATCTGACGCGAAGGCTCGCGCATTCACGCACTCTCGTGGAGGAGGCGATTCGTGCGCGATCCCGATAACTACGATTACGCAATCGTGCGGGTCGTGCCGCGTGTCGAACGCGAGGAGTTCGTCAACGTCGGCGTGATCGTGTCGTGCCCGGCCCAAAATTTCCTCGAAGCGCGTTTCGCGCTCGATGAAGCACGGCTCCGCGCGCTCGACCCGAACATCGACATGGAAACCGTTCGCGCGCACACGGACAGCATCCGGGCAATTTGCGCGGGCGGAGAAGAAGCTGGCCCGCTCGGGCGCCTCTCGCAGCGCGAGCGCTTCCACTGGATGGTTGCCCCGCGAAGCACGATGATCCAAACCTCGCCCGTACACACGGGCAAGTGCGACGACCCCGAGAAGCTCATCGAGGATCTGCTCGAGAAGATGGTTCGTGTTCCCGGGCTGTAGACTGTAGGGAAGAGCGCGCGACCGCACGCTTTGATTACGACCGCACCTCACTTGCGATCTTGCGCAATGCCTGCTCGAACAATTCGACAGGCTGTCCGCCCTGGATCAGATACTTGTCATTGATGATGACGGACGGCACGGCGCGAATGCCTTGCTCGGCGTAGAGCTGCTCACACTGCCGCACTTCGTCGGCATAGCGGCCCGACGCCAACACTTCGCGGGCACGCTCTGGATCGAGACCGGCTTCCTTTGCCGCATCGACGAGCACTTCGCGATCGCTCGGGTTGCGACCGTCCGTGAAGTACGCCTTTAACAAGGCTTTCTTGAGCGCGCGCTGGCCCCCTTCAAGCTCTGCCCAGTGCAGGAGCCGATGCGCATCGAAAGTGTTGTAGATTCGGGAGCGCTTGTCCATGTCGAACGTGAAGCCAAGCGCCGCTCCTCGCGCACGGATCGCTTCCTGATTGCGTCGCGACTCCTCCGCCGTCGAGCCGTATTTCTGCGAAAGGTGCTCGACGATGTCCTGCCCCTCCGCGGGCATCTGCGGATTCAGCTCGAACGGCTGGAAGTGAATGTCGGCCGTCAACTCATCGCCGAGCCGTTCCAGAGCCTGCTCCAGCGAGCCAAGCCCGATCACGCACCACGGACAGGAGATGTCGGAAACGAAGTCGATCTTGAGGTGAGCAGTCATCGGCCTCTCGAAATTCAGCGTCAGACGGTCCAACATGCGGGCCGAACCGTTGCGATTCAAGAGCACGACCTTCTACGCACCGACCCGGTTGAACTCGAAGGACCGCGACTCGGTCCAACATGAACATCCGCCGGCACACTCACTGGCGTCGAATTCAAGGACATCAATGACATACGACCCCCGAACCGAGCGAATCGGCTACGACGGCAGACGGCTCGGTTGGAGCATGCGGAGTTTCGTCGGCAAGTCGTTGGCGCTTGTGGCAGCCGCGGTGTTTCTGTTGAGCGCAATCGCGATCTCGATCGTCGCGTTCGTCGTGATCGTGACGGGCATTCTCGTCGTCGGCGCCTACATCTGGTGGAAAACGCGCGATCTGCGCCGGCGTATCCGCACTTCGAACCTGGAGGGGAACGTCATCGAGGGAGAGATCATCACTCGGACAGTACGCGATGTAGAACCGCGCGATTGGGATCAACGCTAAAAGAGAACGGCGGTCTTCAAGTCCCGCCAAAGCCACAATGGAAAATACTCATCGAGCTTGCGGCTAGGCCTGCAACATAGAGGCCGAGACCGAAGATCGCATGCGTCGTGAGGCTCCGGAACCGAGCCGCGTTTGGGTTGGGAGTCCGGCTTGCCGCAATGCCGGCACCCATTCCCGGCTGCATGAGGAAGAACGGCGCCGCCACGCTTCCGATACCGACGATGAGCGCGGGCGCGATCGTAGGGCGGCACACCCAGTCGGGACCCCAGATCGCGAGCAGCAGGCTCGCGAATGCCACGCCGATCGCGTAATGAGCCGTCCATCCGATCAGCCGCTCGCCACGAACCGGCGGCGATTTCGCGATTGCATCATGACGAAAACGTCCGCGCGGCAGATGCGCGAGCCAGCGCCCCACGAGGCCGTAATCAGCCGCCGGCACGTCGAACAGCCGCTTTCGGATGACTGCAACGGCATCCATGAATGCCGTGGCGCAAATGCCGAGGAAGAGCGCGCTCACTGAATATCCGAGTGCCTGATCCATTCGAGTTGCCCCTGGTTCGTTCGACACTGCTTGCTTCGAACAACTGCAAGTGCGACTGTGCCACTTCAAGTCGACTTGAGGTCAAGAGCATGAAGAGCTTGGATATCGGCGAGGTCGCGAAGCGTTCGGGCGTGCCCGCCTCCACGCTGCGCTTCTATGAAGAAAAAGGACTCATCAGGTCGATTGGCCGGCGCGGCCTACGGCGCCTCTTCGATCACGGCGTCCTGGAACGGCTCGCGTTGATTGCAGTCGGACGCGCGGCGGGATTCACGCTCGAGGAGATCGCGCGTATGTTCACCCCTCAGGGCGGGCTCAGAATCGATCGACGGATGCTCGTAGCCAAAGCCGACGAGCTCGACGCGACGATCCGCAAACTGACGGCCATGCGCGATGGGCTGCGACACGCTGCCGCGTGTCGCGCCCCAAGTCACATGGAGTGCCCGAGCTTTCGCCGCATCGTGCGAGCCGCGGCCGCTCACGTCATCGGAGAGCCGAATCGCAAGCTACGCCGCAATAGGCACTAAGATTCGGCTCACTGCGCGCCGCCCATGGGTCCGAGCGGCTTGCCATTCGCCGTCAGCGCGCCGTCCTTGAACTCGATGTGCGATTCCAGCCGCTCGCCGGCGCGCGTGATGTAGCCCTGCTGCTCGAGCTGGGCGATTTGCATCTGCATCATCGCGAGCTTTTCTTCCGCACTCGGCCCGTCCGAAACTTCATCCGCGGCATTGGACGCGCCGCTCGTCCAGTCGCGCATCAGGAGTCCTTCGGACAACCAGAGGTCTGCCGATGCGTCCAGCTTCGCAAGCAGTGCCGTGGTTCCCTTCGCCAAATCATCCTTCGCGAAGTCCTTGAGCTGTATCGTACCTTTCAAGCCCGCCTCGCCCTCCGACATGGAGAAGCCGATGCGATCGATGACGAGCTGCGGCGAGTGCTCGAGGAGCTGAGGAACGTATTCGCCGAGCACGGCCACCAAGGCCGCGCTCGCGTTCGGATCCGCCAGGGCGCTGCCGGCAATCGACTCTTCCATCTTGCGCTGCATGGCGGCGTACGTGGGGCCGTGCAGGTGATTGAGAGCCAGATCGTAGCGAAGATCGGTCATCGCGAGATCCTTGATCGCCATGCTCCCGATGCCTGCATCCAAGCCCATGTCGAAATAATCGCCGTTCTTCCGCACGTCCGTTGCGTACGAGATCTGCTCGATTTGCATGGACTCGGTCGGCGTCGCGTGATGCATCGATGCGATCTTGATCGCAGCGTTGCCGATGTACAGCGAATCGAATGCGCGCTCGAGATCGCACTTGAAAGACATTTCCCCGAGCCGCGCGCTCGTTCCGTCATTGCCTTTGAGCTCCATGCCCGGCGCTTTCAGATCGCATGCGAGCGAGCTGAGGTTGCGACCGAAGTCGACTTTACCTTCGAACCCTTGCCAGCTCAGTGTCTCGCCATCTTCATGGAGCTCGAAGGCGGGGCTCGTGACGATTGTAGAACCCGCGCCGGTGAGGCCGATCACGGTCGTCGCGAACAGCGGCTCCTTCTCGCCGACCAGCTCGGCGATCTCCGCGCGGGCTTCTTCGCTCAACTCGAGCGTGCTCTCGATCCGAGCCAGCCCGAAGGATCGAAAGCCTGGAAAGGGACCGTGCTGAACCTTGTGCAGCACCGTCAGCCTCGGAATCTCGCCCTTGGACGAAGCCGCGCGTTCGCCCGCTGCATCCTCGAGCTCGGCGGCGTCTCTCTTGAGCGATTCGAGGCCGGCCAGCTCGCCTTTCGACTCGAAAAGCTTGCCGAAGAGCTCCTCGTTGAGCTCGAACGTAAGCCGTTCTTCTGACGTGAACAGGCCCGGCGTGTACGTACGTTCGACGATTTTGAGGATCGCCATGGGTTGCTCGTTCCATTTTTGCTCGAACATATCGAACTGCGCATGCGAAGCGCGCCCGAGACCCCAAGAGGCGGCCACATACAGAGGCACGAGCAGCACGGCCGCGCCGACGACGACTTTCTTGTTCACCGCTGACTCCCTTTTCTTATTTGAGACGAGTTATCGAGGGCTTTTAAGGAACCGTTGCCCCCGCAACGCTAGCGTATCCTAGCCTGAAACACACAAGAGTGCCGATTCGCTCTCACGAATGCGCATCGGAGGACTGACGGAGAGCAAGGACGAACTGACCGAACGATGGAGCTCATCCGTCGCGCGGACAGCGTCAGATGAGGAATCACGGCCTCAAAAGATCAGGTCGATGACGCCGAAGACGACCAACAAGCCGATCACGAAGATGATGCCGACGATCCAAGCAAAAACCTTGAGCATGGGCTCGCCTCAGATAGGAGCTACCACAAAGACGCCGGAGATTTGCCTCGTGTTCCGCCGTCCGTCACCTTCCCTGCGGCATCAGAAACAAACGTCGCGCGGTAGGACTGCTCAAGCGGGCCGGCTCATACCATCGATGTAAGAAATTCGGCGCGAGCAGATCGGCATTGGATGCCACGAAATCCTCCTCGCTTATCGCCGGCGCGGCTTCGAGCCGCTCCGCGATCACGGACATGAACGCGATTGTCACGGTCATGTTGAACTTGTGCGGTACGCCCGCGGCGGCCGCGAGCCGCTTGATCGCCGCAACGTATCGTTCCACTGCTTCGAGATAGGGGGCACGCCGCAGCAGCGCGACTGCCGTAACGATGTGGGCGCGATGGTCGAAAGTGTGCGGATCCACGTCTCCCGATTCGAATCGCTGCAGCAGCTCATTCGTCGCCATCTGCGGACTCCCGAAGATTGTGGCTATCGGCGGCGGTCAGCGTGTGGCCGTACACCGCGCGCAGCTTCTTGATCTGCGCGAGCGTCTGCGGCGAGAACGGCACCTTGCCTTCGAAGGAATGCAGCACGATGCCCTCGATGAGATCGCCGAGACCGATGTCCAGGTAAGCAGCAAGCCCCTTCAACACCTGAAGCGTCTGCTTCTCGATGCGAATACCGGTCTGAACGCGTTTTATATTTCTGTACATTGGTACCACGCTACCATAATACTACCGTACCGGCAAGAGAGAACTGATAAAGCGCAATGAGCGCCGATAGCAAGCTGTTTGCATGCACGCGGTCCACACCAAGATCTAAGACTAGGCCTACACCATCGAGCTAAGCCCATCGCCTGCCGCGAGGTACAATTCGACTCTTCTACTTGCCGCGGAGCGACATCATGAACGTGGGATTCGTCGGCATCGGAAAAATGGGCGCCGGCATGGCCGCTAATCTCATCAAAGCCGGCCATGACGTGACGGTCTACAACCGCACGATAGAGAAGGCGCGCGCGCTCGAGCCGCTTGGAGCACGCGTCGCAACTCACGCGTCGGAGGCATGCCGCGGCGAGGCGGTTATCACGATGGTCGCCGACGACAAAGCCCTCGAAGAGATCGCACTCTCTGACGGCGGTTTGAGCGCGGCGCTCAAACGAGGCGGTGTTCACGTTTCGATGAGCACGATCAGCGTCGCGCTCGCCGAGCGACTGACCGAATTACACGCCCGCAACGGACAAGCTTTCGTGTCGGCGCCGGTATTCGGCAGACCCGATGCCGCGGCGGCCGGCAAGCTGTTCATCATCGCGGCCGGCGCATCGGGCACGCTCAAGACCGTCGAACCGCTACTGAGTGCCATGGGACAATCGACGCTCGTCGTTTCCGAGCATCCGCGCGATGCGAACCTCGTCAAGATCAGCGGCAACTTCATGATCGCTTCGATGACGCAGGCGTTCGGCGAGGCGATCGCGCTCGTTCGCAAGGCCGGCATCCCGGCTCAAACATTCGTCGACGCGATGACCTCGACGATCTTCAACGTCCCTATCTACAAAGGCTACGGCGGATTGATCGCGAGCGAAAAATTTTCGCCGCCAGGTTTCGCAGCCGCGCTCGGCCGCAAGGACGTGGGCCTCGTCATGGAGGCTGCGAAGGCGCTCGACGTGCCGATGCCGCTCGGCGATCTGCTTCACGAGCGGCTCTCCAGATTGATCGACGAAGGCGGCGGATCGCTCGACTGGACCGCGCTCGCCACGTTGAACGCTGCGGATGCGGGCCTGAAGTCAGAGCGTAGGGGCGACACATGACCTTTGGGGATTAAGGTTGACGGTTGACAGTTGACGGCCAGAAAAGGCCAGCACGGCTGTTGGCGGTTCTTCTCCGAACCGTCAACTGTCAACTGTCAACCGTCGACCAGCTCCTTCATGCCATCCTCACCCAGCGAAGCATCGTGCGGAGATTCGGCGGCTTGCCGTGCATGAGCAAGCCGATGCGGAATACTTTCGCTGCGAACCAGACCGTGAGGGTCGCCGTTCCGAAGCCGATCAACATCGTGAGCCACACCTGCCACGCCGGCGGCGGCGCGTCGGAGGCGACGCGCGCGAGCATTGCGAACAGATTGATCGGCGGGATGAAGCTTGCAGCGACGCTCAACGGGGAGTTCGGTGCCTGTCCGATCATCGGCGTCAGCGCGTAAGGGATGAGCAGCAGCATCATGACCGGACCCAACAACGATTGCGCATCGGCAATTTGATTCACCGCGGCGCCGATC
The DNA here is from genome assembly GCA_040255535.1 of Lysobacterales bacterium. Lineage (GTDB taxonomy): Bacteria > Pseudomonadota > Gammaproteobacteria > Steroidobacterales > Steroidobacteraceae > Steroidobacter. The sequence continues at coordinate 32,195 of JBDZVE010000024.1, read as the reverse complement.
GAGAGCATGAGCGCGCCGTATACCAGATAGGCAAGCAGGTAGAAGACCGCCAAGTAGACGATGAGCGTCGGATCGATGAGTCCGACCATCGAGAACTGCACGAGCGACAGCATACCGCTGCCGACGTACACGGCGACGATCAGCAGGCCGACACAAAGTTGCGCGATCAGCTTGCCCCACATGAGCTCGAGCGGGGCGACGGCCGCGAGCAGCACCTCCACGACGCGGCTCGACTTCTCTTCCACCGTCGAGGTCATCAACGTCTGACCGCCGGCGATGACGCTCATGAACAGCAACAGTCCGCTGATGAACGGCAGCGCACCCGTAAGCCAGCGCTGTGTTTCGCGTTCGCCCGAGGCCGTGACGAGAATCGAATTGGTGCCGGAGACCCGCGTCTTCGCCTTGATCTCGGACGGATTCAGATCGCTGCTCTTGAGACGTGCGGCAACCAACGCTTCCTTCAGCGCCTCGTGTACGGCCGATTCGGTGTCGCCGTTCAGGCTCTTCGACACATAGAGATCGTACGTGCCGTACTCGGCGTCCGGACCGCGCCGCTCGACAGCGTCATCGTGAATCACGGCGAGCGCGAGGTGCTCCGGCTCGCCCTCCGTCGCCACGAGCGATGCCTTCGCCGCCTTCAGATCCGCTGAAGCCGGATGCTCGTCGATTTCCAGCACCGGGCTCGGCGCGATCTCGAGCGGCTCCGCCTCTTCCGCATCCGTTCGATTTGCGATCTCATTTTGAAGCGCCCGCTCGCGACGCGCTTGCTCCATCCGGCGAGCCGCGATCTGCTCGGGGTCCAATGCGATGCGCAGCTCCGGCAGCACGCGGCCCGTGGAATCGATGACCGCAATCGTGCCGTGCACTTGCGGTCCGTGCGAGCCCATGATCCGAGGCGCCAGTACGACGACCATCAATAGCAACAACGGCATCGTAAGGACGCCGAGAATGAATCCTTTGCTCGTGACGGTGGCGAGGAACTCGCGACGCGTCACCATGAAGATTCGCCGAATCATGCTGTCGCTCCTTCCACGTCCAAGCCGCGAAGCTCTTTGCGCAGCTCCCGCTGCGCTTCGGTCGTCGCACCCTCACCGGTAACGAGACCGATGAACACGTCTTCAAGCCGCACGCGTGCAAGCTCGATCCTCGCGGGTGCGACCGCGGCGACGATCGCGCGCATCGCAACGGCCGGGTCGGTGTGTTCCGCAAGGGCGATATCGCAGCCTTCATCCGTGAGCCGCACGCGCTCGATGCCCGGCAGCGCTTTGAGCGCCATCAGATCGGCCCCACGATCAAGCGGCTCGAATATCACGGTGCGCGCATCGTACTGCCTGCGCAGGCCGGCCATCGCCTCATCCAGCACCTTGCGCCCTTTGTGAATCATGACGATCTGCTGGCAGAGCTCTTCGGCATGCGCCATCACGTGAGTGGAGAAGATAATGGTCGCGCCCCGCCGCTGTTCTTCGGCGATCATCTCCTTGAGCAAGCGAACGCTGACCGGATCCAAACCGCTGAACGGCTCATCGAGAATGAGAAGCTCCGGCCGGTTGATGATCGCTGCGATGAACTGCACTCGCTGCAGCATGCCTCTCGAAAGGTCCTCGCACTTCTTCTTGAGCGCCTCCCCGAGCCCGAGCCGCGTCAGCAGGTCCTTGGCTCGCGCCTCGACTTCCGCGCGCGATCCCCCTTTCAGCCGACCCATGTAGGAAAGGAAGGCATCGACGCGCATCTTGCGATAGACACCGCGCTCTTCAGGCAGATAGCCGATTCGATCCTTCGCCTCGAGCGCCGACGTGCGGCCAAGGACCCGCAGCGTTCCCGAATCGGGAAATAGGATCGACATGATCATACGGATTGCGGTCGTTTTGCCGGCGCCGCTCGGACCGATCAGCCCGTACGTCGCACCGTACGGAATGACGAGATCGAGATCGTCGATCGCGCGTGTCGCGCCGAACGACTTGTTGAGGCCGTGTAGCTCGAGTGCTGCTTCCATTGATGTCACATCGGTTTGAAACGGAATTGAAATGCTTGGCTGACGGGCAGCACGTCGGCACGTCCCTTGACGCGCACCTGGAGCTTACCGTCCTCGTTCGCCTCGATCCTCTGAATGGCGCCCGCGCGCACGATCGCGCTTCGGTGCACCTGCCAGAACACCTGCGGATCCAGCGTCTCCAAGAGCTCTCGCAGGGGCGTGCGAATATGGACTTCATCGTCGGCGGTCGCGACTCTCACATACTTATCCTGCGCTTGGAAGAAGATTACTTCGTCGATGCCGAAAATCTTCGTCACGTTGCCGACGCTGCCCGTGATCCAGCGGATCTCGTTCCGGCCCCCAGCTCCGACGCGCCCCTGCAGCGCGTCGAGCAAGGCCTCGAGCCGCGCCGGCCGCGCACCGACGCGCTCCTGCAAACGCTCGACCGTGCGCACCAGGCGATCCCGCTTGATCGGCTTGAGCAGATAGTCGACGGCCCCCGCCTCGAACGCCGTGATTGCGTACTCGTCATACGCCGTCGTGAACACGACGTGCGCATGCTCGCTTGCGGCGCGCGCCACTTCGAGACCGCTCAAACCCGGCATCCGAATATCCAAGAAAACGATGTCCGGGCGCTGAGCCGCCAGCGATTCGAGCGCGTCGAGACCGTCGGCGCACTCCGCGACGATCTCGAGCTCAGGCCATAGCTCCCGCAGCAGCTCGCAAAGCGCGCGCCTCTGCGGCGCCTCATCCTCCGCGACGAGCGCGCGTGGACTCGTCATGCCACTGCCTCCACGTAGGGCACTCTGATCGTCGCCTCGACGCCCGACAACGTGCGTGCCCGCACGCTTAGAGACGCATCGCTCCCGAAGAGCGCGGCGAGCTGCGATCGAACGTTCTCGAGCCCGACGCCCTTGCCCGTGCCAGGCTGCAATCCGGCGCCATCGTCCGTGACGCTGACGGCGAGTTGCCGTGCATCGTTGCGAGTTTCGACGCGCGCGGTCACGACGATATTGCCGCCCGACGGGCTCGGCTCGATGCCATGCTTGATCGCATTCTCGACGAGCGAAATCAGCATGTAGCTGGGGAAAGGATGCGAGCGCAGCAGTGCGGGGACATCGATCGTGTAGCGCAGCCGCGGCGTCATGCGAATCTGCATCACCTTCAAATAGCTCTCGGCGATTTCGATCTGATCCTGGAGTGCCGAGCTCGCGCTGCCGATCTCGGCGCGCAGCTTCGGCATCGTCGCGCGCAGGTGATCGACGAGCGCTTCCACCGTCGCCTCGGCTCGCGCGGGATCCTGGCGAATCAGCGAGTGCACCGAGGCGAGCGTGTTGAACAGAAAGTGCGGCTCGACTTGAGCCTGCAGGACCGTGAGCTTCATGTCGGCTTCCGTCTTCTGCTGCCTGAGCAATGCAAGCTCGCGGGCATCTTGCACCTCGCGCCAGCGACGCTGCTCCTTGAAGTAAGCAGGCAGAGCGAGGCCGCCGCCCAAGCTGAAGAAAAGCGCGAACTGAAAGGCAACCGTGAACGCGACGAAGCCGCGGGCGGGCGGCGGCGGACGCGGCTGCGAGGGATCGCGATGCGCATGATAGATGGCGTGGGAGTATACGTTCGCGAGATGCTGGAGCCCGAAGCCCGCGATCACCGCGACGGCGATCGCGACGACGATGCCCACTCGCTCGCGCTGTCTCGGCCAGCGTCGATGGCGAACGAACATCGCGATTGCCGGACCGATCGTGACCAACGCAACCCAGATCGGCACGCCAATCTTCGCCCACTCAACGGTGACTGCCCAATCGCGGAGCGCCGCTCCGCCGAGCACTGCTTGGGCGAGACCGATGAGCGCCGCGATCGGCGCAAAGATCGCGGTGCGGCGCCAGAACCAAGGCGCGCTGTAGACCGGATAATTCCGATAGGAACCGAAAAAGCCTGCCGAGTGCGCTACGACATCGTTTGGCAGCGGCGCATCGAGCGATGGCAAGGTCTCGACTGCCATGGCGTCGTTAGCTTTCACCGCCATCCTTTTGAGCTCCGGCGCGCACGTGCAGCCAGTCGCCGATCGCCTCGAGCGCGTCCGGATCGAACGTCTCCTCGATCATCGCATACTCCGCGGGCGACCCGGTGCGGGCTGTCTGCATGAGGTGATTGAGCCCCGGCATCTTGATGATCGTCACATCGGGATTCTGCGCGACCTGCAGCGCTTTTTCGAGCGCGGGAACGTTCTGTTCGGCGGGAACTTGCCTATCGAGCTCCCCGATGATCGCGAGCACCGGACAATGGAGCCGGCGCAGGTCTGCCGCCGGATCGCGCTCCAAGAGATCGCGGAACCAGGGTGTCAAGACCATCTTCGTCTGCACGTTCAGTCCGGCATCGAACCGCGCGATGCTTGCCTCGTCCGCCGGATTGCGCTTGTCTATCTGCGCCTGCGGCTTTCGCTCCGCCCACAACGCCTCGATTCGGGCCGTGGCCGCCGCTTCATCGTGTGTGCTGCGAATGATCGAGAAAATGTCCTGCTGCAGCGATGCGCTGAAGTCGAGCATGGGCGCGGACATCCCGGATGCCGCGCCGATCGCTCTCAACTGCTGAATCAAAAGCGCGTCGATGCGCACACCAGGCGAAGCGATGAGCACGACGAAATCGACATCGGACGTATTGCTCGCGGCGATCGACGCGACCATCCCGCCCTCGCTATGACCGATAAACCCGATGCGCCCGATGTCGTCGCGCGAGCGGAGATAGGCAGCGCCAGCTAACGCATCTTGTGCGAAATCATCCACCGTGCTCTGCATCACGCTGCCCGTTGATCCGCCAACCCCACGATCGTCGACGCGAAGCACTGCGAATCCGCGGCGTGTCAGGTAGTCCGCGAGCACCCAGAACGGCTTGTGCCCCATGAGCGTCTCATTCCGGTCCTGAGGGCCCGATCCCGAAATCAGGAGCACGGCCGGAAACGGGCCTTCGCCTTGCGGGTGAGTCAATGTGCCAGCGAGCCGAACGTCATCTTCCGTGTTCTCGTACGCCACTTGCTCCTCTTCATACGGGTACGGCGCGGCAGGCTCCTGAGGTCGCCGCGCGGGCTGAACTTTCTCGCCGCGCCGCATGAGCAGGGGAAACGTCCGCCCCATCTGCGACCACGTGCCGTCGATCTGCTCGGCATCCGCAGCGAGCGTGCCCGAGAAGGTTCCTTGGATTCGCTTCAGCTCGATCGTGACGGCATTGTCTTCGAGCTTGATCGTATCGATCGGTATGCCGAACGCTTGCTGATCGGGACTGTCGAGCGTGCCGACGAGGCGGTCTTCGTCTTCCAGCTTGATGTCGAACACGATCCGCAGTTTCATGCCGCCCACATCGAGCGCGCCCTGCCAAACGCCGGCCAATTTCGTCTGCATCGGTTCCGCCGCGTGAGCGGGTGCGAAGCACAAACACAGCAGCACGCCCAAGACCTTGATAATCGTTTTCATCCGGAACTCCCCGCTAGCCGACCCACGGCGAGAACCATAGCAACGCGGCATACGGGCGTTCTGACAATGCGACGAAAGCCTCCCCGCTGTTCGCGAATGCGTGGGTTTCGGGCGCGAATGCTCTCCTGCGATCGGGAGCAGATAAGATTGATCGACCCCTATGCACGACACTGAACCTTCGCTTTGGGTGCGCCGCTTTGCACCGCTGATCCCCTCGGGCGGCACCGTTCTCGATCTGGCCTGCGGCTCGGGACGTCATGCGCGCATGCTCGCGAGCATGGGATATCGGGTGGAAGCGGTCGACCGCGACGCCGCGGCCATCGACGCGTTGGCAGGCGTGAATCGCATCACGACGCGCCTCGCCGATCTCGAGAACGATCCTTGGCCATATGCGTCCGCGAGCTTCGACGGCGTCGTCGTGACGAACTATCTGCATCGACCGCGCTTCGATGCGCTGCTTGTGGTGCTGAAACCGGGCGGCGTGCTGATTTACGAGACGTTCATGGTCGGTAACGAGACGCTCGGCAAGCCGTCCAATCCCGCCTTCCTGCTGCGCCACGATGAGCTGCTCGAGCGAGTACGGAGCCGGCTCACCGTCGTCGCGTTCGGACAAGGTCGCGTGGATGAGCCGAAGCCCGCGTTCGTGCAAAGAATCTGCGCCACTGCCCCACTCGATCCGCCGAGCGCATGAGCCGCCTATTCGAGCGGGGGCATGCTCAACCGCCGCTCAACGCGCAGATCAAGTGAACGACATCGCCCAGCCCGACCTTCGTCCCGAGCTCGTTGACGCCCGTCGTGTTCACGAAGATGCGGATGTGCTGTCGAATCCGGCCTTGCTCGTCGATCATGCGAAAGCGCATGCCAGGAAAGCGCTGCTCGAGATCGGCGAGCACCTCTTCGACGCTGCCGCCGCGCGCCGACACGCTCGGCGCCCCGTGCGTATAAGAGCGAAGCGGACTAGGAATGTTGACCGTAGGCATGGGATTCAGGCTACAGGCTACAGGCTACAGGCTACGGGCTACAGGCTACGGGCTACGGGCTACGGGCTACGGGCTACAGGTTCAGACTTCAGGCTACAGGTTCAGACTTCAGGCCTCGCGCCTTCTGGCTGTAGTCTGCAGCCTGTCACCTGTAGCCTGCCTAGCAGCTCACCGAATAGATCTCCGGCAGATGTCGCGCGATGCAGCGCCATGACGCTCCTTCGTTCGCGCTCGCCCACACTTCTCCACCCGTCGTACCGAAATACACGCCGACGCGCGCTTGCTTGTCCGCGCACATCGCTTGCCGCAGCACGGTCATCCACGCTTGCGCGGGCGGCAAGCCTTTGGCTTGACGCTGCCAGGTCTTGCCCGCATCGCGAGTCATGTAGACGGCCGGCTTGCCGTTGATGCTCGTGCGCGGCCACACCGTTTGACCATCCATCGGATGCACCCACGCGACGTCCGGGTTCGCGTGATGCAGCACGATCGGAAAGCCAATGTCGCCGACCTTCTTCGGCATCGCGTTGCCGATACGAATCCAGCGCCGTTCCGGACGATCGAGCCGATAAATGCCGCAGTGGTTCTGCTGATAAAGGCGATCCGGCTTGAGCGGATGCAAGACGACGCAATGCGGATCGTGACCATACGGTACGTTCGGATCGGGCATGAAGTCTGCTGCGCAGCCTTCATTGAGCGGTGTCCAATCGCGACCGCCATCGACGGATTCGAATACCCCACCGCCCGAAAGACCCACATATATATGGGCCGCATCGCGCGGATCCACGAGAATCGAGTGCATGAGCGGGCCATCAGGCGTGCCGCCATCGCCAATCCACTCGCGATACATCGGATGATCGTTGAAGCCCGCAACAGGCTCCCAATGTTCGCCCGCGTCTTCGGAGCGAAACAGGCCGATCGGTGATGTGCCCGCATACCACACACCGGGTTGCGAGGCGTGCCCCGGTGTCAGCCAGAACACGCGCTCCACCGCACGAGCGGCTTCGCCCTCCTCCGCCCTTCTGAACGCCGGCGGTTGCGCCGCTTCCTTCCAAGTCTTCCCCCGATCGCTCGACCGGAACACCGTCGGCCCCAGGTGCCCCGTCTTCGCCGCGATCAACACGGACTTCGGATTGCGCGGATCCGGGACGATATGGTGGATCACATGACCGAGAAACTGGGGTCCCGAGAGCTTCCACTCTTTGCGACGCTCATCCGAGCGCAACGCGAACGCCCCTTTACGAGTGCCGATCCAGATCGTCTGTGCTGCCATGGGCGAGCCTCGTTGTTATTGAATGACTCAAGGACGAATCAGAATCTCTGAATCCGACATTCTTCTGTGGCCGTGAACCGCGAACCTGAGACGTCTTTCTCTGGCCGTCAACTGTCAACCGTCAACAGTCAACTAACGCAGTCGCGCCTTCCGACGGAAGGCCAGTTGCGTTCCCAAGTCTCAGCTTGACGGCAAACGTATACCTCGCGACGAGGCAATTACGATTCGGTGGGCGCCCGACATGGCGAATCGCACCGTCGAAGATGACCAAGCGACCGGGCTTAGGGCTCACGATGACTTGCGCTTCTTGGGAATCGAAGAATACGGTCTCTCCACCCCACTCGATATCCCAGCGGTCGCAGAGAAACCACAGCGCGGTGAGCTCGCGCGCGCCGGGGAGCGCATCGACGTGGGTCATGAGAACGTCCCCGTACGATGCGAAGTTCGTATAGCACCGATACGGACGGTACGCTTCATTCGGTCGCATGACGGCAATCGCCTTCTGCGTCGCGTGCCACAAACTCGTCCGCGGCAGATTCTCGAGCGGCATCTCACACACCCAATGCCGATACTCCGCCGTTTCACGCCGTGCCGTTTCCGTGCGCGTGAAGGCCGCTTGCGAGATCGCAGCAAAATAGCGCGCCGCTTCCTCGGGCGGCACGAGATCGTCAAAGACCGCGATCTCACTGCCTTCGACGCTCGCCGTGCGCGTCGGCATCGTCATGCCGACAGGCTCTCGGCGAGCGGCGTCGCAGCGCAGTGCCCGCGAATGTACGCGTCATGCGAGGGCAATGACTCGACCCGCTTTGCGACGTCGCCGCGAATCAAATCGAAACGGCGCTGCAGCTCTTGAGCGCTTGGAATCTCGGCGAACGGATGGTATGCCTTCGGCAACACCCCCTGCCCCGTGAACACGGCGAACCAGCTCGACTCCTTGAACAGCTCTCGCAGATCGATGACGAGGTGTGCGTTCGCCTCATAGATGTCCCAGCGCTCCTTCAACGCGTCCGTGAGGGGGATCGACTTGCAGTGTCGCCAAAAAGGCGTGTCGGTACGCTCGGTCGCCTTGTAGTGAAGAAGCAGGAAGTCGCGAACCTCTTCGGTCTCGATGCGCACGAGCTCGTTGTATTTCGCAATCGCCTTCGGATCGAACCCGCGGCTCGGAAACAGCAGCAGCAATCTCGCGAGTGCGGTCTGAACGAGGTGAATGCTCGTCGATTCGAGCGGCTCGAGAAAACCGCTCGCAAGGCCGAGCGCGACGCAGTTCTTCTTCCAGGCTTCCTTGCGCCGCCCTGCAATAAATCGAAGCGGGCGCGGCTCGGCGCGCGGCGCCGCATCCAATCGACCCAAGAGAAGGCGAGCCGCCTCCTCGTCCTTCATGAACTCGCTGCAGTAAACGTAGCCGTTGCCGATCCGGTGCTGCAGCGGAATTCGCCATTGCCAACCTGCTTCGCGCGCGGTGGAACGCGTGTACGGCGTCGTCGTCGCGAGCCGCGCGCACGGCACCGCGACCGCGCGGTCGCAGGGCAGCCAGCGACTCCAGTCTTCGTAGCCGGCGCGCAGCGTTTGCTCGATCAGAAGTCCGCGGAATCCGGAACAGTCTATGAAGAAGTCGCCTTCGATCTTTCGCCCGTCGGATAGCACGACGGCCTCGATGAAGCCATCCTCGCCCGACAACTGTACATGGACGATGCGCCCTTCGTGGCGCGTCGTCCCGCGCGCCTCGGCGTACTTGCGCAAGAAGCGTGCATAGAGTCCGGCGTCGAAATGATAGGCATAGACGAGCGGCGGCAGCGGCGAGCGCTCAGCTGGCGTCGGTCGAGCGAAGCGCTCCGCCTTCGCCGCCATCGTGCTCGAGTTGAAGCAATCGTGACTCAAGGTCCCGCCGCTCGCGCGATGGCGCAGCCAGAAATGATAGAAATGGATGCCGTGCATCTCGACGCCGAAGCTGCCGAACGGGTGGAAGTACGTGTGGCCGAGCTTCGTCCAGTCCACGAACTCGATGCCGAGCTTAAAGCTCGCTTGCGTCGCCTTGATGAACTCGGTCTCGTCGATTCCGAGCGTGCGGTTGAACGTAACGATCGGCGGGATCGTCGCCTCGCCTACGCCGACGGTGCCGATCTCGTCGGATTCGACGAGCGCGATCGAGTACTCGCCGCCTTGCAGGACCTTCGAGCATGCGGCCGCCGCCATCCAACCTGCGGTGCCGCCGCCGACGATGACGATCTTGCTAACTTTGTCGCGCATGGATCAATGCTTGGCGAAGATGCTCTGAGGTTGTCCTACCTAGGAGGCTGCCCCCTCCCAAACCCTCCCCCGCTGTGCAGGGGAGGGAACGCTGTGGCTTCGCGTGCTCGCGAGCAAGGAGCTTGCTCTTGAAACAGTTCCCTCCCTCGCGGAGCGGGGGAGGGTTAGGGAAGGGCGCCGGCTCCATCCCTTCGGAGCGGGCGGGAGTTGGAACACCGACATCGCTCACCCATGCTGCCGCACGAAGTCGAGGTGGCGCGGCATCGTCGTGGCGAGTCGAGCGATCGAGTCTCGCAGCACCGCGAAATCCTCGCGCGGCGCGAGGTCGAGCGTCGATCGCGTGTGCACGCCGATTCGATCCGGCAAGCAATCGTTGCCGAGCAACACCCACGCCCAGTCGAGCTCATCGAAGACTTCATCGTCGAGCTGATTGATGCGTGCGCTCGCGCGATAGAGATCCAACTTGTGTTGAAGTCGGGCAGGCAGCGCGGCGGCGCGCGCGGCAGTCCAATACTCGCCCGCCCTCGTGCTGAGCGTGTAGTGCGCGATCGTGAAATCGCGCACCGAGTCGACGTATTCGCCGACGATGCGGTTGTATTCCATGGCTTCCAGCCGCGCCGTCCGTTCGAGCGGAAAGAGCTCGATGAGCGTTGCGATTCCAAGCTGCGCGATATGAAGGTTCGCGCCCGCCAAGGGCTCGATATCGACGGCAGCATCGCCGAGCGCGAGACAGTTGCGATCCCATAGCAGCTTGCGGCGTCCCTGCGCGAGACGCGTGCACACCATGTCTTCCGAGCAGCCCGCGACCGCGGCTCTCAACTGCTCGGCGGCCGCCTCGTCGCTCAAAAACTCGCTGCTGTAGACGAAACCCGCCGCCGCACTCTGCGCGAGCGGCATGCGCCACAGCCAGCCGATCTCTTGCGCGGTCGTTTCGGTCAGCGCCCGAGGTTGCTCGAGCGCGGGCGCGCGCGCGGAAAGGACGCGATCGTTGATCAACCAGCCGCTCCAATCTTCGCGCGCCTCCTTGGAAACACGGCTCATCAACGAAGCATCGCGGCCAGAGCAATCGATGAAGAGATCCGCCTCCAGCCGCTCGCCGTTCTGAAGTACGAGCGCGGCGACGTCTCCGCTCTCCGCGAACGACACATCGTCCAGCCTGCCCGCGACCCGCTCCACGCCCAGCTTCTCCGCATGCTCGCGCAGGTAAGCGGCGTACGTCGATTCGTCCACGTGAAATGCATACGTGAAGCTCGAAGTCAGCGCCGACTGCGACATCGGCCGCGCAAACCGGCCTGCGCGGGCGGCGATGGCCGCGAGCGAATAGGCTTCGTGGTCTTCTCGGCGGCCGAGCGTCGCCTGCAGGAGCAGATACTTATAGAAAGGGATACCCTGCATCTCGGACCCGATCTCGCCGAACGCATGCAGGTAGCGGCTCGACGGACCGTGCCATCCATGATGCTCGGTCGCGAGCTTGAAGGTCGCACCCGTGCGCCGAATGAAATCGGGTTCCTTGATGCCGAGCAGCGAGTGCGTGCCGCGCAAGGAGGGCAGCGTCGAGCGTGCGACAGGCGCGTCGGCTCGCTCGAGGTCGAGCACACACACACCGAGCTGGCTGCGGCGGAATGCGCGCTTGAGCGAGGCCGCGGCCAACCATGCGCTCGCATCGCCGCCGACGATAATGACGCGACGCACGGCGCTCATGTGCCCGTACTCCTAACCTCGGCAGGCGCCGCAGGACCATACTTGCTCAGAAAGAGATCGTGGGCCGGCATACGCACGACGGTATCGGCAATCTGGCGGCGCATGGACTCGAGATGACGGTCGACTTCCGTCGGATCGAGGGTATCGACGAGCGGATCGTACCCGTGCGGCATCACGCGCTGCCCCAAATAGACGGCAACCCAGCTCGGCTCGAGGAACAGCCCATCTTTGTAGGTGATCAGGCGCCCGCGGTGGCGGAACAACTCCAGCCGATGTGCGAGCGTATCGGGTATAGACATGTTCCGGCAGTAGTTCCAGATCGGCGCGTCGTCTCGCTCGATCGCGTGGTAGTGCAGGATCAGAAAGTCGCGCACGCGATCGTATTCCATCTCCATCCAACGGTTGTAGGCATCGACGACGCGCGGATCGAACGTATCCTCGGTGAGATAGTCGATGAGCTGCGTAATCCCGATCTGGATGAGGTAGATGCTCGTCGATTCGAGCGGCTCGAGGAATCCGCTCGAGAGCCCGACAGCGACGACGTTCTTGTTCCAGCTCTTGCGCCTGCGCCCGGTGACGAATCGCAGGAAACGGGGCGGAGCGATCGGCTTGCCTTCGAGCCTTGAGAGCAGCCGCTCGGCGACTTCATCGTCGCTGATGAAGTTGCTGCTGTAGACGTACCCGTTGCCCATACGGTGCTGCAAGGGAATGCGCCACTGCCATCCCGCCTCGCGCGCGGTCGCGCGCGTGTACGGCGTCAGCGGTCCGACGTTCTCGGAGGGAACGGCGACCGCGCGATCGCAGGGCAGCCAGCGCGTCCACTCGTCGTAACCGGTCTTGAGCGTTTGCTCGATGAGCAGACCGCGAAATCCGGAGCAGTCGATGAATAGATCGCCTTCGATCGTCGCACCGCTCTCCATCGTGAGCGATTCGACCCAGCCATCCTCACCGCGCTGACGCACGCCGACGACCTTGCCTTCGATGCGCTCGACGCCGAGACGCTCGGAGAATCCGCGCAAGTACTTCGCGTACAGGCTGGCATCGAACTGAAATGCATACCCGTACGTCGACAGGAGCGAGGCGGGATCGTCGGCCGGCAGCATGAACTTGTTCGCATAGGCCGCGACGATCGGCAGCGAATACGCTTCGATCGGTGCAGCGTTGCCTTGCAGCGCTTGCCGCACCCAATGTTGATGGAACGGCACGCCGCCGATGCGAGAGCCGTAATCGCCGAACGGGTGGATGTACCTGTCGCCGATGCGAGCCCAGTCGACGAACTCGATGCCGAGCTTGAACGTCGCCTGTGTCTTCGACATCAGGTCGCGCTCGTCGAGGCCGATGCGGCGATTGAAATAGCGAATGTGGGGCAGCGTCGCTTCGCCGACGCCGACCGTGCCGATTTCCTGAGATTCGATGAGGCGAACGTGCCGAAGCTCGGGCTTGAGCGCGGCGGCGAAGGCGGCTGCGGCCATCCAGCCCGCCGTCCCACCGCCCACGATTACGATTCTTAGCGGAGGACGCACAGACTTCGTCTCGTCATCAAGAGGTTGGGCGCGCCGCGTTAGTGCGGCACGCCCATCCTAAGCGCTAATGGTCAGCGGATTCTATAGCGTAGACCAATCTGGAAGCGACGATCGTTGATGAACCAGGAGCGCGGCAGCAGCATCCCGTCGTTCGTCACCTGCTGGAACAGCACGGTTTCCGAGTTCGTCAGGTTCTGCCCCTCGACATACAGGTCCAGGCTCTCCGTCGGCCGGAAATGGACCGATCCGTCGAGCTGCCCATAGTCGTCCTGCCAAATCGGCAGCTTGATGCAGCAGTCCGCCTGGCTGACGAGATACTTCTCGCGCCAGTTGTACGCCAACCGAGCCGAGAACTTGCCCTTGTCGTACATCGCGACGATGTTGTACGCCGTCTTCGAATAGCCCTCGAGCGGCAGGTTCGTGAACGTAATCAGGGGATCCTGCTCCACGCCGCCCGAGCCCGAAACGCTCGTCAGATTGCTGTTCGTGACGCCCTTGTTGTCGACATATGTGAAGTTGAGCTGATAGCCGAACCCATCCCAAGGCGACGGCAGCATGTCGAGGAAGCTCTGATACGCCACTTCGAAGCCTTGCAGCTCGGCGCCCGCACCCGTGATCGGTCCGTTGATGCTCACACTGCGGGTCACCCCGTTGTTCGTGAACTCGCGAACGTAGTTGCCGTACGTCAGATAGTTCTTGAACTTCTTGTAGAACACCGCCGCCGTCACGGAGCCCGTATCCGAGAAATACCATTCCCAGGTTAGATCGAGCTGATCCGCTGTCGTGGGCTCGAGGCGCGGATTGCCCGCAGTCCCCTCGTAACGCGGCGTATAGGAGATCGCAGGGCTGTTGCAGTTGCCGGGTTCGAGATACGTCACCGTGCCCGATTCGCAATCGGGCCCGACGCGCGAGATGCCGATGTAGTTCTTGTACAGACCCATGTCGGGGCGAGCGAGCGCGCGCGAGGCGGCGAAGCGGATGAATATGTCGTCCGTGAGCCCGAAACGAATGTTCAAGCTCGGCAGCCAATTCTCGTGCTCATCGCCATCCGACTGAGTTGCGGTGCCGCCGTTCATGAAGGCAATGTCGTCTGCCGGGGTCAGCGCAAGCGGATCGATGGGTTGTCCCGGTGTCGGCGCACCCGGCGACGTGAATAGCGGGAAGGCGACGCCGCCGCTTGCTTCCACCGTGGTCACCACGTAGCGAACGCCGATGTTGCCGCGCACGCTGACCGGTCCGAGCCTGGTATCGTCGCCGCCGAACCTGAGCATGACGTAGGCCGCATCGATGTCCTCGCTCACGTCCTGCATCTCGACAGGACAGAACAGCGTACCTTCGACGACCGGACAGTTCGTGCGCTGTCCGAGCGGGACCCAGCTATTGCTGTGCCCGGCGAAGGTTGCGATCGTGTTCTGATAGTTATTGATGAGGTCCATCCGCGGATGGACGAACACGCCGCCGCCAAAGACGCCGCCATCGACGATATCCGAACCGAGGTCGTGCGTTTCGAACGTGTCGCTCCAAGCGCCTTGGGAAAGGAAGAACGCTTCGTCGTTCTGAACGCCCCAGAGCGGCTGCACCGCACCCCAGTTGTACGTCGACCAGTTGATCTGCTGGTCGCGTTCCGCGCGCCGTACGCCTAGACGCAGCGAATCCATCCAGCCGTCCGAAAGATCGATCTCGGCGTCGATGCGGCCGGCCCATTCTTCGCCCTCGCTCTGCTCGGCATGCTCCATCACCCATTCGTGATGGTAGTTGCGCGGATCCGCGAAACCGCCCTCCGTGAAGCCGTACCCGGTCGGTCGATTGAACTCGAACCTTGGACGGCCGCCGGTCAGATCGAGGAGCACGTCGGACGCCGTTCTTGCGTTCGCGCTGTTGTCGAAGTTGTCGACGGTCGCATCGATGTGCTGCAAGTCGAAGTTGAACGCGAGCCGATCCGTCGCCTCCCAGCGCAGGTTGAGCGACAAGTCCTCCGTGACATTCTTCGTGCGCGCATCGCGTGTGTCCGCGCTCAGCGAGATGCCCCGGGTCGAGGGGCACGGCGTGCTGTCCGGCGTCGTGGCCCACGCGTAGCAGTACCAGTTCAAGAACGGAAACACGTCCGTGGCAAGGGGATCGTCAGCCGGCGCACCGTCGGGCGGAGTCGTGTCCGTATTGAAGTGCTGATATCCATTCGGATGATTGAGCGCAGGGACGTTGATGGGGCCAGCCCAATTGCCTTCGGCGTCGTTCAATACGCCTCGCGTAAAGACACCGCGGCTGTCGAATTCATACGCGGGCGTTCCCTCGGCCGGGACTGCGACCGGCGAGGTCAATACGAGATCCTGCGCAGCCTGCGAGCCGCCGATCACGCCGGTGAGCGAGTGCTCCTCGAAGTCGTTTTGATATTCCGAGCGGTTGTACTGCAACGTGGCGAGCAGCGACTCGTCCGGACTGCGCCACTGCGCGGCGAGCGCAGTGCCGATGCGAGTGCGATCGTAGAGCGTTTCGCGAATGTCGATGCCGCCGGGGACCCATTTCGTGCCACCGCCGTACGCGGCGACATCTTCGTGTCTGTAGTAGCGGCCGACCTGCGTGCCTTGCGAGGCCGTCGTCACCTCGGAATAGGCGCCGTTCACCATGACGCCGATCTCGCCGATCCCGGTATTCCAGCGATTGCTGATCAAGGCCGAGCCTTCGGGATTGAAGTCTTCGACGAGATTGCCGTAGTCCGCTTCCGCCGAGAACGCCGCTACGAAGCCGTCGGAGTCGAACGGGAGTGCGGTGCGCAGATTCACCGTGCCGGCAATGCCGCCTTCGATCATGTCCGCAGTGAGGTTCTTATAGGTATCGACGCCGGCCATCAATTCCGGCGACACGTCGCCGAAGCCGAGGCCGCGGGAGCTGTTCGCGTTAAAGCTGTCGCGCCCGTTGAACTCGCTGCGCACCTGCGGCAGGCCGCGGATGACGACGCCTGAAGGCTCCGCGGAGAAATGCGTCGTATCGCTCGCCGCGGCAAAGCGCGTAACGAAAACGCCGGTGACGCGCTGCAATGCCTCGGCGACGCTCTTGTCCGGAAAGGCGCCGATGTCCGATGCCGTGATCGAGTCGACGACCGTATCCGCTTCCTTCTTGATCTCTTGCGCGGTCTTCAGTGCCTCGCGCATCCCGGTGACGACGATTTCCTCGACTTGCCCTGCGGAGGGTGGCGTCTCGGTGCTGTCGGAGTCCTGTGCCAGCGCGTACGGCGCGAGCATGCTCGCCCCGATCGCCAACGCTGAAACCCCGCCTTCTTTAACCCCCAACCTGCGGATTGCGCTACGGAGCGCTCCGCGTCGTGCCGTTTTCAACATTATGTGTCCCCCCTGCAGGACGATCGTTGAGCATGCAAACGCGCGAATAAATTTATTTATTTTCCTAAAGATTCTATCCACAATTCGCACTGTTGCAATAGCTGTTCATAGGAAAAAGCGGGCGAACCTCGCCGCCCGCGGGTGCCAGTGACTCGCCGAGACGACGTTTGATCGTTTTTGAGCCTTTCGTGTCGCGAACTTGAAACACTCAGCTCACCTGCAGGCACTCATGGCTTCGCTGCGTCGAGGAGACGCCCGCGCTGCGGAGGTCGAAGCCGCGACGATCAGCGATGCCGCGGCCGCGATCGAAGGCTGGCGGCTCATCGGTCGAGCGCACGCGCTCGCCGAGCGATGGGATGCGGCTCGCCGGGCAATCGAAGCCGCGCTGCGACTCGCGCCGCATTCGCGGGAGCTGCGTCTCGAGCGCATTGGGATCATCGATCGGCTCGGTCTTTCCGCCGAGGTAGTGACCGAATTGGAAGCGCTCGCGCGCGAAGGAGAGGAATCGCCTCAGCTCATGGCGCATCTCGCGCGCGCACTTGCCGCCGAGGACCGGGGCGCGGAGGCAGAAGCCAAGCTCGAATCGGCTCTCGAGCGATGGCCGACGGACACGACGCTGCACTCGCTGCTGGCTCGGCTGCGCTGGCTGCGCGGGTGCGGCGAACAATCGACCGACCTGCTGGAGCGAGCGATCGCGCGTTTTCCCGCGGAGCTGCAACTGCGTTTGGTCGCGGCCAATGCGCTGCGGAATGCAGGATTTTTGGACAAGGCACTGAAGCTGCTCGAAGGCGGACTGCGCGCGGCACCGCGATCGGTCGGCTTCTTGACCTCCTTCGGCGTCGTGCTCGATGACCTCGAACGGCCAGGCGAGGCACTGCCCTACTTGAGGACGGCCACGGCGTGCTCGCCGACGTCTCAAGTCGCGAAGCGGAACCTGCTTTCGACTTTGCTTCGCGTCTCGGAAGCGAAGGAGGCGCTCGGGCTCGCGGACGAGCTGCTGGCACAAGCAGCGGACGATCAGCAATTGATCGCGCATCGCGCGACGGCGCTGCGCCTACTCGGAGATTCAAGATACGACGAGCTGCACGACTACGCTCGACTGGTCCGTGTCTATCGGCCTCGAGCGCCGGCCGGCTTCGAGAGCCTCGCCGAATTCAATGCGGCGTTCGCGCGCGCGGTGCTGCCGCTTCACAAGAGCAGCGAGCGCCCGCTGGATCAAAGTCTGCGGGGAGGAACGCAGACCGATCGCAATCTGCCGCTCGACGATCCGGCGATCGGGGCCTTTTTCGACATGATCGACGCACCGATTCGCGACTACATCGCGCGTTTGCACAGCGGCACCGATCATCCGACCGATCGCAGACGTACGGAGCGCTACCGGATCGCGGGATCCTGGTCTGTGCGCCTCGCACCCCAAGGATTTCATCTGAATCACGTGCATCCGAAGGGCTGGCTGAGCTCGGCGTACTACGTCGAGCTGCCGAGCGGAATCGTCGACGATCGAAATCGCGCGGGTTGGCTCAAGTTCGGCGAGCCCGGCAGCGCGACGCCGGGTTGTCTAGCGAATCACTTCGTGCGTCCGGAACCAGGCATGCTCGTGCTCTTCCCTTCTTATATGTGGCACGGAACGATCCCTTTCAGCGAAGGCGGCCACCGTCTCACCGCCGCGTTCGACGTCGTGCCGCAATAGCGGTCGATGAAAACTAACTCTCGCAAAGCACGCCAAGGTAAGAGTAGGAAGATTGTCTCGCGGAGAACGCGGAGCACGCGGAGGAAGAGCCAAAAAATAATCACGCAGCGCCCGGTGCGTCGACGCCACAAATCGAAGGCAGTTTCATGTCGCCTCTTTTGTCCGGCCTCCGCGATCTCCGCGTTCTCCGCGAGAGATTTCGTTGTCGTCGAACTCTCGTGTCCGCCACGTGCTTCCCGTCGCCGTGGAGCGAGCTTTCTGGCCGTCAACTGTCAACTGTCACCGTAAACCCGCCGAGGCAGCGCCTTCTGCCCAGCGTTCGCTCGATTGTGCGCTAACATCGCGCCCGTGTTTGTCTGATCGGAGTCGCGATGAGAGGTCGTCGTTCGTTCACGTTCGCACTCGCCGGCTTGCTTGCAACGTTCGCTTCCTTCGCTGCGGCGGCCGAGCTTCCGCATCTTCGCGCGCAAGGGACGACTTCTCAGTTGATCGTCGATGACAAGCCGTTCCTGATTCTCGGCGGAGAGCTCGGCAATTCGAGCGCATCGAGCCTCGAGTACATGAAGCCGTACTGGCCGAAGCTCAAGGAGCTCAATCTCAACACGGTGCTCGCGCCGGTTTCGTGGGAGCTGATCGAGCCCGTCGAAGGCCGCTTCGATTTCTCGATCGTGGACGGCCTCATCCGCGATGCGCGCCAAGCAGACCTGCGGCTCGTGATCCTGTGGTTCGGCAGTTGGAAGAACAGCATGTCGACGTACGTGCCGGCATGGGTGAAGCGCGACCAAGAGCGCTTCCCGCGCGCACAGATCGCGAACGGCGAGGGACAAGAGATTCTCTCCGCATTCTCGGAGCACAATTGGACCGCCGACGCGAAAGCGTTCGGCGCGCTGATGGCGCACCTCGAGAAATTCGATGGCGCACGCAACACGGTCATCATGGTGCAAGTGGAAAACGAGGTCGGCATGCTGCCGACCGCGCGCGAATATGGACCCGAAGCAGATGCTCGCTTTGCAGGCCCGGTCGCCCCCGCGCTGCTCGCTTATCTCACTCAGCATCGTACGAATCTCCTGCCGCAACTGCGCGAGCTGTGGGAATCGAACGGCGCAAAAACGCAGGGGAGCTGGCGAGAGGTCTTCGGCCCGGGTCCGGCCGCGGAAGAAGTCTTCACGGCATGGCATTACGCCCGGTACGTCGAGAGCGTCGCGCAGGAGGGTAAGCGCGCGTATCCGTTGCCGATGTTCGTGAACGCCGCGCTCAACCGACCCGGCGCGCTGCCCGGCGAATATCCGAGCGGCGGCCCGCTGCCTCATCTGCTGGATGTCTGGAAGGCAGGCGCGCCGTCGCTCGATTTTCTCGCACCCGATGTCTACTTCCCGAACTTCGGCGAGCTCATCGGTAAATTCGCGCGCGGCGACAACCCGCTCTTCATTCCCGAGGCAAACCGCGCGGGCCGCCTCGAGAGCGGCGCCGACGCGTTCTTTGCGATCGCTCGCCACGACGCAATCGGCTACAGCCCGTTCTCCATCGAAAATATCGAGCCGCCCGGAGCCGAGCGCCTCAAGAATGCCTACGACGTGCTGCAGCAGCTCGCGCCGATCATTCTCGACAATCAAGGACGCGGCCGCATCGTCGGGCTGCAGCCGCGTGTCGCGTTCGATGGAACCGTGACGGATTCGCCGGAGCGCGTCACCTTGGGCGACTACCGATTCGAGGTGTCGTACGTCGATCCTTGGACGCCGAGAGCCGATCAAGACACACGGTCGCACGGCGGAATGATCGTGCAACTCGGCCCCGAGGAGTACCTCTTCGCCGGATCGGGAATCACGGTGACGTTCGCGCCGATCGGCGCGGGACCGCATCGCGCCGGAATCGAGAGCGCTTGGGAAGGCCGCTTCGAAAACGGCGAGTGGCGCCGCGGTCGCCTGCTCAACGGCGATCAAACGCATCAAGGACGCCACATCCGGCTTGCGCCCGATCGGTTCGCGATTCAGCGCGTCAAGTTCTATCGATATCGATAGCGCCGACACACGACGATCTGCCTTCTTTACGAGCGAGGCCCCCCTGCTTTACCCTGCCACAAACAAGAGGGTGCACGACCCCTCAGGAATGCATGCGCGACGCTCAGATGAGAAGAACAATCATGCGGATCGTGCTGATGTTGTTACTGGCCGTGGCCTCCTCCGCGCCGGCGGCATTCGCCGCGGAGGATGAGCAGCCGCCCCGGGATCTGACCGAGCTTCGCGCGCGGATCGACGGCATCCTAGAGAAGACCCAGACGCCCGCGATAGGTATTGCGCTCGTGAACGAAGAGGGGCCGTACTGGGTGGCCGGCTGGGGCAAAGCGAACCTCGCAACCGGGGAAGCGGCGGATCAAGACACGCTCTTTCGCATCGGCTCCATCTCGAAGATGTTCGTCGCGCTCGCGGTGCTGAAGCTGCAGGAAGAAGGCAAGCTCTCGCTCGACGACAAGCTGCGCGATCTTGCACCCGAGATCGAACTCGAGAATCCCTGGGAAGACACGCACCCGGTACGCCTCGTTCATCTGCTCGAGCACACCACGGGCTGGGACGATATTCACCTCACCGAGTACGCCTTCGCCGCACCCGATACGATGCCGCTCAAGGAGGCGCTCGCGTATCACCCGCACTCGCGCGTATCGCGATGGATGCCGGGCACGCGCCACGCCTACTGCAATTCCGGTCCGACGGTTGCAGCCTATGTCGTCGAGAAAGTGACTGGCGAGCGCTTCGAGGACTATGTCGCGAGCACGTTCTTCGCTCCGCTCGGCATGGATTCGACGAGCTACTTCAAGACGAATCGCTATGACGAGCGCGGCGCGACGCTCTACCTGCAGCGCTCGCCGCAGGAATACTGGCAGATCATTTACCGGCCCTCCGGCTCGATCAACTCGTCCGCGAGCGACATGGCGAAGCTCGTTCACTTCTTGCTGCTTCGAGGCGCCACGCCGACGACGCGAATCCTGTCGGAGCACGCGATCGATCGCATGGAGATCCCCACTACGACATTAGGCGCGGCGGCCGGTGTCATCGGGGGTTACGGACTCGGCAATTACACGACGGGCTATAAGGCCTCCGGCGTCGCTTTCCACGGTCACAACGGCGGCGTCATCGGCGGCCTCTCGGAGCTCGCATACGCCAAGGAATTGGGGCAAGGCTATGTCGTGATGATCAACAGCGGCAACGGCGCGGCGCTCAGTCAGCTTTCGGATCTCATCCGAGGCTTTCTCCTCAAAGATGTCTCGCCGCAGGACCCTGCGCAGTCGCGCGAACTGCCGGAGCAGTTCAAGAACCTCGCGGGCTACTACAAGCCCATCAATCCGCGGCAGGAACTATTGCGCTTCATCACCGACATCGGCGCGATAACGAAGATCTGGAGCGACGAGAAGTTTCTGCATCGCAAGCCGCTGTTCGGCGCCTGGGTGAGCAACGATTATCCAGGCGGCAACGGCACGCTGGTCGACGGTTGGCACGGACTGCCCGCCATCGCCGTCGTCGAGGACCCGCTCGCGGGCCCCGCGCTGCAAGTCAACACCGACTTGTGGCAGCGCATTTCGACCGTGCGTGCATTCGCGCCGCTTGCGGTCGTGGGTGCGATGCTCGCGATGACCTTGATCGGATTCGTCGCGCTCATCATCTGGTGCTATCGACGATTCGCAAGCAAGACGAGCAGCGATCATCGAACATGGATGAGGCTGTGGCCGCTCCTCAGCACAGTCGCGCTCATCGTGTTCCTCGTCGTGCTGTCGGCAGCAGGCGTCTTCTTGAAGTACGCCGGCACGGTCTCCGCGCTGTCCCTCGGAATTCTCGCGCTGTCGTTGAGCTACCCCCTATTCGTCCTCCTCGGCATCGTCGAGCTCTTCAAGACAAAGAATCGGTCTCCGAAGAATCTGCCCTACTGGTATGCCGCCGCGTTCTCGATCGTGCACGCCTCGGTCGTCGTTTATCTCGCGGTCTATGGAGTGATCGGGATTCGCACGTGGACATGAGCCCTCGCGCCCGAGGCCGGTTTCGCATGGCGGGACCGTCAAGTTGTGGGCGCGCCATGCCGTAGAAAGCAATAAAACGGCGGCGCCCCGGTGAGACATCGCCCGGAAGGCGCCGCGATTGGTTTTGGGAGAACCGGTCGTCCAACGATTCGATGCACGAGCGCCCTAAGTGGCGCGCGTCAGAAACACATACAAAACGGGACGCGGGCCGTCGTCGATCTCGGGGTGCGACAAAAATCATGAAGCGAATCGTGGCCCGCAGCGGGCCATTGGGGGTCATAGCGTGCCTGTTCGCTATCGGCCTCGCCTGGCTGACGCTCTCGCGCGGCGCGCTCGTCGCGCTGTATTGGTCGCGGCTTCACGACGTCCCGGATTGGTGGCGCGTGTTTCTGATCGGATTGCGGATGGACACGATCGTCCTATGCGAGTTGTTCGCGATCCCGACGCTGCTTTATTTCCTGCTCCCCGGGACACGAACGCGACGCCAGCTCACGCTGCTCTCGTTCGCCGCAATTGCCGCTCTGCTCGTGCACATGGAGCTTTCGACGCCGAGCTTCATCAACGAATATGACGTGCGGCCCAACCGAATCTATTTCGAATACCTGCGCTATCCGCGCGAAGTGTTCGGCACGCTGTTCAAGTCGTATCCGGTCGAGCTCGCTTGCGTATTTGCGCTCGTCGTCGCGCTCACCGCTGGGTTCTGCCTCGTGGCGGCTCGACGCATGGCGAACACCCAAGAGTGGTCTTGGCGGGCGCGCGCACTGTGCTTCCCGTTCATGCTTGCGGTCTTCTTCATCGGCGCGCGCTCCACGTTCGGGCATCGCCCGGCGAATTTGAGCACCGCATCGTTCAGCCAAAATCATCTCGCGAACGAGCTTGCCGTGAGCTCCACCTACTCGCTCATGAATGCGATTTACAGGAGCTTCTTCGAGATCGGCTCGGAAATGTATGGGCGAATGGATTGGCCCGAAGCACAACGCCGCGTGCAACGCTACGAAGCACCCGTACGCCGTCACGCACAAGGCGATTTGACCGGTTCCTCCGAGGATCGTACGGCTCGCGACAAGCCGAATCTCGTCATCTTCGTCGCGGAGAGTCTCGGCGCGGAGTTCGTCGGAAAGCTCGGCGGATTGCCGCTCACCCCGAATCTCGACCGCTTGTCCGACGACGGCCTCTGGCTGACGCAGCTCTACGCAACCGGAACGCGCACCGTGCGCGGCCTCGAAGCGATCGTGACCGGGTTCCCGCCGACGCCCGCTCAAAGCGTGCTCAAGCGGCCCGAGTCGCAGCGCAACTTCTTCACGCTCGCGAGCCTGCTGCGCACGCAGGGCTATCGCACGGAATTCATCTATGGAGGTGTGAGCAACTTCGACAACATGAGGCACTTCTTCCTTCAGAACGGCTTCGAACGCATCATCGAACAGAAGGATTTCAAACGGCCGACTTTTCTCGGCACCTGGGGCGTGTCCGACGAAGACCTCGTGACGAAGGCGCACGAGACGTTTCTCGCTCATGGGGACGAGCCCTTCTTTGCCTTGCTGTTGTCCACCTCGAATCACGATCCATTCGAGTTCCCGGAGGGCCGCATCCAGCTTCATGAAGAGCCGGCGGCGACACGCAACAACGCGGTCAAGTACACGGATTACGCGATCGGCAAGCTCATCGAGCTCGCGCGGTCGGCACCCTACGGCCGTGACACTCTATTTTTGATCGTCGCCGACCACGATGCGCGAGTGTTCGGCGCGGACTTGGTTCCGATCGAGCGCTTTCGCATACCTGCGCTTCTGCTCGGGCCGGGCGTGCCCCGCCGCCACGAGGATCACATCGCAAGTCAAATCGATCTTGCGCCGACACTGCTCGGGCTCATGGGAATTGAGTGCGAGCACCCGATGATCGGGCGCGATCTCCTGACGCTGCCGGATGACCTGCCCGGTCGCGCGCTGATGCAATACGGGCACACGAATGCCTTTCGCGTGGGAAACAGCGTCGCGATCCATCAGCCGCACCAGGCGGCACGGACGTACGAGTATCGCAATGGGGAGCTGATCCCTCGTGCCCACGATCGTTCATTGGAGGCCGACGCGCTCGCTCATCTGGTGTGGGCGGATACGATGTATCGCATGCACACGTATCGCCTCCCGAAGGCGGGTCCCCGCGAGAATCCGCCGCAGGATCTCCTCTCGCACGTCGCCGTGGGCGCAAAACACTAACCGCGACGCTGCAACGAATCTCGGGCTAGCCGGAGGCGCGGCTTTCGTCCAATGTAGCGGGCCTTTCGCCACGTCGGTGTGCCTTCGATCCGATGCCCCCGAAGTCTCCGCGCCATTCTCACCTGCTGCTTGCGCTCACGTTCGTCGGATACATCGCGCTCGGCTTGCCGGACACGCTGGTCGGCATCGCGTGGCCGGCGATGCGCGCGGACTTCGCGCTCCCGCTCAGCGCGTTGGGACCGCTGTATATCGCGACGACCGCGGGCTACGTGGCCGCGAGCTCCGCGACCGGCATGCTCCTCGCCCGCATGGGCATCGGCACACTGCTCGCGGGTTCCTGCTTGATCACCGGACTTGCACTCTTCGGCTACACGGTCGCGCCGTCCTGGGCGGTGCTCGTGGCGCTCGGGCTACTCACCGGGTTCGGCGGCGGTGCAATCGATGCGGCGATCAACACGCATGCCGCGGTTCACTACAGCGCGCGACTCGTCAACGTGCTGCACGCGTTCTGGGGTATCGGTGCCGCGCTCGGGCCGGCGCTCATGACTGCAACGCTCGCTCGCGGCTACGATTGGCGCAATGGCTACTGGGTCGTCGTTGCGGTCGAGATCGCATTGGCGCTTGCGTTCATGTCGACTCGCAAACAGTGGCCGCCGCCCGTCGTTCACCATCCCGATCATCGTCCCGCAGGCCTGCCCGAGACGCTCCGCCTTGGGCGCGTTCGACTCGCATTGCTGATCTTTCTGCTCTACACCGGCTGCGAAGCGGCGGCGGGTGCTTGGGTGTTTTCGCTCCTCTACGAAGCGCGCAATTTTGCGGCGACTTCCGCGGGAACGGCCGTTTCGCTCTATTGGTGCGGCTTGTTCGCGAGTCGCGTCGGCTACGCGCTCTTGCCCTCCCGTACGCGCCCCACCGCCGTGATTGCCGCGAGCATCGTCGCTGCGCTGATCGGGATGGCGATCGTCGCGTTGGGCGTCCACCCGATCGTAGATATCGCCGCCATCGGGCTCGTCGGATTCGCCTCGGGCCCGATTTTCCCGTGCATGATCGCGACGACACCGGGCAGACTCGGACCGCGCCATACCGCGAATGCGGTGGGGGCGCAGGTTTCAACCGCAGCCGTAGGCGTTGCTGTCTTTCCCGCACTGTGCGGAGTCTCGGCGCAAGCGCTCGGGTTGGAGTCGATCCCGATCTTCTTGGCGGCATGCTGGTTGCTGTTGCTCGCGACCCATGCCGCACTCGAGCGAATGGGACACGCCGAGCCTTAAGTGATCCGGTCAGGAATCCTGCGCCCGTCCCCTCTCGTTGCTCAGCCCGTTTCGACGAGTGCCTTGAGGCGCTCGAGGGCGCCATCCCAGCGCTGCGAGATTTGATCGAGATGGCGACGCACTTCGGCGAGCCGCTTGGTTTCGAGCTCCCAAATCGTCTCGCGGCCGACTCGCTCGCTTCTGACGAGGCCTGCATCCGAGAGCGCACGCAAGTGTTTCGTCACGGCCTGACGAGTGACCTGCGCACCATCGGTGAGACGCACGATCGACTGCGGGCCCGATTCGCACAACCGCACAACGATGCGCAGCCGAGTCTCATCGCCGAGCGCCGCAAAAATGGGCGCCGCTTTGATGAGCCTTGCAGACTCGGGCTTTGAGCGCGGTCGAGCCAAAGGATTTCCGCTACTGCGATCGGGAAAGATACTTCTCGATCAGCGTCGCTTGGATGTTCCAGCCTTGTTCGTTCGACGTGAACGCCTCGGCACGGCGCGCGAGCGGCACTTGATCGAAGCCCGATTCAGAAATCGTCAGCAGCGTTCCGCCCTCCGCCTCTTCCAGCTCGAATGCGACGAGCGTCATCGGCTCGAGCGCCAAATCGGCGCCTGCGCCCGGCGGATACGGATGCCACCTGAATGCGAAGCGGCGCTGCGGCTCGATACAATCGATGACGATCTCGAATGGCGTGCCGTCGTAAGCTTGCTGTGCCTTCGCGACGTCCGCATCGACTTGCGTCGGCTTGATCCTGCCCGCGATTCGCGCGCCGGCGACGAACGGCGCATCGAACTGCGCGCCGAACCACGCCCCGAACTGGTTCGCATCGGTGATGGCTTCCCATACACGCGCACGCGGCGCACGCAGAAGGACTTGCTTCTCGATTCGATCGGTGCTCTGCGACATACGCAACCTCCAGGTTGCGCTTACTCTAGTATCGCATCGGAACAAGCGCAACCCCGCGGTTGCCCATTTCCGCGAGCAGTGTCTCGGCTTACTTCCGCCGGAAGGCGTTTTGCAGCAGGTCGTTCGAGAACGGTCCGCCTACTGCGCCTTCGCTCGCGTACTTATAAAGGCAACATGCCTCGCCTCGGGCGAGATCATCTTCTTACTCTGACCTTGGCGAGCTTGGCGTGCTTTGCGAGAGTACCTCCCTATCTGGGAACACTCCTCGGAGAGGAACGCCCTCCTCCGGAAACGTCTTCCGGCAAACGGGCGCCCGCCGTATTCGCCGACTCGAGACCGCGCACGCCTCTCAAGTTCGCGCCCGTCAGGTCGGCGTTGGTTAAATTCGCACGCGCGAGGTCCGCGTCGATCAACGTCGCCTCGCGCAAGTCCGCGCCGCTCAAATCCGCCCCGACGAGTTGGGCGCCGCTCAAGTCGGCGCGATAAAGCTTCGTGCGCAGGAACTTCGCGCCGGTGAAATCGGTGAAGCTGAGATCGCTTCTCGAGAAGTCCGAATCCGAGAAGTCCGCCTCGATTGCCGTCGCGCTCACGATATTCGTCCGCATGAGACCCATCGATTGATTCTTCATGTCCGCGGCCGCGTTTACGTTCGTGAGCGTCGCGTTCGAGAGATCGGCATCGCGCAAGTCGCCGATGAGACGCGCGCCCGACAAATCTGCATCCTTCAATATGCTCTCCTGCAATTGAGCCGAGAAGAGCACCGCGCGTTGCAGCGAAGCGCCGCCGAGGTTGGTACGCTGAAGGAATGAAACGTTGAACTTGCAGCCATCGAGCTTGGCGCCGATCAAGTTCGCATCGTTGAGGACGGCGGCCGAAAGATTGGCGGACCTGAAGTCGACGCCCGCTAAGTTGAGCCCCGAGAGGTTCTTCGCATAAAGATCGGGCGGTGCGGATGCCTGCTGCGCAACGACCTTCAAGACCTGCTCGCGCGTGAGGCGCTCATAGCCATCCCACTTGTCGGACTGGGCGACCGAGGCGGCGGCGGCGATCAGCAAAAGCGATACGATGGCGCTACGCATACTGCACCCCCGAGCGGCACGATGCGCGCCCCACCGAACGGCGTCAAGATCGGATCATTGGCAGCGGAAAAGGACGAGTGGCGACGCTTCCTCATCTTCCGTAGAGTGCGCGAGTTGCGGATTGGAAGGAGCTTCCGTGTTCAAGCAGCGCTGGATTTATCTACTCGCATCCGTTCTGCTGATTGCCGTCGCCGGATTTTCGTTCTGGTGGTACTGCGGCACTCAATCGACCGTGCTGCTCGTGCGGCACGCGGATCGTGAAGGAACGCTCGATGAGCTTTCCGCGGCCGGCCAGCGCCGAGCACAAGCGCTCGTGCATGCGGCGGAGCGAGCGGGTGTTGCCGCGATCATTCGCAGCGATGCCGTTCGCGCGGAGCAGACTGCGCAGCTTCTCGCGACGGCGCTCGGTCTCACGCCGATCGTCATCGAGGGGAAGGATATCGACGCGTTTGCGCGGGAGATACGCAGGCATTCCGGCGAAACGGTGCTCGTCGTCGGTCACAGCGATACCGTCACGCCGATCATCGCGGCGCTCGGTGGGCCGTCGCTGCCGCAAATCGGCTCAGCCGAGTTCGATAATCTATACGTGCTGCAACTCTGCCGCTGCAGTCGAAATTCGGCGCGGCTCACGCATCTTCAGTATGGGGCGCCTTCGCCTTGATGGGTTCGGTCGGCCGGTTGATCGGTCGACCGCGCTCGGTCTTGCGCCCCCGCGTCAGCCGCTCGCCTGGCGAACGAGCAACAACCCGGCGGCCAGTGCGGCCAGCGATACGACCACCGATGCGAAGATGTTGAGCACGGCCCAGCCGACCGCACCTCGCTCGTAGAGCAGCATGGTATCGAGCGAGAAGGAAGAGAACGTCGTAAAGCCGCCGAGAACGCCGGTCGCCAAGAATAGGCGTGTCGTCTGCGATGCTCCGGCCTTGAGTGCGAGCGTTTCGATCAGAACGCCCATTAGAAAGGAGCCGATGACGTTCACAATGAACGTGCTTACACCGATACTGTTCGGCAGCCCACGGGCCACGATGAGGTTGATTCCATGCCTGAGTGCACCGCCCAGGCCTGCGCCGAGGAACACGACGAGAAAGTGCTGCATGTTGTTTCTTTTTTGAGTTGACAGTTGACGGTTGACGGTTGACGGTCAGAGAAAGAACGGCCGCCTGCCGGCAGCCGTTCATCTAACCTCTCAGCAGGCAGTCGCACTTAAAGGGCGGCTATGCGCGCATTGCTTCGATTTCTCTGCGAGGCGGTGCGCCGAACAGGCGGCGATACTCGCGGCTGAATTGCGATGCGCTCTCGTAGCCGACGCGGTGAGCGGCGGAGGCCGCATCCGTGCCCTCGGTCAGCATGAGCTTGCGCGCCTCGTGCAGGCGCACGTGCTTCTGGAACTGCAGCGGCGACATCGCGGTCACCGCCTTGAAATGGTGATGGAGCGATGAGACGCTCATGTGCAACGCGTCGGCGAGCTCCTCGATCCGAAGCGGCTCCGCAAAGCGCCCTTTGATCAGATTGATCGCGCGCGCGATGCGTTGGGCTTGTCCGCCCGCGCTACAGAGCTCCTGCAAACGGTAGCCGAGCTGACCCGTCAGCGCGCGATAGTGGATCTCGCGAACGGCGAGCGGCGCGAGCACGACCGCATCCTGCGGCGAGTCGAGCAGACGCATCAAGCGCAGCACCGCATCGAGCATCTCTTCGCTCATGCGAGCGACGAACAATCCGCGATCGCTCCGCTCTCGATCGACGGGAGGTGCCGCCACCTGCGCGAGCAGCTCGGCCACGATCGTCACGTCAATCGTGAGGCGCAGACACAGGTACGGCCGCTCGGGCGTCGCTTCCAGAATCTGCCCCGAGACCGGCAGCGTGACGGAAACGACGAGATAATTGAGCGGATCGTAGACGTACACCTCACGGCGCAACACGGAACGCTTTCGACCTTGAACCACGATACACAGGGAAGGCTCGTACAAGCTCGGAAGCGGCTGCGTCGGCGAGCTCGCTCGCACGAGAGCGACGCCGGGGACGCTCGTCGCATTCACACCGTCTTCGCATGCGAGCGATTGCGTGCGGCGTGCGATCTCCATCTGACGTTCATCGGGTTGGAATCTATTGAGATCAAGGACTTCGGCGTTCATCTCTGAGCTCGGGCGATTCTCGGCAGTGGACGTTGGAGGTGGGTGGGCGCAGACCTGCAGGATTAGGCAATCACTCGCCACAATCGGACTACGGCGACCCGCGTCGGCTCTCGTAGCCTACTCACCGTTCTCACATACCGCAACGAGGAAGAGCATATGAACCAAGCACTGCCACGTCGCACGCTCGGACGCCAGGGACCCACGGTCTCCGCCATCGGACTCGGATGCATGGGCATGTCGGATTTCTACGGCGAGGCGGATCACGCGACGAATCTCGCCGTCCTGAATCACGCGCTCGATATCGGCGTGAATTTTTTGGATACCGCCGACATGTACGGCGTCGGTCGCAACGAAACGCTGCTCGCCGAGGTCTTGAAGTCGCGCCGCAATGAGGTCGTGCTCGCGACGAAGTTCGGCAACGTTCGCGCGCCCAACGGCGATTTCCTGGGCGTGAACGGCCGGCCCGAGTACGTCGCCTCGTCCTGCGACGCGAGCTTGAAGCGCCTCGGCGTCGATCACATCGATCTCTACTATCAGCATCGCGTCGATCCGAAGGTGCCGATCGAAGACACGGTAGGAGCGATGGCGAAGCTCGTCGAAGCCGGCAAGGTGCGCCATCTCGGTCTGTCGGAGGCATCGCCGGAAACGATCCGCCGCGCTGCGCGCGTCCATCCGATCGCCGCGCTTCAGTCGGAATACTCGCTTTGGACCCGCGACGTCGAAGCCGAAGTGCTGCCGACCTGCCGGGAGCTCGGCATCGGCTTCGTCGCCTATAGTCCACTCGGGCGCGGCTTCCTGACGGGCGCAATCCAAAAGCCCGATCAACTTGCCGAGAACGATTGGCGTCGCCGCAACCCGCGTTTCCAAGGCGAGAACTTCGATCGCAACCAACGTCTCGTAAAAGCCGTCACGGAGATCGCAAACGAACGCGGTCATACGCCCGCGCAGCTTGCGCTGGCTTGGCTGCTGCATCAGGGCAAGGACATCGTGCCGATCCCCGGCACACGCCGAATTGCACGGCTCGACGAGAATGCGGCCGCGACGAAGATTCATCTCTCATACGGCGACATCGAGCGCATCGACGCCGTGCTGCATGCGAACGTCGTCGCGGGAGCGCGGTATCCGGAAGCGTCAATGGCGTCATTGAACCTCTAGCTGCACGATCCGTGGCTGCTCTGGACTGATCTTCGCCAACGCCGCTTGAAAGAAACGCCTCTCTCTCACATCGAGGGAGAGGCGTTTTCGATTGACTAGAGGATTCGCCGCCGCGTGGACTCGTTCTATCCAGATCAGCACATTCGTTATGTAAGCGCGCGGTGCATTGCAATAGACATTTTGTCTACGAACCTGGATGCGGAGCACATTTTGCCTATATTCGAGGGAACATAATTCGCCCGCCTTGCCCAGACGGGCAGGAAACAAACAGGAGATAGGACAATGATGCTCAAGAACAAGGGCGCGCAAACAGCGGGATTGCTGGCCGCGGCGATGGCGCTGTCTGCATTCAGCACGACAGCGAACGCTCAGGAAGGATCGTCGGGTTTCTACTTCGGCGCGTTCGGCGGGCAATCAAGCTATGACGTCGGAAATGCGGATGACGTCGACGAAGCCATCGAAGAGACCGTCTTCGAGCTCGGCGGACTCGCAGCGATCACCGAGTCCTCGCTCGATGAAGAGGATACGAGCTTCGGCGTTGTCGTCGGCTATCGATTCAACGACTTCTTCGGACTCGAGGCCGGCTATGTCGATCTCGGCGCGGCGGAGTATTCCGCCGAAGGCGTCCTCGACATTGGCGGCACCGCCTTTGGATTCGACGCGAGCACTTCCTTCGAGTCGAGCGGACCGACCGTGGCAGCGGTCGGCATGCTGCCCGTGTCGCAGAGCTTCGATCTCTACGGCAAGCTCGGCATCTTCTTTGCCGACACGGAGATCAGCGTGGACGTCGAAGGCGAAAGCGAAAGCATCTCATCCACCAGCGAGGACACGTTCGTCGGGGCCGGCCTCGCTTGGCGTGTAGGCGAGAATTGGTCGCTGAACTTCGAGTTCACGCGCTACATGGATGTCGGCGACGAAGATGAAACGGGCGAAGGCGACATCGACCAGCTCGCGCTCGGTTTTACGATCAATCTGTAAGGCAGCACGGCGCGGGCGCGAACCACGCCCGCGCTCTCCTCATCTCTCCACTATCTTCTTCGAGGATCAGTCTCCGCATGAGCGGGGATGCCTGAGCACAAGCGCCGTCATCCTTGCGAAAGCGCACTGCTGTCCGGGGAAAATGACGCAGAAAGCGGGTTGGAGCGGAGAAGAGCGGGCGATCAGACGCTTTGAATTTCGTTGCGACTCAACATTTTTCGTCGTCCCGGCGTAGGCCCACTGCTGTCCGGGGAAAATCCCGCGCAAGAGGCGCTGAAGCTGTGAATC
>JBDZVE010000023.1:32459-46278 GCA_040255535.1 Lysobacterales bacterium | reverse complement strand
CTTCAGCGCCTCTTGCGCGGGATTTTCCCCGGACAGCAGTGCGCGTTCGCAAGGACGACGCCCGTGTGGCGTCGGCCGGCGTCCTTTGCGAGAGTCCTCTTCTCTTGAGCAGGCTTGCCTAAATCGAATTTGCCGAATGGCCGCGAGCCCGCTTTAATCCTGCGCAAGAAGCATGAATCAGAGCATGGTTGGGGGATGAGAACGATGACGATTTGGCGCAGATCCGCCGTTGCGCTCGTGGCTGCGTGCGTGCTCGGTCTTTCGTTGAGTGCCTGCCAGAAGTCCGGCGACGCGTCGGATTCGGAAGAACCGATCAAGATTGGTTTTCTCGTGAAGATGCCCGAGCAAGCTTGGTTTATCAACGAGCAGCGCGCGGCCACGAAATTGAGCGAAGAGCTCGGGTTCGAGCTCGTGCGAATGGGCGTGCCGGACGGCGAGAAGGTCATGTCGGCCATCAACAATCTCGCCGCCCAAGGCGCGCAGGGCTTCGTGATTTGCGCGCCGGACGTTCGGCTCGGTCCCGCGATCCTCGCGCGTGCGCGGCTGCAAGGCATGAAGTTCATGACCGTCGACGATCAGCTCGTCGATGCGGGCGGGCAGCCGCTCGCGGATGTACCGCACCTCGGGATCTCCGCGCACAAGATCGGCATGCAGGTCGGCGAAACCCTCGTCGCGGAAATGAAGCGCCGCGGATGGAAGCTCGATGAGGTACGAGCTCTCCGGATCACGAGCAATGAGCTGCCGACGGCGCGCGAGCGCGTAAGCGGTGCGAGCGAGGTGCTCCTCGCGAACGGTTTTACGGAAGATCAGATCATCGATGCGCCCCAGCGCACGACGGACACGGAAGGCGGCTTCAACGCGGCCTCGCCGCAGTTCGCGAAGTACGCCGACGTGAAGTATTGGCTCATCTACGCGCTCAACGAGGAGACGGTGCTCGGCGCTGTGCGTGCGAGCGAGCAGCTCGGGATCCCGGCCGAGAATGTCATCGGTGTCGGCATCAACGGCGCGAGCGAAGCGTATGCCGAGTTCTCGAAAGAACGCATGACCGGCTTCTACGGCACGGTCGCCGTAAGCTCGACGGCGCACGGCCGCCAAACGACAGAATATCTGTATCGCTGGATCAAGGAGGGCACGCCCCCACCCATGCTGACGCAAACCGAAGGCACGCTCATGGTGCGCGAGAATTGGCGCCAAGTGAAAGAAGAGCTGCAGCTGTGAAGAAGGGGATAGCGGGGTAGGGAATAGGGGATAGTCAGAAGCGCTCCGCGCCTTCTACAGCCTACAGCCTACAGTCCACAGCCTATATGGACCCAGCGCTCGTACTTGAAGATGTCTCTGTGCAGTACGGGCCCGTGCGCGCGCTCGATCACGTCTCGCTGAAAGTGCGGCCAGGCGAGGTGCATGGCTTGATGGGGGAGAATGGCGCCGGCAAGTCGACGCTCTTGAAAGTGCTTTCAGGCGTCGTGCGTCCCGAGACAGGCCGCATCCTGTTGAACGGAGTGCCGCAGCAGTTCAGTCGGGCGCGCGATGCGATCGATGCCGGCGTGTCGATCATCTATCAAGAGCTGCATCTCGTGCCGGAGCTCTCGGTTGCCGAAAATCTACTGCTCGGCCACATGCCGTCTCGGCTGGGCGCGCTCAATCGTCGCGAGATGCTGCATCGAGCTCGCAAGGAGCTCGAGCGACTGGGCGAGCCGATCGATCCCAAGGCGAAGGTCGGCACGCTGTCCATCGGGCAGCGGCAGATGTTGGAGATCGGCAAGGCGCTCTTGCGGGACGCGCGCGTCCTCGCATTCGACGAGCCGACGAGCTCCCTCTCCGTGCGCGAGACGGAACGCCTGACGCACATCATCCGCCAGCTGCGCGCCGAGGGGCGCGCGATCATCTATGTCACGCATCGCATGAATGAGGTCGATGAGCTCTGCGATCGGGTCACCGTCTTTCGCGATGGCCGCCATATTTGCGTGCTCGAGAAAGGTGCCGGATTCGACCGCAACGAGCTCGTCGCGGCGATGATCGGTCGCCGAGTGGAGGACGTATACGGCTATCGCTCGCGAGCGCTCGGGCCCGTGCAGTTGGAGGTCGATGAGATCGAAGGGCCGGGGTTGCGCAAGCCGGTGAGCCTCAAGGCGCGCAAGGGCGAGATCGTGGGGCTGTTCGGACTGGTGGGAGCTGGACGTACGGAGCTTGCGAAGCTCCTGTGCGGCGCGGTGCGCCCGGCGCGGGGCGCGATTCGCGTGGCCGAGCGAACCTTGCGCGTGGATTCGCCGCGCCACGCGATTGCATCCGGCATCGCGCTCGCGCCCGAGGACCGCAAGCAAGAAGGGTTGGTGCTGGGCGCATCCGTTTCCGACAATGTGAACTTGAGCTGTCGGCGGCACCAGGCGCGCTTCGGGCTCATGCGCAATCTCAAAGCGGAGCGCGAGGTCGCTCGCGAATACGTACGCAAGCTCTCGATCAAGACGCCGAGCGAAGAGACGCCGGTCATGAATCTCTCCGGAGGCAATCAGCAGAAGGTCATTCTCGCGCGCTATCTCGCCGAGCGGATCGACGTATTCGTGCTTGACGAGCCGACACGGGGCGTCGACGTCGGTGCGCGCAAGCAGATTTACGATCTGCTGTTCGATCTTGCGGAAGCCGGCAAGACCCTGCTCATCATCTCGAGCGATCTTGCGGAGGTCACCGGCATCGCGGATCGTGTTTTGGTCATGCGCGGAGGCGCGCTCGTCGGCGATGTGCCGCGAGAGGACGCGACGCCGGAACGCCTCGTACGATTGGCACTGCCGAACTAGTCCGGGAGCTCGGCTCCTTCTGACTACAGCCTACAGTCTACAGCCGAGAGAATGACAATGATCGCAAGTCCCGAGTCGAGCAACGACCTGCCGAATAGCGGCTTCGAAGCGCGCTCGCTCGCGAGCAAACTGAGCGGCTCCGGGATCGTCATCGCGTTTCTCATCTTGTTCGTGCTTCTGTCGGCGCTCGTGCCGAATTTCTTCACGGTGAGAAACGTTCAAGGCCTGCTGCTTTCGGTGAGCCTCATTGGTTGTATCGCAGCGACGATGATGTTCGTGCTCGCGCTGGGCGAAGTCGACTTGTCCGTAGCGTCGATCGTGGCATTTGCCGGCGTCGTCGCGGCGACAGTCACGACCTTCGCCGAAAGCGTCGTGCTCGGCGTGGCCGCCGGAGTGCTGGCGGGGGCCGCTGTCGGTTTGTTCAATGGCGCCGTCGTTGCCGCCTTTCGCATCAACTCGCTGATCGCGACGCTTGCGACGATGGAGATCGTGCGCGGGCTCGCGTACATCACCTCATCCGGCGATGCCGTGATCGTCGGCGAGCCGGGCTTCTTCGAGATCGGCGCAAGCTCGTTCCTCGGCCTCAGCGTCCCGATCTGGATCAACATCGTCGTGTTCGCGATTTTCGGGTGGCTGCTCAACTACAGCGTCTTCGGCCGCAACGTGCTCGCGATTGGAGGCAACGCCGAAGCCTCGCGGCTCGCGGGCTTGCCAGTGACTCGCATTCGCATCGTCGTGTTCGTTCTGCAAGGCGCCGTCGCCGGGCTTGCGGGCGTGCTGCTCGCATCCCGCATGAGCCTCGGCGATCCGAAGACCTCGATCGGCCTCGAGCTCGGCGTCATCTCGGCCTGTGTGCTCGGAGGTGTTTCGCTGACAGGCGGCA
Source organism: Lysobacterales bacterium (assembly GCA_040255535.1). Classification (GTDB taxonomy): domain Bacteria; phylum Pseudomonadota; class Gammaproteobacteria; order Steroidobacterales; family Steroidobacteraceae; genus Steroidobacter. The sequence continues at coordinate 42,603 of JBDZVE010000023.1, read as the reverse complement.
TTGCGACGATCAGCGGGGTCATCGTCGGTGTGCTCATCATGGGATGTGTTCAGAACGCGATGAGCCTGCTCAATGTCCCGACCTTCTATCAGTATCTAGTGCGCGGCGCGATCCTGTTGCTCGCGGTCCTTTTCGACCGTTGGCGCCGCCGTTAGGCCTGGGCGGCGCATTGAGCGCTGGCTCCGAATTTCCGCGTTGCGAGGGGCATTTTGGGCCCGGTTTGGTTGAATTTTGGTAGCGGTATCATTACCCTCACACGCGTATAAACGCACAGCTTTCAGGGGTGTCACGGGCGAGCATTGCCCGCTGCAGCACAATTCGGCAAAGCGGATCGCTTCTGATTCATTGGGGGATCAACGAGCGAGCACGTATTCCGACTCGATCCTCCGATCCGGAGGCGCCGAAGCGACCGCACTGTTCACGAACGAGATCCTGCAGACATTCAAGACGATGAGGAGCGGCGAACGACACACGCGCGGCAAGAAGCTTCGGCTCGCGATGCTCGCTTCGCTGGCGATCGCTCTCATCGATGGTCTTGCTGGCTTCGATGTCGAGGCTGCCGAGCCGCCGCTCTACAAAGATCGCAATGCGCCCGTCGAGGCGCGCATCGATGACTTGCTCGCGCGCATGACGCTCGAGGAGAAGGTCGCTCAACTGCTCACGACTTGGACGACGAAGGTCGAGATCTTCGACGAGCATCTTCGCTTCGATGCCGCAAAGGCGAGCGCCCGCTACCCGCACGGAATCGGGCAGTTCGGTCGCCCGTCGGATCGCAGCGCCAACAATCCTCGCGACGACGGCCGCAACGTTCGGGAAACGGTCGAGCTCGTGAACGCGATTCAGCGCTACGCCCGAGACAAGACGCGGCTCGGGATTCCGGTACTCTTCCACGAAGAAGGTTTGCACGGCTACCAAGCCGTCGATGCGACGAGCTTTCCGCAGCCCATAGCGCTCGCGAGCGCCTGGGATCCCGCGCTCGTGCGTGAGGTGTACTCCGTCGTAGCGCGCGAGATTCGGGCGCGAGGCGTGCACCTCGTGCTCGCGCCTGTCGTGGACGTCGCACGCGACCCGCGCTGGGGCCGTATCGAGGAGACCTTCGGCGAAGATCCGTTGCTCGTCTCCGAGCTCGGCGTCGCGGCCGTGCTTGGGTTTCAGGGCGAGTCGCTGCCGCTCGGCCCCGACAAGGTGTTCGCGACCTTGAAACATATGACGGGACACGGTGAGCCTGAGAATGGCACGAACACCGGTCCTGCAAATATCTCGGAGCGAATCTTGCGCGAGGTGTTCTTGCCGCCGTTCGAGCAGATCGTTCGCCGCACGCCGGTCCGTGCGATCATGGCGTCATACAACGAGATCGACGGTATTCCTTCGCACGCGAATCGCTGGCTCCTGAACGACGTGCTGCGCAAGGAGTGGGGCTACAAAGGTGCGGTCGTCAGCGATTACCAAGGGATCGAGCAGCTCGCGGATCTGCATCACGTCGCCGCCGATCATGCGGAGGCCGCGATCGAGGCGCTGCGCGCCGGCGTCGACGTGGACATGCCGGACGGCGTGTCGTTTCGAACGCTCGTCGAGTCCGTGCGCGCGAACCGCGTGTCGGAGAAAGAGATCGATGTGGCCGTCCGTCGCGTGCTCGCGATCAAGTTTCTCGCGGGCTTGTTCGAGCAGCCCTTTGCGGATGCCCGAGCGGCGGAGAGACTGACCGACAACGCCGAAGCGCGCGAGCTCGCGGCGCGCGCGGCGCGCCGTTCCGTGGTGCTCCTGAAAAATGACGGAGTGTTGCCGCTCGATTCGAGCCGCCTGAAGACACTCGCCGTGATCGGCCCGAACGCGGCGGTCGCCCGGCTCGGCGGGTATTCCGGCGAGCCGCGGCGCTCGATCAGCGTCCTCGAAGGGATCCGCGCGAAGGTCGGCAGCTCGGTCGAGGTCGTGCATGCCGAAGGCGCTCGCATCACCGAGAGCGACGATTGGTGGGCCGACGAAGTTGAGCTCGCGGATCCCGCAGAGAACGCCCAGCGCATCCAGGAGGCCGTACGGCTCGCTCAGGATGCCGATGCGATCGTCCTCGTCGTCGGGGACACCGAGCAGACCAGTCGCGAGGCATGGGCGTACGATCATTTGGGCGATCGCGCGAGCCTCGATCTCGTCGGGGATCAGGAGGCGCTCGCGAATGCGCTTTTCGCGCTTGGCAAACCGACGGTCGTCGTGCTTTTGAATGGCCGGCCGCTTGCCGTCGGCGCGCTCGCCGAGCGGGCGAACGCGCTCATCGAGGGGTGGTACCTGGGCCAGGAGGGCGGGACGGCGATGGCGGACATTTTGTTTGGCGATGCGAATCCAGGCGGTAAGCTGCCGGTCACGATTCCCCGGACCGTCGGCCAGCTCCCGATGTTCTACAACCACAAACCTTCGGCTCGACGCGGTTATCTATTCGAGACGACGGAGCCGCTGTTTCCATTCGGCTTCGGCTTGAGTTATACGACGTTCGAGATGAGCGCGCCTCGCTTGTCGTCGAGCACGATCGAGCTCGACGAAACAGTCGATGTCGCCGTCGACGTCCGCAACACGGGTTCGCGTATCGGGGATGAGGTCGTGCAACTTTACGTGCGCGACAAGGTCAGCTCAGTGACCCGGCCGGTGCTGGAGCTCAAGGGCTTTCAACGAGTCACGCTTGCACCGGGTGAGACAAAGACCGTCATGTTGAAAGTAACGCCTGAGGCGCTCAGCTTCTGGGACACGAGCATGACGCGCATCGTCGAGCCGGGCGAATTCGAGATCCTCGTCGGCCCGAGCTCCGCCGAGCTCAAATCGGCGCTGCTCACGGTGACCCCCAGGCAATCGCAAGGCGTGCGCACGAGCGCCCGGCTTGCGATGACGCACATCAACAACTGAAGGCCAAACACAAGAGAGAGCGATGTACCTAGGTATCGATATTGGCACGTCGAGCGTGAAGGCGGTGATCGTCGACGACGACGATGCGGTCGTAGAACAAGCGTCCGCGCCGCTCAGTGTGTCGCGCCCGCAGCCGAGCTGGTCCGAGCAGGATCCGGCGGACTGGTGGACCGCAACGAACGCCGCGGTGAAATCGCTTTCGGCCAAGGCGCGAAAGAGCGTGCGCGCCGTCGGCCTGAGCGGCCAGATGCACGGCGCGACACTGCTAGATGAGAGCGACAAGCCGCTTCGACCGGCGATTCTTTGGAACGACGGCCGGAGCGAAAAGCAATGCGTCGCGCTCGAGCAGGCCGAGCCGCGCAGCCGCCAAATCACGGGCAACATTGCGATGCCTGGATTTACCGCGCCGAAGCTCCTGTGGGTGCGCGAGCACGAGCCGTCGATCTTCGCCGCGACGCGAACGGTGCTGCTGCCGAAGGACTACGTTCGCCTATTGATGACGGGCGAGAAAGCGAGCGACTGCTCGGACGCTGCCGGCACCCTGTGGGTCGACGTCGCGAAACGCCGCTGGTCACCCGAGATGCTCGCTGCGACTGGGCTTGAAGAGTCGCACATGCCCCGACTGTGCGAAGGCTCGGATGCGACGGGCACCTTGCTGCCGGAAATCGCGGACGCGTGGGGGATGTCTCGCGTGCCTGTCGCCGGTGGCGGCGGCGACAATGCCGCAGGCGCTGCGGGTATCGGCGTGATCAATGCGGGCGATGCATTCTTATCGCTCGGTACGTCAGGTGTCCTGTTTCTCGCAACGCCGAAGTTTCTGCCGAATCCCGACCGCGCAGTCCACGCGTTCTGTCATTGCTTGCCCGGGCGCTGGCATCAGATGAGCGTGATGTTGAGCGCGGCGAGCTGCGTCGATTGGGCCGTCAAGCTCACCGGCGCGACCGATGCGGCCGAGCTCTTGAGCAAGGTCGAAGCGCGCGGGCGTCTCGATGGCCCGGAGATCTTTCTGCCTTACCTGTCCGGCGAGCGAACGCCGCACAACGATCCCCAGGCGCGCGGGGTCCTGTTCGGCCTGTCACATGACACGGACGCGAGCGCGGTCGGACAAGCCGTGCTGGAAGGCGTCGCTTATGCATTTGCGGATGGACTCGATGTGCTCATCGAGGCGGGTGCGACCATAGACAAAATTTCCGTGATCGGTGGAGGTGCCCGGTCGATGTGGTGGGGCGGAGTGCTCGCCGCCGCACTCGGCAGGCCCCTGATTTACCGGGATGGATCCGAGGTTGGACCTGCGTACGGGGCCGCGAGGCTTGCCCGACTAGCCAAGACCGGGGAAGCGGCGGAGGATGTGTGCCGGCCGCCACCCGTACGCGTTGTAATAGAGCCCAACCAAAGAGATATCGATCAACTAGCGCCGAAAAGACGTTTGTTTTCAAAACTTTATCAAGATCTGCGTACGCGTTTTCGAGGAGAGTGACCATGTCGAGTGCAGCCCCAATCAAACAGACGTCGTCGTATTTCGGTGGCGTAGACCCCATTCGCTACGAGGGTCCGGAATCGGACAATCCGCTGGCGTTCCGTTACTACGACAAAGACCGTGTCGTGCTCGGCAAGCGCATGGAGGATCAGCTCCGTCCTGCCGTCTGCTATTGGCACTCGTTTGCCTGGGACGGCCACGACATCTTCGGTGCCGGCACGTTCGCGCGTCCTTGGAATCAGGGACCGATGAACCAGGAAGCCGCGTGGGCGAAGATGGACGCGGCGTTCGACTTCTTCACTCGACTCGGTACGCCGTTCTATTGCTTCCACGACGTGGACGCGATGCCGGTCGCGACGAACATCAAGGAGCACGTTCAGAACCTCGCGCTCACGGTGGACCGCTTGGAGCGCAAGCAGGCGGAAACGGGCGTGAAGCTCCTCTGGGGCACCGCAAATCTCTTCTCGCATCCCCGCTACATGGGCGGTGCTTCGACAAATCCCGATCCGGAAGTGTGGGCGTTCGCGGCGACGCAAGTGCGCCACATGATGGATGCGACGAAGCGGCTCGGCGGCTCGAACTACGTGCTCTGGGGCGGCCGCGAAGGCTACGACACGCTGCTCAACACGAACCTGAAGCGCGAGCTCGAAAACTTCGGGCGCTTCTTGCAGCTCGTCGTCGACTACAAGCACAAGATCGGCTTCAAGGGCACGATCCTGATCGAGCCCAAGCCGCATGAGCCGACGAAGCATCAGTACGACTTCGACACCGCGACGGTGTACGGCTTCCTGAAGAAGAACGGCCTCGAGAACGAAGTGAAGGTCAACATCGAGGCGAACCACGCAACGCTCGCGGGTCACAGCTTCGATCACGAGATCGCGATGGCCGATGCGCTCGGCATCTTCGGCTCGATCGACATCAATCGGGGCGACCCGCAGAACGGCTGGGACACCGATCAATTCCACAACGATCCGCTCGACATGACGCTCGCGATGTATCGCATCCTGAAGGCCGGCGGGTTTACGACGGGCGGATTCAACTTCGACGCGAAGGTGCGCCGCCAGAGCATCGATCCGGTCGACATGTTCTACGGTCATATCGGCGGGCTCGATTTGCTCGCGCGCACGCTTCTGTCGGCGACGAAGCTCATCGAGCACGGCGGCATCGACAAGTTCGTGGAGCAGCGCTACGCGAAATGGAACGGCGAGCTCGGCAAGCAGATCTTCGCGAAAGACGCGACGCTCGCGTCGATCTCGGATGCAGCCGTGCAGAACAACGTCAATCCGAAGCCGACGTCAGGTCGTCAGGAGTACCTCGAGAACCTTGTGACGCGCTTCGTCTAAAGGCGAATTTCGAGCAAACGGAAAGGCCGGGCTGAGCGATCAGCCCGGCCTATTTTTTGAAGGAGAGGAAGAGATAGCCACAAAGAACACGAAGAGCACATAGAAAGAAACAAAATATTGTTCTTTCTTGGTGTTCTATGTGTTCTTTGTGGCTATCCGGTGCTTATCTTGATCAGAGCGGACGCCAGCCGAGTGCTAGGAGCAGTAGCGCAAACCCGGCGACGTAGGCGAGCGCGACGTGCCAGCCGTGCTTGAGCCACAGCCCCGTTGACTTCGCTTCCGGATAGAGCGAGGAGAGCGCGACGCCGGCGGAGGACCCGAACCACAGCATCGAGCCTCCGAAGCCCACTGCATACGCGAGGAAGCCCCAATCGTACCCGCCTTGTCGAAGGGCGAGCGCAGTGAGCGGGATATTGTCGAAGACAGACGATAGAAATCCGAGCCCGAGCGCCGTGTGCCACGAAGCCGACGGCAACGCGCGAACGGGCATCAGCGATGCGCATGCGACCAGGGAGAGCAGGAACAGGGTGCTCTTGAAAGCGCTTGGAAGCACGGACCAATCGGGTTTTCGCCACGGCGCCGTAACGAGAAGCGCGAGCACGACGGTGACGCCGATGAAGGGAAACGCATCCGCGTATGCTGCGAAGTACGAATTTACGACGACGTTCACCGTAACAGCGCACGCGAGCACGAACGCGACGATGCCGAGTCGCGGCCAATCTGCCGCGAGGTGCTGGGGTGGATCTTTCATGATCCGGCAATACTTGTCCTGCTGAAGGGAGGCCGGAACGCCGAAGACGAACAAGGCGACCGCTGCCGCCACGTATGCATGGACGACCTCGTGCGGCGCGACGCCTTCGATCCACATCATCGTCGTCGTCGTATCGCCGACGACGCTTCCGGATCCGCCTGCGTTCGATGCTGCGACGAGTGCCGCGAGATAACCAATGTGCACGCGTCCTCGAAACAGCGAATGAGCCATTGCGCCGCCGATCAGCGCCGCAGCGATGTTGTCGAGGAAGCTGGAGATGACGAACACGATGACGAGGAGCCATAGACATCCGGTCCAGTCATCCGGCAAGTAGCGCGGCAAGAGGAGCGGAACGCGACTGTCCTCGAACTGCCGCGCGAGCAGCGCGAAACCGAGGAGGAGACACAGAAGGTTCACGAAGGTGCTCCACTCGTGCGCGAAGTGGGCAACGAGTCCGCCTAGACCGGGACCTGTCGCAAACCCGGGCCCGGCAAGCTTGAAGAGAACGACGCTCGCCAGGCCGAGCGCCGCAACGAGCAGCGTGTGCCGATGAAACAGGGCGACGCCGAGAAGCGTGAGCCCGAAAATCACGAACTCGACAGGAATCGTATTCACTGTGAGCTACTCGCCAACGGCGACTGGCCAACAGGCCTGCACATATCGGCGCATTGCGCGCGAGGTGGGAGCTTCATCGTCTATCCGAGCGCGCGAGCCGGCCAACCAGCCGATTCGCTGGTTGGCCAGTCGGCCGCGCGCCTTCGGCGCTACTCGAGCCAGAAGCTGAAGTACCAGTAGATGCCGATCACGAGCACGAGGATCGTCGTCGCGAGCACTTTATTGCCGAGATCCCAGCTCTTCTTGATTTCTTCGCCCGCGGTCTCCCTGATCGAGAAGTACGTGAGCCCTTCGACGTTCTCTCGAGGCGGCGGAGCGCTCGTGAGCGAGCCCACGATGAGCAACACGATGCTGATCAGGAACAAGACGCCCGTCGCATAGAGGAAATTGAAATCGCCGACCGCGGCGAGAAAGGCCGGGTGCTCGACTTTCCCGGCGCCGAAGATCGCTTGGCATATGAGCTTCAGCATTCCAAGGATGAATCCGCCCGCGAGCGCCCAAACCGCGCCGCGTGCATTGATGCGGCTCCAGAAAAGGCCGATCAAGAAGACGGCTGTGATCGGGGGTGCCAAGTAACCTTGGACGCTCTGCAGGTACACATATAGCCCGCCGCCCGAAACCGCTTTCATCACCGGAATCCACAAGATGCCGAGGATGACGACGACCGTCGTTGCGATTCGCCCGACCGTCAGCAGATGTCTTTCCGACTGTCCTGGACGGAGCTTCTCATAGACATCGACCGTGAACAGCGACGCGCTCGAATTGAACAGCGACGCGAGCGAGCTCATGAGCGCCGCCAACAAGCAGGCGACGATCAAGCCTCGAAGGCCCGAGGGCAGCAGGGTGGTGACGAGTGTCGGGAACACCGTGTCGCCATCGAGCACGGAGACGCCGTCCACGACCTTCATGGGCAGCTGGATGAGTCCCTTCTGGTGCAGCGCCCAGCCGATCATGCCCGGGACGAGGAAGATCAGCACCGGCCACACTTTCAGCAATCCGCCGAACAACGCGCCGCGTCGCGCAGTCGCCAAGTCCTTGGCCGAGAGAGCTCGCTGCACGATGTATTGGTCCGTACACCAGTACCAAATGCCGATGATCGGCGAGGCGATCATGACGCCGAGCCAGGGGAAGTCGGGGTCGCTGAGCGGCCGCCAGAGCGCGAACGCTTCCTTGTTCGCCGCGGCCGCCGCTTTCAACTCATGCCATCCTGCCAAGAAACCGGCACCGTCGCCGAGCTTCGTCAGCCCGATGTACGTGATGACGAATGAGCCGAACAAGATGATCACTGCTTGCGGGGTCGCTGTCGCCATGATGGCGCGCATGCCGCCGAAGACCGTGTAGATGCCGGTCAGAATGACGGTCGTGAATGCGCCGACCCAGAAGGCGTTATCCGGCGAGCCGAACGTGTCGGGAAGCAGTGCCTGGAACACGATGGCGCCCGCGTACACGGTCACACTGACTTTCGTGAACACATAGGCCACGAGCGAGACGCCCGAGAGGATGCCCCGAGCGCGCGCGTTGAAACGCCGCTCCAGGAATTCCGGAATCGTTTGTACGCCGGACTTGTAATAGAAGGGCACGAAGAAGCCCGCGAGCAGGATCAGGATCCAGGCGTGCAGCTCCCAATGCGCCATCGCCATGCCGGTCGAGGCGCCTTGGCCGGCAAGGCCGACGATGTGCTCGGAGCCGATATTCGAAGTGAAGATCGAGGCGCCGACTGCGATGAATCCGGCGTTGCGCCCTGCGAGGAAGTAATCGACCGCGTCCTTTTGCTTGCGCCCGTACCACCAGGCGAGCACGCCGATCAACACGAAATACAGGAAAATAATGGTCCAATCGAGGCCGGACATCGACGGGCTTTGCATATGCTTTGCACCTATTGGGGCCCGTCCGACCGCACTTGCCCGCGTAAGCCTTGCTATAGGACGCGAGCGCCGGGTACAGCGGTTGGGCAGATTGTTCTAAGTTCGCCTAGCTCTGGTTCTTGCGGCCGAGCTCTGTCTGAATCCCCCGCAGTCGGCGCACACCTTAGGGCGTCGGCCGCTGGCTCGCAAGAGTATCGCCTGATAACGGTATCTTGAAGAGCCTGCCGGCGCCAATTTAACCTTTGTCCGCCGAGGTCACTCGTGAGACTCCGCCTGCGGAGCCGAGATGAGCTCGCGCACGGTCACGGCGTGAAAGCCTCGCGCACGCAGCCCTTCCAGGACCAGGGGTAGCGACTCCAAAGCGCTGCGGCGATGAGCGCCGGCATTCTGATGTCCGTCGTGCATCAGCACGATGTCCCCCGGACGGAGCTTCGCCAGCACGCGGTCTGCAACGCTCCTTGGATTTCGATCGATCGTATCGCGGCTGTGAACGGACCACGCAACGACCGTGAGCGCGCGGGCGTGTGCCGCTCGGGCCAAGTGCGGGCTCTTGAGGCCGACCGGCGCTCGATAGAGCGGCGCCGATGCGCTCTTCGTCAGCATCTGGATCAACGACTGAGTACGCTCGATGTCGGCGAGCAGCGCGCGCACGGAGTAGAAGTTCTGGAGATACGAGTGCGCCCAGGAGTGATTGCCGAGCTCGTGCCCCTCGGCGATGGCACGCGCTCCGATCGGCAGCGTGCGCTCGAGGTGCTTGCCGATCATGAAGAACGTCGCGCGGGCACCGTGCGCGCCCAGCACGTCGAGAACGCGTGGTGTGATCTCGGGGTCGGGTCCATCGTCGAAGGTGAGCGCCACTTGCGGTCGCGTGCGCGGCCCGCGCGAAAGCGTCGGGTAGAATGTGCCGGATGTGGGTCGAAAGATCCCGTCGGCGAGCACTGCGAGGAAAGCGGCGGCAGGCACGCTCAGGCTCAGTGTCGAAGCGCCGAAGAGCGCGACCGAGCTCGCGAGCGCTGTTCCGCCAGCCAGTAGCACCTTGTCTGCTCGGCATAGCCCCATGATTCGGCCTCGCTTCGACCCGAGGCGAAGCATAATCCGACCGAACTCGGGCGCGTGAAAAATCAGCCGGCGAAGAGCAGCCGACGAATCACGTTCGCTCGCATTCTCTTCAAGAAGACCGTGCCGTCTTGCGGGCGCGTTTTGC
>JBDZVE010000023.1:26513-32359 GCA_040255535.1 Lysobacterales bacterium | reverse complement strand
ACGTTCGCTCGCATTCTCTTCAAGAAGACCGTGCCGTCTTGCGGGCGCGTTTTGCGCTCGAACGACAGGCAGCGCTCGATGAGCTTGCGCGCGCGTCGGTTTAATCCGGCGATCGGCTCGAATTCGAGCCCGCGCTGGCGTGCGACGGCGAGCGTACAGCGCTGAAAGGGATGTGCACCGGCAAGCATCTCGTAGGCGATCACGCCGAGCGGATACAAATCATCTGCCGGGTGCGGCGTGCCGTGCTGTGCCCACGGATCGGCCGTATAGGCTTCCGTGTACGCGCGCAATGTGAGCGTGTCGAGCACGTCGAGCGATTCATTGCTGTTCGGCACGGCGTGCACGAGCCCGAAGCCCATGATCTTCGGCGTGCCATCCTCGCACACGAACACGGCATGGGGGCTCAAGTCGCAGTGAACGATCCCGTTGCGATGCGCGTGTGCGAGGCCGCTCGCGATGCCTTCGATGATGGGCCACGCCTTTTCGTACTCGAGGCCTTTGCCGCGGACTTCGCGGACGAGCCCGCTCAGCCAGCGCCCACGCAGCGACTCCATCACGACGAACACTTGGTCCTCGTGTTGATCGATGTCGTAGATCGCGACGATGTTCGGATGAACGAGGGATTGCGAGCGCCTCACGGCCGATTCGAGGGCGGCATACGCGAGCGGCTGATGGCGCAGGTTCACGGCGATGACCTTCACCGTGACGTGAAAATCGCGCTCCTTCGATTTCTTGAGATCGATCGCATCGAACACCTGTCCGACGCCGCCAAGACCGAGCGGTGCGACGATGCGGTAGCGGTCCTTCAATACGGTTCCGAGCGGAATCGGTTCGAGCGGGCTCAGCGGTTGGGGAGGCGAGGCGGGCGACGGTTGTGCGTTCGGTTGAAGCCAGACGGTGCGGCTATCGCCTTCGAGGCTTGCCGCCGTCGCCCGCACGATGGCCGATGGACGCGTGACCGGTCGAAAGAGCTCGGCGCGAAGCTGCTCGAGGTTCGTGATCGGCGGCGGCGTTCGTTGCTTGCGTTTGGACCCGGGCGCGAATGGCGGGGGACCGAGTCTCGGCACGACGGTCGCGGAGTCGAGCCACATCGTCTTCTCGGCTTGGAAGTCTTCGAGCGCATCGAAGAGCGCGCGGGCGGCCGCTCGCGAAAGCCGCCCCTGAACCATCTCGGCTTCGATGCGTTGACCCCAGAAACGGGTTCTCACCGGATCGTGCTTCGATTCCGCGGCGACGGTCTGACAGGCGGCCTCGAGCGTGAGGCTCCCTTTGCTCAATCCCACGATGATGTCGTCCAATTGTACCGTCATGCACGCCTCGCACTTTCCGGGCTTGTGATTGTTGTATCCGCCACGACCGCTACACCGGTCGGCAGCTCAGGTCTCGTGCCTCGAGGCGCGCAGAAACCCCGAGTGAGTACCTGCCGGTTTGTCGTAATGTATGCAAAGAATAGGGCCGCCTATGAGCGCGAGATGTGACAGCCGGCTCATTTCTGTGCTGCGAGGCAGTACAAGGAATCGTCTGCAACCCAATCAGCTCATTGAGATTTCTGTTTCGAGAAGTGCGTCGTGATGGACCCCAGCAACCCTCCCGTTGAGCTCACCCAAGCGGAGCTCAGCCGTTACAGCCGGCACTTGGCCTTGCGCGAGATTGGCGTCAGCGGGCAGGAGAAGCTGAAGGCGGCCCGCGTCCTCATCGTCGGGGCCGGCGGTCTCGGATCGCCTTCGGCGCTGTATTTGGCGGCAGCGGGTGTCGGCACGCTCGGACTCATCGACAACGACCGGATCGATGTCTCGAACTTGCAGCGACAGGTTCTATACGACACCCACGTCGTAGGTGATTCGAAAGTGGAGGCGGCGCGTGCTCGGCTTCAGGCGCTCAATCCCGGCATCAACATCGAAGTGCACGACGTGGAGCTGCGAGCAGCGAACATTGCACAGATCGTCGCGCGCTACGACCTCGTGCTCGATGGGACCGATCGCTTCACGACGCGTTATCTCGTGAACGATGCGTGTGTGATGCTGCGCAAGCCGCTCGTCTCGGCCGCCATTCATCGGTTCGAAGGCCAAGCGCTGACCTATGTTCCCGATCGCGGCCCATGTTATCGGTGCCTGTTTCCGGAACCCCCGACCGAGGGGCTCGTGCCGAATTGCGCGGAGGCAGGCGTGCTTGGCGTATTGCCCGGCGTGATGGGGTCGATCCAAGCGACGGAAGCGATCAAGTTGATCGTCGGCGCTGGCGAGTTGTTGGTCGGTCGTCTGCTGACGTACGACGCGCTCGGGCTTCGCTTCGCGGAGTTTCGCTTCGAGCGGCGCGAAGAATGTCCGGTCTGCGGCCGCTCTCCTTCGATACGAGAGCTGCGCGACCCGCCGGAGGCGTGCAGTGCTCAGGATCTCGCTGCGGTGAAGCGGCTATCTCCAAGAGAGCTCAAAGACTTGCTCTCTGAGCAGGCAGGCGCGCTGTCCTTGATCGTGGACGTTCGTGAGCCGAGGGAATTCGCGGTTTCGCGCCTGCCGGGCTCGGTCAACATTCCAGTGCGAGAGCTTGGGCAGCGTTTCGACGAGTTGCCGCGCTCGGGTGCGGTCGTTTTCGTGTGCAGGAGCGGTGCGCGCAGTCTCACGGCGTCAGGGATCGCTCGACGCTCGGGCCTCGCGCAACCGGCACATCTCGAGGGCGGATTGCTTGCCTGGGCGAGCGAGATCGATGCGTCGTTCGATGTTGCGCCGGTCGACTGATCAGCGCGTGCTCACGCGCAAACGACGCACGAGCGAATGGTCGAGAAGCCAACCATTCGTGGGTTGCCATCCGGCCAGCTCCTGGCGCCGACGCTGCCACGCTTGCTCCAACGCCTTCGCCGCTTCCGGTTGAACTGTCTTCACCGAGCTCGGCATGCGCACCACTTGTCCCGAGACTTTCACGATCCAATCTCCTCCACCATGGCGATCTTCGACTGGCCGAGCTTGCGTAGGTTCCGCGCCGTGCGTGTCTGGTTCCTGCGACGCTGCGCCGGGACGCTCCATGCGTCGGCAATGAACGCTGCGACGATCGCAATCGACACAATGACGCCGATCGCGATTACGAAGAGTCCTCTCAGCAAACCGGCAACCATCATCAGCAACTCAACAGTCAATCATGTGACTGAACACTACTCGGCCCGAGCTCTCCGATCATCGGGCCTCACGGAATGACATTGATTCCACAGATGCAACGCTGCACGTGCGGCGAAGGCGCTCGGCCTCAGGTAGGCTGCGGTGTCGATTCGGGCAATGGGAGTGTGCTGATTCTCGCTTTTCCGGGCTATCGGCCTTTCGAGCGATCCGGCACACGCAACGCTACATGAGTTGAGCCGCTCCCGCAGTCGGGCGACAATCGACGTCGCCAGCGCACAACAACAACTGATGGGAGGAGCAGCGATGAACGAAGCAGTCGCGGAACGCACCGCGAACACGGACATGGCGAAGATTATCTATGTCCTCTACCTGATCGGCCTTCTCACCGGCGGCCTTACGACGATCGTCGGCGTGGTCATGGCCTATATTTATCGTGACGGAGCGCCCGACTGGCTCGGGACGCACTATACGTTCCAGATCAGAACATTCTGGATCATGTTCTTGTACGCCGTCCTCTCCACGATCCTCACGTTCGTGTTCATCGGCGTGCTTCTCTGGTTCGTGCTCTTGATCTGGTGGATCGTCCGCTGCGTGAAAGGCTTGAAATTCTTGGATCAGCGCGTCGCGTATCCGGATCCGGAAGGATGGGGATTCTAGGAACCGCTCCCTGATTGGCCGTTCCCGAGTCCGACATACATATATATGTGATGGGAAGGGAGGGTGGAGGCGTATAGCCGAGGATGGCTTGCATTGCTGATGAGAATCATTATCATCTAGCAACGCCGTTTCACTCGACTCCCCCTCTGCCTCTAGCAGAATTTCGTTCGCCGGCCGAGGAGGTCCATCCTCGCGGACCGGCGACGCTTTTGTTGCATCCGAGGAGTTGTTCGGCCGATCGCGCGGGAGATCACACGCTCACGTGAACGCGGGAGGCGGGGCTGGAGCTCTGATAGGCGCCTTGCTTGCCGTACGTTTTTTGCTCGCTCGCGCGCCCGGTCAGGACATCGAGCATGCCTTCGACCTTCTTCATGCGAGCCGTGACGAGCGCGCCGTTGCGGTCGTTCGCCGCCCGGCAGCGTCCGGCGCGGTCCGCGCACTCGGTCCATCGTTGCCCCAACTGGCCGGAAGCATCGCACCACGCGAGCAGCCGCTCGAGTCCCGTGGCGTCCTCCGGCAGATTCATCATGCGGCATAACGAACGCCGCTCGTCTTCGATTCGCAGGAGATCGCCGACGCACGCCTGCCGCGCCTCACCCGCACGCTCGAGGGCGTCGACATCGTTCGCAACGAGCAGTTCGTGCTCGTGATCGAGGGCGCCTTGCAGGCGCTCGAGCACGGCGGCTTCTTCGATGAGCAGCCTATCCAGATGCTCGCGGCAGACACTCGAATCCAAGTCTATTTCTCCGCTGCGCGCAGATCCTGGTCCATGCGCATCAACTTCTCTGCAATCCGCTCGGGCGCGACTTCGTAGCGACCCTCTTCGATCGCAAGTCGAATGTCGGCAACGCGCGCCTCGTTCACGACCGGCATGCTCTGCACGGCCTGTTCGAGAGCGGCGAGCTGCCGCGCCTGATCCGTAATTCGAACCGGGCTGGCAGAGGCGGACGATTCCGTCGTCCCGCTCGCGCCGTCGCGCGTTCGGGGTACGGATTTCTCTCCGCCGACCTGCACCGGTCGATTTTGAAAACCACCGATCTTCGTAGTCACGTCCGAATCTCCTCAGTCATGGACCCGTTAACGGCCGCATTTCTGAGAACTTTAGCACCGTGGTCGGCCTCGGCCTTAGCGTATCGCTAGGGCGAACTCGCAAGCGCCTCGCGCATCGACCGACATACGTCAAATGCATGCACATGCCGCGTCTATGCCGCTGCTTGCGCACGAGCCTGCGTGTACGCACGTTCCCTTGCGGAAAACCCCCAACGTCACAAAACCGACGCTGCCTCTTCGGCCTTCCGCACTCGAGCGTCACAAGCCCACTCTGACGAGGCTGTCGCCTTCAACGACGCCTTCGACAATCTTGAGCGAGGTCACATTCTGCACGCGCACACGCTCGTGTGCCGCGCCTTCGCTCAGCGCCTGACCGCGAGCGCGTATCTCAATGCCGCCGGATTCCGCAATCAATGTGACCTGCTGACCTCGCCGTACGAGGATGTCCGGCGCAAGTGCGTCGACAGTCAAAGCCGTGCCCGCCGGCAACGCACGTCGCAGGCGATGTCCCTGGAGACTTGCCGCATCGCTGATGAAATTCGCGGCCGTGCCGGGTAATCGGCGAGTTTGCGGCTCGACGTCGGCGAGGGTGACGTGCGCGCGTCGCGCGAGCGCTCTGCGCAGGACGAGCACCGAGACTTCGGTTTCGATCGTGACCGGCACGTAGAGCGTCCACGGCGCGGTGCCCGTGCAGCGCACGCCGATCGTCGTGCGCGCGGCGAAGTTGTTCGTATGGGGTGCGAACGCTTCCAGAGGCACATCGCACTGCTGAAGGCGCAGGCGCGGATCGAGATCCGATGCGGTCACGAAATGCTTCGCGCTCCCCTCAGGCAAGTGCGCTCGCACGAACGCTTCTGCCGTCTTTTGAATCGTGTTCAGCGGCTGTGTGCCGGCGTGCACACACGGGCCGACAGCAATACATGAGGCGAAGATCAATGCGGATGCCAAACGTTTCACAGCCAGCTCTAACCCTTGTCGTTTGTTTGACGCTGTTGGAAGAAGAGCAAGGGAGATGCCAGAGGAGGGCAT
>JBDZVE010000023.1:0-26413 GCA_040255535.1 Lysobacterales bacterium | reverse complement strand
ATGTCTTCATTCAAAATCTTCGATATCGCCGCCTCCGGCATGAGCGCTCAGTCGGTGCGGCTCAATACGACGTCGAGCAATCTCGCGAACGCGGACAGCGTGAGCGGCGATCCCAATCAGGTCTACAAGGCGCGCCATCCGCTCTTCGAAGCGGTTCGCGCCGGTCTCGGCATGAACGCCGCGAACGCGGGCGTACAGGTTCGCGGCATCGTCGAGAACCAGGCGCCGCCGACCGCGCGGTACGAGCCCGGCAACCCGCTGGCGGATGCGAACGGTTACGTCTATGCGCCGAACGTCAACATGGTGGAGGAGATGGTCGACATGATCTCCGCCTCGCGCTCGTATCAGAACAACGTCGAGGTCATGAACACGGCGAAGGAAATGATGCTCGCGACCTTGCGTCTTGGCCAATAGACAGCGCAACAGGTGATCGACGTGATACAGACATTGAAGGCCGGCATCGTCGTTAGCGCTTCGCGCAGCACGCCGGCATCGCGGTTGCGACGAGTCATGCGTAAACGCGTGCGCGTCGCACGGTCTCTTGCCGCCGCCCGTCGCGCGGCCCCTGTAGCGCAGGAGTAGACATGTCCATTTCCGACATCATCAACAGCACACAGGGCGCGGGCGGCGCGTCTCGATCCGGCGAGATCAAAAAGAAGGATCAGCTCGGCCAGGCGGAGTTTCTCGAGCTGATGATCGCGCAGCTCAAGAACCAGGATCCGTTCAAGGCGATGGACCCGAGCCAGTTTCTCGGGCAGCTCGCGCAGTTCGGTACGGTGACGGGCATTCAGGAAATGCAGACGGCTTTCGCCACGCTTTCCGAATCCATGCGCTCCTCGCAAGTGCTCGATGGCGCAACGATGGTCGGGCGGGAGGTGCTCATTGCGAGCGACGAGATCGCGCTGGCCGAAGAGGGCGCGATCCGCGGTGCGATCGACATTCCAAGCGGCGCGACTTCCGTGCAGGTCAAGGTCACGGACGCTTCGGGGCAGCTCGTGCGAACGATGACGATGCCGACGGGCCAGGGCCTGACCGATTTCGAATGGGACGGCATCGCGGACAACGGCGTGCGAGCGGCCCCGGGCAAGTACTCGTTCGAAGCCGTTGCGAACGTCGGCGGCGCCAATGTGTCGCTCGAAACCTTGATGTCGAGCCGCGTGTCGAGCGTCACGATCGACGCGGGCCGCGGGCTCACGTTGAACACGAACACGCTCGGAGCGCGCTCGCTGAGCGACGTGCGCCGCGTAATGTGATGAAAGCCTACAGCCTAATTTAGGAGTCACCAAGATGCCCTTCCGTCTAGCTTTGAGCGGTTTGAATGCGGCGCAAGCCGATCTCACCGTGACTGCGAACAACATCGCGAATACTGCTACGGCAGGATTCAAGAGCTCCCGCGCCGAGTTCGCCGAGCTCTTTTCGGTTTCACCGCAGGGCGTGAGCTCCGCCGCCGTCGGCAACGGCGTGCGCGTCTCGAACGTGTCCCAGCAGTTCGCACAAGGCAATATCGACTTCACCGACAGCAGCCTCGATCTCGCGCTCAGCGGGCAGGGCTTCTTCGTGCTGAGCGATGCGGGTGCATTGGCATACACGCGTGCCGGCGCGTTCCAGGTGGATCGCAGCGGCTATGTCGTGAATAGTCAAAACCAGCGGTTGCAGGCTTATCCGCCGAGTGCGAACGGCGGCTTCAACACCGGCGCGCTCTCCGATATTCAGCTCGTGACGAGCGAAAGCGCGCCGGCCGCGACGACGGAGGCGGAAGTCGTGCTCAACCTGCCGGGCAACGCCGTCGAACCGGTGAACGCTACGTTCGACCCGGCCGATCTCAATAGCTACAACCATGCGACGTCGCTTACGACCTACGACTCGCTCGGTGCCGCTCACACCGCGACGCTGTACTTCATCAAAGGCGCGGCCACGAACGAGTGGACGACCCGCTTGTACGTCGACGGCGCTGCGGTCGGTGGGCCTGAAGCGCTCACCTACTCGAGCACCGGTGCGCTGACGACCCCGGCCGGAGGTCAGATTGCTTTCGGTTCGCATCCCACGAACACGGGCGCGGACGACATGAACATGACGTTCGATTTCTCCCGCACGACTCAGTACGGCGACACGTTCAACGTAAATGCGGTCACGCAAGACGGCTACACGACGGGGCGTTTGATCGGCATCGACATCGACTCGACGGGCGTCGTGCAGGCGCGCTTCACGAACGGGCGCTCGCTCGCCCTCGGTCAGGTGGCGATCGCCAACTTCTCGAACCCGCAGGGCCTGCAGCAGCTCGGCGACACGATGTGGGCGGAGACGTTCAGCTCGGGCCAGGCGGTCCGCGGCCAGGCCGGCAACTCCGGATTCGGTTTGATTCAGTCCGGCGCGCTCGAAGCTTCGAACGTCGATATCACCGAGCAGCTCGTCAACATGATCACCGCGCAGCGCAACTTCCAGGCAAACGCGCAAATGATCTCGACGGCGGACGCGATCACGCAAACGATCATCAACATTCGCTAACGCGAAAGGGGGTAATGACTAGTGTCTAGGGGTTGGTCAGAAGGTAAGCGCACGAGCGCTCCGACTATCCCCTGTCCCCTGATCATTAACCCCTGACGGAGTCCCATGGACCGCTTCCTCTACATATCGATGTCCGGCGCAAAGGAGACTTTGCGTGCGCAGACGGCGAACAACCACAACCTCGCGAACGCGAGCACGACGGGATTTCGCGCCGATCTGAGCGCGTTCCAGAGCCGGGCGGTGGCGGGCTCGGGTTATGCATCGCGCGTGTACGCGACGAACTCGACGACCGGTTGGGATCAAACGCAAGGCGCATTGACCGCCACCGGGCGCGATCTCGACGTCGGCATCAACGGCCCTGGTTGGATTGCCGTGCAGGCGCCGGATGGGCGTGAAGCCTATACCCGCGCGGGCGATCTGCGAGTCGATCCGAGCGGCCTGCTGATGAACGGCGCCGGGCATCTCGTGCTCGGCGATGCGGGCCCCTTGACCGTGCCGCCGCATTCTTCGATCACGGTTGGCGCGGACGGAACGATCTCGATCGTTCCGCTCGGCCAGGGACCCGAAACGACAGCGCTCGTCGGACGCATCAAGCTCGTGAATCCTCCAGCCGAAGGGCTCGTGCGCGGGGACGACGGCTTGTTCCGCAATCGGGACGGTACTGACGCGCTCCCCGATGCGGGCGTCCGTCTGGCCTCCGGCGTGCTCGAAACAAGCAACGTGAATATCGCCGATGCGATGGTGAACATGATCGAGCTCTCGCGTCACTTCGACCTGCAGGTCAAAGCGATGCGCACGGCGGAAGAGAACGGCGCTGCGGCAGCGCAGCTGCTGAGGGCGACATGATGATGTCGTTGACTACAGGCGACAGGCTACAGGCCACAGCGGGGCCCAGATACGGCATTGATGCCGCTGAGTCGTCGCACAGAATCAATTCCAAGCGCGCGAGCGTCATGCGTCGGGCTGTTGCCTGCTGCCTGTCGCCTGTCGCCCATTACGGAGTGCACCTATGAATCCCGCCCTTTGGGCCGCGAAGACCGGCCTCGATGCGCAGCAAACGCGCATGACGGTAACGTCGAACAATCTCGCAAACGTGAATACGAGCGGCTACAAGAAAAGTCGCGCGGTGTTCGAGGACCTGCTGTATCAGAACGCACGTCAGGTCGGTGCCTCGACGTCGCAGGACACGCAGCTTCCGACGGGCATGCATCTCGGAACGGGCGTGCGCGTGGTCGCGACGGAGAAGATGTACACGCAGGGCAATCTAGTCCAGACAGGCAATTCGCTCGATGTCGCAGTCAACGGCCGCGGCTTTTTCCAGATCTTGATGCCGGACGGCACGATGGCGTACACGCGCGACGGCAGCTTCAAAGTGAGCTCGCAAGGCGAGCTCGTCACCTCGAGCGGCTTCGCCGTCCAGCCCGGCATCAACATTCCAGATGGAGCCCAATCCATAACGATCGGGGCCGACGGCGTCATCAGCGTCCAGCTCGCCGGTCAGTCATCGCCCACGCAGGTCGGCTCGCTGCAGCTCGTCGACTTCGTCAATCCCGCGGGTCTCCAACCACGCGGCGAAAACTTGCTGCTCGAATCCGCTGCGAGCGGCCCCGCTCAGACCGGTACACCCGGGCTGAACGGTCTAGGCTTGATCGAGCAAGGCTCGCTCGAAGCTTCGAATGTCAACGTCGTCGAAGAGCTCGTGAACATGATCGAGACTCAGCGCGCATACGAGATGAACTCGAAGGCGATTTCGACGACGGATCAGATGCTCGAGTACATCACGAATCAGCTCTAGTGGTGAGTGGTGAATGGCGGACGGCGGACGGTGAATGAGAAGAGAAGAGCGATGAAAGTGAAAGACCACAGCGATAGCAGTGAACTTGGGCGACCGGTTCTTACACCGTCCGCCGTCCGCCGTCCGCCGTTCACCGTGACCGCGCTAAGCGCAGTCACGCGATTCGCCGTCCGCCGTCCGCCGTTCACCGTGACGGCGCTAGGCGCAGTCACGCGATTCGCCGTCCGCCGTCCGCTGTTCGCCGTCATCGCGCTGGCTGCGATGACCGGCTGCGTCAGCGCGCCACCGGAGCCCGACTACTCAGCCACGTGGCCGGAGCCACCGCCGGTTGCGACGCAAGGCAATGGTGCGATCTATCAAGCAGGCACGGATATCGCCTTGTTCGAGAACGCGGTGGCGCGCCGCGTCGGCGACACGCTCACGATTCGCTTGAACGAGAGCACGAATGCCTCGAAGAGCTCGAGCACGACAACGAAGAAGTCGACGTCGGTGGATCTGCCTGGACCGACGATCGCTGGCCGGCCCGTCACGCGTCACGGGACCGAGATTCTGACGATGGGCCTCGACAATGAGACGGAATTCGGTGGTGAAGGGGCGAGCACGCAAAGCAATCGCCTGCAGGGCGCGATCACCGTGACCGTCGCACAACGCTTGCCGAACGGCAACTTGCTCGTGCGCGGACAGAAGTGGATCGCGATCAACCAAGGCAAGGAGTACGTGCGTATTCAAGGCATCGTGCGGCCGATCGACATCGATCCGGACAACTCGATCTCTTCGCTCAAAGTCGCGGATGCGGTGATCTCCTACGGTGCGAAGGGCGCGCTTGCCGATGCCAATTCGCCGGGATTCCTCGCGCGCTTCTTCAACTTGCCGTGGATGCCCTTCTGATGCGCCGAGCGTCGGAAGGCTGTCGGCCGTAGGCTGTAGGCTGTAGCCAGAAACAAGAGACTCAGCAGGAAACGAAACGTGTTCTCAAAATTGACAAAGACAATGCATGCGTGTGCGACACGCGGAGCGGCGCCTCTAGCTACAGCCTACAGCCTAGCGCCTACAGCCTCAGCTCTGCGCGCGGCCGCGGCCTTGTTTGCTCTGATGGCGCTCGCCGGTCTCGTGCTCATGATCATGATGCTGACGTCCAGCAGCGCGCACGCTGCACGCGTGAAGGATCTCGCGACCGTTGCAGGCGTGCGCGGCAACCAACTCGTCGGCTACGGTCTCGTTGTCGGCCTCGATGGGACGGGCGATCAGACGAGCCAAGCCCCGTTCACGATCCAGAGCATTCGCAACATGCTCGCGAAGTTCGGCGTGACGATTCCAGATAACGTCAATCCGCAGCTCAAGAACGTCGCTGCCGTGACCGTGCGCGCGGACTTGCCGCCGTTCGCGAAGCCCGGACAGACGATCGACATTACCGTCGATTCGATCGGCAATGCGACGAGCTTGCGCGGCGGGAGTCTGTTGATGACGCCGCTGCGCGGCATCGACGGCGAGGTGTACGCAATCGGGCAAGGCAGCCTTGTCGTGAGCGGCTTCGGTGTCTCGGGCAAGGACGGTTCGCGTATCGCGGTCAACGTACCGAGCTCGGGACGCGTGCCGAATGGTGCGACAGTGGAGCGCGCGGTGCCGACGAACTTCGCGAGCGAGCCGTACATCGTGCTGAATCTCAACACACCGGACTTCACGACAGCCGCGCGCTTGACCGACGGCATCAACGCGCTTCTCGGTCCGAACACCGCGCGCGCGATGGACGCCGTGTCGGTTCGGGTGCAAGCGCCGGTCGACCCGAGCCAGCGAATTGCCTATCTCTCGACGCTCGAGGCGATCGAGGTCGAGCCCGGCGAAGCGCCGGCGCGCGTGATCGTCAACTCGCGTACCGGCACGGTCGTGATCGGATCGGCAGTCAAGGTCACGCCTGCGGCCGTGGCGCACGGTTCGCTTTCCGTCACGATCACGGAACGCGCGGATGTGAGCCAGCCGAATCCACTCTCTCGCGGCCAAACCGTCGTCACACCGCGTTCCGAGATTCAAGTCGATCAACCTGAGGCGCGCATGTTCGTCTTCCACGCGGGCGTGAATCTCGATGAGATCGTTCGCGCAGTGAACCAGGTCGGCGCCGCGCCCGGCGACCTCGTCGCAATCCTCGAAGCGCTGAAGGAAGCAGGAGCGCTGCGAGCGGAGCTGATAGTTATCTAGGGGTTAATGATCAGGGGGTAGGGGATAGTCAGAGTGACGAGAACCGAACCCTCTCATTCGCAGCAGACGCATAGACAGATCTCTCACGGAAAAGGCTACGACATCTCTTCTGACTACCCCCTATCCCCTAATCAGTATCCCCTCGTGCCATGACAGCACCTATCCACAACACGAGCTTCTTCGCTGACCCGCACGCGCTCACGTCCTTGAAGCAGGACGCCAAAGCGCAGGATCCGGCGGCTTTGAAGGAAGCGGCGAAGCAGTTCGAGAGTCTGTTCACGCAGATGCTCTTGAAGAGCATGCGCGAGGCGGGCAAGAGCTTCGGCGGCGATTCGCTGTTCGGCAGCGACCAAGCGGACTTCTACCAGGGCATGTTCGACGATCAGATGGCTTTGCACTTGTCGAAAGGGAAGGGGCTTGGACTCGCCGACATGCTCATTCGCCAGTTGACCGTCGGCGAGAGCGCCCACCGTGTGAATGGAGGACAGCGGACGGCGGACGGTGAAGCGCCGAGCGGCGCGTCCTCTGGCTACAGCCTACAGCCTACAGCCTACAGCCCAGAAAAGGTGTCGCAGCCTGCCGCCCCTAGCCCGCAGCCAGTTCCGACATCGAAAGCAGATTTCGTTCGTACTTATCTACCGCATGCGGAAGCGGCCGCGCGGGAGCTCGGCGTCGATCCTCACGCGTTGCTCGCACAAGCTGCGCTCGAAACCGGATGGGGCCGATCCCTGCCGCGCGCTGCGAACGGCGTGTGCAGCTACAACTTCTTCGGCATCAAGGCGACCGGCCGTTGGTCAGGCGCGAGTGTGAGCGTGCCGACGATCGAGTTCGAAGAGGGGATTCCGGTTCGCAAGGCGGAGCGCTTCCGAGCGTACAGCTCGCCTGCCGACAGCTTCAGAGACTACGCGGCGCTCATTCGCAACAACCCGCGCTATGAACAGGCGTTGGGCTGCGGCACCGACGTCACGAGCTTTGCGACCGCGTTGCAGGACGGCGGTTACGCCACCGATCCGAACTATGCGAAGAAGATCGTCTCTGTCGCGCGCGAGCTGCGCGCGTTGACAGCGGACACGCAGGGCAAGCAAGCATCCAACGCGCCATTCGACGGTGTGGGAGGGCAATCGTGATTGGGTCTGCCCCCATCCCGACCTTCCCCCGCCAGGCGGGGGAAGGAGAGCAATCTGAAGCCGTGATTGGGTCTGCCCTCATCCCAACCTTCCCGCGCAGAGCAGGGGAAGGAGACAAACATGCTCAGCGCGCGGCGCTGAGCAGCCTATCTGGCTACAGCCTACAGTCAATAGCCTACAGCCTAAAGAAGGCGCGGAGCACCCATGGCTGACTTTCTCGGAACGAGCGTATCCGGTCTGCTCGCGTTTCAACGCGCGCTCGATACGACGAGCCACAATATCTCGAACGTCAACACGCCTGGCTATAGCCGTCAGCGCGTCGAGCTTGGCACGCGCGCAGCAGAGCCGTACGGCAATGGCTGGGTCGGGCAGGGTGTCAGCGTCAACACCGTGCGGCGGATGTACGACGACTTCATCGCCTTGCAAACGCGCGGCGCCTCGAGCAGCCTGGAGCGGCTCGACGTTTACGCATCGAATGCCGAACGTCTGAACAATATGTTCGGCGACTCGACGAACGGACTTACGGCGACGCTGCAGAAATTCGTGAATGCATTCCAAGGCGTCGCGAACTCGCCGGCTTCGATTCCGGCTCGCCAAGTCCTCCTGAGCGAGGCGCAGACGCTGCAGCAGCGCCTGCAGTACTTCGATTCGCGCCTGCAGGACATGGACAATGAAGTGAACTTCCGCTTGCGCAGCGAAGTACAGGAGATCAATGCGCTCGCGCAAGGCATCGCGAAGATCAACGCGGACATCCAGACGGGTCTTGCCCGTACCGGCGGCCAGCCGCCGAACGATCTGATGGATCAGCGCGATCAACTGCTCGATGAGCTCTCGAAGAAGGTGTCGGTCAACGCGGTGAAGCAGGACGGCGGCGCGGTGAACGTGTTCATCGGCAACGGCCAGCCGCTCGTGCTCGGCTCGATCGCCAACGAGGTCTCGACCGTGCAGGATCCGTTCGATCCGACCCGCCTCGGCATCTCGATGCGGACGCAGGGCAGTGAGATCGACATCACTCGCAACATCACCGGCGGTGCGCTTGGCGGTCTGCTCGATTTTCGGCACGAGCAGCTCGATCCCGCACACAATGCATTGGGCCGCATCAGCGTGGCCCTTGCGACCGTGGTGAACGATCAGCATGTGCAGGGCATCGATCTCTCCGGCGACCCAGGCAATGCCTTCTTCGCAATGGGAGGTGCCGAATCGCTTCCGAGCGCCTTGAATCAGGGCACAGGCTCGGTGAGCACGACGATCGCGAACGTCGAAGGTCTTACGCAGCGCGACTACGTCCTCGAGCTTACCGGCAGCGGCTGGCAGCTTCGATATGCAGACACGGGCGCAGCCGTCCCGATGGGCGGCGACGGCAGCGCTGCGACGCCCTTCACTGCGGATGGCCTGGAAATCGAAGTGAACGGCGCCGCACAGGTCGGCGATCAATTCCTGATTCGCCCGACGAGGGCAGCGGTCTCAGACTTGCAGGTTCTCATCACGGATCCGTCGCAAATCGCAGCCGCGGCGCCGATTCGAACGGCGGTCGACCCGGACAACACGGGGACAGGTGCGATCTCGGCCGGGGAGATCGAGGACTTCGCTAATTTCACGATCGGTCCGGACGTCACGATCGAGATCACCGGTCCCGGCACCTATTCGATTGACGGCGGGGCAGATCAGCCATTCGTTCCGGGCGAGCCCATCGAGCACAACGGCTGGCGCGTCGTGATCACCGGTGCACCCGCAGTCGGCGATACCTTCACCGTGAGCCGCAACACCACCGGTACGGGCGACAACCGCAACGCGCTGTTGTTGGCCGGCGTGCTCAATCAGGGGGTTCTCAACGATGGCACTACCTCGTTGAGCGCGGCCGTCGGGCAGTTCGTTGGCGATATCGGTGTCGCGACGCGCCAAGCGCAAGTCAACCGCGATGCTCAGGCCGTCATGTATGAGGAGAACATCGCAGCACAAGACAGCGTCGCGGGCGTGAACCTCGACGAGGAGGCGGCGAACCTCTTGAAGTATCAGCAGGCCTACCAAGCCGCCGCGCAGCTGATTCGGGTCGCGGACACCTTGTTCCAGACGCTGCTTGGCGCCACGCAGCGCTAGCGCTCTGCCCGGTGAATGGCGGACGGTGAGGAGACGGAGAGATGCACAGATATATAAGTGAGACTCAAGTATCGATCTATCCGAGCCGACCTAGTATTTGGAAGACCGATGGCAGAGGGCTGCACCTTCTGACCGTCAACCGTCAACTGTCAACCGTCAACCTTCTGGCTCTTCACCGTCCGCCGTCCGCCATCCGCTGATCACCACTATGCGTATCTCGACCCCAGGAATGCATCACAATGCGCTGACTGCCATGCTGCAGCAGCAATCGGCGTTGTCGAAGATCCAGAATCAGATCGCAACGGGTAAGCGGGTGAGAACGCCTGCGGACGACCCGGCGGCAGCGGTGCACATTCTCGAGTTGCAGCGGGCGCTGCAAGAATCCGATCAGTACAAGACGAACGCAGACATCGCGACGAACCGGCTCTCGCTCGAAGACCAGTCGTTGCAGGACGTGGGCACGCTCTTGACGCGCGTGCGTACGCTTGCGGTTCAGGCGAACAATGCACCGCTCGATGCACAGAATCGGCGGATGATCGCGATCGAGCTGCGTGAACGGCTGCAGGAGCTCGTAGACATCGCCAACCGGCGCGATGCGCACGGCGAATTCCTATTCGCCGGCTATTCGACGAGCACTCAGCCGTTCTCCAACACGACGACGGGCGTCTCGTACTACGGTGACCAGGGAAATCGAGTGCTCCAGGTGGGCCCGGAGCAGCGTGTCGCAGACAGCCATTCAGGCTATGACGTCTTCCTCAAGATTCCGGAGGGGAACGGCACGTTTGTGCTCGCTGCGCAGCCGGGCAATACCGGGGGCGGCGTGCTGGGCGCGGGTTCCGTCGTCGACCGAGCTGCATGGCAAGCAGGTGCGGACGACTATACGGTGCACTTTACCTCCGACGAAGGCGACTACGAGATTCTCGACAGCGCCAACAATCAAGTGTCGACGGGTGTGTATTCCGAAGGCACGGCTATCGAGCTCAGCGGCATCAAGTTCGATATGGCCGGCATGCCCGCGACCGACGATCGTTTCACGGTTTCGCGCAGCAGATCCGAAGATGTGTTCAGTACGCTGCAGGGCTTGATCGACACGCTCGAGGGCGCGGCCGCCCCCACGCAGGCGCACGTGAACTCGAACATTGCACAGGCGCTCCAACAGCTGGATTCGGCCGAAGACCACTTCCTGCAAGTTCGCGCCGAGATCGGCGCTCGTCTGTCAGCTCTGGATGCAGCGGAATCTGCCCGCGAGGATCGGAAGGTCGAGCTCAGTCGTGTGAAGTCGGAGCTCGAGGATCTCGATTATGCGGAGGCGATCACCCGCATGAACCAACAACTCGTGGGACTCCAGGCAGCGCAGGCATCTTACGTCCAGATCGCGCAGCTCTCGCTGTTTAACTACTTGAAGTGAGCGGCGGGGCGCCGCGTTCTCATGGAACCGTCAAGCTTCTGGCGCCCTCACAACTATAGGGCCGAGCGCATTGCATCTTGCGTTACCGTGACCTTCTCCACACTTCCCGACGATGCCGGTTCAGCGTCTCAAGTTCGCCTCGAACGCTCCGATACAGGCCATGAACAGCAGATCGGCGCGCATCACAACGCCAGTGCTGAAATTAGAGCCGCGGACGGGCGTCCTCGGCAAAGGTAAACACCAGGAGTTAGTTTCATGGCACTTGTCATCAACACGAACGTGATGTCGCTGAACGCTCAGCGTAACCTGACGACATCCGCGAACCAGCTCGCCCAGTCCTTGCAGCGCTTGTCCTCGGGCTTGCGCATCAACAGCGCGAAGGACGACGCCGCGGGCCTCGCGATTTCCAATCGCATGACGACGCAGATCAGCGGCCTCAACCAGGCGGCCCGCAACGCGAACGACGGCATCTCGCTGGCGCAGACGTCGGAAAGCGCCCTGCAGGAAGTGACGAACAACCTGCAGCGTATCCGTGAGCTCGCCGTGCAATCCGCGAACGCGACGAACAGCGATAGCGACCGTGCCGCTCTGAACGCCGAAGTGCGGGAGCGCCTCCAGGAAATCGACCGCATCGCGAGCCAGACCTCGTTCAACGGACGGAAGGTGTTGGACGGCACGTTCGGCAACGCGACGTTCCAAGTCGGCGCGAATGTCGGCGAGACGATCCAGGTCGGTTTGAACACGAGCATGCGCTTGAGCGCGATCGGTGCGATCGGCACGACGACCACGACGGGCGTGGCCGCTGGTATCGTCGAGGCGGAGGACCAAGTCCCTGCAACACCCGCGACCACGGGCGCACTCGGCGTGTTCACGCCGGGCGGTACCGAAACCGGAGGCACGGATGACTATACGTACACGCTGACGCTCGATACCGGCGCCGGTACATCCGTTGCGATCACGGATACGGTCGCCGCGGGCGACGACGGTACGGCTGCGACGTTTGCCACTGCGTTGTCGAACGCGGGCTTCACCGCGGACGGTGAGACGGTCAGCGGATTCACGATCAGCTACGGTGGCGCAGCCGATGCGGAAACGGCGCTCACGAATGGCACGCTCAGCTTCTCGCGTGCGGATGGCGTGAACTTCACGGTGACGGAGGAATTCGGCGGCGACGGTTTGCCGACGTCGACCGACGGTTTCGGTGCGGCGGGCGCCCTCAGCTTGACGACGACCGACGGCGTGGAAGAAGTAGCGGCCGTCACTGCAGTGCCGCTGGTCTTGGAGGACGGCGATCTGAGCATCGCAGTCGGCGACGGCACGGCGGTCAAGATCATGGGCACGTTCAACACCTCGCAAGAGTTGGCGGACGAGATCAACGCGAACGTGAACGGCGTCTACGCGACCGTGAACGACTCCGACGAAATCGTCCTCACGACTTCTGGCCAGGAGTTGACGATCAGCGGCAACGATCGTGCGACGCTCGGGTTCGCAGAGACGGTCAGCGTGAGCGGCAGCCTCGCGAGTGTCGCGGTGGATACGGTGGATGGCGCGAACGATGCCATTCAGCGCATCGACGCTGCCTTGACGTCGGTCAGCGACCTGCGCAGCTCGCTCGGCGCGATTCAGAACCGCTTCGAGTCGACGATCAACAGCCTGCAGGCCGTGTCGGAGAACCTCTCCGCTTCGCGCAGCCGCATCTTGGACACGGACTTCGCCGCCGAAACGGCCGCGCTGACCCGCGCCCAGATCCTGCAGCAGGCCGGTACGGCGATGGTCGCTCAGGCGAACAGCGTCCCGCAGAACGTCCTCTCGCTGCTCCGCTAAATGAGCAGCGGGTGATGTGATGCAATGATCCGGCTCGTTGTGAGCTCGATCCAGGCAGGCGGTGAGGGTCGCGAGACCCTCACTGCCTGTCGCGTTTTCTATATGCCGAGGGGGCGCAGATGAACGATCTAGCCCTGAAGCGGAGCGCGTCCGTGACGGATGCCCGCGCGGCTGCGAGCGTTCGCGGGCAACATACGCTGCGTGCCCAACCTTCGTCGCCGCCGAGCGAGGCGGAAGAGAAGTCGCCAATCGAGGTTGCGAGCCGTGAGCAGGTCAAGGCGGCGGTGGAGCAAATCGATTCGTATTTGAAGTCATCGCGCAGGGAGTTGCAGTTTCAAGTGGATGAGGAGAGCGGCGAAGTCATCGTTCGAGTGCGCGATGCGGCGACCGGTGAGGTGATCAGGCAGATTCCCGGCGAAGAGGCCCTACGAGTGGCCCGCGCCTTGCAAGAGAGCAGCGCAGTATTACTCGACGTAGTCGCGTGAAGAGAGAGTAAAAGATGGCGACATTTCAGTCCCTCGGTGTCGGTTCGGGCATGGATCTCGGCTCGCTCGTGGCGCAGCTCGTTGCCGCGGAGCGGGCGCCGAAGCAGACGCAGATCACGACGCAACAGTCGAAAGTCGCGGTGGAAATCTCCGCGATGGGAAGCCTGAAGGGCGTCTTGGGCTCGTTGCAGTCATCCCTCTCTCCTTTGAAGCTGGCGCCGTCGTTCGATGTGTTCGCCGCAAAATCCAGCGACGAAGAAGTGTTTACCGCGCATGCGAGCGCATCCGCGCCAAGCGGAAGCTACGACGTCAAGGTCCTTCAGCTCGCGACGGCGCAGCAGCTCTCGTCAGGCGCATTCGAGGGCGCGGAGAGTGCCGTCGGAACCGGTTCGCTGACGCTCGCGGTGGGCGAGGAAAGCTTTACTATCGAGATCGACAGCGAGAGCTCGAGCCTTGCCGACATTCGGGATGCCATCAATGGCGCCGAAGACAACACCGGGATCCGCGCCACGATCGTGAACGGCACTAATGGCGCCGCCCATCTCGTCCTGACGGCGCAGGCAACCGGTGCGAGCAATGCGATCACGGTCAGCGCCTCCGGAGGCGACGGTGGATTGGATGCGCTCGTCTACTCGGCGGACGAGACTTCGAACTACACCGTCGTGCGCGAGGCGCTCGATGCGGAGATCGAGCTCGCCGGGGTCCTGCATACGAGCGCATCGAACACGATCAAAGAGGCGGTCGACGGCGTGACCTTGACCTTGCTCAAGGCGGATCCGGACAACACGCTGTCGCTCGATATCAGCCGCAACCTCGACACGCTCACGACGCGCATCAATGCGTTCGTGACGCAATACAACTCGGCTGCCAGCACGATGGCGAGCCTGCAGAGCTACGACCCGACGACGAAGAAGGCCGGTGCGCTGCTCGGCGACCCGCTGCTACGCAACATCGAAAGCAATTTGCGCCGGGAGCTCGGCCGCTCGATCGACGGCTTGACGGGAGACTACACGACGCTGTCGAGCATCGGCATCACGATGAACGTCGACGGGAAATTGCAGCTGGACCAGGCAAAGCTGCGCGAAGCAATGGCGGCGGACTTCCAGTCCGTGCAACGCATCTTCAGCTCGGAGAGCGGCATCGCGGTGCGAATGGATGCGATCATCTCGCCGCACCTTTCCGCGGACGGGTCGATCTCCGTTCGGAACAAGTCTCTCGATGACCGCACGAAGCGATTGGAGGACGATCAAGCGGCTCTGGACGCGCGGATGAAAGTGTTAGAGCAACGTTATATGAAGCAGTTTACGGCGCTCGATTCGCTGCTGGCGCAGCTCCAGTCGACGTCCGCCTATTTAGGGCAGCAGCTCGCGAATTTGCCGAAGATCGGTAAAGAGTAGGGGCGGAGCCGCCACAGTGAGTCGCGAACGCGCTCGCGGAGTGCGAGAAGCTCAAGTCCCGCGCTCATCCGCCGTTAAATTCCATAGGTACATCGAGTCCTTTGGAGCACCTAATGGCCGCTTTTCCCCAAACGAACAAGCTTGCCGCGTACAGCAGCACGGCGGCACATGGGGGCGTTGCGGCGGCCGATCCTCACAAGCTCGTCGTGATGCTCATGGATGGCGCGATCGAGCGTATTCGCGCCGCGCAAGGCTGCATTGTGCACGGTCAGATGGCCGAGAAGGCACAGCTCATTCATCGTGCGGTCGCGATCATAGGCGAGCTTCATGCGAGCCTCGATCTGTCTGCCGGCGGGCAGATTGCCGCGAACCTGAGCGAGCTCTACGATTACATGACTCGAAGGCTCCTTACGGCGACGATCGAGAACAACGTCGGGATGCTCGAGGAAGTCGGCAAGCTGTTGCACGAGATTCGCAGCGGGTGGATTGCCATTCCCGCGGAGGCGCGTAGCAAATGACCTCTCCCATCGCAGATGGCGTCATGGCCGCCACCCATAAGCTCGTCCAGCAGGCGATGACAGGCCAATGGCAGGACGTACCGAAGACGATCGAAGAGCGGCGGGTCCTGCTCGATCAATTGAGCGCAAGCGCGACGGCGCAGGACCAGGAGTGGTTGAGCGCGCTCAAGCAGGCGATGGCGGAGTCGGACGCGGCGGTGGCGAAGATGGCGGGTGCGTCATCCGAGCTCCAGCCCCGTGCGACGGAGGAGAGAAGAGAAAGCGTCGATGGCATGCTCGACATGATCAGAGGCAGTCGATGAAAGGCAGGTTGACGGTCGACAGTTGACCGTTGAAGCCAGAGAAGAGAACGCATCCTCCGAACCGTCACCGTCACCGTCACCTCACCGTCACCGTCAACCGTCAAACCAGCGGCACTCGCAATGTACGAAGGCATCGACACCGTCGTCTTATACGAGGAACTGGCGTATGAAGACGTGCTGCCCGTTGCTTGGCGGCGTCTGCCGGAACCCTATGATCCCGCGCTCGTCGGGAGCTACGCAGATCGGAATCTGCGCGTGCTGCAGTCCGTCTCAGCATTGGATGAGCACGGTCCGCTCGAGAAGACCGACGAGAACTCGCCGCACGCGGCGGATATTCTGCGGCTCGATCTCAAGATGAACCTGCTGCTCGACATGGTCGGGCAGTTGCTCGCCGCGAGTCATCCGCGTCCGAAGGCCGTCGCCGTGCGCTTCAATGCGCTGGGCGGTGTGTTTCAAGCGGCCCCTCCATTCCCCGATCTCGGCAGTCAGGGGGTTCTCGAGGTCTATTTGCGCGACTGCATCGCAGATCCGCTGCGCCTCGTCGGGCGAATCGCATCCGTCGGGCCGGATGGACGAGTGAAAGTCCGCTTCATTCCGCCCGGCGAGAACATCGCCGATTTGTTGGAGAAGCTCGCGTTTCGCAAGCACCGGCGGCAAGTCGCCGGTGTTCGCCAACCGAAAACCCGCTGACGCGCAGTTCGACGGATCGCTGACGCGCGAGCGTTTCTCGTGCGCTCGATGAAGCGTGCGCGCGATGTGTGAAGCGCGTCGCGTCGATTTCCTGCTCTCCACTGAGCTCACCGAAGAGCGATTTCATTTCGGTTTCCCGCATTTTTGAATCGCTTCCACTAACGCTCGATCAGAGCTTCCCTGAGTGCTGCGCCAAAATTCTGGCAGCAGTTCACGCGCGTACGGCGTTCAGGGACAGCCTGATAGAGGAGCTGTTGCGCGAGAACACAATGAGTGCCAACGAAGAAGCGGCACCAAAAAAACGCCGCACGAGGAAGCGAACGAAATGAACTTGAGCGACACAGCAAGAATCCGCATTCTCACCGTTCAGCGCGCGGTGGTGTACGACTGCGATCCCGATCGTGCGGAGCGCGTTGCTGAAGTTCTGAAGGAGGTCGATCTCGAGCCGCTCCTCATCGATCACTCGGCGCTGATGCGCGCGGTCATCCAATCCCCGATGACGCCGCCGGCCCTTCTCATCGGCGATCCGGGCGAGTGCGACTGGGTCGAGCTCGGTGCGGCGCTTCGAGAGCAGCTCGGCGACGTGCCGGTCGTCTCTTACGGCTCGAGCGCGGTCGCAAACCAACTCATCGAAGCAATCGGCGCTGCGCGCGTTCGCCGCCTGCCGTTTCCGTTCAAGCACACCGCACTCGCGGCCGCCCTGCGGGTTCCCGCTCAGGCCGCCCTGGAAGAGGCCGGCCGCAACGTATGCATGCCGACGGGTAATTCATCCGAGATGAGGCAGGTCACGCAGCTCATCCGCCAGGTCGCGGCCCACGATTCGAGCGTGCTGATTCTGGGCGAATCCGGCACTGGCAAGGAGCTTGCGGCACGCGCCGTTCACGATGCGAGCCCTCGGCGCCAGCGCCCGTTCGTCGCGATCAATTGCGGCGCCATCCCGGCCGAGCTCCTCGAGAGCGAGCTGTTCGGCCACGAGAAGGGCGCCTTCACGGGGGCTATCACTGCACGCAAAGGTCGTTTCGAGATTGCCGAGGGCGGCACGCTCTTCTTGGACGAGATCGGCGACATGAGCCTGCCCATGCAGGTCAAGCTGTTGCGCGTCCTGCAGGAGCGCGTTTTCGAGCGCGTCGGCAGTCATACGCCGGTCCGCTGCAACGTCCGCATCATCGCGGCGACTCACCGCAACCTCGAGGAGTCGATCGCCCGCGGCACGTTCCGCGAAGACCTCTTCTATCGCTTGAACGTGTTTCCCATCGAAATGCCCCCGCTGCGATCGCGCATCGAGGATCTTCCGCTGCTCGTCCGCACCTTGAGCGATCGGAACGTCGCCGCAGGTCGCGGCAAAGTGGAGCTCACGCAGCGAGCGTTGAAAGTACTTTCTCACTATCCGTGGCCCGGCAACGTACGCGAGCTCGGCAACCTGATCGAGCGCATGTCGATTCTCTGCCCGAATCGCCGCGTCGATGTGGCGGACCTGCCGCCGAAGTACCGGCCGCCGGCACTGCTGGCCGATCTCGATCTCGACTCGGTCGAAGAGCCGGATGAAGCCGTGGCCATGCTCGAGCTTGCAGATCAAGACGAACTGCTCGACCTCGACGACCGCGAAGTGATGTCGTTGTTGAGCGAGAGCGATTCCCCCGATGCGCTCGCTCAGCTTCCGCCTGATGGCATCGATCTGCGCGATCACCTGTTCACGATCGAGCGCGACCTGATCCAGCAGGCGCTCAACCGCGCCGGCGGAACCGTCGCCCACGCAGCGCGGCTCTTGAAGCTGCGGCGAACGACGCTCGTCGAGAAGCTGCGTAAGTTCCAGATGCTGAACGAAACGGCGGCGTCGGAACTTTGACGGACCTCGAGCGAGACGCGAGCTAAGTCGCGTCGAGAGCGCCCCAGCCTGTGACGAGCTCCGCAGGAACAGAGTGCCGACCTCATCCGCAGCCGTAATGGAACAGAACTTGCTCCTCTACTTGCACATCGAGTCGAGAGGCGTGTGACGCAACCGAAAAAATGAGCGAGGCGGCTGAAAACCTGGTGGAGGGGCTGAAGGCAATGGGCCACGGCCGGACCCACGAGAATGCGTCGGCGCGCGGCGCCGAGTCACTTGCCGTGAACAGCCATCCCGATGGGGACATGATCGCGATCGCCGATGCATCGCGCAGGCTCGCGGAGTTGGCGCGTCGCGTCGCGGTGAGCGACTGCACGGTTCTCATCGCCGGCGAGTCAGGAACCGGCAAGGAAGTGCTTGCAAGGTTCATTCATCGCAACTCGCCGCGCGCATCGAAGCCGTTCGTCGCAGTGAATTGCGCTGCCATCCCCGAGAACATGCTCGAGGCCATTCTGTTCGGGCATGAACGCGGCGCGTTCACCGGTGCGCACGCTGCGCATCCGGGGAAGTTCGAACAGGCGCAGGGCGGGACGCTGTTGCTGGACGAAGTGACGGAGATGCCGCTCGGCTTGCAAGCAAAGCTCTTGCGCGTTTTGCAGGAGCGAGAAGTGGAACGACTCGGCGGCCGCGTGCCGATCGCGCTCGACGTGCGGGTGCTCGCAACGACGAACCGCGATCTGCGTACCGAGGTCGCCGAGGGCCGCTTCCGCGAGGACTTGTACTATCGTTTGAACGTCTTCCCGCTCTCGACGCTGCCTTTGCGCGCGCGACGAGACGATGTGTTGCCGCTCGCAATGAAATTGTTGACCTCACGTTGCCGCGCGGGCGAGCGCATTCCTGCATTGGCAGCCGATGCGGCGCATCTCCTGCTCACTTATCCCTGGCCCGGCAACGTCCGCGAGCTCGACAACGTGATGCAACGTGCGCTGATCCTCGCAAATGGGCCGCTGATCGATCGCGAGCACATTCATTTGGAACCGCTGAACGGCGCCCACCAAGCCGCTGCCGCTGAACCGATGTTGGGACGCGGCGCTAAGAGCGCACCGAGCTCGAGTGAAGCGAACGCGACTCGCGTGCCCGAGCGGCCCGAGTCCGAACGCGCGTTGGCGAGCTCGCTTTCAGCAGCCGAGCACGAGCTGATCCTGGAGGCGCTGCGCGCCGACAACGGCAATCGACAGGCCGTCGCGAAGCGGCTCGGCATCAGCCCGCGAACGCTTCGCTACAAGCTCGCTCGCATGCGCGAGGCGGGAGTGGACCTCGCAGCCGGCGATCGTCGTACGGCAGGCGGCGGACGGTGATGGCCATGCAAACGAATTTGTCGGTGATCGGACGAATGGTTGGAGCGGTCGCCTTGGCGTGCGGCCGCAGCGCGCGCCGTCCGCCGTTCGTTCACGTCGGAGGCTGAAATGTCATCTCTACAGATCGATGCCGTTCTTTCGCAAATCCGGTCGATGCAGTCGCAGATCCGCGGCGTCAGCGCACCTCAGAGCGAAGTCGCGCAGGTCGCAGGCACGGCGAATGCCGTGCAAGCGCCCGCGAGCTCGTTCGCGAGCGTCATGAAGCAAGGTCTCGATCAGGTGAACGAGACGCAGCAGCGCGCAGCGAACCTCGCGACGCAATTCGAGCGCGGCGTGCCGGGCGTCGAGCTTCCGCAAGTCATGCTCGAGATGCAGAAGGCGAGCGTGTCATTCCGCGCCGTCACCGAAGTGCGCAACAAGCTCGTGGATGCGTATCAGACGATCATGAATATGCCCATCTGAGCATGGCGACAGAGTACAGGCGACAGACGTCAGCAAGAAATTCGAAGAAGTAGAATGTATATGCGGTTCGTAATCGATCTTCTCTGGCTGTGGCCTGCAGCCTGCAGCCTGTTGCCCAGCCAAAAGGTGCGCTCATGAGCACCGCCAATCCTGCTCTGCCTCGGGCCTCGCTGATTCCGCCGAGCTTGAAGCCGCTTGCGATGCTCATCGGCATTGCGGCGGCGGTTGCGGCCGGTGTCGGCGTCGTGTTGTGGTCGAAGGAGCCGACCTATGCGCTGCTCTACGGCAACCTCGGTCAACAGGATGCCGCGCAGGTTGCGCAGGCGCTCGAAGCGAATGGCGTTCCCTATAAATTGGATTCTGCGACGGGCGCGATCACGGTTCCGGCCGATCGCGTGCATGACGCGCGTCTTCAACTGGCGGGTCAAGGCCTGCCGGAAGGCGACGGTGGTTTCGCGGTGATGGCGAAGGATCCGGGATTCGGCGTGAGCCAATTCATGGAGGGAGCGCGCTATCAGCACGCGCTCGAGACCGAGCTCGCGCGCACGATCTCGAATTTGCAGGCGGTCGAAGGCGCGCGTGTGCATCTCGCATTGCCGCGTCAGTCCGCCTTCGTGCGCGATCGACGCGCGCCGAGTGCGTCCGTCTTCGTACAGTTGAAGCCTGGGCGACGGCTCGAATCCGAGCAGGTCACTGCGATCGCAAATCTCGTCGCTTCGAGTATCCCGGAGCTCGAGTCGGAGGAGGTCACCGTCGTCGACCAACAGGGCCGCTTGCTGTCGGCGCCTGGCGGCGATGACGAGTTCGCCGTTCGCGAGAAGCAGCTCGAGATCGCGCGCAGCATGGAAGAGCGCTACAAGAGCCGCATCGAGTCCTTGCTCACGCCGCTCGTCGGTGCCGGACGCGTGCGTGCGCAGGTCGTCGCAGACGTCGAGCTTTCGACGACCGAGGAAGCGCGCGAGCAGTATCGGCCGGACAGCCAAGTCGTGCGCAGCGAGCAGACCGCGGAGGAACGCAGCCGAAGCGGGATGGGCGCGGGGGGTGTGCCCGGCGCGCTGACGAATCAGCCGCCCGCGGCGGGCGTGGCGTTACCGCCGGGCGTCGAAGCGACACCCGGAGCGGACGCCACCGATCAAAGCGCCGCAGCCGCGAACGCAGTCGCGCCGCCCGAGAATACCTCGCGTCAGTCCACGCGAAACTACGAGATCGATCGCACGATCGCCTACACGAAGCAGCCTGCTGGACGACTGAAGCGGCTCACGGTCGCAGTGCTCGTGGACAACGTGCGCACGACGGACGATGACGGCAACGTCACCGAAACGCCGTTGACGCCGGAGCAGCTCGCGAACATCACTCGGCTCGTAAAGGACGCGGTCGGCTACAACGAGGAGCGCGGCGACAGCGTGAACGTCGTCAATGCGTCCTTCCGGGGCGCGGTGCAGCCTGAGGAAGTGCCCATCGAAGAGATCCCGTTCTGGCAGAACCCGCTCGTTCGCGACATCGCGAAACTGCTTGCCGGCTTGATCGTACTGATCGTGCTCGTCGTGAGCGTGCTGCGTCCGCTCGTGCGCGGATTGCTCGCCGCGCCGCGGCCGGCCTTCACGCCGTCGCTTCCGGCGCCGGAGGTGGCGGTGCAGGCGAGCACGCAAGCCGCGGCGCTCGACTACGACGGTCAGATCGCGCAGGCCCGCTCGCTCGTCAATCAAGACCCGGCGCGCGTCGCTCAGGTCGTGAAGTCGTGGGTGGGCAACGATGAATAGCGCGCTGCGAGCGGTCAGGGGATGGGGGATAGCGGATAGTCAGAGTGCGCGCCGCGCACCTCTGGCTACAGCCTACAGCCCAGAGCCTACAGCCGGCGGAGCCCTCCAATGAGCGCAGCCAAGAAGCAGGAGATCCGAAACGGCACCGAGCGTGCCGCGATTCTGTTGCTGTCGCTCGGCGAGCAAGAAGCCGCCGAGGTGATGAAGCACATGGGCGCCAAGGATGTGCAGCGCATCGGTGCCGCGATGACGCAGCTTCACAACATCTCGCGCCAGGAAGTCACGCAGGTGCTCAATCAGTTCACCGTTACGGTGGAAGAGCAGACTTCGCTCGGTGTGGGTGTCGATGAATATCTGCGCAAGGTCCTGATCGGCGCCTTGGGCGAAGACAAGGCGGCAGGCGTTATCGATCGCATTCTGTTCGGTCGCTCGAGCAAGGGCCTCGAAGCGCTCAAGTGGATGGACGCGCGAGCGGTCGCGGAGCTCATTCGCCAGGAGCATCCGCAGATC
The DNA here is from genome assembly GCA_040255535.1 of Lysobacterales bacterium. GTDB lineage: Bacteria > Pseudomonadota > Gammaproteobacteria > Steroidobacterales > Steroidobacteraceae > Steroidobacter. The sequence continues at coordinate 4,157 of JBDZVE010000023.1, read as the reverse complement.
ATCGCGATCGTGCTCGCGTATCTCGATCCGGATCAGTCGGCCGATATCCTCGCGCAATTTCCCGAGTGGCTGCGCACGGACGTCGTCATGCGCATCGCGACGCTCGACGGCATTCAACCGACCGCGCTCCACGAGCTCGATGAAGTGATCGAGAAGCAGTTCGCCGGCAAAGCGGGTGCGCTCAAGACCTCGATCATCGGCGGCGTGAAGACCGCCGCCAATATTCTCAACTTTCTCGATTCGACGCAGGAGGCTGCGCTCGTCGAGCAGATTCGCAAGGTCGACGAGAACCTCGGCACGAAGATTCAAGACCTCATGTTCGTGTTCGACGATCTCGCGGACATCGACGATCGCGGCATGCAGGAAGTGCTGCGCGCGGTGCCGAGCGAGCGCTTGCTGCTCGCGATGAAAGGAGCCGACGAGACGCTCAAGGAGAAGATCTACAAGAACATGTCGCAGCGCGCCGCCGAGATGTTGAAGGACGACCTCGAAGCCAAAGGGCCTGTGCGGCTCTCCGAAGTGGAAGCGGCGCAGAAGGAAATCCTCGCGATCGTTCGCAAGATGGCCGAGACCGGCACGATTCAGCTCGGCGGCAAGGGCGAGGAATTCATCTGATGGCGACTGGTGAACGGCGGACAGCGGACGGTGAAAGAACGGCGAGCCGGAAAACTCCTGCCGCAGCACGCACCCGTGCGACTGCCTTTCACCGTCCGCCGTTCGCCATCCGCCGTTCACCCCGCCTGGACGGGAGGTCCTTGTGAGCGCCGATGCCGTCAGTCGCTGGGATCTTCCTTCGATCCGCGGCACGTCCGTACAAGGGCGCCGCGCGGGAAAGACGGTCGCTGAGATCGAGGAAGTCGAACGCCAAGCCTATGACGAGGCGTATGCGAAGGGCCGCGAGGCAGGCATAGCCTCCGCGAAGGCCGAGTATCAGCAAGCCATTGCACAAGCAAAGGCGCAGGTCGCACGGCTCGAGCAGATCGTGAATGCGTTGGCCAAGCCGCTCGAGGAAGTCGATGCACAGGTCGAAACCGAGCTCACGAATCTTGCGCTCGCGGTCGCGCGCCAGCTCGTGCGCCGGGAGCTCAGGGTGGACCCGGCGCAGGTCATCGCGATCATTCGCGAAACGATCGCGCTGTTGCCCGCGGCGGCGCGCGATGTGCGCGTGCACTTGCACCCGGAAGACGCCGCCGTCGTGCGCGAGCGCCTTGCGGCGACCACGACCGACCGCGCTTGGAGCATCGTCGAAGATCCGGTCATGACGCGCGGCGGCTGTCGCGTGACGACGGAGCATGCACAAATCGACGCACGCCTCGAAACGCGCATCAACACCGTGATCTCGACGATTCTCGGTGAGGAGCGCAATGCGCCGAGAGGCGCCGAGCAGGCACCTTCCGGATGAACGTCGCAGCCCAACGTACTCCGCGAGCTGCGCGTTGGAGCGAGCAGCTCCAGCGTTGCGCGCAGCGCGCGGAACGCATTCCACCGCCACCCGTGGAAGGCGTGCTGACGAGAATGATCGGACTCACGCTCGAGGCGGCCGGCTGCCAGGCCGCGGTCGGCGATCGCTGCGACGTGCTCGCAAGCGATGGGGGCAGTGTCGAAGCGGAAGTCGTCGGCTTCTCGGGCGACCGGCTCTATCTCATGCCGACGGGCGATATTCACGGTCTCAAGCCGAACGCGCGCGTCGTGCCGCGAGTGGGCGCGGAAATGGCGATCGTCGGCGATCGCTTGCTCGGCCGCATCATCGACGGCGCCGGCGTGCCGCTCGACGGACAAGGCCCGCTCCGTTGCGAGAGCCGCATCCGATTGACGGGTACGGCGATCAATCCCCTCGCGCGGCAACCGATCGATGAGCCGCTCGATGTCGGCGTACGCGCCATCAATTCGCTGCTGACGGTCGGGCGCGGCCAACGAATCGGATTGTTCGCCGGCAGCGGCGTCGGCAAGAGCGTGCTGCTCGGCATGATGGCGCGCTATACGAGCGCGGACGTCATCGTCGTCGGCCTGATCGGCGAGCGCGGACGCGAAGTGAAGGAATTCGTCGAGCGCATCCTCGGCAAGGAAGGGCTCGAGCGCGCGGTCGTCGTCGCGACGCCTGCCGACAATCCGCCTTTGATGCGGCTGCATGGTGCGTGGCGTGCCACCGCGATCGCCGAATACTTCCGCGATCAGGGCAAGAGTGTTCTTCTGATCATGGACTCGCTGACACGCTTCGCCCAGGCGCAGCGAGAGATCGGTCTCGCGATCGGCGAAGCGCCCGCGACGAAGGGATATCCGCCTTCCGTATTCGCGCGCTTGCCGCAGCTCGTCGAGCGCGCCGGCACGGGCGCGAGCGGTCGGGGATCGATCACCGCGTTCTATACCGTGCTGACCGAAGGCGACGATCAGCAGGATCCGATCGCCGATGCAGCGCGTGCGATTCTCGACGGACACATCGTGCTGTCGCGTCGAATCGCCGAGTCGGGCCACTATCCGGCGATCGACATCGAAGCCTCGATCAGCCGCGTGATGCACGACATCGTGCCGCACGTGCATACGAGCGCCGCGCGTCACTTCAAGCAGATCCTCTCGACCTATCAACAAAATCGGGATCTGATCGCGATCGGCGCGTACAACAAGGGCAGTGACCCGCGCATCGACGCGGCGATCGGGCTCTGGCCGGCGATGCAGAAGTTCCTGCAGCAGGATCTGCAGGAGCGAGTCGATTTCGATGCCAGCGTCAGCGCACTGAGTGCACTCCTGGCGACGAGCGATGAGTCATGACCCGCGCCAAACGTCTCCAGCCGGTCCAACAGCTCGCCGACGAAACGGAGCGTCGCCTCGCGCGGAACGTCGCGGCGCTCGAACGACGTCTCAGTGAGGCGGAGGCGAAGCTCGAGGAGCTCACGCGGTATCGGCAGGAGTATGAGAGCCAGCTCAATACGCGGGCCGCTTCCGGCATGGGAGCGACGGCGCTGCGCGATTATCAAGCGTTCCTCGCGCGCTTGTCCGAGGCAATTCGCCAACAAGGCGCGCTCGTGCAGCGCGCGCGAGTCGAGCGAGATCTCGAGCGTGCGCGGTGGCGAGAGGCGGCGACACGCGCGAAGGCCGTGGATCACGTGATCGAGCGTTGGCGCTCGGAAGAGCGCCATGCGCTCGAACGTCGCGATCAACGCGAAAGCGACGAGCGCGCACAACGAAAGGTACAGCAACGATGACACCGACGATCGGAACGAACCTGACCGGCAACAACTCATCGCCGAGCGCACCCACGACGGAGCCGAGCGCCGCGCCCACGGATTTCATGATGCTGTTGACGCAGATCGTCGGGCAGCCTGCGCAGCAGGCGATCACGCCCATGCCCGTTCAAACGGCGCTGTCCGATCAAGCATCGGAATCGCTGCAGGGAGACGACGCATCCGACGCCGACGCTGCGCAGCTTCTTGCCTTGGCGCTGCCGCTCGTGACGGCGGATCAAGCCGGATCGACGCCCTCGACCAAGCAGGAGACGTTGCCCATCGGCGAAGGAGCGGGCCAAGCCGCCGTTGCGGCGCGCGCAATCCTCGATGTGAAGGCCGTGACCGATATGATCGAAGCGGACCGGTCTGCCGCCACCGAGGGCGGAGCGGATGGCGATGTGTTCCAGTTGCCCGTGAGCGGCTCGGAGAGCTCCCAGCCGAAATTTCACGTGACCGCGGATCCAGCCTCGCGCCCGATTCACGTGCCGGTCGGAAATGCGCAATGGGCGGATGAGCTCGGTGCGCGGCTCACGACCATGACGGAGCAGGGTAGGCATGCCGCGTCGCTGCGGTTGTCGCCCGAGCATCTCGGTCCGCTCGAAGTGCGCATCTCGATCCAAGACGACCAAGCGTCCGTGTGGTTCGGGGCCGCACACGCGGACACACGGGCGGCGATCGAACATGCGTTGCCGCGCTTGCGAGAAATGTTCGCAGCGCAGGGCATGTCGCTCGCCGATGCCGGCGTGTTCCGCGAAGCACCGCGTGAGCAGCCGAAGTTCGCTCATGGCTCGATGCACGCGTCCGGCGATGGGCGTTTTCCGGAGGAGCCGATTGGAGCGTCCGTGCGCTTGAGCATCGGGCTCGTGGACGCATACGCGTAGCGGTCGTAGGCCGAATTTCATTACGGCGCTTTTTGGTCGGAATAATTTCCGACCT
>JBDZVE010000130.1:4739-9719 GCA_040255535.1 Lysobacterales bacterium | reverse complement strand
CCGGTCTACTAGCAAAAACGTCCGCTCTCCAGCGAATCACAGTTTGAACTCGTCTGGCGCGGGATTTTCCCCGGACAGCAATGTGCGGAAGCGAGAATCCAAACCCGCACGACTCGTGCGCTTGCTTCAAATGGACCCTCGCATTCGCAAGGGTGACGAGTGGATTGGCGAAAGCGCGTCCTGCTAAGCCGTCATACTTGCGAAAGCGAGGTGGCCCTGCATAAGCGCCGTCATCCTTGCGAGAGCGAGGGGCCTTGCACAAGCGCCGCCATCCTTGCTGAGAAGATGCGCGATACCTGGATCGAACGACCGCTACTTAACTCGCGACCGCGAGATCCCGGCTCATCCGCACTGCGTTGTCGCGGGCCTGGTAGTAACCTTTGACGGTTCCGATCTCGCCATAGCCCATCGACGCATAGAATCGGCGTGCCGCGAAATTCGTCTCGCGTACTTCGAGCTTGATCAGGAAAGTGCCTGCGGTGATCGCGCTCGTTTCGAGCCAGTGAAGAAGCTGGCGTCCGATGCCGCTCCGCTGTCGACTCGGCATGACGCCGAGCAGATTCAGATGCGCGGACGTATCGAGGAATTGCATGATCGCAAAACCCACGAGGGTCGTCTGATCCCGCGCGACGAGCACGGTGCTCTCCCGATCGCGCAGGTGCCAGAGCACGCGCTCGGGCACCCAAGTCGGTGTAAGTCCTGCCTCGATCAGCCAACGCGACATATTCGAGATCGCTTCGGCATCGGAACGTCGCGCGAGCTCGCAGGTGCAGACGGTCGTCATGGGAGTAGACTAGAACCTCCATCGATGGTGACGCAATGCCTCAGCAGCAACCTTCGTGGAGAAAGGACTTGGATACCGCGAGCGCAGCGCTGCGAGACGTGTTGGGTGCGATTATTCGTTCCGAACAGCAGTACGGCTCGGCGGCCTCGCCGATGTCCCTTCTCCACCAGATCAGCAACGATCCCGAATGGGTGTGGCTCCAGCCTTTGTACCAACTGATCGCGGATATCGATCATGCGATCCGCGATGAAGCGCTCCCCGCGACCGAAGTCGCCGCGATCGGTGCGCACGCGCGCGCGCTGCTGAGCGGCGTCGGCGCGCCGGTGGAACAAGCGTTTCTCCTGCGCTACCGGCAGCTCCTACAGGCGGAGCCTGCGATCACGATGGCACACGGCGCCGCACTGCGCGCCCTCAAGAAACTCCCACCCGAGCCCGACTCCGAAGCGGAGCGCCTGCACGCTCATCATCAATGGAACGAGCGCCGCAGGCATGCGCGCGGCGAGTAGCTCGCGCTAACGCGGGCTACAGGCTTCAGACTACAGGCTGCAGCCAGAACACAAGCAGCGCGGTCTTCCTCTGGCCCAAGCCCGCAGCCCATAGCCCATAGAACCGTCGCCTGCGCGAAGCGCGACGCGGCGCTTCGCCTACCTCACCTCTTCCAAGCCCCCCACAATCCCGCGTGGGGAAAGCAGGATTTGCCAGAGCTGCGTGCGGCGCGAGCGGAAAGCAGCGGCTGAGGACAACAACCAGAAATGCCACATTCTGCGGAAGCGCTCGCCGTACTTCGTCGCCAGGTCCGGCCAGCTCGCGCAAAAGCGCTCATGCCAGGCCATCAGCGTTCGATCGTAGTACGGACCGAACGAGTGCCAGTCTTCAACAATGAAGCGCCGCTCGATTGCCCGGGAGATCTGCTTGATCGAGGGCAGCAGCGAATTCGGAAAGATGTACCGATCGATCCAGGGATCGTTCGCGCGCTCCGATGTGTTGCTGCCGATTGTATGCAACAGGAACAGACCATCGTCCGCAAGCAGTCGCTGAGCGTGCTTGAAATACGTTCGATAATTGCGCAAACCGACGTGCTCGAACATGCCGATCGAATAGATGCGGTCGAACTTGCCCTCGAGCGAGCGGTAGTCCTGCAGCAGAATCTTGACCGGCAGATGCTTGCACCGCTCCTGAGCCGTCGCGGCTTGATTTTTCGAGACGGTCACGCCCGTCACCGACACTCCGTATCGCTCGGCCGCGAACTGCGCCGCCCCGCCCCATCCGCAGCCGATATCGAGCACCTGCATGCCGGGCTTCAGTTGGAGTTTTCGGCACACGAGCTCGAGCTTCGCTTCCTGTGCGCTCGCGAGATCGTCGGCGTTCCGCCAGTAGGCGCAGCTATAGATCATGCGAGGATCCAACATGCGCTCGTATAAGTCGTCGCCGATGTCGTAGTGTTGCTCGCCGACCTTGAACGCGCGTCGCGGCGATTGAGGATTCACGAGCTGGGTTTGCGCGGCCATCAGCAGCTTGTGAATGGAGCGCACCTTTCGCTCCGCCGCCGCTCTAAAGACCCGGAACAACATTTCATCGAGCTGATCGCAGTCCCATTGCCCGTCCATGTATGACTCGCCCAACCCGAGCGACCCTTTCCACAGCACACGCCGGAAGAAACCAGGATCGTGAACGCGTATATCCCAGGGATTGCCGCCATCGATGGCGATCCCGGTGCCTGCCAACAAAGATTCGATTGCCTCGCGCGCGCTTGGCATCTTGAACTGCCCCTCGTAGTGTTCCCCGAACGACACGGGTGTCGTCCCAAATGGTACTGATTGTAGGCGCAAGGGAAAATCGAAGCTCGACCAATCGCCGGAGCGGCGACCTGTCGACGATCGCGCCGGCCTCGCGGACAATCTGGATGTGAACAAAGTACGCGGCTTCATCCTCCAAGCAAGCTATCGAGTCATGCCGGGCGGCGACGGGTCGCGCCTGCCGGTCATACATATATATGGTCGGCTGGAGGATGGGCGCACCTTTCTGGTGCGCGACGACCGGCAGCGCCCCCACTTCTATATCCGCGCGAGCGACGCTGCACGGGCGAAGACGCTGCGCGCGCCCGAGCCCGAAGCAACGAGCAAGCTGACGTTCCGCGGCGATGCCGTCGTGCGCATTACGGTCGAGACGCCGCAGGATGTCCCGCCGCTGCGCGACCGGCTGCATGAAGCCGGCATCGACACCTTCGAAGGGGATGTGCGATTCGCGCTCCGCTATCTGATCGAGCGCGGCATCAAAGGCGGCTGCGAGATCGAAGGGCCGTCGACGCACGGCGCGAGCCTCGATCTCATATTCGACAATCCGGTGCTGCGGCCGGCAGAAGTCAAGCTCGAGCCGCGCACACTCGCATTCGACATCGAGACGGACCCCAAGGGTCAGCGTCTGCTCGCGATCTCGATGTACGCGCCCGAGATCGATGAGGTACTCATCGTGGACAGCAGCGCTCGCGCAATGCCCGAGCGCGCGATCGCGTGCGCAAACGAATGGGCGGCGCTCGATGCATTCTGCGAGCGCATCCGCACGTATGACCCGGATGTGATCACAGGGTGGAACACGATCGACTTCGATCTCGCGGTACTGCAGCGGATCGCAGCGCGCCTCAATCATCCGCTTCAGCTCGGACGCGACACGGGCGCGCTGCGCTTGCGCAAGGCGGAAGGCTATTTCGGAAGCGGCCAGGCGAGCGTGCCCGGCCGCTTGGCGCTCGACGGCATCGATCTTCTTCGCGGCGCGTTCGTACGCATGGACGACTATTCGCTCGATGCGGTCGCGCGCGAGGTGTTGGGAGAAGGTAAGGCCGTTGCCGGCGACGTGCACGACCGCATTGCGGAGATCATGCACAATTATCGCCACGACCTCGACGCGTTCGCGCTCTACGCGCGCACCGACGCGCGCCTTGCCTATCAAATCGTCGAGCGCTTGAACCTGATCCCGCTCGCCTTCGCGCGCAGCGAGCTGACCGGCATGACGCCGGATCGGGTTGCGGCAAGCATCGCGTCATTCGACTTCCTCTATTTGAGCGAGCTCGAGCGCAAAGGCATCGTCGCGCCGACCGTGCGAGGAGATGACTCGCGCGTTTACGCCGCGCAACAAGGCGGTCACGTGCTCGAGCCGATCACGGGGCTCCACCCCAACGTGTGGGTGTTCGATTTCAGGAGCCTGTATCCGAGCATCATTCGCACGTTCAACATCGATCCGCTGTCGTACAGCGAAGCGCCTGCGCCTGAAGACGATGTGGTCCGAACGCCGGGCGGCGCGTTCCGCCGCGAAGCGGCGATTCTGCCGCGCCTGCTCGATGAGCTGTTCCCGCGCCGCGAAGCGGCGAAGAAGGCGCACGACGACGTCGCCGCGAACGCAATCAAGATTCTGATGAACTCGTTCTACGGCGTGCTCGGGACGCCCGCGTGCCGGTTCTACAATCCGGCGCTCGCGAATGCGATCACCGGCACGGGACGCGAGCTGCTGCTCTGGTCCAAGCAGTGGTTCGAGCAAGCGGGATTTACGGTCCTCTACGGCGATACCGACAGTCTCTTCGTACTGTCCGGCAGCGACGACCCCGAGGCGGCGCTCGCGCAAGGTCGAGCGCTCGCTTCGAGCCTGAGCCGCGAGTTAGCGGCGTACATCGAGGGGCGCTGGCGAGTCGCGAGCCAGCTCGAGCTCAAGTTCGAGAAGCTGTATGCGAAGTTGTTTCTGCCCCAAGCGCGACACAGCACGCGCGGCGCGAGCAAACGATATGCGGGACTGCTTCACGGAGAAGACAGCGTGCAGTTCGTCGGCATGGAAGTCGTCCGGCGCGATTGGACGGCGCTCGCGAAGCAAGTCCAACGCGAGCTGTATCTGCGCTTGTTCACGGACCGCCCGGTCGATGCGTATCTGGAGGACATCGTCAAACGAGTACGCAAAGGCGAGTTGGACGATGCGCTCGTCTATCGAAAGAACCTGCGCAAAGGCGCGGAAGACTACACCGCCACGACGCCGCCTCACGTCGTCGCCGCCCGCAAATCGACGCAGCCCTCGGGGCGGCTTATCGCTTATGTCGTGACGACCGACGGCCCCGAGCCGATCGACAACGTACAGCACCCGATCGACCGCGAGCACTACGTGCTCAAGCAGATCAAGCCCGTCGCCGAACCGGTGCTCGCGACCCTCGGGCTCGA
>JBDZVE010000130.1:0-4639 GCA_040255535.1 Lysobacterales bacterium | reverse complement strand
ACCTCACCAAGATCAACGCCGTGCTTGCGCGCGAAGAAGTGCGCGAGCAAATGCACGCGCTCGGCGTCGAGAGCGCGCAAATCGACGCGCGGTTGGCGGCCCTGACCGATTCGGAGCTCAATCAGCTCGCGCAAGACATCGAGTCCGCGCCGGCCGGCGGCATCCTCGAAGTCATTGGCGTCGTATTCATCGTTCTGTTGATCCTCGAAGCGGTCGGCGTGATCGATATCTTCAAGAAATTTCCGTAGGCCCGCTGCGAGGCTGTAGGCTGGTAGGCTGTAGGCGCTAGGCCAGAAGGAGCCGAATCGGCTCGCGGTCCGCGTTGTTCAAAAGTTTGCGTCACCGTGAATCGGAGCGTTTCGACCTACAGCCTACGGCTTAGAGCCTATAGCCCGGTCTTCGCGCTGGTCGTGATTCTTTCCGCGTGCGCGACGCGGCCGCCGGAGTTGAGTGAAGCTGCAACGGCGCACTTGCCGCGGCAAGTCGAGCTCACGAGCACGCCTTTTCACCCTCAAGACGAATACCAATGCGGCCCCGCAGCGCTCGCGACAGTGCTGCAATCGAGCGGGGCCGAGGTGTCACCGGAAAGTCTCGTGCCCGAGGTCTTCCTGCCAGGTCGCAAAGGCTCTCTCGCGGTGGAGCTCATCGCCGCGACCCGCACGCACGATCGGCTTGCCTACCCGCTCGATCCGACCCCGCTTGCGATTCTCGAGGAGATCGCCGCCGGACGGCCGGTGCTGGTCATGCAGAACGTCGCGCTCAAGATCGCGCCGACCTGGCACTTCGCAGTGGTGATCGGCTATGACCTCGACGCCCGCACATTCGTTCTTCGCTCGGGCACCGTCGAGCGGCTCGTGATGAGCGAGCGAGGATTCTTGCGCACGTGGGATCTCGCGGACCGCTGGGCGATCGTCGTGCTCGAGCCGGGCCAGTTACCGGCCAATCCCGATCTGCACAGATATATGACCGCGGCTGCCGAGCTGGAAGCAACCGGACGCCTAGATGCCGCCGTGCTCGCCTACGAAAAAGCGCATGAGCACTGGCCGACTTCCGCGTGGCCCGCGCTCGGTGTCGCAAACGTGAGCTACGCACAACACAAGTGGGCGGCAGCCGAGGAAGGCTACCGCACAGCTTTAGCGATCGATCCGAGCAACGTCGTCGCAAACAACAATCTTGCGGAGCTTTTGCTCGAACGGGGATGTCTCACCGAGGCGCGCACACATGCGAAGCGCGCATCCGAAGAAGCGATCGGCACACCGTTGGAAGAAGCCGCAAACGCGACCGTCAAGAAGATCGAGCAAAGGCCCGACAAAGCGGACACGACCTGCGATTCGCGTTGAGGGTCAGGCGCGCGGCGGCGCGAGGCCCTTGAACATCGAGAACACCCACGGACGAAACGCCATCAAGAGCGCGACGCTGCGCTTCTCCTTCGCGGGCAGGGCCGCATCGAGCGCGGCGAACTCGACGAACTCCCGCGACAACTGGTCGAGCTTACGCATGAGAATTTTCGCGGACGCTTCCGACAGCTCGGCGGAACGAAAGTGAATCGCTTCGAGCTCCCCTTGGAACTCGGATTGCAGGAGCTCGGTCTTCACCATCCTCTCGTAAGCCGCATACACGGGGCCGTCCGCTCGCCACGAGATCACGGGCCCGGTTCGCAGGCGTGCTTTCAAGCCGGGTTCGAGATGGATGAGCTTCGCGGCATCGAGCTTGACGTAGAGCGCGCGCAATTCCCGCTCCGAGAGCTGAAGCTTCTTCAGGATCTCGGGCGACCCATGATTATTGAGAACCAGATAGAAGCACGCGAGCAGCCGCCGATCGCTCGCGAGCAGCTCCTCTTGCTCGAGCGTGAGCGAGTACGAGGTCGTATCTTGCGCGGCCCCTGCGCTGCGCACGAGCTCGGTCACGCTGACACCGACCGCGGCACACATCGACTCGAGCCGCTGCAATGTGAAGCTCTTGCTCGCGAAGACGCGCTTGACGGATCCCTCGCTCAAGCCGACCTTCTTGGCGAGATCGCGATAGGTCAGCCCGCGTCGCTTCAAGGTTCGTTTCAGCGCTTCGATGATGGCTGCTGTTTCGCTCATGCGGGCCCTCGAGTGATCTCTTGGCTACGTCCTAAGAAGCATACCCGCACGTAGGATACGCGCGCACGTCGTCGCGCGACGCCATCCTGCGCGGCTTGCTCGAGTCGCAGGATTCGACCCCCGAAGTATCGCCTTTCGGCACCTCGCGCCGGCCGCTTGCGCGACCGCAGGCGATCCTCCTAGTTTCGCCTGGTCCTTGGACGTATCGAGCCAATAAGAAGGAGCATCGACGTGACCCGGATAATGCCGATCCTGCTGATGCTGACCATGGCGGCGCCCGCGGCCTATGCAGCCGAAGGGCAATTTCACATCAGCCCACGCGTCGGGCGCGGCGAGATGCGCATCCATGAGTCGTTCACGGTTTCGGACACGCTCGAGGAAGTGGACGCGCTCAACATGGGAGCCGTCCTCGGCTACTCGACCCCCATCGGTATCCTGCTCGAAGTCGGTGCGGAGTCGCAAAGCAATTTCGACTGGTGGTCGGCGAGCGATGAGTTCACGCTCTCGCAGCAATACGTCGCCGTCGGATATGAGATCGGTTTCTCCGAAGGCTGGACGTTCACGCCCAAAGCCGGCCGCGCGCGCTGGAAACTGCACAGCGAAGAAGGGATGCTCTTCCACTCCGGCCCCGAAGCGAGAAAAGACATTCGCGGCTACGAATACTTCTGGGAAGCTCAGGTCTCCCACCGTCTCACCGACAAGATTTCGCTGGGCGGCGCCTATCAGGAAGGCGAGTTCGACTTCGGGCGCGCACGCTCGGTTTCCTTCATCGCCACGTTCATGTTCTGAGGCGAAGTCGCGCACTCATGGGGTAGACATTCAGATTCGAGGTGCCCCCCAAACGAAGAAGAAGACGCGAACCCCTCTCCCCTTGCGGGAGAGGGGCTGGGGGTGAGGGGGAAGGGCGGCAGCGACCACCGCCGCCAGCAGAGAAGAAGCTGATGTACAGATCCTTCTCATATCTGCGAGCCGCCGCTCTAGAGCGCGAGTATCTCTGGAGATCTCCCGGCGACAGGTGGCTGGGAATGTGGCAACAACTTTCGAGCGAAACGCCGAAGGCAGAAATCACTGCGCTCGCACTCGAGCACTGGCGCTTCTGGAAACCCGTCACACGCCGCCGAGATTCGCGCTAGCCCGCCCGTTGAAGGCTGCGAGCTAGGCCTCGAGCGTCATCCACGCTCTGCCCGGCGTTCGCTCCACACGGACCCGCCCCGTCTTCGAATCGAGCACGTACGTCAGATAGCACACGTCGCGCGGGTCCTTGAGCGCCTCGCGGACAAAAACACCAACGACCTCACCTGAGCGGTGTCGTGCGGATTTCGTGATCACGCCAGGTTGGAAGGCCGCCCGCAACTCTGCACCGAGCGACTGGCAGTACGTGTAATCGTCGGGGTCGACGAGGCGCTTCTCCTGCTTCACGACCGGGCGCAGATCCACGAGCGCGGCATTGCAGTGAACGAGATGAACACGCCGCTCCTGCACGATCGGCTTCGTGCTCGAGCGCGCAATCTCGCTCGCAAGCGTGTTCTTGCGAAAATGATGCACCGTCTCGTGCACCGCCGTTTCGATGGAACCCGCCCCGTACCACACGCCGAATCGCCCGGCGGAATAGCGAGACGCGGCCGGATGTTCGAATGGCCACGCGATCGCGTGCGCGATCGGGTCGTAGACATCTGCATCCTCGAAGGGTCGCGCAATGATCGGCTGCGGCGCGAAGACTAGCTTCGTCGCCATCTCATGATCCGAGAGAATCGCGGCGTGCGCCGGATCATCGACGAGATCCGCAAAGAGATCCGCGCTCTTGCGAAGACTCACGATGTTCCGATGCCAATCGCCGCGGGAATCTTCCGTGATTTGCAAACGCATCTTAGGCTGTACGCTCTAGGCTGTGGGCTGTAGGTTCGGATGCGCAGCGAGCGCATCGCGGTCTGACCTTACACCTTACACGTCACACTTCTACACGGGCGCAAGCCTTACTGCCCCCTCATGACATCCAACGTTCCCCGAACCATCGCGAGTCCGGGTAGGCCGAACCGGCGCACGATGCTGATCGGCGCCTGGCCGCCGAACTTCGTATTCGGCGAAGACATCCAGCCGGCGACGATCTCTTCGTTTTTCGGATAGAGCAGGTTCAGCGATTTGTGAATACCGAGCAGATGACCGACGCGATCGGTGAGGTCGCGATTGGCGGCAAGCGGCTCCCCTTTCGAGTAGCGCTGTAGCGCGGCGCGGTTGTCCTCGGAAAGCCCGAGGAGCGCGAGGCGATCGGCCGTTCCCAGGGTCCACTTGTCGAACAACTTCGAGACGGCGACCGCGAGCACCGCCCTTTTGTCTTTGTCCGGCACGGCCGGAACCGCAGCTTCGATTTGCATCACGGCTTCTGTCTGTTTCACATCACACGACCAAGCGTATACCTATAACACCCAATTGTGAAGGGCACCGGCCTCCCCCGAGGGCCGGCGGCTCTTCTGCTGCGGGCACTGAACTTTTCTGCCGTTCGCGCGTTGGGTGCGTTGCGCCTGCGTGCGGGCAGGCACGGGGCGCGCGGCTGC
>JBDZVE010000022.1:45384-46495 GCA_040255535.1 Lysobacterales bacterium | reverse complement strand
CGTCTCGCGCGGGATTTTCCCCGGACAGCAATGCGCTTTCGCAAGGACGACGCCGCACTGGGCGTCGGCTTTGCGCGCTTGGCGAGATTCTCTTGTTCTTAGTTGTTAGCCCTTCGCCGCGATTGCCTGTTCGATCGTGCTCGTGAGCGGCTTCATGAAGTAGGCATCGTGCGGCATGAAGCGTACTTTGACGTCGTGCTTCTCGAGCGTGGACGCGACGACGGGGCCGACCGCTGCGACTTCCGTGCGCTCGAGAGCGGACTTCACGAGCTCTGGCGCGCCGACGGAAAACAATCGCTCCACTTGCACCGAGCTCGTGAACGCGATGATGTCGACCTCACCGTTCGCCATCTTGTTCAAGAGATCGAGCACCGCGCTGTCGGCGGCGGCATCGGCATAAATGTACGGCGCGACTGTTGAGACCTGCGCACCGACCGATCGCAAATAAGATTCGATCGCGACGTTCGGCTCGGTGCCATAGCGCTGCACAGCCACGCGACGGCGATCGAGAGTCTCGCGCCTCAGTGCATTGAGAACGCCTTCCGTCGTCGCCGGCTCCGCCGCGACATCCGACTTGAGGCCGAGGTCGCGCAGCGCCTTGGCCGGTTTCGGCCCGCGCGTGAACTTCCGCACCCGCGCGAGCGTAGCGATGAAATCCGCACGAAGCTCGGGTGCGTGCTTATCGATGCACGACAGCATGCGTCGCAGTCCCTCGCCGGTCAGCAAAACAAGATCGTCCACTTCGCCCGCGTTGAACTGCCGCACCCAAGCAAGCACCGGTTCCGGATCGGGCGCGTCCAGAATGGACACGAGAGGGCAGCGAATCACGCGCGCGCCCCGACGTTCGAGGAGTGACGCGAACACATCGAGCTCGCGGCTCTCGGGAATAGCGATGGTTCGACCGGACAGGGTCATGTAGGCAGGGTGTGTCGTCGCTGAGCGGGTTTGAGCAGTCGGGATGGCGAGCTTACGACCCGTTTTCCACGTGGTCTGGAAAGTGGCGCGCCCGACAGGATTCGAACCTGTGACCTACGGCTTCGGAAACCGTCACTCTATCCAACTGAGCTACGGGCGCGACGTTCTGCAAATCAGTAGTCCAAAGCATCCCTGC
>JBDZVE010000022.1:18183-45284 GCA_040255535.1 Lysobacterales bacterium | reverse complement strand
CGGAAAGACACCCAAGCTCACCCAACTGAGCTACGGGCGCGACGTTCTGCAAATCAGTAGTCCAAAGCATCCCTGCGGCACAGTCCTGCCCGTGCATCCATGCACGGTCGTTCGCTTGGTCCGAAGACACGTTAAGTGTCTTCGGAAAGACACCCAAGCTCACCCAACTGAGCTACGGGCGCGACGTTCTGCAAATCGGCACCCCCAGGACCGGGGCGGGCGATGATAGCGCCTGGCAGCGTCGATCCCAAGCAGCCCTGACTCTCAGGCCAGGGCGGCTCGGGCGAGCCGTAACCCTACAGATCCGGCCGTCCGCTCGCCTCCGAGTTTATTGGTAGGGGTACGACGGCTATACTTGCGCGCCCGATGCCCTTTGCACCTGTTTTGGAGCCGATGTGAGCGCTGAGCACGATAAGAAGTTCTTCGATACTTTCATGATGGTCCTCGGGGTGCTCGTCGCGATTGCGATCGGAATCTACATCCTCGCGAAAGTGGTCTCCGCGAATACGCAGGAGAAGCACGTCATGGCCGATCCGGCCGTAAAAGCCGCCGTAGCCGAGCGGATCGAGCCGGTCGCGAAGGTCGCGATCGCGGGCGAGGACAACTCGGCCCTCGCACCCACGCAGCCCGCGGACCAGGGCGGTGCGACAGCGGCGGCGGCAGATCTTCCCGGCGAAGAGGTCTTCAACATGGCCTGCGTCGCCTGCCACGGCGCGGGCGTCGCTGGCGCGCCGAAGTTCGGAGACGCAGCAGCGTGGGCGCCCAGAATTGCGAAGGGCATAGAAACCCTCCACAAACACGCGCTCGAAGGTTTCCAAGGCGACAGCGGGTTCATGCCGCCGAAGGGCGGGCGAGCCGATCTTTCCGATCAGTCCGTCATGAATGGCGTGGACTACATGGTGGCCGGCTCGAAATAGGCGGACGAGGTCGGGAATTCTTCCGACCCTTCGCTTACAGCGGTCCCCGCATTCTGCCGCGATCCAGTCGGCGCAGCGTCATCGCCTCGCTGATGTGCGTCGCCTCGATGACGTCGATCTCGGCAAGGTCCGCGATCGTTCGGGCGACCTTGAGCACGCGGTGATATGCGCGGGCGGATAAATTCAGCATCGTCGCCGCGCGCTCGAGCAATTGCGTTCCTTCCGCGGTCGGGCGGCAATAGCGTTCCACTTCGCGGTTCGTCAAGCGCGCATTCGTGACCTGCTGGCGCTCGTGCTGACGTTCCCGCGCCCGCATCACGCGTTCCGCGACTTTCGCGCTCGGCTCGATATCGCGCGTCTCCCTTCGCATCACCTCCATCGGCACGCGCGGCACCTCGATGTGAAGATCGAGCCGATCGAGGAGCGGGCCCGACAGGCGATTGCGATAACGCTGCACCTTGTCGGGTGTGCACTTGCAGGCTTTCTGTGGATCGCCGAGATAGCCGCAAGGACATGGATTCATCGCGGCGATGAATTGGAACGAGGCGGGAAACTCGGCTTGGCGTGCCGCGCGCGAGATCGTGATGACGCCCGTTTCGAGCGGCTCGCGCAGCACTTCCAACACGCGCCGCTCGAACTCGGGCAACTCGTCCAAGAACAAGACGCCGTGGTGTGCCAAGGAAATTTCGCCCGGGCGGATCTGCGCGCCGCCACCAACGAGCGCGATCGGCGATGAGGTGTGATGCGGCGCGCGGAACGGACGCACTCGCCAGCTATCGCTCTTGAGCGGAATACCCGCAACACTGCGCACGGCCGCGACTTCGAGCGCTTCCGCTTCACTGAGCTCCGGCAGGAGACCTGGCAGACGCTGCGCGAGCATGCTCTTTCCGGTCCCCGGCGGGCCGATGAGCAACAGGCTGTGCTCGCCCGCCGCCGCAATCTCCAGCGCTCGCTTCGCATGCACTTGCCCGCGCACGTCGCAGAGATCCGCGTGCTTTGCTCCTTTCGATGCGGGCGCTTTGCCGCGCTGAAATTCGAGCGCCTTCGTGCCGTGCGCGTGCTCGACGACTTCCAACAAATGGTGCGCCACCGCCGCGCGACTGTTGTCGACGAGCCCAGCTTCGTTCGCATTGAGCGGTGGAATGATCATCGCGTGTTTCGCGCGCGTTGCAGCGAGCGCTGCCAGCAGTGCTCCTTTGACCGGCCGCACCTCGCCGCTCAGCGAAAGCTCGCCGTAAAGCTCGCACCGTTCGAGGTGCTTGCCGGGAATCTGGTCGGAAGCGACCAAGATGCCGACCGCAATCGGCAAATCGAAGCGGCAGCCTTCCTTCGGCAGATCAGCAGGAGACAGGTTGACGGTGACGCGACCTGAAGGAAATTCGAAGTGGCAGTTCGTGATCGCTGCGCGCACGCGGTCGCGGCTTTCTTTCACGACGGCTTCGGGCAATCCGACGATCGTGAAGGTCGGCAGTCCGTTCCCGATGTCCGCTTCGACGCGGACCAGAGGTGCTTCCATGCCGTGCTGGGCACGGCTCAACACAGATGCCATCGCCATTCCTTGGCTCTCCTTTAAGGCTGTAGGCAGTAGGCTGTAGCCGGAAATACCGAGCTCCCGGCGCCTGCCAGCTCGCGACCTTCCTCTGGTTAATCCTTCATTGATCGCCTTTCTCGCTTCCTGCCGTCGTTCCACTCTCCAGCGCCGCAACGCGCGCTTCTAGCGCTTCGAGTTTCTCGCGCGTGCGGCGCAGTACCGCGGCTTGGACATCGAACTCTTGCCGTGAGACGAGATCGAGCCGCGTCAACCCCGCCTGAAGGACGGCCTTGAAATTATCTTCTAGGTCACGGCGCAGCGCCGTGACGCCAGGCGGCACAGCAGCTGAGAGTCGTCGTGCAAGGTCGTCTATGAATCGCGGGTCCAATCGTCCATCCCCGTGAGCTGGACGCGAATGTAGCACGGCTGATGAGGCTTTGCGCCATCGGCAGTGCCGGAGGCGGCCTGCGGACGTCACCGGGCGGGTGAGCGGGGGCGGCGGCCGGCCGCGAGCAGCTCTCGGAGTGCCAGCGGAAGTCCGAACACATCGTACGTTTGAGTTGTTCGATCAACCTCGAACGCCGGGATCCGGCCCGGGGCAGCGCTTCTGGCCGTCAACTGTCAACCGTCAACCGTGAACCCCGCGCGCTGCCCCGTATTGATGCAGCCCGCGAATTTTTCCGCACCAGCGCAGTGCGATTCGGCTCGATCAGGCGCGAATCGCTCACCAAATTCATGCAAGAACTCGTGGCATAGAAGATGCAACACGGTTGCCGCGCGAACCGTCGCTCGAGATCACGACGACAACGAAGCGGTCGCGCTGACTAACGGAGCCGTAATGCAATGAAGTTGATTACCGCGATCATCAAGCCATTCAAGCTCGATGACGTCCGCCAGGCCGTCGCGGATATCGGAGTTCAGGGCATCACGGTGACCGAGGTCCAAGGCTTCGGACGACAGCGCGGACATACCGAGCTCTATCGAGGCGCCGAGTACCGCGTCGATTTCCTGCCGAAGACGAAGATCGAGCTCGCGGTGGACGACTCCATCGCGGAGCAAGTCATCGAGGCGATCACGAACGTCGCACGCACGGGAAAGATCGGCGACGGCAAGCTGTTCGTCGTCGATCTCGTCGAGGCCGTTCGCATTCGCACCGGCGAAACGGGCGTCGAGGCTGTTTGAGTCATCGAGAGCACATCCTGGCAAATCACATAACGAGTTATCTCTTGCGTAGGAGAACCACAGTGAAAATACCTTTGGCAACGAGCCGCGCGCTCACTTACCTATGGAGTGCGGCGCTCATGGCGCTGATGCTCTTCGGCGCCGAGCTCAGTCTGGCGCAAGACGCGCCCGCAATCGAGGAAGCTCAAATCGCGCAAGAAGCCGCACCGGCCGAACAAGCAGCTGCGCCGGCGGAAGCGTCCGCGGCTACGGAAGAGGCAACGCCGGCGCCGGACTCCGGCGACACGGCTTGGATGCTCACGGCAACGGTGCTCGTGCTCTTCATGACCATCCCGGGCCTCGCACTCTTCTACGGCGGCATGGTTCGATCGAAGAACATTCTGTCCATGCTCATGCAGTGCTTCGCCATCACCGGTCTGATGACGGTGCTTTGGACCGTCTATGGCTATAGCCTTGCCTTCGACACGACGGGGATGGAAGAAGGCGTCGTCAACCTCAGCTCATTCATCGGCGGATTCGATAAGTTCATGTTGTCGGGTCTCACGCTCGACTCGCTCGTAGCCACGATTCCCGAGTCCGTGTTCGTGACGTTCCAAATGACGTTCGCGATCATCACGCCGGCCCTGATCGTCGGCGCGTTCGCAGAGCGCATGAAGTTCTCGGCGATGTTGGTCTTCATGGCGCTGTGGTTCACCGTCTGCTATGCGCCGATGGTGCACATGGTGTGGAGCGGACCCGGCGCGCTCATGTGGGATTGGGGCGTGCTCGATTTCGCGGGCGGCACGGTCGTGCACATCAACGCGGGTATCGCGGGTCTCGTCGCGGCGCTCGTGCTCGGCAAGCGTCACGGCTACGGCCACACGATCATGGCGCCGCACAATCTCACGCTCTCGTTGATCGGCGCTGCGCTCCTGTGGGTCGGCTGGTTCGGCTTCAATGCGGGCAGCGCGGTTGCGGCCGGCTCTTCCGCCGGTATGGCGATGCTCGTCACGCAGATCTGCACGGGGACCGCGGCACTCGCGTGGATGTTCGGCGAATGGGTCTCTCACGGTAAGCCATCGTTGCTCGGCATTATCTCGGGTGCGGTCGCGGGTCTCGTGGCGATTACGCCGGCCTCGGGCACGGTGGGCCCTGCCGGCGCGCTCGTGATCGGTGCGGTCGCGGGCATCGTGTGCTTCCTCGCCTCGACGAAAATGAAGCGCGCGCTCGGATACGACGACTCGCTCGACGTGTTCGGGGTTCACGCGGTCGGCGGCATCGTCGGCGCAATTCTGACCGGCGTGTTCGCGTTCCCGAGCATGGGCGGCGTCTGGTCGCCCGGCGACGGCGCGACGATCGGCAGCCAAGTCTGGGTGCAGACCCAGAGCGTGCTCTTCACGATCGTCTACACCGGCGTCTTGAGCTTCGTGCTCCTGAAGATCGTCGATGTCGTCATCGGCCTGCGCGTCACGAGCGAGCAGGAAGAAGAGGGTCTCGATCTGTCGCTGCACGACGAGCGCGGATACAACCTCTAAGTGCGATCGGACGATCGCTTCTCGAACGGGCGCTTTCGCGCCCGTTCTCTTTTTAGGGGATAGGGACTAGCGGGTCGGGGATAGTCAGAAGCGCTTTCGCGCCTCGATTGGGCGCTGACTACCCCCTACCCGCTATCCCCGATCCGCTATCCGCTACCCATTCGTGATCCAGTCCTCATTCTGAAGCGCTCGAGGGGACTGTCTTAATCCCTCCGGGGCTTGGGGGCTGCTACACTCGCGGCATTCTCACGAAGCCCTCTCTGAAGCCTGCAAGTGCCTGTCAATGCACGCGAAAGTTCCCCCTCGCGCGAAATCGATGAGACGGAGACCGATCATGTTGCGAGCCCTGATCCCCGTTGCCCTGAGCGCATCCATGCTGCTGGCGGTGCAAGCGCAGGCGGACGTCTACAAGTACACCGACGACAAGGGCAACGTGCTTTACACGGACAAGCCTGCAACGTTGCCGGCTGAGCGCGTCAACGTGCAGTCGCAGAAGACGGATCTCGTCGCCCTGCAAGCCCGACAGGAAGAGCTCGAGCGTGCGAACGCGGCCCGCAGGCAATCGCCGGCACAGAAGGCCGATGACCGTAAAGGCGCGGAAACGACCGCGGCCGATCGCGCCGAGCAGTGCACGAAGGCGCGCGAGCGCTACGATTCCTACATGAACTCGCAACGTCTTTACGAGGCCCTGCCGAACGGGGAGCGGCGCTACTTGAGCGACGCCGAGCTCGATGCGGCGCGTGCTTCGGCGAAGGCCAGCATGGACGTCCTCTGTAAGTGACCGCCGCGGTCGGCTTCGTCGGCCTCGGCGCGATGGGCTGGGGCATGGCAGGCAATCTGCACAAGCATGGACTGCTTGGCGCGGTTTGGAATCGCACCCCGGAGAAGACCCAACGCTTTGCGCGCGAAACCGGCGTGAAAGCCGCTCGCGGCCTGCAAGAGCTCGCGTCTCTCGCGAACGTGATCGTGAGCTGCGTCTCTGCCGATGATGACGTGCTCGGGGTCGTCGACGGCTTGCTGCCTCACCTCGCCGATACCCACCTCGTCATCGACTGCTCCACGATCAGCGCCGATACTGCGCGAACTGCCGCGCACCGCCTGCGGCAACGCGGCGTCTCTTTCCTCGATGCGCCGGTGAGCGGCGGCGTCGAGGGTGCGCACAACGCCACGCTCGCGATCATGGTCGGAGGCGATGAAGCCGCGTTCGAACGTGCTCAGCCCGTGCTGCGCGCCATGGGTAAGGTCGTCACGCACTTCGGTGCGAGCGGCGCCGGCCAGGCCGCAAAGGCAACGAACCAGATCATGTGTGCGGGCGTCATCCAGGCTGTCGCGGAAGCGATGGCGTTTGCGAAATCGGAAGACCTCCCGCTCGATCGATTGATCGAGACCTTGAGCCAAGGCGCGGGATCGAGCTGGTACTTCGTGCATCGCGCCCCGAACATCGTACGCGATGAATTTCCCGCGGGCTTTCGTGTCCGCCTGCACGAAAAAGATCTCAAGATCTGCCGTGCGATGGCTGCGCGCCATGGCGTGCAGCTTCCGCTCATCGAGATGACGCTCGTTCACTACCGTCGCTTGATCGAACAGGGCTATGGCGATGAAGATATCTCCGCGTTGTTCCGGCTGAAGGACGCCATGTTCGCGGCGGCCGCGAAAGAATCGACGCGCACGCCGAACGAGCACGAGTGATAGTGATAACGCCGCGCCACCCATGTCGCTCGCCTAACGACTCCAGGTTCGACAATGTCCGCCAACGGCGCCGCACAACCGAGTTCGGGCCCGACGTTCTTCCTGCCTGATTTTTGCGGCTCGCGCGCCGTGCTCGCGGTCGTCTTGATCGTCGAGCTCGTCGCCCTCGTCTTCGCGATCGCTCGTCAGGCGCTGCACGATAATTTTTGGACGGACCTCGCGACGACCTCACTCTTCTTGTTGTGGATCGGGCTCGGCTGCGCGGCGGTTCTCTGCCGCACGCGCAAGTGGCTGCATACGCTTTCGACCGCGCACGCCGCGGCGATCGCCATCTTCATGCTGGTCGCGACCGTCGGGATCGTTTCCGAAGTCGTCTTCCAACTCGGCAGGTTCTGGAGTCTCGGTCTCGAAAACACGGAGCCGTCCATCTTCCCGCACGATCATGCCGGCTTTTTGCTGCGTAATCTTGCCGTCGGCTTCATCGTAAGCGCCCTCGCCCTGCGGTACTTCTACATCAACGCGCAGCGCCAGCGCAGCATCGAAATGGAAGCGCTCGCTCGGATCCGCGCCCTGCAGGCGCGCATCCGCCCGCACTTCCTGTTCAACAGCATGAACACGATCGCATCGCTCACGCGCTCGAATCCGGAGCAAGCCGAGCAGGCGGTCGAGGATCTTGCGGACTTGTTCCGCGCCAGCCTCAACGATGCGAGTGCGCGCATCTCGCTCGATGAGGAGATCGAGATCGCGCGCACGCACGCACGCATCGAGCAGCTGCGCCTCGGCGAGCGCTTGCGAATCGAGTGGGACATCGATGCGCTGCCGCTCAATGCGCGAGTACCTTCGTTGATCGTGCAACCGCTGCTCGAGAACGCCGTCTATCACGGAATCGAGACGCTTCCCGGGGGCGGCTGCGTCTCGATACGCGGCACGCGCCTCGCCGATGCGCTGCAAATCGAAGTGCGCAATCCAATAGCGCTCGAGACCGGCTACGGAGAGCGCGAAGGCAACCGCATGGCGCTCGAGAACATCCGCCAGCGCCTCGAGCTGGCCTGGCCGGGCCGCGCCCGCGTCGAGACCGAGCTCAATAACGGAGAATTTTGCGCTCGGCTCATCTTTCCGTATGCTGATTCGCCCTTACTCGAAGGAAGCTCGCCCTTATCATGAAGCTGCTGATCGTCGACGACGAGCCTCCGGCGCGTGATCGACTACGCCGGTTACTGGCCGAGATCGAGGATTGTGAGGTGGTCGCCGAAGCCGGAAACGGAGAGGAAGCGCTCTCGGTTTGCGGGGACCTCAAGCCGGACGTCGTTCTACTAGATGTACGCATGCCGGGGCTGTCCGGCATTCAAGTCGCCCGACACATCGACACCCTGGAAGACCCTCCCGCCGTCATTTTCACGACCGCTTACGACCAGTACGCGGTCGACGCGTTCGAGACGGAAGCGGTCGGCTATCTGCTGAAACCCGTCAGAAAGGAAAAGCTCGCGCACGCACTGCGGCACGCGGCGCGGATCTCTCCGAGTCGGCTACAAAAAGTGGCCGAATCTGCTCGCATCGAGCACAAGCGGGAGCAAATCTGCGCGCGCCTCGGCGACCAGCTACGACTCATCCCCGTAGCGGAGATCTACTATTTTCTCGCCGATCAGAAGTACGTGACCGTCAAGCACAAGGGCGGCGAGAACCTGATCGACGAGTCGTTGAAATCGCTCGCGGAGGAGTTCTCGCCGGACTTCGTACGCATACACCGCAATGCGCTCGTCGCGGAGAAATACATATCCGCGGTCGAACGGACAGATGCCGGCCAATATGTCGTACGCATGCGCGAATGCGGATCGGTGCTCGAAGTGAGCCGCAGGCATGCCGCAGAGCTGCTGCGCAGGATACGGGGAAACTGACGGTTGACGGTTGACGGTTGACGGTTGACGGTTGACGGTTGACGGTCAGAGTCGATCAGCTTCCGCTTGCGATCAAGCGTCGATCGGCAACCTCGCTCGTTCACTGCGAAACACGCTGTAGGCTCCGAGGGCTCGCTTTGCGACGCCGTACCACATCGCGCCTCGACTGACCCACCGGAGCGCGCGGGCTGGGCCGATGAGCGTCAGCGCTGCGACAGCAGCGACGACGAGCGCCGGCTTACGGATCCATCGGCGCGCGATTGCAACGCTACGATCGATACGGCTCAGCTTGTGCTCGATCTCCGCGGCATGCGCAGCCAATTGTCGACGCTGCAGCGCGCATTGTGCACGCAAACGCATACGCCGCTCCGCGAGCTCCGCCGCCCGATCCAAACGCGCATCGCTCACAGTCGCGCCCGCAGTTGATCGCGATCCTTCGCTAATTCGGCGAGCGTCGCACCCAGCATCGGAGGCTTCGTACGCAGCTTGTGCGCGGCCACGAGCACCGCCACCACCGCAATCAAGGCGAAAAGCCCGACCATTGCCAACGATGCAATGACTCGATGCGTATCCCAGAAGGCGAACACGATCGTGAGCGCGCCCATGAAGAGCGCCATCAACGCCGCGAATGCGGCGACGAAACCCCAGAGCGCAAGTTTCGCCGCATGTTGCACTTCCTCCTGCAGCTCGGTGCGCAAGAGCTCGAGACGCGTGTGAACGATTCCGAGCAGCGTGCCCGAAAAGCGGCTCAAGGACTGAAACATTCCGCTCGCGGGCGCGGGCTCCTCGTCGAGATTGGACCCCATGACTCTCAGCTCCCCGCCTTCAATTCGAAGTCCTCATCGGCGGCTGAGCAGCAGGCCGAGCAGTAAGCCGACACCGGCCGCGATGCCTACCGATTGCCACGGGTTATCGCGCACATACGCCTCGGTCGCATTCGCCATTTCCTGCGCTCGACGACGCGCCTCTTCTTCCAGTTCGTTGAGCCGAGTACGGGCTTGCTGGAGCGACTGCTCTGCCCGCGCCCGCACTTCTTGTATGCGTTCGCCCGTTTGCGTCGAAGTTGCCTTCAACAAGGCTTCCGCATCGCGCATGACGGTTTTCAAATCGGCTACGAGTTGGTCCGTCGTGACCTGATGATTGGATGTGACCTCGGAATTCATGCTCGGCTCCTTTCGTGAGGTGCGGGCAGCGCAGCTCGTTCGCACGATCGAACCGATGTTAGCCCCGCAGCGCGAACATCGGCAATGAACATAGATGGCGCTCGTGCGCCTCGCCATCGGGACCGCCGCAGCGGTTTCTACGCATCCGGCCTACCGTGCGCTCGCTCAACCCGCAGTAGACGATCCCTCGGCGCTTGCCTAGCATTGCGACTCGCCGCCTAAACTCAAGTCACCGGCCGGTCGAGTCAAACTACATGAATGCACCGCAACGTGCCGTTGCCCCTCGCGATCGGTTCTATGCGAAATCGTTCGCTCTCGTAACGGTATTCGTGCTGAGCTACGCGCTTTACCGAATCGTGGAGCCGTTCGCCGGGCCCTTGCTGTGGGCGATCTTTCTGGCGTTCTTGCTCCATCCACTGCACGTGAGACTCAGCCGGCGGCTGCGCGGGCGGGAGCAATTGTCCGCGTTCATCTTGACCGTGCTCACACTCATCATCGTGATCGGTCCGCTGACCGCGCTCAGCGCCGCGTTTGCGGCGCAGGTCGGTGACCTGCTGCATTTCGCGCAATCCACCGTCGCGGATCAGACGCGCAAGAACGTGCTCGACCCAGCCAATGTTCCTTGGCTGACCGGTACGTTGGATTGGCTCGAAAGCACCTTCGCGATCAACGTGGCGCACGTGCGCGGATGGCTCGTCGAAGGCTCGCGAGCGTTGCTGCAGTGGCTCGCGTCGATGGGCGGAAAGGTGTTTTTGGGCGCAGTCGGCACGGTCGTCGGCTTCGTGCTGATGATCTTCATGTTGTTTTTCTTCGTGCGCGACGGTGGCGAGATGGTCTCGAACCTGCGCGAGCTCATTCCGATGGAGAGCTCATACAAGGCGCGCCTCTTCGATCACCTCGCGTCGGTCACCCGCGCGATGGTCTATGGCACGGGATTGACGGCGCTCATCCAGGGGACGCTCGTCGGTCTCGCATTTTTGTTCGTGGGATTGCCCTCTCCGATCGTCTTCGGCGTCATCGCCGCGCTTGCCGCGTTGCTGCCCGTGGGCGGCACGGCGCTCGTTTGGGTGCCTGCCACGGTCGTGCTCGCAGCCCAAGGACGGTGGGGTGCGGCGATCTTCCTCGTGATCTGGGGTACGCTGCTCGTCGGGCTCGTCGACAACATCGTGCGCCCGATGCTCGTTTCGGGCCGCGCGTCTGTCGGGACGTTGACCGTCTTCATCGGCGTGCTCGGCGGCATCTCGGCTTTCGGCGCGATCGGATTGTTCTTGGGCCCGGTCGTGCTCGCGCTCATCATCGCGCTGATCCGCTTCATGTTGGATGTGCGGCGAGCGGAAGCCGCCCGCGCGCCCGCACCGGAATAAGCTCATGTCGATGACACGAAAGACGCTTCGGATCGCGACCCGCCAGAGCCGGCTCGCGCTCTGGCAGGCGGAGCACGTCGCGAAGCGCTTGCGCGAGGTGCATCCCGAGCTCGACGTCGTGCTCGTGCCGATGACGACACAAGGCGACCGCGTGCTCGATCGTTCGCTCGCGGAAGTCGGAGGCAAGGGCCTATTCATTAAAGAGCTCGAGCGCGCGCTCGAGGATGGGCGCGCAGATATCGCCGTGCATTCGATGAAGGACGTCCCGAGCGAGCTGCCGGCCGGCATGACGCTTGCCGCCATGCTGCCCCGAGCCGATCCGCGCGATGCATTCCTGTCCAATCGCTACCCCGATTTCGCGTCGTTGCCCGAAGGCGCACGGCTCGGCACGTCAAGTCCGCGTCGTCAGGCGCAACTCAAGCATGCGCGTGCGGATCTGCAAGTTGCCGTCTTGCGCGGCAACGTCGAAACACGGCTGCGCAAGCTCGACGCCGGTGAATACGATGCCATCATCCTTGCAACGGCCGGGCTCGTTCGGCTCGGTCTTGCAGAGCGCATCACGCACCATCTCGACACCGCCTTGTCGGTGCCCGCACCCGGCCAAGCGATCATCGGTGTCGAGTGTCGCGACACCGATGCGGACAGCATCCGCTACGCACGCGCGTTGAACGACGAGGCCGCGGCGCAATGCGGCTCGGCGGAGCGCGCTTTCGCCCGCCATCTGCGCGGCGACTGCTTCTCGCCAATCGCCGCTTTCGCGGAAATCCACGGCGCCACCCTCGAGCTTCGCGGCGTCGTCGCATCGCTCGACGGCAGCCGGCTCTATCGAGACTCCATATCGGGACCGACGGGGCGCGCCGATTCGCTCGGCATCGAGCTCGCGGAGACGTTGTTGCGGGCCGGAGCGGGTGCGCTTCTACCGCAGACAAGCTGAAATGATTCCGAAGGTCATACCGCCACTCACAGGCCTTTCCGTGCTCGTCACGCGGCCCGCGCGACAAGCCGTATCGCTGTGCGCGCTGATCGAGCAATTCGGCGGCACTGCCGTTCGCTTCCCGACGATCGACATCGAGCCGCAAAGCGCCCCGCCGGCCGAACCTTGCGATCTCGTCGTGTTCGCGAGCACGAACGCCGTCGAGCACGGCTGGCGGCTTCTAGCACCGAACCCGAATATGAAAGTCGCGGCAATCGGCAAAGCGACCGCGGCAGCGCTCAAGCAGCTCGACATTGCCGTCGACTATGTTCCCGAGTCAGGCTTCACGAGCGAAGCTTTGCTCGCGCATCCGGAGCTCGAGCTGAAGTCCGGCATGGAGGTGCTCATCGTACGCGGGGAAGGTGGACGCGAGCTGCTGCAGTCGGAGCTCGCCTCGCGTGGGCTCATGGTACGAACGAGAGAAGTGTATCGGCGCGTGCAGCCCGCGATCGACTCCAACGCTCGCGACGCGCTCGAAGCGGAGTGGAGCGAGGGCGGCATCGACGTCGTGACGCTCACGAGCGTGGCGACGCTCGATCATCTGCGTGAGATGCTGAGCGCGCGCGGTCGCGCGCTTCTTGAAACGACCGCGCTTCTGGTCGTGAGCGAGCGCATTCGCAAAGCCGCGCGCAGCGCAAATCTGCACGGCCATATCGTCGTGGCGCCTGCGGCGGATGATGCTTCGATCGTCGGCGCTCTCGCGAGCTGGCATGCACGCGCACGGGACTGAGCCATCGCAGGAACCTATCGGGCCCTGATCTCCGTCGAGCGGAGCTGCGGAGAGTAGACATGTTAGGATAGGGCGCGTTCGAAATGCCCTTCATCTTCTATGGCCGAGATCCATGGCCGACACTGGTGTAGACAATCCGCCGCCAGCGCCGCCTGCGGGCAATTCCGTCCGCGCGGCGCGCGAACCTCAGCCATATAGCCGCTTGACGACGGCGCTCGCCGTCCTTGCGCTCGTAACTGCGATTTACGGTTTGTGGCGCTTGGATTCGACGAGCAAGCGGATGGACGAGATCCGCACCGCGACGCAAACGCTCGAAACGGAGCGTGCCTACGTGCGCTCCGAGATGAAGAACCTCGAGGAGCGTTCGCGACAAGCACGCGAGGAGCTCGCGGCCCGATTGGCGGCGCTCGATGAGGTGCCGAAACAGCTCCAGGAGCTTGCGACCGCAACCGAAGAGCTGCGTGGACGTGCCGAAGGCCCCGAGCGCGCCTGGTCACGGGCGGAAGCCATGTACTTGCTCGAGCTCGCGCAGCGGCGCCTTGCGTTGAATCGCGACGTCGATACCGCAATCGTTGCGCTCGAAGCGGCGGATGCTCGACTCGCCTCGTTGCGAGATGCCTCGTTCGCTCCCGTGAGACGACAGATCGCGCGCGAGCTGCAGGCGCTGCATGCCGTGCAGCGACCGGACGTCATCGGCATCACCTCGCGGCTCGCGAGCTTGGAAGAGCGCGTGGAAGCGCTGCCGGTGAAAGGGATCGTACCCGCGGAACGTTCGGATGCGCACGCTCAGGAATTGCCGGACTCGTTCTTGCCGCGCGCTTGGGCGATCGCGCGCCGCTCGATCGCAAATCTGGTCCGCGTGCGCGAGGTCGACGACGCAGCCGGGGGTATCGTGACGACGGAAGAGGCGCTGCTCCGTCGAGAGCACTTGCGTCTTTTGTTCTTCTCCGCTCGCGCCGCGCTCGCGCGCCATGACGATGCCGGCTACCGGCATGCGCTCGCCGGCGCTCGCACTTGGCTCGGTCAGTCCTTCGATGTGAGTCAGCCGAGCGCGCGTGCCGTGTTGAAGGAGATTCAGGCGCTCGAACCGATCGATATCGATCCGCCGCTGCCCGATATCTCACGCTCGAGTGCGGCGCTGAGAAGGCTGATGCCGCACGAGCGAGTCCCGCCCTCGGGACCCGAGTCGCCGTGAAGGGCGGGATCTACATCGCAATCGCGCTCCTCCTCGGAGCGATCCTCGCGAACATCCTCGCGAGCGATCCCGGTTACGTCGCGATTCGAGCGGCCGGGCATTTGATCGAGATGTCCGCCGTCACGTTCGTTCTGCTTCTCATTGCCGGCTACTTCGTCGTGCGTCTATTGCTGCGCGTCCTCAAAGCACGATCGCTTTGGAAAACATCGCAGCTCGAACGACGGCGCGAGCGGGCGCGCCGCGCGCTCGAGCGCGCCATCCTCGAGCTCGCACGCGGCGAATGGGAAAATGCGGAGAGCACGGCGACGCGCTTCATCGGCGATGCCGAGTATCCGATGGCGCATTATCTCGTTGCCGCGCGCGCTGCGGAGCTGCAAGCCAGCACGACTCGCCGCGACGAATGGCTCGCAAGGGCGCTCGACCTTCCAGCAGAGAGCCATGCACCCGCGCTCATCATGCAAGCGGAGCTCTTGCTGAAGCACAACCAAGTGCAGGCAGCTCAAGCCGCATTGGAGCAGCTCGATTCGCGAGGCGAGCAAAACGCGCGCGGCTTGCTGCTCCTCGCGAGAGTGCATCGTCAAACGGGCGACTGGGAAAAGCTCAAGGCGCTCGAACCGCGCCTGCGTGCAACTCGCGGCATTCAAACAGCGGTAGCCGACGATACCGTCGTCCAGGTATACCTGGACAGGCTGAAGGCCGCCGGTGAGGAACGCGATGAAAACGCGCTCGCGTCGGCCTGGAAAGAGATGCCGAAATCGCTCGCAAAACGCGCGGATGTCGTCGTCGCCTATGCGCGCGCCGCGATGGTGTGTCGAGATCATGCGAGCGCCGAGCGAGAATTGAGCGAGCTGCTGGACACGCAATGGGACGAGGCCGCGGTGCAAGCGTACGGCGAGCTCGAAACGGAAGACGCGCTATCCACGCTCGATCGCGCCGAAAACTGGCTGGCTTCGCATGAGGAGGACCCGACCTTGCTCGCTGCATGCGCGCGGCTCGCGATGCGTGCCGAGCTGTATGGAAAGGCGCGCAGCTTTCTCGAAACGAGCCTTGCGATTCGTCCCAGGCTCGAGACCTATCAGCTGCTCGCCGATCTGCTCGAGCAACTCGGGGAGCGCGAGCGTGCGCTCAAAGTGCTGCACGAGGGGCTGGCACGCGCGATCGGCCGCAAAGCGAAGCTGCCGAGAATTCGTCAACGTGCGTGGTTCGAGCGGAGACAGGGAGAACGCAGGCGCTAGCGTGAGCTAACCGGCGTCCGCGGGACCGGCGAAAAGCGGCTCGGATGAGCTTTTCCGCCCCACCTCATTGAGAGACTTTATCGTTCCCCGCTCGATGACGAGATATGGTTGGCGGATCTGGGCTCCCCACCCGTCGCACCATCACCTACACGGTTATGTCCTATTCCCGCCTCACCCTGCTCCCGTTCGGACAAGTGCTCAGCGTCGAGCAGGGGGAAACGCTCCTCGAGGCCGCTTTGCGCGCAGGCTTGAACTTACCGCACAGCTGCAAAGGTGGACATTGTTCTTCTTGCCGGGCCAGAATCCAGTCGGGGAGCGTCCATTATCCGCTCGGCCGACCGCTCGGGCTGCTCGAAGAGGAAGTGCGAGAGTCTTTCGTGCTGTTGTGCCAAGCGCATGCAGCGAGCCCGGAGATCGTGATCGAAGCCCGAGAAATCAAGCCACCGTCCATCGAGGTTGAAGTCAAGAATTTCCCATCCCGCATCGAGCGCCTCGAACGGCTCGCTCCGGACGTGATGGCTGTGTTTTTGCGCTTGCCGGCTAGCGAGCATTTCAGCTACGTCGCAGGTCAATATCTCGACATCATGCTGCCGCAGAACCGGCGCCGCAGCTTCTCGATCGCGAACCCCCCACACGATTCCGATCTGCTGGAGCTCCACGTCCGGCGCGTCACGAGCGGAGAGTTCACGCAGCAACTCTTCTCGGGCGCAGCGGAGAAGACACTACTTCGCATCGAGGGGCCGCTCGGACAACTCTGGTTTCGCGAGGAATCCGCTCGCCCTGCTATTTTGATCGGCGGCGGGACCGGCTACGCTCCGTTGCGAGCGATGTTGCGCCACCTCTTGGAGCGCGGGGATCGACGCTCGCTGCATTTCTATTGGGGTGCGCAATCGCGCGTCGACTTGTACGAAGATGCGAGCGTCCGCCGCTGGTGCGAGAAGTATCCGAACTTGCAGTACACGCCGGTGCTGTCGAATGTGCGAGCCGAGGACGCCTGGACAGGCCGCGTCGGTTGGGTGCACGAGGCAGCGCTTCAGGATCATCCGAACATTCGCGAGTTCGACGTATACGCGGCGGGACCGCCGGTGATGATCGAGGCCATCAGGCACGAATTCGCGGCGAAGGGGCTGCCGCCGGATCAGCTCTTCTTCGATTCCTTCGACTTCGCGCCAGACGCACTCGCGAAGCGCGCCACCGAATAGCTCGAGTACGATCCTGAGAGCGGATCGATGAACAGCCCGCGCGCACACATTTTGATCGTCGGATGCGGCTACGTCGGGCGGCGCCTCTATGAGCGTCTGGCCCCACAATTCGACGTCACGGCATTGGTTCGCACGGCTCACAGCGCGAGCATGCTCGCGGCGGAAGGGCTGCGCGCGGTCGCGCTCGACCTCGATCGCATTCGGACGGGCGCCAGCATTCCCGAGCGGCTCGAGCAGGAATCGATCGTCTACTTGGTGCCGCCGCCCGCTTTCGGCGAGAGCGATCTCAGACTGGACCGGTTTCTGCAGCTCGCAACCGTGCCCCCGAAGAGCTTCATCTATGTCAGCACGACCGCCGTCTACGGCGACACGGGCGGCGCGCCGGTCGATGAGAGCACGCCGGTCAATCCGCGAACCGATCGTGCTCGACGACGCGTCACCGCCGAGGAGATGACGCGCGTGTGGTGCACGGAGCGGCGCGTGCGACGCGTCGTGCTGCGAGCGCCCGGCATCTATGGCCCAGGCCGCTTACCGCTCGAACGCATGCGCAAGGGTGAGGCAATCGTGCGCGAGGACGAAGCGGGCATCTCGAACCGCATCCACGTCGACGATCTCGTCTCCGCGTGCGTCGCCGGGGTCACGAACCCCGAGGCGCGCGGCGTCTACAACATCAGCGACGGCGCCGCGATCAGCTCGAGCACGTTTCTGCTCAAAGTCGCCGAGCTTGCGGGCATCCCGCCTCCGCCGCAGGTTTCCATGGTGGAAGCGCAGCTCACCTTCACCCCGGATCGATTGTCGTTTCTCAGCGAATCACGACGCGTCGTCAATGAACGGATGCGGAAGCACCTGGGGGTGAGATTGAAATATGACGATTACCTCGAAGGAATTCGCGACAGCCTGAACCCGCCTTGACGGTACCGGCGAGTGAGGCCGCAATGCGTGTCAGCGACTATCAGCTCGGCTGACTGCGCCTGCTCCCAAGCCATTTCGTAATCGGCTCCCACTGCTCCCAATCCGGGCGCGCCAGATATTCCGGGAGCTCGAAAATGCCCATCCCGCGCTGGAAGGCGCGCAGATAGTTCGTCGATTGCCGCAGCGCGCTCAAGTAAGGAACCTTGAGCTTGGTCAGGTACTGATCGAGCTCGTGGAAGAGCAGCGTGTTCTCACGGACTCGGTTTGCGACCACGGCGAGGCGGGCCTGAGCCCGCTGCACTTTGCCGAGCTCCAAGAGCTCCGCCATGAAGTGGGCGCACGCTTTCATGTCGATCGGCGAGGGCAAGACGGGCACGAGAATCGTTTCCGCGCGGCGGACCAGCTCGTTCATCTCCGAGCCGTGCGTGCGAGCGGGTGCGTCGATCACGAGGATTTCGGTGTCGCGAGGGACGGCGCGAAGTCCCTGTTCGTGCGCAGCGATCGGCGTGATCGGCGGCAGATCATCGGGTCTGACCGCGAGCCAGTCGAGGCTCGTGCGCTGCGGATCGTAGTCCGCCAATGCGACCTTGTAGTCTTCGCTCGCAAAGTAGCTGGCGATGTTCGTGGCGAGCGTGCTTTTGCCGCACCCGCCTTTCGAATTCATGACCATCACGTGGCGCATGTGAGTCCTCGCTTTGCCGAAGCGTTCTTGGGAGAATCGTTATGGAAACGCGGCGCACCCAGAGTGCTTGTTCTAGCTCTGCCCGTAAGTTACGGCGATGAGCGGGAAATGTCACGAAACCGGGCGGCACTCGATGACCCTGGCGGAGCCTCGCACGCGCCTCCCGCGCGGCAATTGGCTGTGGTGCTGCTCTCCGGCCGGCAGTCCCGCCTCGAACTTCGTCTTCCTCCTCCCCGTCCTGCCTCTATACTGTGCCCATGCTCCTGACCTTCACGAAGATGCACGGGCTCGGCAACGACTTCATCGTGTTCGATGCAGCCGACCCCGCGCAGGTGCCGAGCGCCGAGACGCTCCGCCGGCTCGCCGACCGCCGCACGGGAATCGGCTTCGATCAGGCGCTCGTGCTCCTACCGTCCGCGGATCCGAAGCTGGATGTCTACTACCGAATCTTCAACGCCGACGGCTCGGAAGTCGAACAGTGCGGCAACGGCGCCCGGTGCATCGCGAGCCTCGTCGGGCGCAAGCTCGGGCGACGCGAAGTCCGGATGGAAAGCCCCGGCGGCCGTACGACGGCGACGCTGCGCGACGACGGCCTCGTTTCCATCGACATGGGTGTGCCGAATTTCGCGCCCGAGTCGCTGCCGTTCGAAGCATCGCGCGAAGCAAACGTGTATCCACTCAGGATCGGCGAGAAGGAGCTGCAGATCAGTGCGGTGTCGATGGGTAATCCTCACGCGGTCCTTCAGGTGCCGTCGGTCGAGAATGCCGACGTGGACACGATCGGGCCGGCGGTACAGAATCACTCGCGCTTTCCGAAGCGTGCGAACGTCGGCTTCATGGAGATCGTCGCACCCGACCACATTCGCTTGCGCGTATATGAACGAGGCGCGGGCGAGACGCTCGCGTGCGGCACGGGCGCGTGCGCCGCGGTCGCCGTGGGACGGCGTTTGGGGTTGTTGAAAGAAGAGGTTCAAGTCGACGCGCGCGGCGGTCGCATGATCGTGCGCTGGGATGGGCCGGGCAAGGCGCTCTGGCTCACCGGCCCCGCGGTCAAAGTGTTCGAAGGGAAAGTGGAGATCGGTTGACGGTTGGCCACAGCAAGAACTCCATTCCTAAACGCGGTCGTCAACGTCAACCGAAATAAGAGGCACTATGAGCAAACAACCTGTTCGCGGCGTCGATGTAGACCGGATCGACGAAGAATCGATCGCGGAATACTTGCAGATGAACCCGGACTTCTTCGAGCGCCATGCAGGTTTACTCACGAAGCTCAAGCTCACCCACAATCGCGGCGCCGCGACGGTTTCCTTGATCGAACGCCAGGTCGCCGCGCTCCGCGAGAAGAATCAGAATTTGGAAGCGCGGCTTCGAGAGCTGATCGAGGTGGCGCGATCCAATGATGTTCTCGCCGCGAAGATCCATCGGCTTGCATGCCGGTTGATTCGTGCCGGCGATGCGGCAGCCGTTATCGACTCCCTGGAGACTTCGCTGCGCGAGGACTTCGGCGCCTCCGAGTGGCTCGTCGTTCTCGGATCGAGCCATGAATCCGCGTTCAATGGCGTGTCGAGCCGACACATACGCGTCGTCGAGAGCAAGGCCTCGGAGCTCAAGATGTTCGAGACCCTGTTCGAATCCGGGCGGCCTCGCTGCGGGCAGATACGCGACAGTCAGCGTGACTTTCTGTTCGGCGAGAACAACATCGAGATCGGCTCCGCGGCGCTCGTGCCGCTCGGACCGCAGCCCCACTTCGGTCTGCTCGCAATCGGCAGCCCTGATGCGGACCGCTTTCATCCCGCGATGAGCACCGACTTCTTGGCGCGCATTGGCGACTTGGTGAGCGAGGCGGTGGGAGCGGTGTAGCCGGGGCTCTGGGCTCTGGGGCTCTGGGGCTCTGGGCACGATGACAAGATGCGACGGTGTTCATGTCGGCTCGCTACTTTGAATTGGGTTGGCCAGGATGCTGGGCGTCTGCTCTTGCCAGAGCCCAGCGCCCAGAGCCCAGTGCCCTTCTTTGCTGTCGAAGATGACGCCCTCCGCTCTCGAATGGCCTCCTCGCTTTCTGGCGCACCTTTCGACTGAGCGCCGCCTGTCTCAGCACACGGATTCGAACTACAAGCGCGATCTCGATCGATTCGTCGCCTACTGCACGCAGCAGGGCGTGCGCGATTGGGCGGGCGTGGACGCTCAGCATGTACGCATGTTTGCAGCCGCCGAGTTTCGGCGCGGCGCCTCCGCCCGGACGATCCAGCGACGCCTGAGCGCGCTTCGCAGCTTTTTCAAGTTCCTCATTCGCGAAGCCGTGCTCAAAGCAAACCCCGCGACTGACATACAGGCTCCGAAGGCGAAGAAACGCTTGCCGGAGGCGATCGACGTCGACCAGATGGCACGGCTGTTGAGCTTCCGCACCGACGCGCTGCTCGACGTGCGCGATAAGGCGATCATGGAGCTCTTTTACTCGTCGGGACTGCGCTTGTCCGAGCTCGTCGGGCTCGATCTTCGCGACCTCGATCTTGCGGATCGCACGGTGCGCGTCACGGGTAAAGGTCAAAAATCGCGTGTCGTCCCGGTCGGCAGCCACGCTGTGCAGGCCTTATCGAAGTGGCTCAAGGAGCGGACCGCGGTCGCCGCAATCGATGAGCCCGCTTTGTTCGTCGGACAAAACGGCACTCGCCTGCGCCAACGTGCAATCCAGCAGCGCATCACGCAATGGGCGAAACGTCAGGGGCTGGGCGTGCATGTACATCCCCACATGTTCCGGCACTCCTTCGCCACGCACTTGCTCGAATCGAGCCAGGACTTGCGCGGCGTTCAAGAGCTGCTCGGCCACGCGAACATCTCGACGACGCAGGTTTACACGCACCTTGATTTCCAGCACTTGGCCAAGATATACGACCGATCGCATCCCCGTGCGCGCAAGCGCGCCGGCGGGTGAAGCACGCCCAACCGGCGTGCCCGACCGTTCCGTTTAGCCAGCAAGAGCGTGCCGCCCATGTCGAGCGATTCAGAACGCCACTCCGGCGCCCAGTTTCATGCCACGACGATCCTTTCCGTGCGGCGGCAAGGCGTCGTCGCCATCGGCGGCGACGGCCAAGTGTCGCTCGGAAACACCGTCATGAAGGGGAACGCGCGCAAGGTGCGACGGCTCTATGATGGGAAAGTGCTCGCGGGCTTCGCCGGCGGCACGGCCGATGCGTTCACGTTGTTCGAGCGTTTCGAGGCGAAGTTGCAGCAGTACGGCAATCTGACGCGTGCTGCAATCGAGCTTGCGAAGGACTGGCGCACGGACCGGAGCCTCCGTCGTTTGGAGGCGCTCCTGTGCGTCGCGGATGCGAAGAGCTCGTTCATCGTCTCCGGCAACGGGGATGTGATCGAACCGGAAGACGACATCATGGCGATCGGTTCCGGCGGAGCGTACGCACAAGCCGCCGCGCGCGCCCTCGTGCAGAACACCGACCTCGATGCTCGCACCATCGTCGAGAAGGCGCTCAACATCGCCGCGGACATCTGTATATACACGAACCGCAATGTTTCCATCGAGGAGCTTCGCTCCTAGGGGCTCTGGGCCAGCTGTAGACACCCGAGTTTCCAAGAGCTATCGATGATCTTGTCTCCCGTCCTATTCCGCTCTGGCCAACGCTCAGTGCTCAGAGCCCAGTAGTCGCTGCTTTTCCTATGTCCTCAATGACCCCTCGAGAAATCGTTCAGGAGCTCGACAAACACATCGTCGGGCAAGGTGCTGCGAAACGTGCGGTAGCGATTGCGCTGCGCAATCGCTGGCGTCGGATGCAGGTACCGGAAGATCTGCGTGCCGAGATCACACCGAAGAACATTCTGATGATCGGTCCAACCGGTGTCGGCAAGACCGAGATCGCACGGCGTCTTGCGCGCCTCGCGCGCGCACCCTTCATCAAGGTCGAAGCGACGAAGTTTACTGAAGTCGGCTACGTCGGCCGTGAGGTCGACTCGATCATCAAGGACCTCATGGATGTCGCTGTCAAGATGACGCGCGAAGAGGAGATGGAGAAAGTGCGGCACCGTGCAATGGACGCCGCCGAAGAACGTGTGCTCGATGCGCTGTTGCCGCGACCGAAGTCGATCGGATTCGGCACCGAGCCGGAGCAGAGTGCTCGCGACAACGACACGCGTCAGAAATTTCGGAAGATGCTGCGCGAAGGTCAGCTCGATGATCGCGAGATCGAAGTGGAAGTGCGCGCCTTGCCGGTCGGCGTCGAGATCATGGCGCCCGCGGGGATGGAAGATCTCACGCAGCAATTGCAGAACATGTTCTCCAATCTCGGCGGAGCGCGCACGCGTACGCGCAAGGTCAAGGTCCGCGAGGCATTCAAGCTCTTGACCGACGAAGAAGCCGCCAAAATGATCAACGAAGAAGAGCTCAAGCTTCGCGCGCTCGCTAATGCCGAGCAGAATGGCATCGTGTTCATCGACGAAATCGACAAGATCGCGCGCCGCCAAGAGACGCATGGCGCCGATGTCTCGCGCGAAGGCGTGCAGCGCGACCTGTTGCCGCTCGTCGAGGGCAGCACTGTGAGCACGAAGCACGGTGTCGTGAAGACGGATCACATCCTCTTCATCGCGTCGGGCGCATTTCACATGTCGAAGCCGTCGGATCTCATTCCCGAGCTTCAAGGCCGCTTTCCGATTCGCGTGGAGCTCGATGCGCTCAAGGTGGAGGACTTCATACGCATTTTGACCGAGCCTGATGCATCGCTCTGCACGCAGTACAAAGCGCTGCTTGCGACCGAGAAAGTCGATCTCGAGTTCGCCGAGAGCGGCGTGCGCAGGATTGCCGAAGTCTCGTTCCAAGTGAACGAACGCACCGAGAACATCGGTGCGCGGCGATTGCATACGGTGCTCGAGCGCTTGCTCGAAACCATCTCATACGAGGCCGCCGATCGCGGTGGTGTGCGTGTGACGGTCGATGCGGACTACGTCGATCGGCATTTGGGCGAGCTCGTGAAAGATGAGGATCTGACGAGATACATCCTGTGACGCCTCAGCCCACCGCGCTCACTCTGCGCACTCGCTCGCGCGTGCTTGCGGTCACGTTCTCCGATGGGTCGCAATTCGAGCTTCCTTTCGAGTATCTCCGTATCTACTCGCCATCGGCCGAGGTGAGAGGTCACGGCCCCGGCCAGGAAACGTT
This sequence comes from Lysobacterales bacterium, assembly GCA_040255535.1. Taxonomy (GTDB): domain Bacteria; phylum Pseudomonadota; class Gammaproteobacteria; order Steroidobacterales; family Steroidobacteraceae; genus Steroidobacter. Next base: position 21,936 of record JBDZVE010000022.1, on the reverse strand, counting down.
GCAGATAGGCAAGCACAACGTGCTCGTCAAGAAGATCGAGCCGGTCGGCCACTATGCCGTGCGGCTCATCTTCGACGATGGCCATGACACGGGCCTTTACACCTGGGCCTACCTCTACGAGCTCGGGCGCGAACGCGATCAAAAATGGCAGAAGTATTTGGACAGGCTCAGCGAGCTCGGGATCCCCTATCCAACCGGAAAGTAACGGCGGGAACGTAGCTCCGACCGATTACGTATCGAAGAAAAATCTCTCGCGGCGACGCGGCGGCGCGGCGAAAGTTAGGAGGTGTATTCGCAGACCTGCACCCTCCCTGATCAGCTCGAATCCTGTTCGTCCTGCCGATCCTCGTCTCTTCCGTTCGTCAAAACGGACAAGATGAACAGGAAAGCGAAATGAGTGATCGAAGTGCGAAGGAAACCCGAATCCTCTTGCCCGTCTTGTCACCTTTGCGAGCTTCGCGCCTTTTCGAGATTCAATCTTGTTCACCTCGATCGCCGCGCCGCCGCGCCGCCGCGAGATCCTTTTAGCCGTACTTGTTGGCAGAACTTAGTAGGTTCCTGGGCCCTTCGATCAACTCCCGCCCCGCTCGCCACCCGGCGCTCCCTGACTTTGGCTAGAATGACGGCATGAGCCGAGAAGAGCCACAACCCCGGACACCGGACACGACCGATTTCGGCTACGAGCAAGTGCCCGTCCGCGAGAAGGCGCGGCGGGTGCGTGCCGTCTTCGAATCGGTCGCTTCGAACTATGATTTGATGAACGACCTGATGTCGGGCGGTGCGCATCGGCTTTGGAAGCGCTTTACGCTCGCGCAGACGGGACTGCGTCCAGGACAACACGCGCTCGACGTCGCGGGAGGGACCGGCGACCTCGCTGCCGGCATGGCGGCGCAAGTCGGCGCGACGGGCTCCGTTATTCTCACGGACATCAATCCCGCAATGCTGAGCCGCGGGCGCGATGCGATGATCGATCGCGGCTACGTCGGCAACGTCCGCTTCGCGATCGCGAATGCCGAGCGGCTGCCGTTCCCGGATTCATCGTTCGATTGCGTGACGATCGGCTTTGGATTGCGGAACGTCACCGACAAGGCCGCAGCGCTGCGCTCGATGGCCCGCGCGCTGAAACCGGGCGGGCAAGTGCTCGTGCTCGAGTTTTCCCACCCTGTCGTACCCGGCTTGAAGCCGATCTACGATGCCTATTCTTTTTCGGTTCTGCCGTGGCTCGGCAAAGTCGTCGCGAAAGACGAAGCGAGCTATCGCTATCTCGCCGAGTCCATTCGCCGGTTCCCGAAGCAGGATGAACTGTTGCGAATGATGCAGGACGCGGGTTTGGAGCAATGCCGCTATCACAATCTGAGCGGTGGCATCGTCGCGCTGCACCGAGGCTATCGATTATGAGTGAACGGCGGATGGCGGACGGCGGACGGTGCGGAAGCCAACTTTCGCTTAGGCTGTGCTTCGTCGTTGCAGCACCATTCGGCGCCATTCTCTTTCCCTTCACCGTCCGCCGTCCGCCGTCCGCCGTTCACCCATGCTGCTGACGCCTTTCGAAGCGCTCTTGAATCGCAACATTGCCGCCTCGGCGGCAGCGAGAGCTTTGTGCCGCCGGCTCGAGACGAATGTCCTCGCGCTGCATGTCGAAGGTCTGCCGCTCAAGATTTACTGCAAATCCGTCGGCGAGCGCATGGAGCTATCCACTTCGTACGACGGCACGCCGAGTGCGACGCTCACCGGCACGCCGCTTGCTTTCATGCGGCTCGCCGGACCGCAGCCCGAAGCCGCCATTCGCGGCGGTTCAGTTCACATCCAAGGCGATGCCGAAGTCGCGCAAACATTCAGTGAGCTCATCAAGCACGCGCGACCTGACCTCGAGGAGGAGTTGTCTCGAATCATCGGCGATGTCGCAGCCCATCAGGTCGGCACGGCCGCTCGCTCGATGTTGGCGTTCGCGGAACGCGCGGCATCGACGTTCGCGCAGAACGTGTCCGAATTCCTTCAAGAAGAAGGCCGCGATGTACCGAGCCGCACCGAAGCGGACGAATTCATCGCGGAGGTAGACAAACTACGCGACGATGTCGAGCGATTGGCAGCGAGGATCGCCGAGCTCGAGCGCAGGAGAGCTCGATGAGCGGCGGACGGCGGACGGCAGACGGCGAGAAGGCGAGCTGCCTTTTCAACTGTAGCCTGCTGCAACCACACCGCACGATATTCGCCTCCTGTTCACCGTCCGCTGTCCGCCATCCGCCGCTCACCGCCTCATGAAGCTCCGAGTCATCACCCGCCTGCTCCAGATTCAGCGCGTGCTCGTGAAATACGGGCTGGACGAGATCATCCTTGCGACGCATCTCTTCCGCCCCTTGCGCTTCGCCTTTTATCTATCGCCCGCGACCTGGGTGTATCGCGACCGTGCAAACCCGCGCGGCGAGCGTCTGCGGCTCGCGTTCGAGGAGCTCGGCCCGATCTTCATGAAGTTCGGACAGATGCTCTCCACGCGGCGCGATCTCTTGCCGCGCGACATCGCGGATGAGCTCGAGAAGCTGCAGGATCGCGTGCCTCCGTTCTCCGGTGCCGAAGCGCGTGCGATTGTGGCGGCGGCGTACGCCATGCCCCTCGACAACATCTTCGCACGGTTCGAGGAAACGCCGCTCGCGGCAGCCACGATCGCCCAAGTTCATCCAGCGCAACTGAAAGACGGCAAAGAAGTCGTCGTCAAAGTCGTCAGGCCCGGAATTCGAGCGCTCATCGAGCGCGACTTGGAAGTGCTCTACACGCTCGCGCACCTGGCGAACCGCTATTGGCCCGACGCTCAGCGGCTGCGGCCGGTCGAGGTCGTGCGCGAATACGAGAAGACGATTCTCGATGAGCTCGATCTCATGCGCGAGGCGGCGAACGCTTCGCAGATCCGCCGCAACTTCGCGGGCTCGATGCAGCTATATGTCCCGGAGATCTATTGGGACTTTTGCCGCAAGAATGTCATGGTGATGGAGCGCGTGCATGGCGTGCTCATCAACAATGTCGAGGAGCTGAAGCGTCGCGGCGCCAATATTCAACGGCTCGCGGAGAACGGTGTCGAGATCTTCTTTACGCAGGCATTCCGCCACAACTTCTTCCATGCCGACATGCACCCAGGCAACATCTTCGTGCTGCTCGATGATCCCGAGCACCCACGCTATGCGGCCGTCGATTTCGGCATCGTCGGCTCGCTCGAACCGCGCGATCAGCACTATTTGGCGGCCAACTTCTCTGCGTTCTTCGATCACGACTATCGACGCATCGCGCAGTTGCACTTGGATGCCGGCTGGATCCCAGCGCACGTGCGCGTCGATGAGCTCGAGTCGGCGGTGCGAACGGTCTGCGAGCCGATCGCAAACAAGCCGCTCAAAGAAATTTCCTTCGGCCAGGTGCTGATCAGCCTGTTCGAGGCGGCGCAGCGATTCGATGCGCAGATCCAGCCGCAGCTGATGCTGATCCAAAAGACGCTGCTGCAGATCGAAGGAGTCGGTCGGCAGCTCTATCCTGAGCTCGATCTCTGGAAGACCGCGCAGCCGCTGCTGCGGCAGTGGTCTCACGAACGCTGGAAACCAGCCAACGTCTGGCGCGAACTTCGAGCGCAGTTGCCGGATTTCATACAGGCGCTCGCGCAAGTGCCGCCGCTCTTCGAGAACACGGTGCAGCGTGCGTCCGATGGCCGCTTGCGCCTGCAAGTCGAGGCAACGAATCTCGATGTGATCCGCACCGAGCTGCGCAACACCG
>JBDZVE010000022.1:11774-18083 GCA_040255535.1 Lysobacterales bacterium | reverse complement strand
CTGCAAGTCGAGGCAACGAATCTCGATGTGATCCGCACCGAGCTGCGCAACACCGCCCGGCGTCGCGACCTGACGATCGTGGGCTCGATCGGCGCACTGAGCGGCATTCTGTGGCTCGCGCTCAACACCGATCCCGCCTGGCCTGGCGTGCTACTCGCGATCGCAGGCGTCGCCACGCTCGCCTTCCGGAAGTAACGGCTGAACCTCACGAACCCGACACCCAAGCGCAGCATCATCCTTGCGAGAGCGAAGAGAAGAATGACTCTCGCCAAGCACGCCAAGCTCGCCAAGGTAAGAATCGGAAGAAGAAGATAGTCTCGCAGAGGCGCGGAGACACAAAGATCGAAGGTAAAAGAGATTAGTTCTTCTTACTCTTACCTTTGCGAACTTGGCGTGCTTGGCGAGATTCTTCTTCTCTTCAGGCTGGCTTTGCAGGCCGCAAGAATCCGATCGCGACCGGCACGAGCGATAGCACGATGATGACGATCGTGACGATGCCGAAGTTCTCCTTGATGAGCGGCACGTTGCCGAATAGATAGCCGCCCCAGATGAACGCCGACACCCAGGCAAAGCCGCCGGCGATGTTATAGAGCGCGAATCTACGACGCCGCATCGAGCCCACGCCGGCGACAAAGGGCGCGAACGTGCGAATGATCGGAACGAAGCGCGAAAGCACGATCGTCTTACCTCCGTGCTTCTCGTAGAACGCCTGGGTCTTCAGCATGTAATCCTGCTTCAGCCAGGGGATCGTCCCGCTGAAAGCTCGCGGACCGATCAACCGCCCGATGCGGAAATTCGTCTCGTTGCCGAGAATCGCTGCTGCCATCAGGAGCAGCCAGAGCCACGTCGCGCTCAGCGTTCCCGTTTGGTCCACTGCCGCAAGCGCGCCCAACGCAAACAAAAGCGAATCGCCGGGCAAGAAAGGCGTGACCACCAAGCCTGTCTCGCAGAATATGATCACGAACAGAATCGCGTAAACCCAAATGTGGTACTGAGCGACGAGCTCAGTGAGATGGCGGTCAAGGTGCAGAACGAAGTCGATGAAATGGGTGATGAGTTCCATTGGTGATCTACCAGACTCGAGCGCCGGCTAGGAGCTCACGCAACGACCGATTCGTGAGCCCTGCCCAATACGGTATGGGCGGTCACGCCGCGCGATCGCGCAGCACTTGTTTGACACGATTATGCTCGTCGACGAGAACGATAACGGGTTTATACGTTTCGAGTTCCGCATCCGTGTAGCTCGAGTAGGCGCAGATGATGAGAAGGTCGCCCACCGCAGCCCGACGGGCAGCGGCTCCATTCAACGAGATCTCGCCCGAGCCCTTCGGCGCCTTGATGATATAAGTCGTGAAGCGCTCGCCGTTCGAGACGTTATAAAGCTCGATGTATTGGTATTCGCGCAGCCCCGCAATTTCGAGTAGAGCGGCATCGATCCCGCAGGAACCCTCGTAGTCGAGGTCCGCGCGCGTGACTCGAACGCGGTGCAGTTTGGCTTGTAAAAAGGTTCGCAACATGAGATTCGAAGCCCGAACGCTCTCGAGGCCGCGCTAGTTCTTGAAGCGGCGCAGGCTGGGGCTTCGGCTTCGACATGTCAAGCGATCGCGCCCGATGGCTTCAAACCGTCTCCGCGGCGAGGCGTTCCAACAAGGCATCGAGATCTCGTTCGACGAGAAGCGCAGCTCGATGCCGAGGACGAAGGAATCCCGCCTCGACGGCCCGATCCAGGAAGGCGACGAGCGGATCGTAGTAGCCGCGGAAGTTGAGAAGCCCGCACGGCTTGCGGTGAAGCTCGAGCTGCGTCCAGGTCCACGCCTCGAACAGCTCGTCCATCGTGCCGATCCCGCCCGGAAGCGCAATGAACGCGTCGGACAATTCTCCCATCAGCCATTTGCGCTCGGACATCGTCTGCACGACACGCAGCTCGGTGAGGCCGGCGTGCCCGACCTCTTTATCCAGCAGCATTCGCGGAATCACGCCGATCACCTCGCCGCCTGCTTGCAGGACGGCGTCCGCGAGCGCGCCCATCAAACCAACACGCCCGCCGCCGTAAACGACCTTGATGCGCCGGGAAGCGAGCGTCGTGCCGAGGTCGCGGGCGATCTGGGCGTACTCTGGCGCGTTTCCGAAGCTGGAGCCGCAAAACACACAGATCGCGTTCATAGGCAGCGATTCTACCTCGCCTGGATTACGTCAACACCGCACCTGTTCGGGGATTCTCCGCAGTCCGAGTGCCGCTCGAGTCCGCCGTTCCTACTGGTCACAAGTTGCGCATACGGAAGCGGGATGACGCACGGGCCGCACAGCGATTGTCGTAGTGGGGCCGTCACGTGAGAGCAAGCGCACAGTTCTGAGCATCTTTGCCCGCCCCGAGACGCTTCTTCGGGCTTTTCGCTCAAGCGTGCTGCGTCTTGCCCGATACGCACTAAAACGTATCTCGGAGCGTCGCGAGCAAGTTGCGCGCGTTCGGACGGAACGGCACCTCAGTGAAGCCGCGAGGCGGATGGTGCACGAACGGAGGGAAATGCGGAGCACTCGATAACGAGCGCGGACGTTTGTGAGATACGTTCGAGAACAACCGCGCCTCGCGGGGACGATGCTCGCGCATGCAAGGAACCTATACATCCTGGATGGTATGCCTCTCGATCGCCGTCGCGATCGTAGTGTCGTATACGACGCTCAACCTCGCGTCTCGTATCTCGAGCGCGCGGGGCGGAGCCGCGACTGCATGGCTCGCCGGCGGGACGCTCTCGATGGGCATCGGCATCTGGTCCGTTCACTTCATCGCCGTGCTCGCGCTCGAGCTGCCGATCGAAGTCACCTACGATCTGCCGAGGACGATCGTTTCGCTCTGCATCTCACTCGGCACGTCCGGCTTTGCGCTCGCGCTCGTCGGCCGCGGCGAGCCGAGCCGCGGACGTCTCGCAGCCGGCTCGCTCATCATGGGTGCGGGCATTTCCGGCATGCTGTACGCAGGCCTGTCCGCCATTCGCATTTCGCCGCCTCTTGAGTACGAGGCGCCTCTGGTCGCCGCCTCGGTCGCGATTGCAATCGCCGCCTCCTACGCCGCGCTGTGGCTCGCGTTGCACACGCGGCGTACACAGTTTCGGCCCATCGTGCTCACGCGGATTCTCGGCGCGCTTCTCCTCGGCGGGGCAATCGCCGCGGTTCATTACGTTGGAATCGCCTCAACCACGTTCGCGAGCGAAGCACACGCGCTGCCTGGGACCACACTCGAGAACGGTTGGTTCGCGATCGCACTCGGCCTGTTCGCATTCGGGATCATGGGCGTCACGCTGATTACAATCGTCTACGATGCCTATCTCGCGCGACATGTCCGCGACACCGCCTTTCTCCGCGAGCAGGCACATGAGAATGCGCGCTATGCCGCACGTCACGATGCGCTCACGAACCTGCCGAATCGCCTCGCGCTCGCCGAGGCGGCCGAAGGTGCGATGGCGGAGGCCGCACGCGACGCCGGCACATTCGCATTGATGGTGATGAACGTCGATCGCTTGAAGACGATCAATGACTCGCTCGGGCACGAGGCGGGCGATGAGCTCCTGCGCGAGCTTTCGCAGCGTCTTCGCAGCGTGCTGCGCCGGAGCGACATGCTTGCGCGCTTGGCGGGCGATGAGTTCGCAATTCTCGCGTGCGATCTAGAGAGCACGCAGGATGCAGAGACGATCGTGGAGAAGATCACAGAGTCGCTGCGCGAGCCGTTCATCACTCGCAAGCTGGAGTGCCATGCCTCTCTCAGCATCGGCATCAGCCTCTTCCCGAACGACGGCGTTTCGTTCGAAACACTATTGCGGCGGGCGGACGTCGCAATGCGCGCTGCGAAGGACGCCTCGATCGGCAGCTATCGCTTCTTTGCGCCCGAGATGAGCAGTCTTGCGGACAATCGTCTGGCGCTCGAAACCGAGCTGCGCCGAGCGCTCGAATTGGAGCAGCTCGAGCTGCACTACCAGCCGAAGGTGGACATCGGCACCGGCCGCGTGCGCAGCGCCGAGGCGCTCATTCGTTGGCGCCATCCGACCCGTGGTCTCGTTCCGCCAGACGTGTTCATTCCTCTGGCCGAGGAATCGGGACTGATCGTACCCATCGGCGAGTGGGTGCTGCGAAGCGCCTGCCGACAACTGCGCGCCTGGATAGACGCGGGGATGCGCCCCGTCCGCGTCGCAGTCAACTTGTCTGCGAAACAATTTCGACAGGCCGATTTCACGGCAGTCGTGAAATCGGCATTGAACGATTCGAAACTCGAGCCCGGCTATCTCGAGCTCGAGCTCACCGAGAGCGCCGTCATGCACGATGCGGAAAAATCCGCCGAAACGCTGCAAGTCTTGAGCACGATGGGCGTCCATATCTCGATCGACGACTTTGGCACGGGATACTCGAGCTTGAGTTATCTGCGACGCTTCCCGCTGGACAAGCTCAAGATCGACCGCAGCTTCATTCGCGATCTAATGATGAATCCGGACGACGTGTCGATCGTGCGCGCGATCATCTCGCTCGCGCACAGCTTGCGTCTGCGCGTTGTCGCCGAAGGCGTCGAGACGGCGGAGCAGCTCGAATTCTTGAAGAACTTGGGCTGCGATCAATACCAAGGCTTCTACTACAGCCCCGCCGTCCCGGCAGCAGATTTCGCAGAGCTCATCCGCCGTATCCGAAGCGAACGACCCGAGTACACCGAAGCCGACATGCTCAAGACGCAGAGTCGGTTGTCGGCGTATACGCCTTCCTAGGCGCTCCGCGCCGTGTGCTGTGTAGAAGTGGAACGTGTCAGGTCAGAAGGGCATGCGCGCGCTACTTGACGTCGTCCGTGCGGCGGCCGGGGGAACGTCGACGCTCTGCAGCAGGCCAGGTCGGCGGTAGAAGTCCGCGATCGGCCAAGCGCCGGGGTCCGGCGCGCCGATCCTCGTGATGCGTGTAACGGCAAGCGCAGTAGTCGGAGTCGCAATTCGGCAAAGGTAGGCGCGGCGCGCTCTTCGAGAGAAACCGGATGCCCGACATTCGAAACGCGGCTCCGCAGGCGGCTTTGCCGGGCACGATCGAAACCGCGTGGTACGGATTCGGCCGGGGTGCCACGGGTTTAGGGGGTGAGCGCTTCTTCGATCTGAACAGGTCGCCGAGCGACCACCGCGGCGTCTTCGCAGCCATTAGCTTCGCCTGCTTCATGAGTTGGGGCCGCGCGAGTGCGCAGCCGAAACCATAAGAAGTCAGACGCAAGCATTGTTCCGACTCGAGGTCGGCACAATTGCCCGAAAGATATGCTGCCGACGCGCTTACGCTTCTGCGCGCAGCGAACGCAAGAACATGCCGGGATCCTCGCCGCGCTCGAGCGCTTCCACGAGCGCAGACCCGACGATTACGCCGTCGACATGCGGGCCGAGCCGCTCCACTTGCTCGCGAGAGCGAATGCCGAATCCCGCACACACCGGAACCGGAGAGATCGTTCTCACTCGATCGAAATACTCGAGCACCTCCGCGGGCACCGCGACATTCTTACCTGTCGTGCCGGTCATCGTGACCGCATAGATGAACCCCGCGCTGTTCTCCGTCAGGAGTTTCAAGCGCTCGGCCGGCGTGACCGGCGTGACGAATTGCACGAGCGCGAGTCCGCGGCGCTCGAGTGCCGCGCGCAACGCGTCGCACTCCTCGAATGGCAGATCCGGCACGATGAAGCCGGCGATGCCCGCGCGCGCCGCATCATCGGGCAACCGATCGAGCCCGTAGGCGAGCAGCGGATTGAGATAGCTCATCAACAGGATCGGGCTGCGGGCCGACTCGCCGCCCGTACGTTCATCCGAGAAAGCCGTGAGCTCGGACAAGATCCACTTGAGCGTCACGCCTTGCTCGAGCGCCGCGCGACTCGAACGTTGGATCGTCGTGCCGTCTGCCATCGGATCTGTGAAGGGGACACCGACTTCGACGACGTCCGCGGCCGCAACGACCGAGCGCAGCAGATCGCGAAAGCCTTCCCGCTTCGGAAAACCCGCCGTGACGTAAGCCACGAGCGCCGGCCGCCCTCGTTCGCGTGCGGAGCGGATTGCCTTGCCGATCGAATCGTGTGCTGCCATCAGACTTGACCCTTGAGTAGCGTTCTCTGCAACGTCGGCATGTCTTTATCGCCGCGCCCGGAAAGACCGATCAGCAATGTCGCGCCCGGATGTGCGCGTGCGAGACGCTTCGCACCTGCGAGCGCGTGCGCTGACTCGATCGCGGGCAAAATGCCCTCCGCGGCACAGCATTCCGCGAGCGCCGAAAGCGCGGCATCGTCGTCCACGGCTTCATACTTGACGCGCTCGA
>JBDZVE010000022.1:2393-11674 GCA_040255535.1 Lysobacterales bacterium | reverse complement strand
GCGAGCGCCGAAAGCGCGGCATCGTCGTCCACGGCTTCATACTTGACGCGCTCGATGCTCTTGAGCAGTGCGTGCTCCGGTCCCACGCCGGGATAGTCGAGACCTGCCGAGACTGAGTGGGTTTCTTGAATCTGCCCGTCTTGATCTTGCAGCAACAGCGAATAACTCCCCTGCAGTACGCCGGGGCGGCCGTACGCAAGGGAAGCAGCATTTTCGCCGAGGCCCGTGCCCGTGCCGCCCGCTTCGAGCCCGAGCATCTGCACTTCGCGATCCTTGACGAACGGATGGAACAACCCGATCGCGTTCGATCCGCCGCCGACGCACGCGATCACCCAGTCGGGCAACTTGCCGATCGCCGAAATGATTTGCTCGCGCGCCTCGCGTCCGATCACGGACTGAAGCTCACGCACGAGGTAGGGATAGGGATGCGGGCCAACCGCGGAACCCAAACAGTAGTACGTGCCGTTCGGATCGGAAACCCAGTCGCGCAACGCTTCATCGACCGCCGCCCGCAGCGTCTGATCGCCGCTCGTGACGGGGACGACCGTCGCGCCAAGCAGCTTCATGCGACCGACGTTCGGCGCTTGCCGCTCCATGTCCACCGATCCCATGTAGACGGTGCAGGGCATGCCGAGCCGCGCACAGGCCGCTGCAGACGCAACGCCGTGCTGGCCGGCGCCCGTCTCCGCAATGATTCGCTTCGCGCCGAGCTTTTTTGCGAGCAAGACTTGACCGACCGCGTTGTTGATCTTGTGCGCACCCGTGTGCGCGAGGTCCTCGCGCTTCAACCAGACATCCGCACCCCATTGCTTAGAGAGCGCACGAGCATGCGTGAGCGCGGTCGGTCGCCCGACCCATGACTTGAGCTCTGCCTGGAATTCTTCGAGAAAGTCGCGATCGCGCAGGTAACGATCGACGCCGCTTTGCAGCCGATCGAGCGCGGGGACGAGCGTCTCCGGCACATAGCGCCCGCCGAACGGGCCGAATCTGCCGCGCGCGTCGGGATATACGTCGTTCATGACGTTCGCGAGCAACGCCTTCGCTTCAGCCTGATCGATGATTTGATTCATCAGTTTTCCTCTAGCGTGCGCTACGCAGGCGTCGGTGCCTCGCGCGCAACGCGAATAAATGCCTCGATCTTCGCGGGATCCTTCACGCCGGGTGCACGCTCGACACCGCTGCTCACATCCACGCCGAACGGCCGGACGGTCGCAATCGCCTCTGCGACATTCACCGCGTTCAATCCGCCCGCGAGCACGAGCTGCGTGCGAGCGGCGAGTCGATGCGCTGTCGCCCAATCCGCAGTCGTACCGGATCCGCTCACTTTTCCTTCGTACAGAAGGCGCGACGGCAGCGATTCGGCCATCTCGCCGTCACGCACGACCGCGAGCACCGTCAATTCCTTCGGGATGCGTAGTGCCGCAAGATCGCTCAAATCGGTCTGCACGATGTCCGGCCGCAACGTCGAGCACACCTCATCGACGAGCCGTTGCGGCGGATGGCGCATCACCGCAACGCGCGCGATACGTTCAGGCACGCCGCGCGCGAGTGCCGCCGCCTGCTCCGCGCTGACTTGGCGCTTTGACGGAGCAAACACGAACCCGATTGCGTCGGCTCCGGCCGCGACGGTCGCCTCGACGGCTTCGCTCGTGGTGAGTCCGCAGATCTTGATCCACATAATCGCGTTGCGTGCAGAGTGTGATGCGTAGCGACGAAGTGAGCTGTGACTCTATGAGCCGCCACTCACGCTCGACACCTTACGCACTCCCGCCCGCCTTGAGCCGCATCGCATGCTCGCGGCCGGTCGTCAGCATCTCACCGAGAAGTTGAGCCGGCGCTTCGCTGTGCATCAACGTCGTGCCGATCAGCGCGACGTTGTAGCCGAGGTCGACGATCCGCCTGACATCATCCAACGACTTCACGCCGCTCTCCGCGACGCGCGGATAAAGCTCCGGCAGCTGATCGGCAAGCTCCTCGAGGCGAGCGAGCTCGATCGTGAGCTTCTGCAAATCGCGGCAGTTGAGGCCGACGAGCACCTGCTCTTCGTGACCTTCTCGGGCATTGAGCACTTCGCGCGTCAACGCAAGATCGTCGGCATCGAAGGTCTCGAGCAGCACGAACATCTTGAGCATCGCCGCACAGTCGAGCAGCGCGGTGATGCGGCTTTGATCGAGCATGCGAGCGATCACGAGCACGCCGCCCGCGCCGACAGCACGCGCTTCCATCACTTGATAGGGATCGACGAGAAAATCCTTCCGCATCACGGGTATTGCGAACGAGCGTAGAGCTTCGGCGGCTTGCGCGAGATGCTCGAGCGTGCCGCCGAAACGCGACGGTTCCGTCAACACGGAAACCGCACAAGCACCGCCCTGCGCATACGCCTTCACGCGTGTCTCGACAGCGTCCGTGTGCGCCGATAGATCTCCCGCGGACGGCGAATGTAGCTTGCACTCGGCGATGACATCGAAGCCTTCGGGAGAGAGCTTCAAGGACGGCGGCGCGGGAAGATCGCACACGCGCGCCCACAACGCCTCTTCCGGTTCGCGAGCGCGTGCTTGTTCGAGCCTCGCGAGGCTCGCCTGTGCCATTTCGGTGAGGAGGCCGGACATAGGGACGCCCTACGCGGTGAACGGCGGACAACGAACGGCGGACGGTGACGAACCGAACGACCCGCGCCCCGAGGCAAGAGGAAACCTTTGGGCATGCCGAAGGTTTCGAGAATAGTGTCTGCTAACACCGCGACCTGTGTGCCTTACGTCCATTGTCTTGCTCCTCACTGTCCGCCGTCCGCTGTCCGTCGTTCACTGCGACTGCCGAAGGCAGCCAGCCTTTCGAGCATCTTGCGCGCAGCGCCAGACTCGATCGCATCCTCGGCCATACGCGCAGCATCGATCGGAGTGGCCGCTTTGCCCAGCATTTCCAGCACGAGTGCGGCTTGCAACACGATGGCGTTGCGGTGCGCTCCGTGCTGACGGCCTTCGAGCACAGCCCGCAGGTGCTCCGCGTTGTAGGCCGCATCGCCCCCTTTCAAATCCTCCGCGCTGCATCGAGGCAACGAAAACTCCTCCGCGCTTCGCGTGGTTCGCACGACCTGGCCGGGTCTCACGTCGAACAGCGTGAAGGGTCCGATCGGCGTTGCTTCATCCCAGCCCGGCTCCCCATGCACGACGTAGGTGCGCTCGATCGGCAGGCCTGAGATCGTGTGCGCCATGATTTCCGCGACATCGACGTGATAGGCGCCGATCAGATGAAACGGAGGCTCGGCGGGATTCGACAGCGGACCCAAGATGTTGAACACCGTGCGCACACCCATTGCCTGGCGAATCGGCATGATCGCCTTCATCGCAGGGTGATAGTGCGGCGCGAAGAAGAACGTGAAGCCCGTGGCATCGAGGCACTCGCCGGCGGCAGTTTCATCGAGCGGTAGCTGCAAGCCCAAAGCCCGAACGACATCCGCGCTGCCGCTTCGGCTCGAGATGGAGCTCGTACCGTGCTTGGCGACGCGAACACCCATGGATGCAACGAGCAGGGCTGCGCCCGAGGAGAGATTGAAGCTGCCCGAACCGTCTCCTCCCGTTCCGACCATGTCGACGAGCGGCGTTCCGGCGGAGAGCACCGGGCGGCGTGCAAGTTTGCGCATGCTCTTTGCGAAGCCGCGGACCTCGTCCGCCGTTTCGCCCTTGATTCGCAGCGCTGCGAGCAAAGCCCCGCCCATCGCAGGTGCAATGGAGCCATCCGCAAGCGCGAGCATCAGCTCGGCGGCTTGCTGCTCGCTCAGATTCTTGCGTTGAAGCAGAAGCTCGAGCGTGTCTTTCACCTGCGCCATGGCTATCTCGTGCCTGCTTGCATCTTCAGGAAATCGCCCATGAGCTGAGGCCCTTGCGGCGTGAGCACGCTCTCCGGATGGAACTGCACGCCTTCGATCGCGTACGTCTTGTGCCGCACGCCCATGATCTCTCCTTCGCTCGTGCGCGCGGATACCTCGAGGCAGTCCGGCAGCGAATCCGTCTGCGCGATGAGCGAGTGGTAACGGCCCGCCTCGAAGGGCGCGGGCATGTGCGCGAGGATCGTCTTGCCGTCGTGGTGGACGAGCGAGGTCTTGCCGTGCATCAGCCGCGACGCCCGCGCGACCTTGCCGCCGAAAGCCTCGACGAGCGATTGGTGTCCGAGACAAACCCCCAAAATCGGGAGCTCACCGGCGAATGCCTCGACCATTTTAATCGAGACTCCCGCATCGTTCGGCGTGCCTGGACCCGGGGAGATGCACAAGTGCGTGGGCTCGAGCGCTTTCGCCTCGTCGATCGTGATTTGATCGTTTCGATGCACGATGACCTCCGCGCCGAGCACCATGAATGCCTGCACGAGGTTATAGGTGAACGAATCGTAATTATCGATCAGCAACAGCCGTGGCGAGCTCATAGCCCCTCCTGCGCCATGGCCAACGCGCGGCGCACGATCTCGCTTTTCGCGAGCACTTCTTGGTATTCGGTTTGCGGCACGCTATCGGCGACGAGGCCCGCGCCGGCTTGGAAGCTGTAGCTGTTGCCGCTGAACACGATCGTACGGATCGTGATTGCTTGATCCATATCGCCGCTCGTTCCGAAGTATCCGACCGTGCCTCCATAGAAGCCGCGGCGCACCGGCTCGAGCTCATCGATGATCTCGAGCGCACGCACTTTCGGCGCGCCGACCAACGTACCCGCCGGAAAAGCCGCCGCGAATAGATCGAAGGCGTCTTTGCCCGGCGCAATGTCGCCCTGCACGCCGCTCACGATGTGCATGACGTGGCTGTAGCGTTCGATCGAGCGGTAGGGGTTTACGTGCACCGAGCCGGCCTTCGCAACGCGTCCGAGATCGTTGCGCGCAAGATCGACGAGCATCACGTGCTCTGCGTTTTCTTTCGGATCGGCGAGCAGTTCCTCCTGGAGTAGCGCGTCCGCCGCGCCATCGATGCCCCTCGGACGGGTCCCGGCAATCGGCCGCATCTGCGCCCGGCCGTTCGAGAGCTTCACGAGCGCTTCGGGCGACGATCCGACGACCACGCGATCGCCGAGATCGCAGTAGTACATATAAGGAGAGGGATTCAACAAGCGGAGCGCGCGATACGTTTCGAACGGCTCCATGTCGCACTCCCCGGAGAACCGAACCGAGAGGACCAGCTGATACACATCGCCGGCTGCGATGTATTCCTTCGTACGATGCACGCCGCGAATGAACTCGGCTTCACTCAGGCTGCCCACGGCGGGCGAGTAACGAATGCGCTTCGTGCTCGGCGGGATGGCGCCGCGCAACGCGCGAATCACTTCGTGCCGGAGCGCCGCGCGCTCGCTTTCGCTGCCGGCGTGCAGCAAGGCCACTCCGCGGGTCAAATGATCGAACACCAGGAGCGAGCGGGGCGCAAGATAGTGGGCTTCGGGCGTGCCGTCGAGGAGCGGGGTGCGCGGCCGCAGCCGCTCGAAACGGCGCACGAGATCGTGCCCTGCGACGCCCACCAAGCCACCGAGCAGCGGCACGCCGGGAATGTGAGGCGTCGGCTGCGGGGCCCGTGCGAGCGCGGTTCGGAGCGCATCCAGCAACTCGCGCTGAGTCTCTGGCGCGGGCGTGGTCTTGCCGTCCACCGTAAGGCCGCGCTCGTCGAGCCGAACCTCCAGGCAGTCACCAAATCCGATAAAGGAATAGCGCGCCAGCCGCTCGCCGCCCTCGACGCTTTCCAGCAGAAAGCGCGGGCGAAACGGCTTGAGCTTGAGATACGCCGATACGGGCGTATCCAAGTCGGCTGCAATGTCGAATGGCGGTTTCAAATCGAAGCTCCTCGTCCTGGACCTTTCCCTTGCAGGCCGGCGAGAGGCGATAAAAAACCCATCCCCGGACTGCGCTCGGAGATGGGTTTTCTGGATTCGTCAGCGGTGTTCTATGCGCCCAGCAGTTCCAGCGGCCCTCTCCTTATGAGAGGTGCCACCACCAGCGGTTAGAGGCTTGGTTCACGGGCGTTGTCATGGGGGGAAGTATTACTGCCGTGCCGGGAACCGTCAAGAGACGGGGCGGTAGAGCAGGTCACAGCTGACGCGGCGCGCGACCGCCAGGCCGCCAGCCCAACCCGAAGGTGCGCTGCTAGTCTAAAAGACTCCTCAACATCCACGCATTCTTCTCATGCACCTGCATTCGTTGCGTGAGCAGGTCGGCCGTGGGCTGGTCGTTCGCCTTCTCCACGGTGGGAAAAATCTCTCGCGCGGTGCGCGCGACCGTCTCTTGTCCGACGACGAGCTGGCGAATCATGTCGTTCGCGTCAGGGACACCCTCCTCCTCTTGAATGCTCGTGAGCTTCGCGTAGGCGCGATACGAGCCGGGCGCGTAATGCCCGAGTGCGCGAATGCGCTCTGCGATCAGATCGACGGCGCTCGCCAGCTCCGTGTACTGCTGCTCGAACATGACATGCAACGTATTGAACATCGGACCGGTGACGTTCCAATGATAGTTGTGCGTCTTCAGGTACAGCGTATAGGTATCAGCGAGCACCTTCGACAAGCCTTTGGCGATGTTCTCTCTGTCCTTCTCGGGAATGCCTATATCGATCTGCATGGCGGTCTCCTCAGTCGTCCGGCTTTTGTCTACACCATACTGCCGCCGCCGTCGGCAGCCAATCCGAGTTGCCTATCGGGCCGATCGACGGTTCAGAAAGTTCTACCTACACGCAAAGCCGCCTAACCGGATTGTCACCCTCTCTCGACTGATGCTTTACCTAACGATGTCTAAGCTTCTCGGCACTGACGCGCTACGAACGATGAATCAACAACCGAGAAGGCTATGCACGACATCGATACGCTTACCATTGACCGACGCCGACGAGCTTCCGCCTTGGCTTGCGCCATCTCACTCGCTCTCGCGTGCGGTCTCGCGCATGCGGACGATGCGACTGAGCTACAGGGGCGATTGGAGGCACAGGAACAAAAGATCAAAGTCCTCGAAAGGAAGCTCGAGCTGGACGAAGAGGCACGGAAGGCAGGCGCGGCCACCGCGGCAACCGTCAAGGCGGGACCGAAAGGATTCAGCCTCGGCACACCCGACAATGCAAACGTCGTGAAGCTGCGCGGTGTCTTACACTTCGACGGGCGGCGCTACTTCGACGATGTCACGCCATCGACCGCCGACACCTTCATTCTGCGCCGCGTGCGGCCGACGCTGGAGGGTACGCTCAACGGCATCTTCGATTTTCGCCTCACGCCGGACTTCGCGGGCGGTCGCACGATCATCTTGGACGCGTACGTTGCGGCCCGCCTTGCGCCGTGGGCGACCGTGACCGCAGGCAAGTTCAAAGTGCCCGTCGGGCTCGAGCGAATCACTTCTGCCTCAGATCTTCGGTTCATCGAGCGCGGCCTGCCGACGAGCCTGCTCCCGAATCGTGACTTGGGCATCCAACTCGGCGGCAACCTAGCCGGCGGCGCAGTGAGCTACTCGATCGGGTACTTCAACGGCGTAAACGACGGCGGCAGCAGCGACGCGAGCGGCGACATCGAGAACGACACCTCCGGCGACTGGGCGGCGCGCATCTTCTTCACGCCGTTCCACTCGTCCGATCACTACGCCTTGCGTGGACTCGGCTTCGGCATTGCCGGCACGTATGTCGATTCCACCGGCAGCACGACGACGACGCTCTTGCCGAGTTATCGCACGCCAGGACAGCAAACGTTCTTCAGCTATCGCAGTACGAACGGCGCCGTTCAGGGCACATACGCCGACGGCGAGCGCATCCGCATCACGCCTCAGGCCTACTACACAAATGGCAGCTTTCTCGCACTCGGCGAGTACGTGCAGGTCTCGCAGGATGTCAAGCGCGTAACGCCGACATCGGGCACGAGATCCGAGTCGCTCGATCACTCCGCCTGGCAGGTTCAGCTCGCGTGGTTCGTCACCGGCGAAGAACAATCGATTCGCGGCTTCAAACCGAATCGCGTGTTCTCCCCTGAGAACGGCACCTGGGGCGCGTGGGAGCTCGTCGCTCGCTACCACGAGCTCGACATCGACGATGACGCTTTCACGGGAGGCGCAGATTCCTTCGCGAATCCGGCCACTGCCGCGAGCAAAGCAAGCGCGTGGGGCATCGGCGTCAACTGGTATCTCAACGAGAACTACAAGTTATCCCTCAATTACGACGTGACGAGCTTCGACGGCGGTGCTGCCGCGGGCGATCGTGAGGACGAGAAGGCGCTGTTCACTCGCTTCGCAGTCAATTTCTAGCGGAACGCGTGGCCGTCGTCTCGCAAATGCGTTCTACAGGAGAACTCCATGAAGATGTCGCTTTCTGCATTGATTGCAACGCTCGCGTTCGCCGGCTTCTCCGGCGGCGCGCTCGCGAAGAACGTGAGCTTGCTGAATGTCTCGTACGATCCGACGCGAGAGCTCTACAGCGATTACAACAAAATATTCGCGCAGTACTGGAAAGAAAAAACAGGCGATACCGTGACGATCAAGCAATCGCACGGCGGCTCAGGCAAGCAGGCGCGCACGGTCATCGACGGGCTGCCCGCCGACGTCGTCACGCTGGCGCTCGCGGCCGACATCGACGCGATCGCAACGCATGCGAAGTCGCTGCCTCTGAACTGGCAATCGCGCTTGCCTCACAACAGCGCGCCGTACACCTCGACGGTCGTATTCCTGGTGCGCAAAGGCAATCCCAAGCACATCAAAGACTGGGATGATCTCGTCAAACCGGGCATCGCCGTCATCACGCCGAACCCGAAGACTTCGGGCGGTGCGCGCTGGAACTATCTCGCCGCGTGGGCGTGGGCGCTCAAGCAATCGGGCGGAAGCGAAGCGGCGGCAAAAAGCTATGTGCAGAAGCTCTTCAAAAATGTGCCCGTGCTCGATACCGGCGCGCGAGGTTCGACGACGACGTTCGTGCAGCGAGGAATCGGCGATGTGCTCCTCGCGTGGGAAAACGAAGCGCATCTATCCATCAGCGAGCTCGGTCCGGACAAAGTCGATATCGTTTACCCCTCTTTGAGCATTCTCGCGGAACCGCCCGTTACGGTCGTCGACAAAGTCGTGCTCCGCCGCGGCACGCGCGAGATCGCAACCGAGTACCTGAAGTACCTCTACACGCCGCAGGCGCAAGAGATCATCGCGCGCAACTACTATCGTCCGATCGACGAAAAGGTCGCCGCGAAGTATGCGAGTCAGTTTCCGAAGTTGCAGCTCGTGACGATTCAGGATTTCGGCGGATGGGCGCAGGCGCAAAAAGTGCACTTCGCGGATGGCGGAGTGTTCGATCAGATTACTGCCAA
>JBDZVE010000022.1:0-2293 GCA_040255535.1 Lysobacterales bacterium | reverse complement strand
CTCAGCTTCCGCATGTCATCGAGGGTGCGGCGCTTTTGCGGTTGGGGTTCGTCGGCGACCTTTTCGCCGAGGGCGCGAGCGGTGTCGTAGGGGCTCGCGCTTCCTCCGGCACGCGAAGTGTTGTCGTACGGGTTGAAGCCGCTCGCCAGGGTCTTCTTATCACCGCCCCCCAAACCAGGCGGCCGCTTGCTGATCGCGGTTTCGGCGATCGATAGCTCGTCGAGCTCGAGTTTCTTGAGCCGCTGTGTGCTGACGTCCTTGCTGTACACGCCCGTCTCGAGCTGCCATTCCCAAACGGAATTGCCGCGCTCGTCGAAGGTCACACGACCCGAGCGCTTCTCTCGCTTTGCCGGCAAGTCTTCGCGGGCCGACGTTCGGTCGTCGTCTTTCGGATTGCTCATACTATTCGTCCACACTTTCGCGCATCTGAGCGACCGAAGGCTCGTCTCACCTGTCTCGAGCACACTGTAATCGCCCAGCCACCCAACGCACGAGCAGCGATTTCGTGCCCCGATCCAGTCTATCCAACGATTCGCTAGCCGCCTGCGAGGGGGATACTGGCATTGCAGATACCACTCCTCGACCCCACACTGAGTGCTCCGCGTCACACATTCGGTCTGTTGTACTTGAACCCGCGCCGCAAAACCATCCATTCGAACCCTAACCTCACCCAAGGATTTTTGGGGGTCTTCGGCTATAGCCGCCGCGCACTCGAGCTCGTCTGGACGACGAGCCGTCCTCTCACGCTCGCGTTCGCCGTACTGACGGTGATCGCCGGTGCATTGCCCACGGCCGTTGCCTATGTCGGAGCGCTCATCGTCGATGCCGTCGTCGCGGCCGTACAGACAACCGGTGCCGACCGCGAAGCACTGACTTCACACGCGCTCTGGCTCGTGGTCGGCGAAGGCTTGCTCGTCGCCGCCATCGCGGGCGCCCAGCGCGGGATTTCGCTTTGTCAGTCGCTATTGCGTGCGCAGCTCGGTCAGCGCGTGAACGTAATGATCCTCGAGAAGGCGCTCACGCTCGAGCTCGCCCATTTCGAGAACTCGGATTTCTACGACAAGCTCACGCGCGCTCGGCGCGAGGCGTCGAGCCGGCCGCTGTCGCTCGTCATGCGTACGTTCGGACTTGCGCAGAACGCCGTTTCGCTCGTGAGCTTCTCGACCTTGCTCGTGGCGTTCTCGCCATGGGCGGTCGTGCTGCTGATCGTAGCGGGACTTCCTGCGTTCCTCGCCGAGGCAAAATTCTCCGGCGACGCCTTTCGGCTGTTCTTGTGGCGCTCGCCCGAAACGCGCATGCAGATGTACCTGGAGACCGTGCTTGCGCGCGAGGACCACGTCAAGGAAGTGAAGCTCTTTGGCTTGGGCCCGCTTTTCCTCGAGCGCTATCGCGGCATTTTCCGGAAGCTCTACAAGGAAGACCGTGACCTCACGATTCGCCGCGATAGCTGGGGCTTCGTCCTCGGATTGATCGCGACCGCGACGCTGTACGGCGCGTACGCCTGGATTGCACTCTCCGCGATTGCGACTCGCATCACGATCGGGCAGATGACGATGTATCTGATGCTCTTCCGCCAGGGTCAATCGGCCGTATCGGCAATCTTGTCCGCGATCGGGGGAATGTACGAGGACAACCTTTATCTCTCGACGTTGTACGAATACTTGGAAACACCGGTCGAGCATCGGGCCGGCACGACGGTCCGCGGGCCGAAGCCGGACGATGGCATTCGGTTCGTGAATGTGACGTTCAGCTATCCGGATGCCGAGCGACCGTCGCTCGAGAATATCGATCTCCACATCAAGCCCGGCGAGTCGCTTGCGCTCGTCGGAGAAAATGGGTCGGGCAAGACGACGCTCATCAAGCTGCTCACGCGCTTGTACGTGCCGACGTCTGGACGCATCCTGCTCGACGGACAGGATCTGCGCGAGTGGGACGAAGCGGTGCTTCGCGATCGCATCGGCGTGATCTTCCAGGACTTCACTCGCTATCAACTCCTGCTCGGCGAGAACATCGGCGCGGGCGATGTGCGCCACTTCGAGGACGAAGATCGTTGGCAGGAAGCCGGCGAAAAAGGGATGGCCGCACCGATCGTCGAAACGCTACCCCAGGGCTATCGAACGCCGCTCGGCAAGTGGTTCAACGACGGCCGCGAGCTCTCCGGCGGTCAATGGCAGAAGATCGCGCTCTCGCGCGCCTTCATGCGAACGCGTGCCGACATCCTCGTGCTCGACGAGCCGACGTCGGCGATGGACGCGGCGGCCGAGGCGACGATCTTCGAGCATTTCCGAGCGCT
>JBDZVE010000129.1:0-9896 GCA_040255535.1 Lysobacterales bacterium | reverse complement strand
ATCAGTTGTGCGGACGCCTATCAACGCGATACGCCCATTGGACGCCTGACGAACAACGTCTGGAACAAGCAGGCGATCAACGATGCGCCCTACGAGCAATGTTTGCTCGTCCGCGGCGGTGAGCAAAGCGAGCAGTACGGCTGGTCATGGGACTGGCCGGCCGACAGCGACGTCGTGCTTGCGTTTCCGGAAGTCCTGTTCGGGTGGAAGCCTTGGAATGGCGGCCGCTCGAGTACGATACGTTTGCCCGCCGCACTCGACGACCTTGCAGCCCTGCGCCTTGCGTACGATGCAGAGATCGACGCGCAGGGGCGGCAGATATTCTCGATCGCCGTTTGGCTCACTGGCACTGGAGCGACGAGCGTCGAGCCCAACTCCGCCGACATCACGGCGGATGTCAACATCTGGCTCGACGGCTCGGCGTTCGAGCCTTCAGGGCAGCGAATCGCGGAAACGAACATCGACGGCTCGGCGTATGAGATCTGGCATGCCGCCGACATGGGCGATGCATCCGGCGCGAACGCAGCGAAATGGACGCATGTCGTCTACAGGTCGAAGCTCCCGCAGCACCGCGGCGCGATCGACATCAAAAAGATCCTGGACGATGCCGTCGAGCGCGAGCTGCTTTCGAGCAGGGAATACGTATCCAGCATCGAGATCGGCAACGAGGTCATGAGCGGCCGCGGCCGGACGTGGATTCGCGAGCTCGCGCTCGCAATCGAGCGCTGAAGACTCAGCCGACCCTCGTCTCGTCTTCGACCACCGCGATCTCCAAGCCGCGCCCGACCTCGAGGATCTCCTCGACGTCGAGCAGTCCCATGCATGGCATTGCGCCGCGCACGGAGATCTCATCGCGCAGCACCTTGCGCGCAAGCGCAATCGCCGCAAAGCACGGGATGTGAGGCCCATGATCCTTCGCAGCGACGAGCGTCCACGTTCGAGACAGTCGTCGCGACTCCGCATCCAAGCCGCGTACTTCAATGCGCATCGCACTGTGCTTTGAGCCGTTGCGAGCGCGTGCGACCGCGAGTCGATGCAAGCGCGGCACCAAAGGCGTGAGCGAGCGCATCAATCCCAGGCGAACTGCCCACGCACCTAACCCGATCGCGAGCATGCTCGACGGCTGTGCCACGCCCGCTCGGAAGACAACCGATTTCACGGAGGGGTAACGACGAGGAAACAACTCTAGGTCCGGCACGTCGCAATTCGCGACGCACCTCAGACCGAGAGGAACCGGAAATCGAGCCCACTTCAGGTCTTGCCATCCATACACGGATTGCCAGCACCCTTCGTGCCACCGTTTGAAAGGCTTGCCTGCATACGCGAGCACGCCGTTCATCGTTGCGAGGCCGGGCGGAATGGCGCCTGAAGTAATCGAATGCTCGATCGACTCGATGGACGAGAATGCCCTGGCGAGCCGATCGATCACAGCCGATGAGAGCGCGGGCAGCGAGCTCGCGCCGCTCACGATGAGTGTGTCGCGACCCTTGGCCGCTTCGTCCAGGCCGCGGATCCCGCAGACGAACGCACGAGCGTCGGCCAAGTCGATGTAGTGCGCGCCGGCTTCGATGCAAGCTCGCGGGACGGCGTCGTCTTGCCCCTGAAATGGTCCGGCAGTGTGAACGACGAGCTTCGCGTCGGCTCGCATGAGGTCCTCTGCGAGTGTCGGCGCACGACAGTCCAGAAAAAGAGGCTCCGTGTTGCCGCCGATTGCGCGCGCGAGTTGCGCGGCTTCAAGGCGGTTTCTCCCTGCGATGAGAATGCGATGCTGGGACTGCATCGCAAGCGCCGCGACGATCCGTCGGCCGAAGTTGCCGTATCCGCCGAGAACGACGACTGAACGCATTCTCAATTCAGAAAACGGTGCGCATTCGCTTCGCTCGGTACGAAGCAGAGCTCGCGGCGACCGAAGAATCGGTAACGATTCCGCGCGAGCCAGCGGTAGCCGGCATCGCGAATCGGCCTCGGTACGATGCGCAGGATGAGAGCGATCGAGGCCCAGCCGAATCCGAACCCGAGCAGCACGCGCGCAATCGCTTCCGTGTCCGTGTATGCGCGACCCCGCTCGAGCAGTAGAAATGAAACCGGGTCGTGCGGATCGAGCCCGTGTTGCACGAGCAGATCGCGGCCTGTCGTGCTCTGCATGGCCGCAAACCGATAGACGTCCTGTCGATCGTGCCGCAGCACGAAGCGCACCCAGCGACTGCACAGCACGCAAACACCATCGAAGACGATGACGCTACTCGATTCGACCTTCATGCTCGACCATCCAACCTCGATAGCGAACGAGCAATCCGACGCCGCGCATCTCGGCGTGGACGTCGAAGCGGTACTGTGCGCCATCCGTCGTTTCGTAGGCAGTACAGGCCGCGAACCACGATGCAGGCAATGGAAACAAAAGGAACCGCGCCCCGCACAACAGCCACGTGATCTTCTCCGAGGTCGCCACGAGCTTGAACCTGAGGGTGATCGCGCCGAGCCGCTCCTCGAGAATGCGCCGGCGGTCCCGAAGCACGGAGGTCATCGGGTGCGCTCCGAACCGACGTGCCCACGTTTCGCCCCTCTCGCTCGATTCGATCGTGATTTCTACCGGCGCGTCGTCGTTCGAATCGGGTAGGCGCGCGATGCGTCCGACGGCTCGTGCAAGCCATCCTCTACCGCGTTCGATCGCGCATCTGCCCACGTATCGCTTTTGGGCTCGAGAATCATGAATGCGTTGCAGAACGGGCGATAGATTCTCGAATGAAGCGCCGAGGAGGCGTTGATAGAGAGAGCTCATCGTTCGCTGTGTATCGCGCACCGCACTTGAGATAGAGCCGGCGCATGCATGATAAAGGATCGCGCGCAACTTGGGTCACTCCAAGCTGACGAAAAGGACGAAGCTCAGAGGCTGTGCGCCGCGATGCCAGACAAGAGAACGCGAGCATCGGGGTTATCGGCGAAAACTTCCACGTTCAATGCGCAGTAGGCATCCAGCCAATCCCGCAGCGTGCGGACTTCCGTCGCAACCAGCAATTGCTCGTGTCGCGACCGAGGCCGGAGGATGGAGTGTGCTTGCGCGAGCGCCCAGGATTCGAAGTAGGGCCGCGCACGTTCGAGCGCTTCACGCACGAAGTCTTCTACATTCAGAGTGCCTGCTTCATCCTGAGCGCCTACATGCGATCGAAGGTGGGCAAACGCGTCACTGAAATAGATCGGACTGAACCATTCGGTGTCGCCGCCCGCCTGCGGCAATACCCAAGAAGGGCATTCGATCCGGTGTGCCGCAAGTGCGTGCTTGATCTCGCCTTCCAGCGCTCGCGCATTCAGATTGGTTTCAACTTGCAGCAGACGAGAGGCTGCTAGATCGAAGTGCTCGAAGTAGCGATGACTGAAACTGTAGAGCCTTTGAAGCGGATTGCAGGTGAAACCGACTTTGAAGGCCGAGCAGTCGCTCGACGTGAGCAAATACACGAACCAGCGATCGTCATTCGCTAGTTCGGGCGTGTAAGATTCCAGACTCGGCATCGCATCCATGATAGTCGGTTCCGCACGAAGCGTATGCGGAACCCTTTTCGGCAACGTCGCGTTTCCAACAACGTGATGAAGACTCTAACGAAGCTCGCGACGCTGATGCTCGCTGCCGCCGCGCTGCCCGCCTGCGACAGCGGAGGATCGAACGATGACGCACCGCCGCCGCAGGAAAGCGGGCCGCCGCCGCGAGGCACGCTCGTCGAAGCTCCGCCGCCTCGCGTCGATTCCGTCTCCGTAGCCGACCTCGCGAACGAGCTCGGTGCAACGATCGAAGGACAAGCGCTCCTGCAGCTCACGGGCCAGCCGGCCTGCCGCGTCGATGTGCATCATCTCAAGTACCACACGGTTGCACCCGGAGATGTCCCGACGACCGCATCGGGTGCGCTCTTCGTGCCCGCAGGCATCGAGCCAGAGTGTCAAGGCGAACGTCCGATCTTGCTGTACGCGCATGGCACGACGACGGAGCGCGCGTTCAATATGGCCGACATCAGGAACGAGGATCGCATCGAAGCGATTCTCATGGTCGCGTCGTTCGCGGCCCATGGCTATATCGTCGTTGCACCCAACTACGTTGGATACGACGGGTCTTCCGACTATCACCCCTATTTGAATGCCGATCAGTCTGCGAAGGACATGATCGATGCGCTCACCGCGGCACGCAGCGCACTCCCCACCGCGGACGCACCGACGACGCGCGCGAGCGCGCAATTGTTCGTGACGGGCTACTCGCAGGGTGGGCACGTCGCGATGGCAACTCACCGCGCGCTCGAGGCCGCGGGCATGCCGATCACCGCCTCCGCGCCGATGTCGGGCCCCTATGCATTGGCCGCGTTCGGCGATGCGGTGTTCTATGGGCAGGTCAATGCGAGTGCACCGCTTCTGCTCACGATGCTCATGACGGGTTATCAGCAAGCGTACGGAAACATCTACGCGACGCCGACGGAAGCGTTCGAAGCCCAGTACGCAAGCGGCATCGAGTCGCTCCTTCCGAGCACTCAACCGCGCTCGGCACTGTTCGAGCAGGGTTTGTTGCCGCACGATCACCTGTTCAGCGCGACCCCGCCTGACCCCGCATTCGCGTCCTACACTCCAGCAACTGAGCCCGCCGAGCTCGCGAATGTCTTCGCGCTCGGCTTCGGCCCAAACCACTTGATCACCAACAGCTACCGTCTTGCGTATCTGCAGGACGCGCAGGCGAATCCGGATGGTGGATTCCCGACGACGACGAACGGACTCCCGGCTGAAGCGCCGGCCCACCCGTTGCGCCAGGCATTCAAGACGAATGATCTACGGAATTGGACGCCTAAGGCGCCGGTGTTCATGTGCGCTGGAAGCGAGGACCCGACGGTGTTCTACATGAACACACAGCTCATGCAGGGCTATTGGGCGCCGTCGGCCGCGCCGGTGACCGTGCTCGACGTCGACGCGGACCCGATTGCGAACGATCCCTATGAGGATCTCAAGCAGGGTTTCGATGCGGCGAAAGCGCTCGTTGCCGCGAACGCGGTCGCGGGCGGCGCTGATGATGGAGGTACTGCGGCCGTGCAGGAGGCGTATCACGCAACGCTCGTTGCGTCATTTTGTCTGGCAGCCGTGCGCTCCTATTTCGACTCGCTCGCGCCCTGATTGGAGGTTGACCTACAGCGCGGCCGCAACGAGTGCAGCGGTGTGGAGCGTTGTCGTGTCGTAGACCGGCACGGTGACCGTGTCGGGTTGGATGAGCATGCAGATTTCGGTGCATCCGAGTATGACGCTGTCCGCACCGCTCGCGGCGCCGTTGGTCACGAGTCGTTCGGCCGCTTGCTTCGAATGCTCGGCCACGATTCCGCGGCACAGCTCTTCAAAGATGATCGTGTGCAGGGCGATGCGATCCTCCGCAGGCGGAACCATTGGGCGCAAGCTCGCAGCTTCGAGGCGCTCGACGAAGAAGCGATCCTCCATCGTGAACCGTGTCGCAAGCAGCAGCGGTCGCTTGCGGCCATCCGCGCGCAGCGCGTCGATCAATGGATCGACGATGTGGAGAAACGGAACGCGAATGGCCGCCGTGACCTGCGCGGCGCACTTGTGCATCGTGTTCGTCGCAAGCGCGATGAGCTCTGCGCCCGCCCTCTCGAGTCGTACCGCCTCCGATGCGAGCAGCTCGCCTGCTTCGTCCCAACGCGCTTCGCGTTGCATGCGCGCGATCGGGGAGAAATCGAGCGAGGACAGCAGCACGCGCGCCGAATGCAGTTCGCCGAGCCGCTGTTGGACCCCGCGGTTCAACAGCTCGTAGTAGAGACGAGAGCTTTCCCAGCTCATTCCGCCGATAAGGCCGATCGTTTTCATGACGAACGCGGGATCACGCCCGCTCGCGAGGCTCAGTCAGGCGGGCTTGCGAAACTTCAGCGTCATCCGGTCGCTCTCGCCGATCGCTTCCATTTGCTTGCGCAGCTCCGGATCGTTGCGGCTCTTGGCGAGCGTTGGCGGTAAGCGCCAGACTACATCCTTCTCCGTCGGCTGATCCTTCGGGTTCGCGTTGATTTCGCTCGAGTCGATGAACTCGAAACCGGCCTTCTCAAAGGCGGCGATGACCGCCGACTGCTTCAGGTAACCGTTATCGCCTTTCGCCCACTGATCAGAGCTGGTCTCGGGGGCCCGATGCGCGACGACACCGACGATGCCGCCAGGTTTGAGCACCTTTTTGATGTCGTCGAGCGCTTTCGTCAGATAGCCGCCTTGGTCCTCGAGGCGCATGAAATGGTGGAGCGCGCGAACGACGAGCACGACGTCCGCGGTGCCGGCAAGCTCATCCGGAAAAGACCCGTAGCGGACCGCGACGACTTGCGCGTCGTCCTCGCCGCGCTTCGCTTCCAACTTTGACGTGAAGTCCGCCGCCCATCTCGCCTTTTCCTCCGGATTCGGCGAGTGATCGCCGAAGAGCTGCCACATCTCTTCCGAGTAGTCGGCTGCAATGACTTTTCCGTCCGGCCCCAAGTAGTCCATCAAGATGCCCGAATACCATACCTCGCCCGGCAACGTATCGACGACGGTCATGCCGGGCTCGATGCCGAAGAATTCCAGCGTCTCCTTAGGATGGCGCGCGTCGTATCGGGCCTTGTCCCTTTCGGGCTGGGCGGCAAGCACGAGGTCGAGCTTCTCCGTCGGACTGAGAGCCGCGGCTCGTTCGGCGCTCGGCTCGGGCGAGACGGGTGCAGGGGGCTGTTCCTTCGAACAGGCAAACAAAGCGAGGGCGACGGTGCCGAGAAATAGAGATCCTCTCATATGAATCACCTTCGTTGCTGTTGCTGCCGAATATCGGCGGTTCTCGTTCCCAAGAAGATCAGACCGGAGTTTACGCCCCTGCATTTCACGCGCGATTCGGGCTACTCGCTATGCGTAGGAAGAAACTCTCGCGGCGGCCGCCGCGTCCGCCGGGAGAGAGGCTTCCTTATCTTCGAGCACTTCTCGAGTCCTATGTGCTGTTAGACGTCCTCACTCGTTCATCGTATTGAACATGAATCGCCTTACGAGCGGCATGCACTCCGGGCAGAGCCGCGTGTCGGACGTATCGACGTGCTCGGCGCCCCTGATCACATGCAGCTCGCTCGCGAGCCCGACCTTCACCGCGTGCTCGTGAATGGGAATCGAGCCATGAAGCCCGGTATCCGTCGAGCCGATGGCGACGACTTGGTCGTGATCGCCGTGAATACTGATCAAAGGCGGTCCGCCGTGCTCGATCATCTCGAGATTCGTGACGAGACCTGACAAGTTGATCACGCCGCGAATGGAGTACGGCAAAGCCTCGCCCTCTCCATCGATGCCGCCATACTTCTTCATGACCTCGAACAAATCCGGAAGTGAATCGTCTGCATCGAGATAGGCCACGTACAAGGACGTGATCGCACCGCCCGAGTGTCCGCCGATAAAGATGTTCTCGGGATCGATTCGAAACCGATTCTCCTGCGCGGCGTCCTTGACGAAATAGCGGATCGCTGACTTCTGATCCGAGAATGCCTTTGCGAGCGCGTTCAGGAAGGCCGGCTTCGTGGCGATGTCTTTCGACAGCCGATAGCGGTTGATCGCGACGACATACCCGGCACGGGCGAGGTCGGCGCCGACATCGTCCATCCAGAAGTCTTCATGCTGCACGAAGGCGCCGCCCGGCGTGACGATGACGAGCGGCCGCTTGGCTTCCTTATCGCCCTTCGGCTCGAACACCCGCATCGTGAGCTTTTCGACCTTTCCGCTCAGATCGTTCATCCGTTCGGCGTAGACGACGTCGCCGGTGCGAACGTAGTCCTCGAAGACTTCGTTGAGATAGCGCCGGCCAGAGGAGTCGTCTGCGCACGCAAGTAGTGCGTGAATGAGGAGAAGGCCGGCCGCCGCAAGTCGAGCTGGAACTGCAACATGACGCATCGTCGATCTACCTTCTGCTGGCGTGCGCGGACGGCGTTTATAGCATACGGAGGATTGCCGCAGCGACACGCCACGGTGCGACGATTGCGAGGCCCCGAAGCGGGCGAGCTCGATTCTTGTGACACTTCTCCGTCGCGCTCGTATATATATGCATGACCTCTCGGCCGGCGCCTGCAATGCCCATCTTCGAGCAGCTCCCGATGACGGAAGTAAATTGGGCCGCCGTCTATGCCGATCAGCTGCCGCGAATCTACAACTATTTCCGCTTTCGCCTCGGCAGCGAGATCGACGTCGAGGAGCTGACGAGCGTCACATTCGAGAAGGCATGGCGTGCGCGGCAGCGCTACCGCCGCGACCTCGCTGGCTTCTCTGCCTGGTTGTTCTCGATTGCGCAGAACACCGCGATCGATTACCTGCGCACCCGCCGCAATCACTTGCCGCTCGAGGCGGCGCTCGATGTGGCGTCCGAGTCGACACCCGAGCACGACGCGCAGCGCACTTCCGACCTGACTCGCCTCGGCGAGCTCGCGGAAGCGTTGTCTGAACGGGAGCGTGAGCTCATCGCATTGAAGTATGGCGCCGCGCTTAGCAATCGAGAGATCGCACGCTTAGTGGGCCTCAGCGAATCGAACGTCGGTACGATCTTGCATCGTATCGTTCGCACGCTGCGCGAGCGCTGGTGACGGTTCTGGGGGCAGTGCAAATGAACGACGAATTTCTTCATCGCCTCCGTAAAGAGCCGCCGCCGGATTTCGTGGCGCGCCTGAGTGCGAGACTCGAGCGTCAAAGCCGGCAGCGGGCGAGGTTCGCCATCGTCCGATCGCTCGTGCTTGGATTGCTCTTGGGCGGCTCGGCGATTGCAGCGACATTGTGGGCCGTGCACGGCGCACGCACCGAGTCTCGAACGGCTGCAGCGCAGCCGCTCGATTCGGATTCACGGTCCTTACGCCAGCCGCCGCCTGCTTTGCGGGCGCAGCAGCGCTCGTCGGTCGCGAGGACGCCGTTCGGTGAAGTTAAGAGCGCAGAAGAGGATCGCGCAGCACCTGCGCTGACGCCGGCGAGCATCTCGAGTCCATCGCTTGCCGAGCCACATGCGCCCGACGCATCGCGCGGCGGCGTCATCGGCGGATTCGCACGTCAAGCGCGTTCGGCTGGCGAGGCAAGAACCGGCACTCGCCGCGCAATCATCCGAGTCGCAGGGCCGGAAGTGGGACTGCTGCTGGCGAAGCGCATAGGCGAGCGCGTCGGCCTTGCGGATCTCGAGACCGATCGTGTCGATGACGACGAGGCGATCCGCCGCCTCTGCGCGAGCTCCGGCGCGCGAGCCGCGGATTTGATCGTGACGATGCGCACGTTGACGAAGGATGAGCTTGGTCGCTGCATGACCGTTCAATCCTCTGCGATCGAGCAAACGCGGCTCGGCTATGTCGGGGTGGCGATCTCGG
Organism: Lysobacterales bacterium; assembly: GCA_040255535.1. GTDB lineage: Bacteria > Pseudomonadota > Gammaproteobacteria > Steroidobacterales > Steroidobacteraceae > Steroidobacter. The sequence continues at coordinate 543 of JBDZVE010000129.1, read as the reverse complement.
CGGCGAAGACGGCAACCGTCGTTCGCTTGTCGCCGCGCGAAATCTTTCTCGCCCTCGCGAAGCGAATTCCTGATCCTGCCGACCCGAGCCGATTCATTGCGAATCCGAACGTGAGCTGGCATCAAGTTCATGCCGGCTATCGGGAAGGTCCGATTACGTTCTTCGGACCGAAGCAAGATTCGCTGCTTGCGAAGGTATTTGCCGCGGTCATTCTGCGAGCGGGCTGCGACACGTTTCCATCCATCAAAGCGCTGAGCCAGACCGATCCGGAGCGACATCGCCGCATCTGTCACGAGATACGAGAAGACTCCGTGTACACGCCCGTCTACGAGGGAGAGTTCTTTCTGACGCAAACGCTGTGGGGCGATCCGAATGCACTGGCCGTGCTAAGTCTGCCGTTCTTCGATGCGCACAGAGCGGAGCTCAGCGACAGCTTGCTTGCAGGCCCTATGCCGACGAAGGAATCCATTCGCTCCGAGGCATACGAAGGCGCTGCCGCGGTCTACATATCTATGCGCCAAGACCGCCTGAACCGCGTTCTGG
>JBDZVE010000128.1:0-9934 GCA_040255535.1 Lysobacterales bacterium | reverse complement strand
CGCTTCGGGCCACCTCGCTTCCGCAAGGATGACGGCGCTTCGGGCCACCTCGCTTCCGCAAGGATGACGGCGCTTCGGGCCACCTCGCTTCCGCAAGGATGACGGCGCTTCGGGCCACCTCGCTTCCGCAAGAATGACGGCGCTTCGGGCCACCTCGCTTCCGCAAGGATGACGGCGCTTCGGGCCACCTCGCTTCCGCAAGAATGACGGCGCTTCGGGCCACTTCGCTTCCGCAAGAATGACGGCGCTTTCGGGCCACCTCGCTTCCGCAAGGATGACGATTTTTCTTTTCCGCCACCTCGCCCAAAGTCGCTTCTACAGGTACGCTTCCGACTTTCCAAGCGGATCGATTGCAACGCATCATGAAAAGACGAACACTGCTCACGGCCGCGGCGGGTGGAATGATCTTGGCTCCGTTAATCAAGAATGCTCGCGCGAGCACGGATGTGAACGATCGACGCACAGAGCTCTATGGTCTCTTGGGCAAGCTGCCGCCGCGCGATCGGAAGGTCGGCGCGGAGCTCGTTTCGCGCGAGGATCGCGGCACGTACACGCTCGAGAAGCTCATACTCGATTTGAACGGCATCGAGCCTGCCCCGGCGTACTTCGCCAAGCCCAAAGGCGCGAGCGGCCGGCGGCCCACGGTGCTCTTCAATCACTCGCACGGCGGCGGATACACGATCGGCAAAACCGAGTTCATCGCCGGACGCGAATACATGAGCACGCCGCCGTATGCGGAGTTCCTCACCTCGCTCGGCTACAATGCACTCTGCTTCGATACCTGGATGTTCGGCGAACGCGCCACGCGAAGCGAGCTCGACACGTTCAAGGACATGCTGTGGCACGGGCGCGTGCTGTGGGGGATGATGATCTACGATTCCCTCAAGGCGGTGGACTATCTCGCGAGCCGGCCGGACGTCGATACGAAGCGGCTGGGCACCGTTGGCATGTCGATGGGCAGTTCCACTGCGCAATGGCTCGGTGCGCTGGATCCTCGCATCAAGGTCGTCGTCGACATCTGTTGCCTCACCGATTGGCACACGCTCGTCGAGGTGAACGGGCTGCAGGGCCACGGCATCTACTACTACGTTCCCGACTTGCTCAATCATTTCACGACCGCGCAGATGAACGCGCTGATCGCCCCGCGCGCGCATCTATCGCTCGCCGGCAACCAGGATCCGCTCACGCCCGTCGAGGGGCTCGAGAAAATCGATCGTGAGCTCAAGGAGGTGTACGCCTCGAGCGGCCGCCCGGAGAATTGGAAGCTGCTGCGCTACGAGGGAGGACATCTCGAGACGCCGCTCATGCGGGAAGAGATACGCAAGTGGTTCGTAGAAAAGCTGTGAGACACTGTCCGGTCGGCGTGCCGAGCGACCCACACACTCATTGAGCGAGCAGGCCGCGAACCCTGTCGCAGTGTGCCTTCGCTGATTCGCACTCGCCGCGAGCGCCGGGCATGCGCTCGATCGTTTCGCGAAATTTCTCCAGTTCTTCGAGGATCGCTTCGCGGCGCGCCGACGACTTCGCGGCGTGAGCCACGAGCTCCAGTGCACCGACCGCGCTCTGCAGCACGCGCGGATTGTTCCATGCATTGCGGCGTATCTCGCTAAATGCCTCGTCCAACATCTCCTCGAATCCCGGCTGGCGAACGAGCACGCGGACGCGACCGTTCAAGCGCCGCTCGGTGGCCGGCATACGCCGCGATGCGATGCGGACGAGCACGGCGGCGAGATAGTTCAGCGATGTCACCGCAGTCGTCGAGTCATTCACGCCAGGCGACAACGCCTTGATCGCGATGTCTACCATCTGGCGAATACCGAACGAGGGATCCTGAAATACCGTTCGGTACGTACCGATCACGTACTGGTCGTTGACGCCGCTCGTGACGATTGCGTCCGCTGCATGACCTGCTATCGACGCAAGGCGAGTGCCTTCGGCGACGAACTCTCCGACCGCTCGCTCCATCCGTATGACTGCATTCCATTCGTCGGCGGTTTCCAACAATCCCTCCATGTCGAGGTGCTGTATGTAGCCGGAACGCGATGAGGGAATCGCTTGCCACTCGGCGTCGGCCCACCGGGCGCACGACTCGATAGGCTCCGTTTCCTCTTCCTCTTGCAGCTCTTCGGTGAACAGCAAATCGATGAACTCCAGCGTGTCTTTCGCGACGCTCCAAAGAACCTTGCCTGCCTCCAGCGTGCTCGCAATGTGGTGAATGAAGTACATGAGCAACGCCACCGCGACGAGTGCGAGCAACACTGCCGCCGCGACTGCTACCGCCGGGATGAACAGCTCATCCCCGCTGCGAATCGTTCTTAGCACGATGAGGCAGTAAACGAACACGCCGATCAGCGCACCGAGCGTGACTTGGCTCAGCCGATCGCGCATGAAATTGCGCATCACGCGCGGCGTGTACTGCGTGGAAGCTTGCGAGACGGCGAGCACCATGACCGAGAACGTGACGCCCGCGACGGTCACCATCGAACCGGCAATCGTGGAGAGCATGCTGCGGGAGCTCTCCGCGCTCGCGCCGAAGATGCGCGGGTAGCGCTCGACTAGACGGACATCGACTGCGCTCGAGAGATCCACGAGCCCGAGGGCGAGCAGCAGCAGGGCCACTACGATTGCCGAGGGAAGAAACCAGAGGCTATCGCTCAGCCGCTGTTTGTAGCTCGAGATCCTGTCGAGCACGCTCATGCGACGATTCTTCATGCTGGGTGTACCGCTTCGCTGGGTCTCCAAACACGGCCGGCTCAATGCTTCGAGAAGCGCGTCGGTACGCCTATAGGTTCCTGTCCCTCTGAAAAGCCGCGTTGAGCTCTTTTACTCGGCGGAGGTAGACATGCCCGGAACATCGGCCCGGCCATGCCGGTTTACGCCATCGGAGAGATTGCCCACAGTGGTTTGACATGCTGAAATGAGTCAGCGAGAGAATGTCATGACTCACGAATACGTCTTTCGCGGAGAGCGCGAGCCCTATGCTCCAGATCCGGATGATCAGCGCGCCCGCGAGCGAGCAATCCAAGAGGCGGACCGGCTGGTCGATGTCACGCCGGTGCGGAATCGCGAGCCGTCGTTCGACGCGGAGGTGCTGCGTCGAATCGCCGAGTATCAAGTCGGCGGCTTGGATGGATACGGCGCCTTTGCTTCGACGCCGTCGTCCGAATCGGATTCGGCACGCGAATTCCCAAGCCGCGGCGATGCGCTCGAGAACGCACCGTCTTCCATGAAGGATAAGCGAAGCGACTCCCACATCCGCGAGTAGACAGATCAGCTCGAAGGGGCCTGCTTCAGCGGCTTGTCTCGTGCCGACGCGAGCCGCTCGAGCACGAGCGGCGCCATTTCTTCCACGGTGTTCGGCTTGAGCACGATGTCCTCCGCGCCGATCATGCGTGCGCGCTCGGCATCTTCGAGCCGTACGTAGCCGCTCGTAAGCATCAGGGGCAAGTCGGGCCGGATTCGCAGCAGCTCGGCAGCAAGGTCCAAGCCGCTCATTCCGGGCATCCCCAGGTCGCTGATCACCAAGTCCCACCGATAGGGATCCCGTGCGAATTCGCGCAGCGCCTCTCTCGCATCGGTGTGTCCGTCGACCTGGAATCCGAGCCGCGTCAGCATGCGAGTCGCGAGAAAGACGAGCGGCTCTTCATCGTCGACGTAAAGAATGCGCTCGCCGTTTGCTTGAACGCCCGCGAGCTTCTCGGGCGTCTCCTCGGCTTCGCGAGATTGCGCAGCGACGGGAAAGTACAGCTCGAACTTGGTCCCGCGTCCCGGCTCACTCGTCGCAAGCACGACACCCCCGTGTCTGCGGATGATTCCGTGCACCATCGCGAGCCCCATGCCGGTCCCGTGGCCCGCGGGCTTGGTCGTAAAGAACGGATCGAAGATACGCGCCAACACCTCTCGCGTCATGCCCACGCCCGTATCCTCGACCGTGAGACAAACGCATGTCTGGCCGCGAAGCTCGGGCGCGCGCGCATTGAGCTCCGCATCGATCGCGACTTCGCGCAAGCCGATCGTGAGGACGCCGCCATGCTCACCCATCGCGTCGCGAGCATTGGCGCCGAGGTTCATGATCACTTGGTGTATCTGCGTCGCGTCCGCGAGCACGGGCGGAATCGAGGCGCTCGGCTCGACGCGTATATCGATCATCGCCGGCATCGTTGCGCGCAGCAGGCGAACCGCCTCGTCCACGACGAGGCCGAGATCGACTTGCCGCAGCGCCGGCTCCTCATTGCGGCTGAACGCGAGGATGCGGCTCACGAGGTCCGTCGCGCGCTTCGCTGCTCGATCGATCTCTTCGAGACTGACGCGCATAGGATCATCGGACGGCAATTCATGCAGCAGCAGCCGGGCGTTTCCGGTGATCGCCGTGAGAATATTGTTGAAGTCGTGCGCAATTCCGCCTGCGAGCGCACCGAGCGCTTCCATCTTCTGGGAGTGACGCATGCGTTCTTCCATGCGGCTGCGTTCCTCCTCGGCGCGCTTCGTGGCGGTGATATCCGTCGCCGTGCCGATCACGAGCCGCACGACCCCGTCGGCGTCGCGCTCGAACACGGAATCGCGCGCGTGAAACCACCGCCAGGAGCCGTCCGCGTGGCGCATACGATAGGTAATCTGGGCGATCTCATCGTCCGCAAGCGTCTGCATGCGTGCTCTGTGCTCGAGATATCGCGGCACGTCCTCCTCGTGCATCAACCTTTCCACCGCGCGCGTGCCGGAGGATGGGAAGTAGCGCTCCGGCAGTCCGAGCGCGAGCGCCCCTTGACGGTTCGTGAAGACGTTGCGATGTTCGATGAGGTCGTCGACATACAAGACGCTCGGCATGATCTGCGTGGCGCGCTCCGCAAAGTGCCGAGCGCGCTCCAGAGCGAGGTGCGTCTCTCGCTGTTCCGTCATATCGCGCGCGCTCGCATAGATGAGGTTCTGCTCGGGAGCGGAGATCGCGCGCCATTCGAGCAGCCTCCAGGCACCGTCGCGACGGCGATAGCGGTTCTCGAAGTCGAGCACGGCTCTGCCGGCCGCCAGCTCTCGCATGCAACGCTCCGTGGCTTCGACATCCTCCGGGTGAACGAAGAACGCGAACGGGTGGCTCATCAGCTCGGTGCGGCTGTATCCGAGTGTCCGCTCCCACGCAGGGCTCAATTGCTTGAAGCGGCCGTCCAGCCCCGCGATGCAGAGCAGATCCGGCGTCAGATTGAACAGCCGGTCGCGTTCCAGCTCGAGCTCCTGTCGCTCTGCGAATTGCCGCCTGAGCAGCTTCAAGTAGCCGAGCGCGAGCGCGGTCATCGCGAGTCCGGCAGCGAGCGCTGCCCACGCGGAAGCGTAGTTCGGCTGCTGCGAAAATTCCGGTGTCGCGCGCACGATCATTCGCAAGGTGAGGTGCGGCAGCTCGAGCTTCGACTCTCGTTGCAGTCGACCGGCCGATACCGACGAAATCGGGGAGACGGGCGAGGACGCCGATGCAGTCGCGGCTCTAGCGCCGAGTGCCCTTCGCTTCTCCGCATGTACTTCGAGATCGACGCCCGGCATGTTGAATCGCTTGAGTACGCCGTTCAGCACGGCACCCATCTCGAAGATCACGGCCACGAAGCCTTCGAGCCGCGCCCGCCGCTCATCGACCGTCCGCGGGGGATCCCCGGGCGAGTAGCGAGGCAAGAACACCATGACGTGCAGCGCACCGGGTTCGACACCCCTCAGCGACAGATCGAAGCCTGTCGCGGACACGAGCTCTCCCGAGTCGCACGCTTCCATCATCGCGCGAAACCGCTCCGGACGCGCCGCATAGTCGACGCCGAGGACCGCTAGATTGGGCACGAAAGGCTCGATGTAGTAGACCGGAAAGTGCTCCGCGCGAACGGGCGCTTCGGAAGCGCGGCCTTCGCGAACATCCTTGATGACGTAGTCCGTCAAACCTTCGGCATGCGCTCGTCCTTCGAATTGCCTGCGCTGATCCGCGCTGACGCGCGGAAGCCATTCGATCGACAGAATCTCAGGATGCACGGCGACGATCGTCTCCGTGAACGATCTGAACTCCTCGCGCGTGACTTCCTCGCTGCTGTCGAGCAAGGCGGAGACCGAACGCAAGCTGTATACCGTCTGCGTCAATTGTTCCTGTGCGAGCGCGCGCCACCGCTCCGCCTCGGTCGCAAATTCTGCTTGTGCGCGCGACAGCTCCGCGCCTCGCAGCATCGCGAAGCTGCCCAACGACAAGACGAGCCCGACTACTAAGAGAAGGACCGTCGGCCATTGCAGACCTCCCTTCGACAACGGCGCCGTATCCGGGTCGATCCCCCGCAGACCAGCTTTCACGATGCCGCCCAGCCTTATCGTCTACCTCGATGCAAATAGACGCGGGCGGACCGGACAAAGTGCCATGATGTCTACCGGAGCCCGATAGCCGCATGTTCTCCATGCGGCCGAGAACGACATTGCGATGCAGCGAAAAGACTACGGCAGAACGCCGCAACAGTTTGCGCACGCGAATCGAACTGGCGCGCTCAATCGGCCCGGCGCAGCGTGTACTTCAATGATGCGCGTCCGCCTGGTGCGAGCCGAAAGGTCCACATGGGATCGCCATGCTTCATCGTGTGGCGGCGAGACTCGGCGACGATGCGAAGCCCCTCTGCCGCCGGATGGCGATACTCGATGAGCACGGGCACCGGCTTGTCGTTTCCGAAGCGAACTTCCAGCTTCGCTTGTTGTTCGAAATCGTCCTCGGATTCGATCGTCTCGTCTTCTACGATCGTTGGCTCCACCCACACATCGAGCGCGCCGCCAAGCTCGATTTCCACCGGCAGACCGATCGGCGTGTCTTGTAGCTCGTCTTCTCCTGCGAGGACCGCCCCCGCGGATCGCTCGTTCGGCTCCAACACCGAGATCACGCCCGCTGGCAACGGCTTGCCGAGACCCTTGCGTTTCTCGTTCTGCAAACGCAGCAGAACGAGGGGCTCATCGCGAACGCCATCGTAGCCTTGTTCGAGCGCCTCGATATCCAATCGATAGCTGTAGAAGCGCTCGAAGGGCACGTTCCTCTGATCGAGAAACCGAACTTGCTTCGATTGTCGTGCCGCGACCGTCGTCGGCGCAGGCAGAGTGTAGAGCTTGTAATCGCCAAGCTCGCTCAACTTTGCGTCGAGCGACTGGCGAAGGCCCGTCACGGCGATTTCCTCCATTGCAGCGGCCCGGTACGCCACCGGCGCAGGGAACCGCCCGATATCTTCGGCGACGATCTCGTCGAGCACACGGCTTGCGAAGACACCGAACGGCCAGCAGTTTCGGATCTGAAACTCGCGCTTGGGTCCTGGCGCTCGAGTGTCCTCTGGCGTGCGCGCCAGCTCTCCGGCAACGACCTCGGTCGGCGCATTGGCGAACGTCGTCGCGGCCCGGTTGACGAGCGTAATCCAGCCGGTGAGATTCAACGTACGTCCGTCTGGATTGATCGTCGCCACGTAATCGGCGGCCCAGTTCAGTCCGAGCGCGAGATAGCTGAGCCGAATCGTATGCCGGCCCGCGCGTTCTGCACGGATCTTCATCGACAGCGTTGGCTGATCCGTCAGACCGTCAGGCACGGAGTCGAACACGAGCTTTTCGATCGATCCGCTGCAGCCGAGCGCTTCGATCTGGCCATCGATGTCGAGCACGACGCCGTTCGGTCCGGAACGAAGGATCGCGCGCTGCTCGCTGACCCGCCCTGTGGCCCTATCGGTGCGCACCAAGCGAACGCTGCGGCCCATCGAATTCGAAATCAGCGCTCCAGGACTCAACAGGTCGTAATCGAAATTGCTCTCGAGGACGAGCGCGGGAAGGCCATCGATTGCCGCGGTCTGCGGAACGATCGCGTCCGCGACGCCGCGGAACTCGAGCGTCGAGATCCCGGCGGGCACCTCGATCGTGCGCGTCTCCGTAATCATCGCGAGCCCAGTGAAGTCTTCGTCCTCCGACTCGATGGGCTGCGACAGGTCCACGTTCGGATCGCGATAGATCGTGACCTGCACGGATTGGGGTGCGGGCGAAACGATACTCGCCGCGACCGGCAGCGACAGAAGTGCTGCCAGGAGCGCGATCGGCAGCGTCGATGCGCGGCAACGCATTGGAATCACCAGCCGGTTTCGACCGTGAACGTCAGCTTCGTTTCCCCATTTGCAGGCACCGGCACCGCCCATTGAAGCGTATACGCATCCGGGCGCGTGCTCTTGATGCTTTCCTCCAAGACGGTGCCATTGCGCCACAAGCCGCCCTGACGAACGTCTACGGTCACGGGTGTATTCCGCGCGTTGCGCACGAGATAGCTCATCGCATATCGCGAGCGCCAAAAGCTCGCGCGCTCCTGACGTTCGAGCGTCGGCTGCACTGTGATATCGAACGCCTCGCCGATCTTGACCGAAACCTCCGAACCTTGCGGCGTGTGACCGATGTCGTTCTCGCCGACGAACTTCGGCTTGCCGTCGGCATCGCGGACGTAGACACGCACGATGCCGGCCGGAAGCTGCGACCCCAGGCCGCCGCTCGTCGAATTGGTAAATCTCACGACGGAAGCGGCATGCGCCGGCTCTTGCAGCGTCGTGAACCACGGCGCGCTGTATTCATAAATCTTGCGCGCCGCCACACCTTCGGCATCCAGGAATCCGACCTGCTTCGTTTGGTTATTCGCAACCGTCGTGCGCTCGGCGAGCGGATAGACATAGTAGTCGGCCAACGGCCGCTGTCCTTGCGCTTCATTGCCCGCAGCGCGCATCGCCCGCCGGCGCTGTTCCTCTTGCCAGGCGTAGCGAGGATCGTTCCGAAGAATATTGATATCGCCTGCGATCAATTGCGTCGCCGCGTTCTCATAGCTCGTGCCCGACGTATTGGTGAGCGTGATCCAGCCCTGCATGTCGAGCTTGCCCGCCTTCTCATCGAACAACGCGACGTAATCGGCTTTCCAGGACAGACCCGTCGTGAGATAGGTCAAGGTCGCATCGCGCCGCCCCGCAGCGTCCGCCTCGACCATGACCGAAAGCGTGGGGCGCGCACGTAGGTTCTCGGGCACTTTGTCGAAGATGACCCGCGTCGGCACGCCATTGGCTTGCAGCACTTCGATGCGATCGCCGATCTTGAGCACGACGCCGTTGTTGACGGAAAGCACCGTCGCCGTCTCTGTCACTTCCTCGCCATTGCCCGGATTCGTGCGAACGATCCGCACCTGCTGCCCGACGGCCTTCTCCATCATCTTCTCGGGTGTCAGCAGATCGAAATCGAAATTCTGCTCGACGATCCCGACGCCTTTCGCCATCAACGTTACGGTTTCGGGCCGAATCTTCGCCGAGACATCCTTGAACTCGAGGCGCGAGCGCCCCGCCGCCAAATCGAGCGAACGGACGTCCTCGACGAGCGCAAGATCGGAGTTGTAGATCGTCAGCGTCAGACGCTGGTCGTCTTGCGCAAGCGCAGGCGCGCTGATCGTGAGCGCCGTAAGCAGCACGCACCGGCCCGCAACGCGATTGAGCGCACCGTCATTCGATCTCTTGCGGGGAACGAGGGGAGCGTTATTCATTCTTATCTCCTGAAGCATCCATTCCTATCAACGCCGAGCGCACCCGGATCGGGTCATCCTACCGAAAACCGCCCATCCGCCACTAGCGCCTCGCGTCCGCAAGGGTGACGAGTGGGTTTGCGAAAGCAGTGCTTATCTCGTCGTCCCGACGAAGGTCGGGATTCGCACGCGTTTGGCGCACCTTCTTGTCTGGATCCCGGCCTACGCCCACTGCTGTCCGGGGAAAATCCCGCGCAAGAGGCGCTGAAGCCGTGAATCGCTGGACAGCGGACGTCTTAATAGTAGACCGGACTTAACATGCTCCGCCCATCTTGGGGTTAAGGAATCTCTCGCGGAGAACGCGGAGAACGCGGAGATCGGACAAAGAAAAGAGGGACTGAAATTGTTCTCGATTCGCGGCGG
>JBDZVE010000127.1:0-9938 GCA_040255535.1 Lysobacterales bacterium | reverse complement strand
GCGCAAGCGAGGATCCAAACGCGCACGACTCGTGCGCTCGTCTCAAGATGGGCCCTCGCGTCCGCAAGGGTGACGAAGCGTTGGTCCGTGAATGATTTTTTCTATTCTTACCGCGGCTGCGCCGGGACTGGTCTCCCGGCGAGCCGACTGCGTTCAACGGGCGTTGAAACGCTCTACTTCTGCAGTGCTTCGACCTCGATCACGAGCTCGATCTCATCCTGAACGGCCGGCAAGGCATAGGTCAGCCCGAAGTCGGAGCGCTTGATCGTCGCCGTTGCATTCGCGCCGCATGCGGGCACCTTCGCCATCGGGTGTGCCGAGACGCAGTTGAATGAGGTCACTTTCAGCGTGACGGGCTTCGTGATGTTCTTGATCGTGAGCTCACCGGCAATCGTCGCCGGCTCATCGCCCTTGAATGTGATCTTGCTCGACTTGAACGTCGCGGTCGGATACTTGTCGACTTCGAAGAAATCGCCGCTGCGCAAATGATTGTCGAATTTCGGCACGCCGGTCGCGACCGTCTCCGGTTCGAACGTGACTTCGATGGAGCCGCTCTTGTTCGCGCGATCGAGAACGATCGTGCCGCTCTCCGCGGGGATTTTGCCGGTGAAGCTCGACAAGCCGAGGTGGTGGAACGTAAATGCCGCGTGTGTGTGGTTGGGATCGATCGTATATGTATCGGCCGCACTCGCGGTCGCACAGCAAAACCCAATCAGAACGGCTGCCGCAATTTTCATCATCGCTTCTCCTGCTGAGGCTACACCAGTCGGTTGCAACGTTCGTTGCTCGAAATCAGTTCCGCAAATTTTTTACTATAGCTCAATGCCGCAAGCGGCACGCAGATGCCTGACAGTTGATGGCTCGGAAACGAACTCAAGGTGTGCCTTATCTTCATCTGGCCGTCAACCGCCAACTGTCAACCGTCAACCCGCAAAACAAACTCTTCTACAATGCGCGCGAGCACGACCATCGGCACGCCGCCCGCTTTCACGATCGCATCATCGAACTCGCGAAGATCGAATTTGGCGCCGAGCGCCTGCTGCGCCTTCGTGCGCAGTCGATTGATCTCGCTGTGACCCACTTTGTAGCCGCATGCTTGTCCCGGCCACGCGCAATAGCGATCCACTTCGCTTCGGACCTCATCGACCGTCGAACCGTTCGTGCTCGCGAACCACTGGATTGCTCGATCGCGCGTCCAGCGTTTTGCATGCAGCCCCGTATCGACGACGAGACGGCACGCACGAAACGCGATCGATTGCAGATATCCCAATCGACCGTACGGATCGCCGTCGTAGACGCCGAGCTCATCGGCCAATTGTTCCGCGTAGAGCGCCCATCCCTCGGAATAGGCATTGAACGCGAGCAACGAGCGAAACAACGGCAGATCGAACGTGTACTCGCCCTGCCATACGTGGCCCGGAATCGACTCGTGATACGTGAGCGTCGGCAGATTGTAGGTCGTCCACACGTTCATATTGTGTAGATTGATCCAGAACTTGCCCGGCACCTTGCCGTCGATCGTGCCCGGCCCGCCATAAGCGCCCGGCGCGCCGGGCTCGACCTCGGGCGCCATGCGCTTGATCTCCAGATTGCCGGGCACGAGCGTTGCGAAGGCGCGCGGCAGTCGCGCGCGAACATCGTCGACGCGCTCGTGGAGATAGCGCATGAGCTGCGCACGGCCCTCGTCGCTGTCCGGAAACTGAAAACGCTTCTGTCGACCGAGCGCCGTCATACGCTCGCCGACGCTGCCGTGAGTCAACCCTTCGCGCTTCAAGATCGCGTCCATCTCCGACTGCAGCGCGCGGAGCTCCTCGCGACCCATGTCGTGGATCTCCTCCGGCGTCATGTACGTCGTCGTCGCGGCCTTGAGCGTCCATGCGTAGTACGCCTCCCCTTGGGGCAGCTTCCACACGCCGGCGTCATTCGTGGCGCGACGGCGATGCGCCTCGAGCTCCGCGATTTGGCGCTCGAGTGCCGGTGCGATCTTGTCGCTTGCGACCTTCTTCGCCTTCCCTGCATAGCCGCCGCTAATCTTCTCGGTGCGCTTTGCGAGCGAGGCGACGAGCGGCCAATCGGCGATATCGCCGCCGCGCGCGATCTTGAGCTGCCCGAGCGTCTTGTCGAGAAGGAAATCGGGGGCGATGACGTTCTGCGCAGCCGCGCTCTTCAGGCGTTCGGTCTCGCCGTCCAATTGACCGGCATACGCTTCGAGCCGCGCGAGATAGGCGTCCGCATCCGCGCTCGTCGCGATCGTGTGCATCTCATCGAGCAGACTCGGTATCTCGAGGAAGGCGCCCGTATTCTGCGCGACGACGTAAGGCGCATTGCGCCACGACCAGTTCAAGTTCAACAGGGCGACATCGCCGTAGGGAAATTCAAAGCCCTCGGCCGCGAACTCGTGCGCAGTGCGCATGACGTCGACGTCGATCCGCGTCGCTTCGCTGACGTTCGAGAGGTCGAGCGACTTCAGCCGCGCGATCCTTTGCGCGACCCGCTTCGCGATGGCTTCCTGGCCGGCCGCCGAGCGATCCGTCAACGTGGCTTTGAGCTTCGCGCGTGCCCCCGTGTCTATCCCTAAGCTCGTTGCGCTCTCCGGATAATCGACGAGCAGTTGCTCGGCGAGCTCGGCCAATATCTCTTGAACGCGTGCGTCACCGCCGCTGTCGGCCGCTCGAACAGGAAGGCTCGCGGCCGCAAGCGCGGCACCGGTACCCATAATGAAGTCGCGGCGACTGGTCGTCATCGATAACCTCACGCGTTCTGGTGGTGACAAAGATAAGCGCGGCACTGCGAGCGCCGCGGACAACACGAAGTTCCCGATCTTATCGCCTTTCGGCGCGCTGCGTGCCGCGCACGAGTTGCCATGAGCGAGTGCGCCCTGGACAATGGCCCTTTGCCCGCCCTCCATTGCTCCTTCGCCGAATGTCCGCCGAACGATCCGTACAGATCTCGAGCCGCGGCCGCGCCTCGCGCCCCACGCTCGACCAGGAACGATTCAGCTTCCTGCTCGCAGAGATCGAGCGGGTGCGGCTCGCGCAAGCGAAAGTCGAAGCGCTCTTCCTGAAGTTCCGCCAAGACCACACCGAGAAGCTCGCGCCCCTGCGTGCCTCACTGACGGCGGCTTGCCGCGACAGCGTGCTCGCGCTCGATCGACTGCTCGATCAGCCCGGGTGGTCGCGCATGGATCGAGCCGCCTTGGAGGACATGCTGCGCGGAACGGCCGAGGCGCTGCTCGAGTCCGGACATGGCGACAGCGACATCAAGGCAATCTACGACAAGCACAGCAACATCGCGTTCGACGCGCTCAAAGAAGACGAGCTACAGGTCCTCAAGGAGCATTTCGAGGAGGAGACGGGAGTCGATCTCGGGGATGCCGAGGACATCCGCAGCGAAGAGGATCTGATTCAGCGGATGTACGAGCACCTTTCGGCCCGCGAAGAAGCCGAGGAAGCGCATCGCGCGAGCAAGAAAGCGAAGCGAAAATCCGCGGCACAGATGCGCAGCGAGGACAACGCGAAGCTCGCGAGACAAACCTTGCGAGATCTGTACAGGAAGCTTGCGAGCGCGGTCCACCCCGACCGCGAGCGCGATCCCGTGCGGCGCGAAGAGAAGAACGTGCTCATGCAGAAGATCAATCAGGCCTACGCCACGAACGATCTGCTCGCGCTGCTCGAGGCACAGAGGGAGATCGAACAGAAGGACTCGAAAGAGGTGGGCTCCCTCAGCACGGCGCAGCTCAAGCACTACAACAAGCTCCTTGCCGAGCAGCTTGCCGCGCTCAAGAACAAGCTCACGGAAATGGAGTTTCACTTCTGCATGGATCTCGGATTGCCCGCGATATCCAGCGTGACAGCGGCGAAGCTGAGTCGAATCATCAGAGAGCAAGCGCGCAGCATGCGCGCCGAGATCACGCGGCAGCAGCGCCTTCTCGACCTGCTTGCCAACAAGGCCGCGACGAAGCGCTGGCTCAGGGACCAACGACGTTTCGCCCGGGGCGATTTCGATCTGGACGATCCCGACTCGTGGTGAGCGCTCGCGACACGCGATCGTAGAGGACCTGCCGCTGGCATTCCGCCCGCGGATACCTCACGCTACGCGGATGAAGTGCCGCGAACGATGCGGCGCCTGCTGCACGGCGCCTTCGATCTCTAGTCCGATTCCTGGCATGCCGCACGGCAAGCCGGCGGGCGTTCGGTGCGTTCAGCTCGATGAGCACGAACGCTGCCGCCTGTTCGGCCGTCCGGAGCGGCCGCTCGTCTGCGTTTCGCTCAAAGCGACCGTCGAGATGTGCGGCGAAACGCGCGAGCACGCATTGCGCCGCCTCACTTGGCTGGAAGAAAACACGCGACCGAGCTGAGCACATCGGTGGCGCGATCCGCATGATAGATAAGATGAGTCGCAGATCGAGATAAACCACTCATCTCCAATGACCCAGCGCCTGACGGGACGAAACACGTTGACGCGACTCATCGCGCTCTACTGCGCGACAATCGTCGCGCTTGCAGGCGCGATCTGGTTCGAGCTGCCCGGGTGGATCGCATCCGCGCTGCTTCCCGCTGCGCTCGCACTCACGGTTCTCGTCGCCATTTGTGCCGGACGCACCGCGAACCAATCGCTCGCGTCGATACCGTTTCGCAAACGGCCCTCGATCACGGGAAGGGGCGTCGGCATGCTCGTGCTCGTGGTGCTTGCTCTCGTCTCCGTCGCGATCGCGTTTTTCGTCTATCCCCGATCGTGGCCGACACGCGTGGAGGAAGCCGTCGCGATCTTGAGCAGTCAAATGGATGCGAAGAGCAAGCGGGAGCTCGTGTACATGGGATATGACGAGCTCGCGACTCTACAGGACACGCTCGGGGCGTCGCTCCGCCGGCAGTTTGGACTCAACACTCGCAATTTCAGACTCGCCTACGATTGCGACCCCGAATACATCCATCCGCGGAGCTGCTCGAGCATCGTCATCTCGCGTCTGTGGAAGCAATTGCGAGCCGAGCTCCCGCGCGCCGAGCGGGAGTCGCTCGAAACGTTGGAAGCGGGAATGGATCGAGTGAGGCTGGGATCACAGCAGTTTCAAGACGCCCCATTGCAGGAGGTCGTTGGGTTCTTCAACGACGCCATTCGCGCACAGCTTCCCAAAGAAGCGCGGTTCATGGTCGTATACGACCCTGCGCAGGCAAATCTGCGCGTCTCCACAGCGTGGCACATCATGGGCACGATCTCACTGCGAGAAGCGCTGGACGTCCTCGCCGAGCAAGGGGGCTGGCGCATCAGAAAGGATCCGCCGAACGTGGTGATCGAGCGACCCTCCTAGATGCTCGCCACGGACCTGCGCGAAATTACGCTCTAGGCGCCTCCACCGATGGCAGCGCAGAATGCCTCACGTCCGCTCGTAGAGGTCAGCGGCGCGAGGATGCGAATCGTGCATCTCGCGCGAGAACGATAGATGGCACTTCTCGACCGCATCCGCTGGAGCAGCTTGCTCACACCCGCCACGGTATGCCTCGTGGGCATCGCCGCCTCCGGGCTCGCTGCGTACGAAGTCGCACAGATCGCGGAACAAAAGGACCGCGAGCGCGTCGAGCACATCTTCGGCCAGGTACACAACGCAATCGAGGCACGCCTGGAGACGTACATCGCGATGCTCAGGGCCGGCGCCGGCTTCGTATCCTCGCAGGAGGGGGCCGTCACGCGAGCGGAGTTCCGGCGCTTCGTCGACCAGCTTCAGCTTGCCGCTCACTATCCGGGCGTCCAAGGCATCGGCTTCAGCGCTCGCCTCACGAGCGAAGGGGGCGATCCGCGCGCCGCGCTCGCCGAGTTCGGCGTGCCCGATTTACCGCTGAGCCCGGCCGGCGAGCGCGATGAGGTCCACGCGATCATCCACCTCGAGCCGCTCGATCGTCGCAATCAGGCGGCGCTCGGCTACGACATGTACAGCGAAGCCGTGCGCCGCGAAGCGATGCAGCGCGCTCGCGATACCGCGCAACCGGCCGCCTCCGGACGCGTGCAGCTCGTGCAGGAGATCGACGAGCAGGTGCAAGCGGGCTTCCTGATCTATGTGCCGGTTTACCGCGGGGGCAGCACGCCGTTCACCGTCGAGGAACGCCGGCGGCGTTTGGTCGGATTCGTCTATAGCCCGTTTCGCGCCGACGATCTGATGCGCGGCATCTTCGGGACCGTCCCGCGCCGGCGTGCAGACATCGTGATCTACGATGGCGCGATCGCGCCCGAGAATCGGCTCCATCGCTCTCCGGAATTCAGCAACGAAAAGCCGCTGCACACGGAGGTTCGGCCGATCGAGGTCGCGGGCCGAACCTGGCTCATTCGCTATTCGACGCGGCCTGCGTTCGAGTTTTCGTCGAGCCGGGATCTCGTACCCTACGTTTTTCTCGCCGGTGTGCTCGCGACGTTGGTGCTCGCCGCGGTGACCGGCGCGCAGGTTCGTGCGAAGCAGCGCGCGGATCAGGCGGCACATGCCGCCGAGGAAACCGCGCGCAAGCTCGAAGTCCTGCATGCCACGGCCTCGCACTTCGCCGCGGAGCTCGATCCCGAGCGGTTGATTCAGGAGATCACGGATGCCGGCCGCGCGCTGTCCGAAGCGGAGCTCGGCGTGTTCGTGCACAGCCCGATGGAAGCCGGCGAAGCGCCTCTGGCGTCCTTCGCGGTTTCCGGGGCGACACGCGAGGCGGTCGCCTGCATCGAGACGGCAAGCGCGGAAGATCTCTTCGGCGCCGACTATCGCACCGATGCGGTCATCCGGGCAGCGGACATTACGGCCGATTCGCGCTTCGCGAAAAACGAGGTCTTGAACAGCTGCCCGCTTCAGAACGGGCCGATGCGAAGCTATCTGGCCGTCCCGGTCGTATCGCGATCTGGAGAGCTGCTCGGGGGGCTCTTCTTCGGTCATTCGCGAGCGGGCGTGTTCACGCAGGAGGCGGAGCGCTCGATCCTGTCTCTCGCAGGGCACGCCGCGATCGCAATCGACAACTCGAGGCTGTTCAAAGCCACGCAGGAAGAGATTGCCGCGCGCAAACAGATCGAAGAGCAGCAGAAGTTCTTGCTGGATGAGCTCAACCATCGCGTGAAGAACACGCTCGCGACCGTCCAATCGATCGCGGCGCAGACGCTGCGCTCATCGACCGAGCCCGCGGCCTTTCAGAAGGCATTCGAGGCGCGGCTGATCGCGTTGAGCACGGCGCACGACTTGCTCTCGCGCGAGAATTGGCGCGGCGTCATGTTGCACGATTTGGTGACCCGCGAGCTCGTGCCTTACGGATTGGAGGATCCAGGCGAGTCAGCGTCAGCGGTGAGCGCGTATGGCTGCCGGCGCGCATCTCGGTACCGCTCGGCATGGCGATTCACGAGCTCGCGACGAACGCCGCGCGGCACGGCGCGCTCAGCGTGCCGAAAGGCAAAGTCGATGTGCAGTGGACGGCGCGCGCAACTGAATCAGGCAGCATGCTGTGCCTGACGTGGCAAGAGACCGGCGGCCCGTCGGTCGCAAAGCCGACGCGCAGGGGCTTCGGTACGCGCATGATCGAACGAGGTCTCAAGCATGATCTGCAGGGCGATGCGACACTCGTCTTCGCTTCGGACGGCTTGCGCTGCGTGATCACGATGCCGCTCGCGGCGCAGCAGGCGGTTGCATGACCGACGGGACCGCGGTTGCGCTCGCCGGTCGCAAAGTGCTCGCAGTGGAGGACGAAAGCCTCGTCGCAATGTTCTTGGAAGACTCGCTCGCGGATCTCGGCTGCACCGTGATCGGGCCGGTCGGCCGGGTAGAGCAAGCTCTCGAGCTGTTGAACGAGCACGAGGTCGATGCGGCAGTGCTCGACATCAATCTCGCGGGAGAAAGGGTGTTTCCGGTTGCGGATCGACTCGTCGGGCTCGGCGTGCCCTTCATCTTCGCGACTGGATACGGCGAGGCCGGGCTGCCCGAGATACACCACTCGCGAATCGTGCTGCAGAAGCCCTACTCCGCCTCGGACCTCCGCGTCGCGCTGGAACGGTGTCTTTCGTCGGCAACTGCATGAAAGACCGAACCTGACCGGATTTGCCGGCACGCATCGGCAGCTCGCCGGTCGTGGCTGGACGTGCAATGGCGAACGGCTATGCTTTGCACCTCTGTTCGCGAAAACACGCTATGCGAAAGCCCGGACGGCTCGTCCCACCTGTTTATCTGCTGCTCACGATCGCAGCGTCGGTGGCGCTTCACCACGTGCTGCCGATTGTCTATCTCCTGCGGAGCTCGGCCGCAGATATCGTGGGAACCGCCATTCTCGTTCTTGGCGTCATCACGACCGCAACCGGCGCGGGGACATTCAAGAAAGCGGGCACCGCCGTAATGCCCTTCGAACCGGCGACGACGCTCGTGAGAAGCGGCCTCTATCGCTACAGCCGCAACCCGATGTACGTCGGACTGCTCCTCATTTCGCTCGGGACGTCGATCATCTTGGGCTCGGCGAGCGCGTTCGCACCGCCCGTGATCTTGTTCTTCATCCTGCGCAATTTATTCGTGCTGCCCGAAGAACAGTTTCTCGAGGAAACGTTCGGCGAGTCATACGCGCGCTACAAGGAGCAGGTTCGCCGGTGGCTATAACCTGCCGCCTGTAGTCTGCAGCTTCCGTTAGCTGGCCACCGCCGAGCGCGCGGCGCCTTGCTCCGATTCGCGTCGCAGCTCGACGGCTCGCGCGAGCTTCTCGAGCACCGCAACGGATGCATCCCAGTCGATGCACCCATCCGTGATGCTTTGTCCATACGTGAGCGGGCGACCGGGCTGCAGATCTTGGCGCCCCGCCTTCAAGTGGCTCTCCACCATCAAGCCGACGATGCGGTGCTCGCCGCGCTCGATGCGCTCGGCGATGTCCGCAGCGACGAGAGGTTGGTTTTCCGGGCGCTTGCTGCTGTTCCCGTGGCTCACGTCGATCATCAGCCGCTCGGCGCGCTTTGCCGCCTTGAGCTGCGCGCACACCGCATCGACGCTTGCCGCATCGTAGTTCGGAGCCTTGCCGCCGCGAAGAATCACGTGGCAATCCGGGTTGCCGCTCGTCGCCGCGATCGCACTTCGTCCTTGCTTCGTGACGGCGAGAAAATGATGCGGATGCGACGCTGCTTGGATTGCATCGATCGCGATCTTCACATTGCCATCGGTGCCGTTCTTGAATCCGACGGGGCACGAGAGGCCCGATGCGAGCTCGCGGTGCACTTGACTCTCCGTCGTGCGCGCGCCGATCGCACCCCACGAGACGAACTCCGTGAGGTACTGCGGCGTCACCATGTCGAGGAACTCGCAACCCGCCGGCAGACCCAGTTCGCTGATGTCGCCCAAGAGCTTGCGCGCAACGCGAAGGCCCTTGTTGATGTTGAAGCTGCCGTCGAGATCGGGATCGTTGATCAAGCCCTTCCACCCCACCGTGGTACGCGGCTTCTCGAAATAAACACGCATCACGATCTCGAGCGTCCCGCGCAATCGATCGCGCTCGGCCTTGAGCCGCTGCGCATACTCGATCGCAGCAGCGGGATCGTGAATCGAGCACGGCCCGATGACGACGATCAAGCGGTCATCGCGCCCGTGAAGGATTCGCTGCAGCGCCCGGCGCGACTCGGCAACTGTTGCCGAAGCGCGATCGCTGCAGGGGACCTCGCGCGCGAGCTCTTCGGTCGTGACCAGCTCCTTTATGTCAAGAATGCGTAAATCGTCGGTCCGGATCGTCATCTTTTCGGCTCCAGTGTGCCGGTCTTGCAGCGGTCAAAAAAAAACCGCCAGCTTCGACTGGCGGTTTTTTTGGGTACTCAGGTTTCGTTTGTTCGAATCGAGATCAGCCCTTCCGCCAGCTAACGGAATCCAAAGTAAAAGCAAAACCAATAGCGGGTGGCGAAGGAATTCATGTCTGACTAGATAACACAAGACCCCAAACGAGCGCAAATCGGCACGTCACGGCGGC
>JBDZVE010000126.1:0-9959 GCA_040255535.1 Lysobacterales bacterium | reverse complement strand
CGAGCGAACGATCGAGGCCCTTACTGCAGGCGCTCAAGAGCAGTAAGCAGAGCAGCGACATGAACCAGCGCATGAGATCCTCGTGTCGAGATTGAGTGGCGCAATTGTCACCACCCGCGCACGCTCTGCTGTGAAATCAAGATTGTTTTCGAAACATTCCACGCTCGGCTTAAACGTCGGAGCGTCAAGACACAGAGTCGAGATTCGTCGATTCGCTGACAACGCGAGGAACAGTTCACGATTCTGAGATCGCACCGGTGAGATCGAAGGCTCGCGCTTGACGATGGACAACGCGGGCCAACGCAACCGCTCCCGCGGGTTACCTTAGCCTGCCGATGGTCCCGGCTCGCGTGAGCGATGTGCTCAGGGAGCTTGCTCCTCGGGGCTGTGCAGATGCACGAGCGCTTCGGGAAGACGTGCGTGCAACCTTAGTCGCCCATATTGCGTCTAACTGGCCTATCGAGTGACGTCATCAGGAGAAGAGGGCCCCAGATGAGACGAGTCGTGCCGGCGCTAGGTCTATTGTCCGCCATGTTGGCAACGGTGGTACTTTCCCCGGCGGCTCGCGCCGAAAATGCGTGCCGCTACCGGGCGGACCGCGCGGCGGAAATCTCGGCCGATGGCATTCGCAAGGTCGTCGTGAGAGCCGGCGCCGGCAGCCTCGAGATTCGCGGCGAGCCGGGGCGAAAGCGAATACAAGCGAGTGGCGAGGCGTGCGCTGCGGACAAGGAGCACTTGGAGCAGCGCCAGATCTATACCAAACGCAGTTTCAGCACGCTGGTGATCTCCACCTCGCCTATCAGCTCGTTCTTGGATCCGAGCAGCTGGTTCACGAGTGACACCGGCGAAGGACACCTGAACCTGTCGATCAAGGTGCCGGCAGGTATCGACATCGATGTCGAAGACGGAAGCGGCGATGCGCATATTTCGAACGTGGGCGACTTGGACATCACCGACGGCTCGGGATCGCTGCATATAGAAGATATCGACGGCTCGCTCGAGCTCGTGGACGGTTCGGGCGACCTCACGATAGCGCGCGTACGCGGATCCCTGAGCCTGAAGGACGGCACGGGCGATGTCGAAATCGAGCAGGTCAGCGGTGACGTGGAGATCGCGAACGACGGCTCCGGTGGGATCGCGATCCGCGACGTGCAAGGCGACGTAACGATCGGCAACGATGGCTCGGATGATATTCGCATCGAGCGTGTCGGCGGGAGCGTCGAAATCGGCAACGACGGCTCTGGGGAAATCTACATCAGCCGCGTCAAGCACGATGTCGCCGTGAAACACGACGGCTCGGGTGCGATCGTCGTGGAAGATGTCGACGGCGACCTCACGATCGGCGAGGACGGCAGCGGCGGCATTCGCCACTCCCGAATCGGCGGCAGCATCAAAGTGCGGGATTGACGATCGCGGGTACTGATGAGTCGCGGGAAAGGTGCAGGCAGAGCAGAGTCGATCTGTACGACCTCAATATCGATCCGCGACCCTCGCACCGTCCTTCTGCGAGTAGGTGTACACGTCCTCGGGGTACTGCAGCATCGTTTTGTTCCAGGTCGCGTAAGCGGTCTTCAGATGCTGGAACACATCCGGGTGTCGCTGCGCTAGGTTCGCGCGCTCCCGTGGATCGGCCACCACATCGAAGAGAAATTCATTCGCGCCGATCTTCAGGTACTTCCAGTTTCCCTCGCGGACGGCCGCCTGTTCGTTCGCCTTGAAACGCCAGTAGATCGTGCGAGGCCGGCTCGCCGCTTGGCCGAAGAGCACGGGCAGGAGATCTTCGCCGTCGGGCGGATACTGCGCATCGGCATGGGCGCCCGCCGCGGCTAGCAATGTCGGCAACCAATCCATCGTCGCCATGACTTGATCGCTCACCGCACCCGCCGCAATGCGGCCGGGCCAACGCACGAGTGTCGGCACGCGGATCCCGCCCTCGAGGAGCTCTGCTTTCATGCCGATGAACGGCCACATGTCGGAGAACCGCTCGCCGCCGTTGTCGCTTGTGAACACGACGATCGTCTCGCGCTCGAGCTGCAGGTGTGCGAGCGACTGCAGAACGCGGCCGACACCCTCGTCCAGACTCCGGACCATCGCAGCATAGGTCTCGAGGCTGCCGCCGTCCGTATGGAAGATCGTTCGCAGCGCTTTCGACACGCTCTCATCGTGCGGGCCTTCCCAAGGCCAATGAGGCGCGGTGTAGTGCAGGCTGAGAAAGAACGGTTGCTCGCGAGCGGCGCTGCGATCGATCTCTTTGATTGCCTCGGCAGTCAGTAGGTCCGTCAAATAGCCATTGCGCTCGATTCGCGACGCATCCTCGTACAGCTCCGAGCGGCCGGTCGGCGGCACCGCGAACTCGTGCGTGAAGTAGTCGGCTGCGCCCCCGTGGATCCCGAAGAAATGATCGTAGCCGTGCTGAAGCGGGCCCCGCTCGGGTCCGCTTCCCAGGTGCCATTTGCCTATCAGCGCCGTGCGATACCCGACCGAGCGCAGCAACGAAGGCAACGTAGGATGTCCGAGCGGCAGGCCCAACTTTCCGGCGTCCCTTGGAAGCGGCTCGTGCAGACCGATCGGGAATCGATACTGATATCGTCCGGTGATCAGCGCGCAGCGAGTCGGCGAGCAGATCGACGAGTTGGAGTAGCCGTGCGTAAGCTTCAGCCCCTGCTCCGCCAAGGCGTCGATATTCGGTGTGCGGTACTCGCGCCGGCCGTAACAGCTCAGATCCGCGTAGCCGAGATCGTCCGCCAGAATGAACACAATATTCGGCGGCTTCGCGCTCATCGCCGCGCGCGTCAATCGGTGTGTCGCAGCAGCGAGCGCGCCTGCGCCCGCGACCGCGAGCAGCCGACGTCGCGACAGTCTCGATTCGCTCTGCATCAGAACGTCACGCGACCGGTGATACCGAACAGCGCCGTACCGTCGCTCGGCGCGCATTGATTCGTCGCAGTCTGCAGCGTAGCGCGATTCGCCGGCGTGACCGTCGGATCGTCGAACGGGCCGATATCCACACAGGTCTTCTCCGAGGTCAGGTTCTCGCCGAAGATGCTGATCTGGTAGCGTCGGCCTTCGCCGAATGCATACGCTATGCGCGCGTTCAGGTACGTCTGCTCGTCGTTCGTG
This sequence comes from Lysobacterales bacterium, assembly GCA_040255535.1. Lineage (GTDB taxonomy): Bacteria > Pseudomonadota > Gammaproteobacteria > Steroidobacterales > Steroidobacteraceae > Steroidobacter. The sequence goes on along the minus strand of JBDZVE010000126.1, from coordinate 6,839 downwards.
GCCACGGGATCGAGCGCGTACTGCAATGAATCCACTTGCTCGCCCACGTAGCGCACGTCGCCCTGCACGGTCAGCGCGCCGTCACCGATGAGAATTTGCTTCGAGACCAGTGCATTGAGCGTGAGCTCTGGAGAGTTCGGTAGCTCGTGGCCCTCGTCGATCGTGTTGCCGAGGCTGCCGACGTCTGTAATCTCCGTTTGCAGAAAACCCATTCCGCCCTGCACCGTCCATCCGTCGGCAGGCAGCCATTGAATCTCGACCTCGAGCCCGGTGATCTCGGCGGTCGGAATATTGTAGAAACCAGGCACGCTGTTGATGGTCGCGAAGGTCTGCAGATCCGACCACTCGTAGTAGAACGCGGCCGCATTCAGGCGCAGCGTCGATTCCAGAAGCTCCGACTTCACGCCGAGCTCGTAGGCATCGAGCGTCTCGGGCGCGACGGGTTTCTCGACATTGCCGCTGAAGGCTGCAAGGGCGCGAGTGTCGAAGCCGCCCGATTTGAATCCGCGCGAGTAGTTGCCGTACAGCATCGCATCGTCGGTGAAGCGCCAGGCGAGCCCGAGTTTGCCGCCCACCTTCTGCGTCGATTCCCTTGGATGCAGCAACGGTAACCTGCACGGCGGCGGTCCGCCGAAGGCGCGCCCGGTGTCGGGGTCGACACCCGGCGGTCCTGGCGGGCACGTCTCCGGGGCGTTCTCCGTCAAGCGCTCCACCATTTCACGCGACATGAAGGTGTCCGTGGGAATGGTCGTGAACGGCGTCACCGCGACACCGAACAACGAATCCGCCTCCTTATCATTGTCCGTGTAGCGCAATCCCGCGGTCAGCGTAAGCGAGGGCTGCAGGTCGTATTCGATTTGACCGTACACGGAAATGTCTTCGTCGGTCTGATCGAGCAGATTGAATGCCGTAGTGCCTGCGTTGTTGACGAAGCGGCGCACGTTCGTTGCCTGCTCGAGGTCTTCCGTGAAGTAATAAAGTCCGCCGATCGCGCGCAGCGGGCCCTCCCCCGAGGACATCAAGCGCAGCTCCTGCGTGAACTGCGAGTAGCGCGAGTCCTGAAACGGCGTGAACTGAAAGGTATTCGTCGCCGACGCGTCATCGGCGAACTGTACTTCGGTGACGTCGTAGGACGTGATGGAGACGAACGTCGCACTCGAGAAAGCATGCTCGAAGCGGAGGAACCCGCCTTCGATGTCGACATCCGAACGCGTCGAGGAGACGTTGTAGAGATCGTGCCAATCGTCCGTAGACGGATTGAACGGTGCGGTGCCGAAACCGCCGCGATCGAAGCAGTTGTTGCGGTGTTCGAAATCGCCGACGAGCGCGATTTCCGAGCACAGCGTGCCGTCGGCATTCAATAATCCATTGCCCTTGTTGCCGAGGCTCTCGCCGCGATTCACGCCGATGTGGTAGTTGAGCAGGACGCGCGTGGCATCGGAGGGCTCCCAAGCAAGCTGTGCGCGTGCCGAATGACGCTCCTTGTCGCCGAACTTGTCATCTCCAGTCGACAAGTTGTTGAAGACGCCGTCGCGATTGACGGTTTGAAAGGAGATACGTGCGGCCACCGATGAGCCCAAGTCGAAGCCCACCGCGCCTTGCATGTCGCGCTGCGCATACCTGCCGTAGGTCGCCTGCACATATCCGTCGAGCCCTTCGCCCGGCTGCGGCTGGCGACTGATGTAGTTGATCGCACCGCCGGTCGTGTTGCGACCGAAGAGCGTATTCTGCGGGCCGCGCAACACTTCCACGCGTTCGACATCGTATACGCCGAGCACGCCTGAGAACGGCGTGCTCATCGACACTTCGTCCTGATAGATACCCACGGCCCGACTCACATTGCCGTGATAGTTGTTGGTGCCCACGCCGCGAATCGTGAACCCCACGTTGATGTCGCTCGTCGCATTGCTCGTGAGATTCGGCAGCGCGGTGATGACATCGGCCGCACTGGCGACGCCTCGATCGCGCAGCTCGTCCGCCGAAAGCGCTTGCATCGAGATCGGCACTTCTTGAGCGCTCTGCGTGCGCTTCTGCGCGGTGACGATGATCTCCTCGAGCATGCCCTCCCGAGTGGAGCTTCGCATGTCAGTCGCTTCTGCCGATGAGCGCGCGGGCCGCGCGGTCGGCTGCGGTGTCTCGGCAGCCTTTACGACGGTGACCGTTCCGCCGGGTGCGATCTGGTACGTCAAGCCTGAGCCGGACAGAAGCTTCTCGAGCGCCTCCTCCAGCGAATACTCGCCGGAAAGCCCGCTGGAGGAGAGGCCGCGGACTTCGTCTGTGCTCATGACGAGCTGCACGTCGGCCTGTGAGGACAGCTCGATGAGCGCCGCTTCCAGATTCTTGGGCGCGATATCGACCCGCACGGTTCGCGCCGCAGCAGGTTCGGCCGCGTAGGTTATCAAGGCGGTAGACGTCGTTGCACATGCAACGGCGCCCAGGAGAGCGGCTTTGACCGAGGCGCACGGTCGGATCGATCGCAGTGACGGCATGGCTGGATCCCCCCTGGAAGCGATATTGTTGTCTACTGCTCGTCTGCAGCGTTAGATACAGAACGAATGATCGCGCTCACTTGGGAATTGCGAACGGCGGATTCCCAAATCGGCCGCTCCAATCGTTCTATGGCTACGAGACGTGAGGTTCGATGAAGCCAGGGCTTTCGCGCGATATCGGGGGAGGCGCAGCGGCCGTCGTTGCGCTGGCCGACAGGCGCGCAAGGCGTGGACCCGTGCACGCCCGCCTGGATAGCCTCTTTCGTGCGCACCACGCGAATCTGCTGCGTTTCCTGACGATCCGGCTCGGCTCGGTCGCGGACGCGCGCGATTGTCTGCAGATCGTCTTCGCGCGGCTGCTCGAGCGCAGCGACTCGCTGGCCGACGACAATCTCGCCTCACTCTTATATGTATGCGCACGGAATGCCGCGACCGACGAACTGCGGCGCAGGAAGCACTCGGAGGCGCACACCGCATCGGAAGCCGAAGCAGCGCAGGTTTCGGATCAGGGGCCGAGCCCGGATCGGCAGGCACAAGCTGCGCAGGAGCTTACGCTCTTGATATCGCTGCTCGATGAGCTGCCGCCGAAGTGCCGCACGGCGTTCGTGAGCTACAAGCTCGACGGTCAGGAATATCGCGAGATTGCCGCGAGAATGGGCATCACCGAGAGCATGGTACGCAAGTACGTGATCAAAGCCGTGGCGTACTGCGCCGCGCGATTCGAGGAATTGCAGGGATGGGAATGAGCTATCCCACTGCTCGCGACGAGCAAGCCGCTTACTGGTACCTGAAGCTGCAGGAGCCGCAGGTCAGCGCAGAAGACATCCAGGCTGCGCTCGCCTGGCAAGCCGATCCTGAGAACCGCGCCGCTCTCGAGCGGGTGCAGAATTTCTGGCGTGCGTGGCCGGATGGCACTTTGGTATCTGCTGCCGGAGCGGAGCCCTCGAAGCGATCACGTCCGCACGTGCTCTGGCAAGCGGCAGCGGCGATCGTCGTGTTCGTGAGCGTGAGCGTCTGGGCAGTGATCTCCCTGCAGGGGCACTTGCGCGAGCCGAGCACGCGGGAATATGCATCGTCGGTCGGACAGATCCGCACGGTGCAGCTCGAAGACGGCACGCGGGTCATTCTTGGCGGCGCGACCTCCATTCGCGCAAGTTTCGCACGCGACGTGCGGCGCATCGTGATGTCCGATGGCGAGGCACTGTTCTTCGTCGCGAAAGACGCGAAGCGGCCCTTCATCGTCGATGTCGCGAACGGTTCGGCGCGCGCGCTCGGAACGGCCTTCAATGTTCATCGCGGACCGGATGGGGCCACGATCACGGTGCTCGAAGGCACCGTGCAAGTCAGTCCTCCGAGCTGGCGCCCGGGTGCGGGCGCCGTGTTGAATGCAGGTGAGCAAGTCGCCGCGTCGCCGGACGGCGCGATCGGTGAGATTCGTGAGGTCGATCCGCAGCAGATTGCGAACTGGCGATCGGGAAACATGGTGTTCGTCGATCGCACGCTGCGCTCGATCGTCGCCGATCTCAATCGATACTCCGCGGAGCCCGTGACGCTCGCTTCGACCGAAGTCGCCGGCGTGCGAGTGAGCGGGAATATCAAGCTCGACCAAATAGAGCCCTGGCTGCGGGCACTCGGGCCGGCGTTCGGCATCGAGCTGCTGCACGACGAGCACGGCATCGTGTTGGTCTCGCGAGCGGAATCGCGCGACCCGTAGCACGTGCTCCCGACGATGAAGGTCAAGCGAAGGATTTTTCGGCGGAGGCTCGTGCTGCACGTTCGACCGGATCCTTTCGCGTGGACTCCAGCGTGATCAGGTACCAGTACGCCTGGCGTGTCGCCTTGAAGCGCTGATCGCCATAGCGCCACAGTGACGCGACAGTTCCTACGAGGCACGTTCCTGCAACGTACCACCTCCCGAGCACCGCGGCCCAGATCGCAATGATCAGCAGCACCACGAAAAGACTGCGGAAGAACTTCGAATCCGCTTCATAGCGCTGAATTTGCGCCAGCGCTACCGGATGTGCCATCGCGAGGCGGCATTTCGTCCACTGGAAGGCATTGATAGCGCTCTTATTGATGGCGATCTTCTCGAGAGAAAGATCCTTGATCGCAATTGCGCTGAGCAAGGCGTAATCCCCGTCCAGCGGATGCAGCCGCTCACGAACTCGATCATACGGGTCATCCAGCCACGAGCCCGCTGCAAAAACGAAATGGCCAATGACATAGGCCATGATAGCGAGCGCGATCCATCGCTCCGCTTGAGTCATCGGTGTTGTTGCGAATGCATCCGGCACAAGGACTGCCTGAATCGCGTAAGCGAGAATCGCTCCAGGCAGCAAGATCGAGAATAAATCGATAATACCGATGTGGAATCGCTCCGGCGTTGCATCCATCGCAGTGCTCCCGAGAGTTGTCCAAGATCGGACTCGAAGACGTGTGCCTGTGCACCGAAGATCGCCTCTTCGGTCGCGTGGCGGACGTCAGCGTGCGCAGGAGCGGCAGCGTCGTCAATTGTACTTAGGTTGACTTCGACCGACTTACGCTGCAGCGTGTCACGAAGTTCGACAAAGGACAGATCAGGATGAACGAGCGTAGCGATACGGTGACACACGCGGGCGGCGTCGTGTTTCGGCAGCGCGACGGCGTCAAGGAATTTGCACTGATCCGCGCGCGCAAGGTGCCCAACGCATGGGTGTTTCCGAAGGGACACATCGAAGCGGGTGAAACTGCCGAACAGGCAGCCCGTCGCGAAGTCCTGGAGGAAGCAGGCGTACATGCCGAGATCGTGCAAGAGCTCGGCGAGCTGCGTACTGCCAGCGAACGCACCGCGATGTTCCTGATGGCGAGCATTCAGAGCTCCGTCCAGCCCGCCGAGCGCGAGGTCGTATGGCTCGGGTTCGACGCCGCGCTCGAGCGAGTGACATTTGAGGAATCGAAAAAACTGCTGCGCGATGCCGAGGCGGCATTGCGTTCGACGGAGAAGCAGTGACGTTGGCACTCGGCGCATGGATTTCGTCGACCGGACGAACTGCCGAACCCTCCATAAGAAAACGCTATGGCTGCATTAGCTCGCGCATGGCACCGCCACATTTCTTTCGTGACGGACACGGCATCGCTCTCTTATGCTACGCGCCGCTTCAACGCACTTCGTCACCTCATACAACCCGAGTCGCAACTTCATGAGATCTCATCCGCTACGATTGTTCGCCCTGCTCCTCGGCTTGGGCTTCCTTCTTTCATTCAGCGCCCGAGCCGAACAGTCCGGCGAGAAATACACGTTCGTACTCGTTCATGGCGCGACAGCAGGCGGCTGGGAATGGAAGAGCACGGGCAAGTTTCTCTTGGATGACGGTCACACTGTCTACCGCGCCACCCTCACCGGCCTCGGTGAACGCGAACACCTCAACAGCCCCGATATCGATCTGCAGACTCATATCAACGATGTCGTGAACCTGATCCTGTACGAGGATCTGCACGACGTCGTGCTCACTGGACACAGCTACGGCGGCATGGTCATCACCGGCGTGATGGACCGAATTCCAGAACGCATCCGGCATGTGGTCTTTCTCGATGCCGCTGTCCCTGACGATGGCATGTCGCTTTGGGATCTTTTCGGCGGCACGGGTGTGCAGGATCCTGAGCGCTTCAAGGACGGCTTCATGCAAGTGCCCTGGGTCAAACCCGGAACGCCGCCGCCGCACAACGTCAAGCAATCGATCAAGTGCTTCAATCAGCCGGTCTCGTACAAGAACCCCGCTGCACTCGCACTGCCGGTGACGTATGTCGCGTTCATCCCCAAGGGCACGTCGGCCGAGGAACGCGCACAGAAAGATAAGAGTTGGCAACGCGCGGTCGCGAGAGGCTGGACGATTCGCACCTTCCCCGGCGGCCACGTCGCGCAACAAGAAGATCCGCGCGGAGTCGCAACGCTCATCGAACAATCGGTCAATGACCGCAACAAGCCCGTCGGCACGGAGTGACAGAACTAGCTTTCTTCCACTGTGGGGAAGCCCGCGTCGCAGGAGCATCTCGCGGGCCGACCTACAAGGATGTAGGGAGGACCAAGTCGTGTCGGGAACACGACCGGCCATAGTGCGTGGCGCACACACCTAGCCGGCCCCGTCCCTTCTTTAGTCTTGCCTTTGCGAGATTATCTTTCTTAGTCTTCCTCGGCGAGCTTCGCGCCCTTGCGTGCGAGCTCTTGAACGCGCCGCGATGGCGCCGCTCGATGGGTCGTCGTCTCGACGCCGCTGAATGCTGCTCGCAACGCTCTCTCGCCCTCGGGCGAGAAATGAACGACGCGCGACCCTCGCGAAGTCTTCGCCCAGCGTAGGTCGATCAGACGTTTCA
>JBDZVE010000125.1:0-9972 GCA_040255535.1 Lysobacterales bacterium | reverse complement strand
CCGCTTCCGTCGGAACCCCGGCCTCGAGATATCGGATTTTCCCCGGACACTAGTGTGCGGAAGCGAGGATCTAGATGCGCACAACTCGTGCGCTTGCTTTCAATGGGCCCTCGCGTCCGCAAGGGCGACGAAGAGTAGGCGGCACCAGACTTGAGCGCGGTTGACGTCGGAGCTCTGTCTAGCGGTAGCCTTCTCGGCGCGAACGCGCCTTCCTAGCGGTAGCTTTCTAGCGATAGCCCTCTAGCGATAGCCCTCTAGCGGGCGGGAGCGCGTGCAGGAAAATTATTCCAGCCAGAACGCAACGTTTCGTGTAGACGAGTCAACAGTCCGGTGGCTGCGCCAACGTCCTACAAATTCCTGTGAAGAACCTCACATTCGCTGCCGGAACTCCACCGATCCAGCAAGCATACGAATGCACCGGTTTGGATTTCTGACCGGCTGTCGGTGAAACACCGTTCTTGCTTTCGACAAGGAGTACCACGATGGGAACCCCTACACACCTTTTTTACGCAAACGCGGATGCCGGGCGAGCGACTCGACCGAGGCGCGCTCCGGTGAGCGGCAACAACGACGCAGGTCGACGACTTGTAGCGCTTGCTGCCTGTATTGCGCTCGTTCCGACACTCTCGACCGCTGCGCCGATCGTCGTCGAGGAGACGGCGAAGATCGCTTCGCCGAACCCGACATACGAGTTCCCGCTACGAGTCGCTGTCGAGGGCGATACGGTCATCGCGACGGGCATGCGGCGCGATGGGGAGATCGATCACTACGCCGCTTATCTGTTTCGCCGTCAGAGCAACGGCGCATGGGTCTACGAAAGGACGCTCGCGGAGACCTCATGCAACACGGGCGAAATCGCCGAGGACAGTTGCGGCGCATCGGTGTCGATACGCAACGGCCTCGCGGTCGTGTCGGCCGACACGGTGCACGTGTTCCAGCGAGCGTCGGATGGCAGCTGGGTCGCTCAGCAAAGCGACGGCACGTCCGGCTCCGGCGACGCCGCGGTCGGGACGGACACGGTCGCCACGAGCGAGTCGCCGTGCCTCTCGAGTGCAAGAGCGTTCAGAGAGAACGCCGCCGGTATCTGGTCACTCGTGACCACGTTCCCCGGCGAGAATGGCGGTTGCGATCCTTGGCTTTCAGAAGGCAGAGACATCGACCTGTCGGCCGGAAATCGTTTGATCGTTTCCTACGATGTTTTCGAGGATTTGGTCTCCATTTACGAACCCAACGCCACGACTTGGGTCGAGACCGCGACACTCACGAACCCCAATGCACGTCGCTTCGGGAGGGCGGTTGCAATCGATGATGCGCGAGCATTCGTTTCAGCGAGCAGCGATCTGCCGATCATGGCGTTCACGAACGACACAGGGAGCTGGCTGCACTCCGCAGACATTGTTCCGCCCGACAGTCTTCAGCTCACCGTGCAATCGATCGAGGTGCAGGACCTCGTCGTCGCGAGCTTCAGCGATCCGCACCGCGGCGGTTCGGTACGCGTGTTTCAGGAAGTTTCGCCTGGCGAGTACGAGCAGGTCGCGATGCTCGTCCGCAGCGATTCCGCTTCGGAGGAGGGATTTCTTCGGCGCGGCGATGTTGACGTGAACGGCTCGTTCGCAAGGATCGCCGCCGCGGGGCCCGGGGCGGTCTACGTGTTCGATCTAGACGACTGGGGGACGACACTGCCGCCCGTTGAGGAGAATTTCGAGCAAGGTAACGCCGCGAACTGGACACCGATGGCAGGCAGCACATTCTCGGTGGTGGCCTCCGGCGGCTCCAACGTCTACCGGCAATCGTCACTGGCGGGCGACGGAGGCTCGTTTCTCGCGAATATCGATTGGACGAACCAGGCGATCGAGGCGGATGTGAAACCCACGGCTTTCAACGGATCCAACCGATGGGTGGGCCTCGCGGTGCGCCGGACCGACGTGAACAACAACTATTATGTGACGCTGCGCCAGTCGAACGTGCTCGAGCTCAAGCGCATCGTCGACGGAGACTACGAGACACTCGCCACCGCTCCCGTTCCGGTCACGCTCAATCGCACGTACCGATTGCGGCTGGAAGCGATCGGCACGCTGCTCAGAGCCTACGTCGACGGGAGGTTGGTCGCGCAGGCGCACGATGACGCGCTCGCCCACGGGCACGCCGGGGTTCGCATGTATCGCGCGAGCGTCGATTTCGACAACATCGTCGTGAGTCAGAATCCGCAGTTGACGCTCTTGGATCAACGCATCAACCGTACCTTGAGCGAGCGCTGGGACACGGATCCTGGCAATTGGAGCGCGGTCTGGGCCAATGACAATCAACAGTTGGTTCAGCAGGACCTGAGCTTCGATGCGCGCGCCGTCGCACGCGTCGATGCCAACGATCAAATCGTGCAAACGCGAGCTCGCGCCGACACCTTTGCGTCGGGTCCCGGCAGCCGCTGGTTCGGTCTCATCGCGCGCTACAGCGATCCCGACAACTACTATTACATCACCGTCCGCAAGGACAACACGATCTCGTTGCGCAAGCTCGTGAACGGTGCGGTTCAAGTGCTCGACTCGGCACCGCTCACCGTATCCTCGGGAACTTGGTACTCGTTGCGCCTCGAGGCCGTCGGAAACTCCGTGCGCGCGTACGTCAACGGCAACCTCCTGCTCGAAGCGAACGACGCGTCGCATGCGAGCGGGCGCTACGGTCTTATGATGTACAAGACCGCCGCGACGTACGACGACTTCCTCGCCTGGGAGCCGTAAGTCCTCGAGCCCTAAGCGCAGAGACCCGGCGCCGTCCAGGCGCCGGGTCTCGACAATGATCGCAGCTCGGTGCGACGTGCTAAGTTTGCATGGCTAAGGGATCACGCCGGGCTACGTGCGCGTGGCAGCGCCGATAACATAACGCATGAGCACTTTCATCGGATTCGCGTTAGGCATCCTCACCGTCGGATTGCTGTGGCTGTTTCGCGCCAAGCTCGCGACCGCGCGCACAAGCGCGACGCCCGTCGCGGGCTCCGTGGCGCTCGACCGCGCGCCGGCGTTGAGCCCCGATCCACCGCTCGTTCAATTGCAGAAAATGACGGCCGAGCTCGACAGGATCGGTGAGGCAAGCGCGCATCCGAAGGATCTAGTAGACAACGAGACGTTTCGCAACGCGGTGGCGTTGATGCGTTCCGACGCCGTGCCGATCACGACGGTCGCCGACTACGCGAACGGCGCGAATTGGATGCTCTCCGCGGTGGCCTACGCCGCCTTGTGCGAGCGCCCCGATCGCGCGGAAGTCGCGCCCGGTCTCACGGCGGCATTCCGCCATATTCGCCCTTGGCCCATGCACTTCGCGCTGCAGTACGTGCTTGGCTTGGCCGAGCGCCCGGCGGCTGGCGCGTTGCTGCTCCAGTGTCCGGAGTGGTGGGCGGACAATATCGTCGTGCCCGGTTTGTTCGCGGAGCACTTTGCGCAGCGCGCCGACTTGGGCGATGCGCCCGGTTTCGGCGATGCCTTGCAGCGTCTGCAGCCGAAAGAGGTCGAAAGCGCCGAAGCACTGCTGCGCAATATCCAGCATCCGAGTGCGGCACAACTGCTCGAGCAACTGTCGCGCTGGCGCACGACGACGCTCGATCGGACGTATCTGCAATCGTTCGGTCGCTTCTGGGAGTCGGATCTCGACCAGGAATTACTCGTAGAGCACGAAGCCGTCAGCGATCAGCTCGCGATCGCCGGTGCCTGCATTCATCACGCACCGCCCCGATCGATTCTCGCGGTCGGCGATCCGCGCACCGGCAAGACCGCGTTCCTACGCTTACTTGCCGCTCGTTGCATGGAGCAAGGGTGGAGCGTTTTCGAGGCCGGCGCGGCCAGTCTCATGGCCGGTCAAGAGTATATCGGCCAGCTGGAAGAGCGCCTGCGTCGCATCGCGACGGAGCTTGCCGCCGAAAAGCGCGTCCTCTGGTACGTCCCGGATCTGCTGCAACTCGCCATGAGCGGCACGCATCGATCGCAGGCCGCGAGTATCCTCGACCAGATCTTTCCAGCTATCGCATCCGGAAAGATCATCGTCATCAGCGAGACGACATCGAGCGGCCTCACGAACATCCTGCAGCGCAAGCCCGCGTTGCGCAGCGCCGTCGAGATCATTCGTCTGCGTCCGCTCGGCGAGCCTCAGTTGCAGAAGCTCGTGAGCGATTTCGGCGAACGCATGACGGAGGTGCTCGGCATCGCTGTCGCCGACGGCACGATCGACGCCGCGATTCACATGGCACGCTATTACCTTGGCGCGGATCAGATGCCAGGCGCCGTGCTCGATCTGCTCAAGCTCGGCGCGCAGTACGCGGTCGCGAACGGCGCGGACCGGCTCGAGCGCGAACATTTGCTCGCGACCCTGTCACAGCAAACCGGCATGCCGCGTTCCGTCTTGGACGATCGTGAGCGCGTCGATCTCGGACAGATGCGCGAGTTCTTTTCGCGGCGCTTGATCGGACAGCGCGAAGCGGTCGCCGTCGTCGTCGATCGCATTGCGATGCTCAAAGCGGGACTGACCGATCCCACGCGTCCGATCGGTGTCTTCCTGTTCGCCGGTCCGACCGGTACCGGCAAGACGGAGCTCGCGAAGACGCTCGCCGCGTATCTCTTCGGTGCCGCCGATCGTCTCGTGCGTCTCGACATGAGCGAGTTTCAGCATTCCGAGGCGGCGAGGAAGATCCTGGGAGACGCGCACGATCCGGACGCGGAATCGCTCACCCAACGCATCCGCAAGCAGCCGTTCGCTGTGGTGTTGTTGGACGAGTTCGAGAAGGCGCATCCCTCGATTTGGGACCTGTTCCTGCAAGTCTTCGACGACGGAAGGCTCACCGATGCCGCCGGGCGCACCGCCGACTTTCGTCACGCGATCATCATTCTGACTTCGAATTTTGGCGCGACGGCGCATCAGTCGGCCGGGCTCGGGTTCGCGCCGAGTGCGAGCGCGTTCTCCAACGAGCAAGTCATGCGCGCGGTCAATCAGAGCTTTCGACCCGAGTTCGTGAATCGGCTCGACAACGTCATCGTCTTCAAGCCGCTCACGCGTGACTTGATGAGAGGCATTCTCGCGAAGGAATTGCAGCGCGTCGTCGAACGCCGCGGACTGCGCCATCGCGAGTGGGCGATCGAGTGGGAGTCTTCGGCGCTGGAATTCCTGCTGGACAAAGGATTCTCGCCCGCGATGGGCGCGCGTCCGCTCAAGCGTGCGATCGATCAGCATGTGCTCGCGCCGCTTGCGGCCACGATGGTCGAACATCGCTTCCCGCAAGGCGATCAGTTCTTGTTCGTGCGCAGCGACGGCAACGGAATTCAGGTCGAGTTCGTCGATCCCGACGCGCCGAGCGATCCGTCCGCGTTCGAAGAAGCGCCAGTCGAGGAGAAGGCCGGCCCGACGCTGCAGCGAATTGCATTGCGGTCCGAGGGCACTGCCGAGGAATTCGAGACGCTCGATACGGCGACGACTCAGTATGGAGCGCTGCCGGACCGACCGGATTGGAAGTCGTTGCATACGCAGCTCACGCAGCAGATGGCCGCGAGCGACTTCTGGGATCGAGAAGATAGACAGCGCGTGCTCGCGCGCTATGCGCTCATGGATCGTGTCGGTGCCGCGATCGCGACTGCAGCGCGCCTGCGCGACCGTCTTGCGCGCAGCGCGAGTGCGCAGCGACGCTATTCTCGCGACCTTGCGGTGCGTCTCGCTCAGCAGCTCGTCACGATCGAACACGGCGTGCTCGACGCTTTGACGGATGCTCCGCAAGAGGTTGTGCTCGCCGTGCAGCCGGCATTGGATCACGGGGCTGATGCAGGCCCGCAAGGCGAATGGTGTCTACGGCTCGTAGACATGTATCGGCAGTGGGCGCGCTCGCGGCGCATGCAGTTGAGCGAGCACATTCCGTCCGGCGCGACGACGCCGTGGCTTGTCATCGGCGGTTTCGGCGCTCATCGCGTGTTGAGCGGGGAGAGCGGCCTTCATGTTCTGGAGAAGGGACCGAACGACGATGAGCGCAACCGAACAGTGGCGCGAGTTCGCGTCGCGGCCACGCCGCTCACCTCCGCGACGCGCAAGGACTCAGCGCTTGCCGCAGTGCTCGATGCCTCGAGCACCGCGGCAACGATCGTGCGGCGCTATCGCCTCTCGCCCTCTCCTCTAGTGCGCGATGCGCGCCGCGGCTGGCGAACCGGTCGAGCCGAGCTCGTGCTCGCGGGTCACTTCGACATCATTCCGCAGTTCTCGAGCGAAGAGTCGACCGCCTAGATAAGGTCTCGGAATAAATTCCGACCTACGACTCTGCAGGCTGCAGCTCGCAAGAGACGCGCCTGTTGAAGTCGGCGAAGGTGCCGTCCGGATTGCCTTCCCACGCCCATACGTGGATCTCGTAGAACGCTGGTAGACGGTAACGATTGGGTGCGCCGACGTAGTTCATCAAGTGGCCATCGAGCTGCGGTTGCGCATCTGGATTCGCGGTGTCCCACGCTTCTGCGATGACGATGAACTCGACGCCCACCAAGCGCATTCTTCCGTCGCGCAGCGGCTCATAGATAAGCGCTTCCGGCTCCTCTGCATTGACCGCTGGGTCTTCGACGCGTGCGGGCAGAATGAGATGGACGCCCATCGCACCGGCATTCGGGCCGCTGACGCACGGCGTAGCTGGAACCCAACCTTCGCCGAGCGCGACATTGATGTCTCTGTAGCGTCTCGTTGCCGCGCGAACTTTCTGTACGACCGGCGAATCCTTCGGCGGCGAAGCCGCGGGTCCTTTGGAAACCCCCACCTCGTGCTGATGATTCGCCCTTGGTGGGTCTTGCGCGAGCGCTGCGCTGCAGCTCAGTGCGGCCGATAAGCACACTGCACCTAGAATCGACTGGCTCGATGGTTTCTGCATGACGTTCTCCTCGGGTTGGAGCGCATGAGTCTGTTCGTGAGCGTCGGGACGATTGCCGATCGAAGCGGCGCCGAAGAGGCTCAGCAAGAGAGCGCGAGCTGGAGGTGCGTGCACATCACGTCCAGCTCGCGCAGAGCGCGCCCGGTTGCTCGGCGAGATCGCTCGCGATTCGCCGAGCGGCCGGAGCGAGCGTTTTGGTAGCACTTGCTGCGCTCGTCCCGCAATGTACTTAGGTCCCCTTGCCCGGAGCGAATGAGCTGCGGCCGTGCGGATTGCCCGCAACTCTTACACGGAACCCGATGCAGCCGTCGGTTCTTTTATGAGGGGCCGATCGGGGTCGAGTGGGGGCTGTGAAGTGTTTCGAAAGGTATGTGCGGTTTTAGCGACGCTCGCTTTGACTGTGAGCATCGCTCATGCCGACAGCGAGGACGGTCTCGTCGTTCCGAAGGGATTTCAAGTCAGTGTCGTATACGAAGGCAGCGGGCCGGCACGGCACCTTGCGGTGCGCGACAACGGCGATATCTACGTGACGACTCAGCTCGTCCCGTTCTCCAAATACGATCCCGAATTGAATCGCGGGATCTTGGCGCTTCGCGATACCGACAAGGATGGCCGCATCGATGTCGTCGAGAGCTTCTCGGATATTCTCGGTACCGGGATCCGAATGTACGACGGCGCGCTTTACGTCTCGGATCACGTCGGCATCTACCGGTTTCGTTTCGAAGGCGATGAGCTTGTGCCGAGCGCGCCGCGAGAGGTCATCATCGATGGATTCACGCCCGAAGCGCAGCATGCGGATAAGACGTTTGCGTTCGACAAGCGCGGCCGAATGTACGTGAACGTCGGCGCGCCATCGAACTCGTGCCAGGAACAGGACCGCACGCCGGGATCACCCGGCCTCCAGCCGTGCCCGATGCGCGAGCACGCGGCGGGCATTTGGCAGTTCGACGCGCGCCGCACGAATCAAAAGCCATGGGACGGCATCCGCTATGCGACGGGCATACGAAATGCGGTCGCGATCGATTGGAGCGCGAAGGGCAGGGCTTTGTTCGTCGTCGTTCATGGGCGCGATCAGCTCGATTCGCTCTGGCCCGAGTTCTTCACGGCGGAGGACAATGCTGAAACCGTTTCGGAAGAGATGCACCTGATCAAGAAGGGCGGCGACTACGGTTGGCCGTACACCTACTTCGATGTTCGCCGCAACAGGCGAATGCTCTCGCCCGAGTACGGCGGCGACGGAACGACTCCAGCGCCGCGCGGAAAGTATCAGGATCCGATCGTTGCGTTCCCCGCTCACTGGGCGCCGGGCGATCTGCTCTTTTATGATGGCACGGCGTTCCCGGCGAAGTATCGGGGCGGTGCGTTCGTCGCATTCCATGGCAGTTGGAATCGGGCGCCGCTGCCGCAAGACGGCTACACGGTCGTCTTCGTTCCTTTCAAGCGGCAGAAGGTCAGCGGTCGCTGGTACAAGTTCCTCGACAACTTCACGCTCGGGCACATCGAGGACAACCATCCCGCGAATGCTCGCTACAGGCCGATCGGCCTTGCGACTGATAAGGCCGGCGCGCTCTACGTCATGGATTCGCAGCGCGGCCGCATTTGGCGCATCACGTACGGCAAGAGAAAGCGAGCGACTTGAATCCAATGCCGCTTACCTGAGCAGCAGGTCGTCGATTTGGAGCAGAGACTTGGGAGTAGCCACAAAGAACACGGAACGGACAGAGCAGAGAGCGTAGTTTCTCCTTTCCTGTCTTTCTTTCTTCTTTGAGTTCTTTTGTGGCCCTCCTGTTCCGGTCTTTTCTACCGGTTCAATCACCGACTGAGTGCCCGCATGAGCGAAGTGAATGTGATCGATCACCCTCTCGTGCAGCACAAGCTGACGTTGCTGCGCGATAAGACGCGCAGCACGAAAGGATTTCGTCAGTTGATGCGGGAGATCGCGACGCTTCTCTGCTATGAGGTGACCCGCGACCTCACGCTCGATGAGGTGACGATCGAAACGCCGCTCGAGTCCCTGCGGGCGCACATGCTTTCCGGCAAGAAGCTCGTCTTTGCTCCGATTCTGCGAGCGGGCATGGGCCTGCTCGAGGGCATGCTCGACCTCGTGCCGTCGGCGCGAGTCGCGCATATCGGGCTGTATCGCGACCCCAACTCGCTCGCCAGTGTCGAGTATTATTTCAAGTCGCCGCTCGACTTGGCCGAGCGTTTGGTCATCGTCATCGACCCGATGCTCGCAACCGGCAACTCCGTTGTCGCGGCGTTGAGTCGACTGAAGGAGAATGGCGCGACCGATGTGCGCCTTGCGTGCGTGCTGGCGACGCCGGTCGGCCTCGCGCGCGTGCGCGAGCGCCATCCCGACGTGCGGATTTGGACCGCGGCGATCGACGATAAGCTGGATGAGCACGGTTACATCCGTCCAGGTCTCGGCGATGCCGGCGATCGTCTGTACGGAACTCGATAATTTTTTTGAATGAGTGGAGAGATCATGTCCGAAAGGACCTTTACGTCCAATGTCGAAGCTTTCGAATTCGCATGCGAGCACCTCGACTGCTCGCTTCAAGATGGGAGACCTGTTTTAGGAATCGTGCTCGCGGTCCACGGCCGAATGTGCAGCGTGAAGATTGCGAATCGGGAGGACAAAACGATCCCTACAGGCACGCTGAGTGAGCTATTGACGCAAGATGTCGCGCATGTCTGCTTCAGCGCGATGCTTGCCGACAAAGTGCCTGAGCTCCGCCCCGGCGATCTCGTGCTCTATACGACGATGCCCGAGCTCGCCGCCGCGAATAAGTCGACCGTAGCCGGTACGGTCACGGCAAAAGTCACACCGCACTACACGAGCAAAGGCACTTGGGAGCCGTATGCGATCGAACGAGCGCCCGCCCCTTCGGTGTCGAGCACGTAGATCTTCCGAGATTGCCCGGCTATCGCGCGTTCGACTCAAGCGCGCACGCTTCGTGCGCTTGCTTCCAGAATGGGCCCTCGCGTCCGCAAGGGCGAGGAAGAGTGGGGGCCAGGTGGCCCCTCGCACAAGTGCCGCCATCCTTGCGGAAGCGAGGTGGCCCATACACATGCGCCGTCATCCTTGCGGAAGC
>JBDZVE010000124.1:0-9983 GCA_040255535.1 Lysobacterales bacterium | reverse complement strand
AGCGAGGCACGTCCATCTGAGACGAGATATTTCAACGAAACTTGTGTTGCGATGTTAGCGCTCGCACGCTAGCGTTCAGCCACTACGTCGAATGTGCACCTTTGTTTGCTGCGGATGAGCTCATGAATCAATTTCGATCCTTCGTGCGAATTCTCGTCGCGACCGCTGCACTCGTGTGCGGCACGGCCGCGTGCTCGGCGGGCGCGCCGTCCTCTTGGGTCGGCTCGTGGGGCTCCGCGCAGTACGTCGCGGAAGGCAATGACGCATTGCCTCGCGATGTGACCGGCAACGTCACGCTTCGCCAGCTCGTGCGCTTGTCGGTCGGCGGCGAAGCGTTTCGCGTGC
The DNA here is from genome assembly GCA_040255535.1 of Lysobacterales bacterium. Classification (GTDB taxonomy): domain Bacteria; phylum Pseudomonadota; class Gammaproteobacteria; order Steroidobacterales; family Steroidobacteraceae; genus Steroidobacter. The sequence goes on along the minus strand of JBDZVE010000124.1, from coordinate 9,638 downwards.
GCATCTCGAATGCGTTCGGGACGGAGCCGCTGCACGTGCTCTCGGTGCATATCGCACATTCCCTTGGAACGGACTCGAGCCGGATCGACCCGAGCTCCGATCACGTCGCCACCTTCAGCGAGCGCACGGAAGTGATTGTTCCTGCCGGCGCAGAGCTCACCTCCGATCCGATCAGCACCGCCGTCGAACCGCTCTCGATCCTCGCGGTAACGATGGAGCTTGCGTCGATACCCGAGCGACAAACCGGGCATCCCGGCTCGCGCACGACCTCCTATCTCTCGCCGGGATTGTCTGCCGCCGCGGCCGAGCTCAAGTCCGCTCAGAAGATCGACCGATGGTACTTTCTCTCCGCGATCGACGTCCTCATGCGCGACGGCGCCGCGGTTGCCGTCATCGGCGACTCCATCACCGACGGTCGCGGCTCGACCACGAACGGCAACGATCGCTGGACCGATGTGCTCGCCGAACGCCTGCAGGCATCGCCCAATCATCACCACCTCGGCGTGCTCAACGTCGGAATCGGCGGGAATCGCTTGCTGCTCGACGGCAATGGGCCGAACGCGCTCGCGCGTTTCGATCGCGACGTTCTCGCGCGCAGCGGCGTGAAGTATCTGATCGTGCTCGAGGGCATCAACGATCTCGGCATGCTGACGCGCGACAACGCGGCCTCGGAGCGTGAGCACGAAGAGCTCGTCCGTCGGATGACTCAGGCGTACGGCGAGATGATCGTGCGAGCACGTACGCACGGCATCAAGGTCATCGGCGCGACAGTGATGCCGTTCGGCGGTTTCGACTACTACCATCCCGATGCCGCAAACGAGCGCGACCGGCAGCTCGTCAATGCCTGGATCAGAGAGTCGAAGCATTTCGACGCCGTGATCGACCTCGACAAAGTCACGGCGGATCCGAAACGACCCGATCGACTGAACGCCGAGTACGACTCGGGGGATCACATTCATCCCTCGCCTGCCGGCTATCGCACGATGGGCGAAGCCGTCCCGCTCGAGTTGTTCGACGAGTAGCCGCTGGCGTGCACTGCAGCGCGACGCCATTGACCGGCGTTAAGCTGCAATCGACCGACGAACCGTTCCCCTCGAGGCCGCAGATCACCACGATTGCGGCTCGAGGAGGACATCCGATGGCATTACCTGCAATGCGGCTCGCACATCTCAACGAGTCGACCGAACCCAAAGCGCCGCTCGCCCGCCTGGATCGAGTGCGCAAGACGTTCGGCACGACGATCGCGCTCGAAGACCTCAGCCTCGAGGTGCGCGAGGGCGAGCTGTTGTCTGTGCTGGGACCAAACGGCGCAGGCAAATCCACAGCGATCGCGCTGCTCCTTGGCTTGCAGCAACCTGATCGAGGCACTGCGAGCCTATTCGACCGCGCACCGCCGACGCTCCTCGAACGCCAACAGATCGGCGTCATGATGCAGGAAGTCGTACTGCCGCCCGACTTGAAGGGGCGTGAGCATATCGATCTCGCCTCGAGCTACTACCCCGCGCCCTACGACCTGGACGAGCTGATCGCGCTCACCGACATCCGCTCGATCTGCGACAAGCGCTATCGCGATCTCTCGGGCGGACAGAAGCGGCAAATCCAGTTCGCAATGGCGATCTGCGGCCGCCCGCGCTTGCTGTTCCTCGACGAGCCGACCGTCGGCCTGGATGTGCAAGCGCGTGCACGGATGTGGGCGACGATTCGGGCGCTCGTGAAGCAAGGCTGCTCCATCGTGCTCACGACGCACTACCTCGAGGAAGCCGAGGCGCTTGCGGATCGAGTCGCAGTGATCGCCAAGGGCAAGCTGATCCGCGAAGGCAGCGTGCGTGAGATTCGGTCGCTCGTTTCGCGCAAGACGATCTCGTGTACGACGACGCTGTCGCCCGAGGTCTTGCAAGGATGGAGCGGCGTGCAAGCCGTCGCAGTCGAAGACGGACGGACGAAGCTTACGGTCGGGAATGCCGAGTCGATCGTACGCAAGCTGCTCGCCTCCGATGCATCCCTCGAAGATCTCGAGATTCATCGTGCCGGGCTGGCCGAGGCGTTCCTCGAGCTCACGCAAGAGGAGTCGTCCTCATGAACGTCGCGATTGCACCGCCGTCCGAGGAGATCGGCGGCATGACACGGTCTCGCATGCTGCGCGCGTACCGCAAGGAGCTGAAGTACGAGTGCCTTCGCATGCTGCGCACGCCTGCGTTCGCGATTCCAACGCTGATCTTTCCGGCGCTCTTCTACCTGCTCGTCGGCTTCATCTTCGGCGCGTTCAAGGCGACTGACCCGAACGTTCAGCTCTATATCTTCTTGGGCTTCGCGACCATGGGCGCGATGACGCCGGGCATGTTCAGCTTCGGCATGGGACTCGCGTCGGAACGCGAGCAAGGCTTGCATCGGCTCAAGCGCGCGCTGCCGATGCCGCCCGGTGCCGCGTTGATCGGCAAGATGGCCCTCTGTGTCTTGAGCGTGACCGCCGCCGTTTCGATGCTGGCGCTCGTGGCGACGGCGTTCGGCACGGTGCACATCACGCTCGCGCAGTTTCTCTCGGCCCTATCGGTGCTCGCGCTCGGCGCCATTCCGTTCTGTGCCTTCGGGCTCATGATCGGATCGATGACAGGCGCGCGCAGCGCACCTGCGATCGTCAACGTGCTGTACATGTTGATGCTCTATCTATCGGGGCTGTTCATCCCGTTGCCCGAGGCGATCGCGAAGATCGTCATCATCTCGCCCGCGTTCTATCTGCATCAGTTGACGCTGCACAGCGCCGGCGCCCACAGCACGCTGATCGGCGGCGCAGCTACGCACGTCGCCGTTCTCGTGGCGATGACACTGCTTTTTGCAGCGTTGGCGATGCGGAGGTTCGCGCGCGAGGATTGAGCCGCGAGCATCAGTCCTTCAGCCAGTAGACGACCGCAATGCTCATACCCGCTGCGACGATGATCCATCGGAGCAGCGTGGGGTTCATCCAAGCAGCCAATCGCCCGCCGAGCGCTCCGCCGAGGAGGGCCGCCGCCGCCATGACCGCAGCGGCCGACCAGATCACGTGGCCGGACCCCACGAAAACGACGACTGCGGCGACGTTCACGACAAAGGCGAGGATTTGCTTCAGCGCGTTCAGACGCCCGATGGAATCCGTGCTCGTCAATCCGAGCACCGCGACGATCAGCACGCTCATCCCTGCGCTGAAGAACCCGCCGTAGATGGACGCTATGGTCACCGCCACGATCGTGAGCACACTCAACTTGCCGCCGTGTGCGTGAGGATCCGTGCGGCCCAACAGCCGTTTGCGCACCACACCCTGAAGCGCGAGCAGGAGCGATGCGACTGCGAGTATCCAAGGCACGAGCGCCGTGAACGTTCGCTCCGCCGTGTGCACGAGAATGACGGCGCCAGCGAGTCCGCCGACCGCCGCTGCGGGAATCAAGATGAACGCGCGCCTCCCTTGCCCTTCGAGATTGCGCATCTGTGCGAGCGTGGCGCCGAAGTACCCGGGACAGAGCGCAACGGCGTTCGTGATGTTGGCGGCGACGGGCGGGACGCCGAGTGCGATGAGCATCGGGAAACTGATCAGCGTGCCGCCGCCCGCCAAGGCGTTCACCGCGCCCGCCGCAATGGCAGCCAATCCCGCGATCAATAGATCGAGCGACGTCACGGCGCGGGATACGAGGCGTTTGCTGGCTGGCTCATCGTCACGATAGTCTACGCGCGGATGATCCGTATCTCTGCGCACCTTCGCGAGCTCACGAAAGTTATCATCGCCACATGACCCTGCCCACATCCCGCCTCGGTTCGCTCCGCGCTCGTGCCTGCTTGGCGTCGCTCGCGGTGTTCCTGACCGCGCTCGCGCATGCAGACGCTCCCTCCAATTCGGCCGTGCGCGCGCTGCACGAGCGCCTGCTCGTGCTGGACACGCATCTCGACACGCCGATCCATTTCGCGCGGCCTGGTTGGAGCATCCTCGATCGCCACGACTATGCCTCGGACCTGTCGCAAGTCGACTATCCGAGGATGGTCGAAGGCGGTCTCGATGGAGGATTCTGGGTCATCTATACGCCGCAAGGGCCGCGCACGATGGAAGGGTCGCAAGCCGCACGCGATTCCGCCTTGATGACGGCACTGCGCATCCGCGAGATGGTCGCGCGCCATGCGGACCGGTTCGAGCTCGCGCTCACCGCCGACGATGCGCAACGCATCGAAAAAGCAGGCAAGCGCGTCGTGTACATGAGCATGGAGAACGGCTATCCGATCGGCAAGGACCCAAGCCTCCTCCAGACGTTCTATCGTTTGGGCGTCCGCATGTTCGGTCCGGTGCACTTCGCGAACAACGACCTCGGCGACTCCGCGACGGATGCCAAGGGACCCGAATGGCATGGCCTGAGTCCACTTGGCAAAGAAGTCGTCGCGGACGCCAATCGACTCGGCATCGTGCTTGACGCATCGCACGCCTCCGACGATGTGCTGGACCAATTGATCGCGCTGTCCCGCACACCGATCGTGCTGTCGCACTCTGCGTGCAGAGCGATCACCGATCACCCGCGCAACGTGGATGACGAACGGCTGCGCAAGCTCGCTGCTGCGGGCGGCGTCGTTCAGATCAACTCGATGTACGTGATTCCCGTGTACAAGCATCCGGAACTCGAGAAGGAGGTCGCCGCATTGGAAGCTCGCTACGGACGCATGGAGACACTCACGCCGGACAAGGTCGCCGCATTCGCGCGGGAGCGAAGCGCGCTCGATGAGAAGTACGGCGTGCCGCGCTCGACGTTCGAGGATTTCAAGCGCCACCTGCTGCATGCGCTCGAGATCGTCGGGCCGGAGCATGTCGGTATCGGCGCGGATTGGGATGGCGGCGGCGGGGTGAACGGCATGAGCGACATCGCCGCCCTCCCGCGAATCACGCAGACGCTGCTCGAAGCCGGCTATTCAGAGGACGACCTCAAGAAGATCTGGGGCGGCAACCTGCTTCGCGTCCTGCGCGCCGCGGAGGACTACGCGCGCAAGTAACAGGCACGGCACGAGGAGCGCCGCCTCCGAACCTGGGGTGGCCGTCGTTCCTCGGCCGCTCGCGCACAGCGCTCAGTTTGTCGGTCTCTGATTCACTGGCGGCGCAAGGGCATCCACATACGCGATGGCCGAGTGAGCGAGGGCGTGAACGTCCGTAAAGCGAGTCTTCTCCTCAGTGCGTCGCGCCTTGGCTAACCGCTTCGCGATCGGCCGAGTCGCTCGTCCTGCCGAGATGTTCGGCGAGAAACGATTCGATCTCGCTCAGCATCTGCGTGCGCGTCGAGGCTGCCGAAAGCCAGTGATCGTCGCCGCGCAACTCGACATAGCGTACGTTCTTATCGGCTCTCTCGAGCGCACGGCTCATCGCGCGCGATTGCTCCACCGGCACCACTGAATCATCGACGCCGTGCAGGATCAGAATGGGCGCGCGCACTTGCTTGACGAGTCTCACAGGCGAGATCTTACGCAGGTGATCCATATCGTCGCCCATCGAGCGGCGCCACCACTCAGACACCATGCCGCGGCGACCGAGGGTACTTTTTTCCGCATCCTTCAGCATGTCGACCGGATCGCTCACGCCATTGACGCTCACGGCGCATGCATAGCGTTCCGGCGTAATCGTCGCACCGGCGAGCGCCGCATAGCCTCCATACGATCCGCCCATGATGCAAACGCGCGCGGCGTCGACGTAGCCGGCCTTCGCGAGCGCGACGGCACCGTCTTCGACGTCCGTTTGCATCACGCCGTCGCCCCATCCGCCGCGTCCCGCGTCGAACCAGTCGTAGCCATAGCCGGTCGAGCCTCGGAAGTTCGGCTGCAGCACGGCGTAGCCGCGCGATGCGAGAAAGCTGGCCCACCAGTCGAACGTGAAATCGTCGCGCGCGTGCGGACCGCCATGGACGAGGAGCACCAATGGTAAATTTCGCGGTTCGACGTTTGCCGGCAGCGTGAGATACGCGGGTATGCGTTTACCGTCGCGTGCGGGATATTGGATCGCTTGGCGCACACCCAAGTGTTCGGGAGCAGTCAGCGCGGGATAACGCTGGCCGAGGCTGCGCAATTTCTTGGTCGGCTCATCGTAGATGTAGTAGCCGCCGGCATCCTCCGAGCCTTCCGCGAACACGAGAAAGCGGCTGCGATCGCGCGACCAGGACAAGAGTAGTGCGTATCCGCCGCCGAAATACGCCTGGATCGCATCGTAGGTCGCTTGGAGCTTCTCATCGAGGAATTCCTGCTTCGGCAGATCCGCAGTCCACCGGACACCGACGACGAGGTGGCGCCATGGGTCGTGGATCGTTCCGACGTCACTGCCGCTCGTGTTGTGCAGCGGCGAAGCTTGGCCGGTGCGCGGATCGATTGCGAGCAACGTGTCGCGCTCGCCGTCCTCGTGCGGATTGATTGCGGCGATTCTGCCGTCGGGGAGCAGACCATGCAGGGAGAGCGGCATGCCCATCTCGGACACGTCTTCGAGGATCATTCGATCCTTGCCACCCTCATAATAGAAGAGGCGCCAACGATCCTTGCGTTCGTTGATATCGACGCGCGCCACGACCGCACCGTGCTCATCGAGCAAATAGCCTCGAGTCTGCACATTGCCTGCTTCCATCGGAACCGCCTTACCCGTATCGAGGTTCACTCGATAGACGGAGAGCTGGGGCACCGCGTTGACTCGGCCTATGCCGCCCCAAGCAACCATGCGGCCAAAACCGGGATCGTCCTCGATCGGCACCTGCAAATTCACGAGGCCCGAATTCGCCCGATAGTCTGCGTCATCCATCATGATCGCGGTGTTCCCGCTCGCAAGCGACAACACGCCAGTGCGCCAGAACTCGACGCGCGGACCGCGGATCATCACCGGCCATGAGCTCGGCAACGCATCCGCCGCGCGCGCCGACGCGCTGATGACGTAGTAGGGCCGCTGCTCATCGGCCCAACCCACTCCGCGCAAGGTGTTTCGCTCGGGCGGTGCGAGCGTGTACTCGATTTCGCCGGTATCGATGTTGATGATGCGAAGGGCCGTCAGCTCGCGGTCGGGACTCGACGGGTTGTACTCGAATCCGACCGACAGAGCGACTCGCTTGCCGTCCGGCGAAAGCGCGGCAGCGCCGATGGCCGGCAATCGTCCATAAGCTTCGACCGGCGGTGGTGCCGCTAAGGCACCCGTGGCGTAGACACAAGCGGCCGCGACGAGCAGCAGATGCATGGCACGCATCGACAATCCTCCCTTATTGTTATCGTGAATTCCTCGGACGCTGAGCGTGCTCGCTTCTACGGCGAGCTGAAATTCCAGGCTTCCGGGCTTGCGGGACAGTAGTGCCTCACGAAGTCCGCGTGCGGCGGCAGCCCATTCACGACTTCGGCCACTTTCGCGTGATACTTGCGCATGTAGTCCTTGAGCTCGCGATCGTTGAGCCGCGCGATGGGGTGGTAGCTCTGGGGCTCGATATCCTGACCCAGCATGACGGAGACCCACGAGTCCACCGTGAAGAGCTCTCCATCCTTGCTGTAGGTCTGACCGCCCTGACGGAAGAGCTCGACGCGCTCTCGCAAAGAATCGGGGATTTGCATCTCCCGGCACTCCTTCCAGAACGGCGAATCGTTTCGCTCATTGTAGTGGTAGTGCATGCATACGAAATCGCGAATGCGCTCGATCTCGTACTGCGACAGCTCGTTGTAAAAGTTGATGACCGGCTCGGTAATCCCATCGAACGGAAACAGCTTCAAGAGCCGCGCGACGGACGTCGTGATGACATGAATGCTCGTGGACTCGAGCGGCTCGATGAATCCGCCCGCGAGGCCGACCGCCACGACGTTTTTGTTCCACGCCTTCAAGCGCCGGCCCGCCTTGATGCGAATCAGCCACGGATCCTTGACGGGCGTGCCACCCGATTCCGTGACGAGCCGATGACGCGCTTCGTCCGCCGACATGTAGCGGCTGCAAAAGACGACACCGTTGCCGACACGATGCTGCACTGGGATATTCCAGCGCCACCCGGCGGTGTGCGCATAACATGCCGTGTACGGCGCGGGATCCTTGTCGACGATCGTCTGAAACGCCACGGCGGTATCGCACGGCAGGTATTGGGACCAGTCTTCATAGCCGGTCTTGAGCGCGCCTTCGATGAGAAGCGCGCGGAACCCCGTGCAGTCGATGAAGAAGTCGCCCTCGATGACGCGGCCATCTTCCAGCTCGAGCGCTTGGACGTAACCGTTGTCGCTGCGCGTGCGCACGTTCTTGATCTTGCCTTCCATGCGTTTGACGCCGCGCTTCTCCGAGAGCCGGCGCATGTAGCGCGCATAGAGCGCCGCATCGAAGTGATAGGCGTAGTTGATGCGCGGATCCTCGCGCAGGGCGAAGCGATTCTTCACCGCCGCGAGCCACTCGTAGCAATACTCGCCAAGCGGTGCCTTGTGACCTTGCGAGCGCGCATGGAGCCAATAATGATAGAACTCGGCCGTCCAGGTCGGCTGCCCATGCCGCCCGAACGGATGCAAGAACCAGCTTCCGAGCTTGCCGAAATTCTCGAACCAGATCGCGACCTTGAACGTCGCCGCGCACTCGCGCATGAACTCGCGCTCGTCGATGCCGAGCAGCCGATGAAAGGCGACGATCGGCGGCACGGTCGACTCGCCGACACCGACCGTCCCGATCTCCTCGGATTCGATGAGCGTGATGTCGAGCAGCTCCCCGAATTGCTTCGAGAGCGCCATCGCGGACACCCAGCCAGCGGTGCCACCGCCCGCAATGACAACTTTCCTGATCTTCGTCCGCTCGGCTCGCTCGTTATTCATTATGCCCCCGTGAGTAGCGGGGGGAATTCTAACCAGCGTTCCGCACGCTTTGCAGCATATTCTCGCCGCGTGCCGCTGCCGGCACGCGGCACATCCTTATCGGGAGTCGAGCGATCACATCAGCCGAGAGCGATCTCGGTCCGAGAGCCCTGCCCTTCTCGATTTGCCGGAAGCCCGCCCATTGCGGCCGCGCGAGAACAACATCGCGCCCACCGCCACCGCGCCGGCGGTGAACAATGCTGCCCCGGCTGTCGCGCCGACCGGGAACGAGCGCGCGGTGCTCGTCGCCAATTCGCGCGCATGCGGCTTCAAGAGCTCCATTCGACGGCGCGCCATCTCCGCTCCGAGTCGCCCGAGATCGTCGCGCAGCAAGCGCTCGGCGGCCGGCAGCAGCTGCGTCTCCTCGTCCGCGGCGTGATGCATCACGAGGCGTACGAGCGTCATGAACTTCTCATCGAACGTCTCGTCGATCGGCGCACCGTTCGCTAAGCGCTCCTGAAGCTCGCCGATGAGATCGCGCATCTGCTGATGCTCCGGCTCGCTCTTCTCCAACACCTCATTCCCTGGAAGAACCTCCCGCAGCGCAGGATAGAAAATCTCTTCTTCGAGCTGGGCGTGCACTTGCAGGGCAATGCAGGCGTTCGTCACCAGCGCCCGCTTTCGGTTCGCGGAAGTCTCGGGCGTATAGCGGTGCGCCAACGCGAGCACGTGCGAGTGATCCATGCGAATCATGCTGGTGATGCTCGGCGTCATACGATTCACGACGGCGTTCATGTCATCTCTCTCCCATCGGGTTGGATTTCACTCGATGAACGCCGACCGGTTCGTGGGGTTCCTCAGTGCACGCC
>JBDZVE010000220.1:0-1939 GCA_040255535.1 Lysobacterales bacterium | reverse complement strand
TCATCGGCGGCGTCATTACCTCGACGTTGCTCACGCTCCTCGTCGTGCCCGTTCTGTACACGTATATCTACGGTTTCACGAACCGCGTGAAGGCGCGCTGGCAAAAACGCGCGGCAGTCGAGCACGAAAGCTCGATCATCTACACGGACGTTCGCCCCACGACGCGCAATCCCTCAGATCCCGCCGTCATGACCCGTGTGCCGGGGCCGACGGAAGGGAAATAAGAGATCAACGTCTCTCGCAAGTACGCAGAGCTTGCCAAGGTCAGAGTCCGAATGGATTGACCAAGAGGAGGGCCGACATCAGTCGGCCCTTCGAGTTCGAGAGCGGCGCTGACGCGAGTAAGCACGCGCTCGGAAGCGCGCTCGCAGTGATCTTCATGATTCATCCCCCCAATTCGGAGCTACGAAGGACGTGCGCCCGTCGCGGCTCGGCCTAGTGTTTCGTTCGAAGCGATCTTGATGAGGAATGGCTAGTCAATAATGCGCATAAGCGGCGCGAAGCCGATCCATAAATCAGAATTCACCGATGCGAAAACCAGGATGCGTTCGCGGGTGTTCGAATGTGTAGAGGTCAAGTATCTTGACAGTCTGGATGTGCAACGCGATTTTTGATTAGAACTGTGCTCGCGCCGCCCGCCTCGTCGCCCGCCTCGCGCAGCACGAACAAAGCAAAGTAGGGGGAGCTCGAAGTGAAGCCGATCGATGTCGCTCGTCGTCGAGCGAGCTGCCGCGTGGATCTACGGTGCCGCGCCCTCTACATGGTCGTGCTCGTCCTGGTTTCGTCAATCGCGTGCGCGGATTCGAACGAATATTTCTCGAGCTGGCCGGAGGGCGCCTCGCCTCGAGAGATCGGCGGGCGCGTGGCCGAGCGTTTCCTTGCCTCGCGAGATCACATGCTCTGGACCGAGTACGGCACGCTCCACTATGCCGAAGTCGCAACGTGGTACGGGGCGCTGACTTTCTCGCGGCTCGCGGATGATGAGGCGCTTCGCAACCGCTTGGTCGCGCGCTTCGAGCCGTTCTTTGCGGAGAAAAGCCGCTTGATCCCGCCGATCAATCACGTCGATCACACCGTGTTCGGCGCCTTGCCGCTCGAGATCTACATCCAAACGGCGCACGCCCGGCATCGCACGCTCGGGCTAGCGTTCGCCGACGGGCAGTGGGATCGGCCGACCTCGGACGGACTCACGAATCAGACGCGCTTTTGGATCGACGACATGTACATGATCACGCTCGTGCAGGCGCAAGCGACGCGCGCGACCGGAGAGCCCAAATACATCGATCGCACGGCGCGCGAGATGGTCGCGTACTTGAACAAGCTGCAACAACGAAACGGCCTGTTCTTCCACGCGCCGGATGCGCCGTTCTACTGGGGACGCGGCAACGGCTGGATGGCCGCCGGGATGACCGAGCTTCTTCGCTCGCTGCCCGAAAGCCATTCTGATCGTCCGCGCATCCTCGCCGCGTACCGCCAGATGATGAAGACGCTGCTCGAGTATCAAACGAAGGAAGGCATGTGGCGTCAGCTCATCGATCATCCGACTGCATGGGTCGAGAGCTCTTCCACGGGAATGTTCACGTTCGCCTTCGTGACCGGCGTGAAGGAGGGATGGCTCGAAGTCGAAACCTACGGCCCAGCCGCTCGCAAAGCCTGGCTCGCGCTCACGAAATACATCGATTCGAACGGCGACATCCGTGAGGTCTGCGTCGGCACGGGGACCAAGAACGACCTTCAGTATTATCTGGATCGCCCTCGCGCCGTCGGCGACCTCCACGGACAAGCGCCGCTCCTATGGACCGCATCGGCACTCTTAAGAAAGGTTGACCGTTGACAGTTGACCGTTGACAGTCAGAAAAGAGAGCGCATTCTGCGGGACCGTCAACCGTCAACCGTCAACCGTCAACCGTCAACCGTCAACCGTCAACCGTCAACCGTC
>JBDZVE010000021.1:26824-47645 GCA_040255535.1 Lysobacterales bacterium | reverse complement strand
AGATATCGGATTTTCCCCGGACACTAGTGCGCCTTCGCAAGGATGACGTTGCGCTGGGCGCCGGCTTGGCGTGCTTGGCAAGCGTCTCTCGCTATTGCGCCTACATCGACGTGCGGATCGTCCACAGCTCCGGGAAGAAGCGCAGCTCGAGCGCCTTGTTGAGGTATGAGACGCCGCCTGTGCCGCCTGTGCCGCGCTTGTAGCCGATGATGCGCTCGACGGTCTTCATGTGACTGAACCGCCATAGCTGGAACTTGTGATCGAGGTCCACGAGCTTCTCGGCGAGCTCGTACAGATCCCAGTTCGCATCGTGGCTGTGGTACACGGCAAGCCATGCCGCCGCCACTTGCTTGTTCGCGACATACGGCTTCGACCAGTCGCGATCCACATACTCTTGCGGAATTTCAAAGCCGCGGCGGCTCAACAGTCGCAGCGATTCGTCATAGATGCTGGGGCTGTGCAAGGCCGTATCCAAGGCGGCATAGGCGCGCGGGTCGCGCTTGTGGACGGCGATCGTATCCGCGTTCTTGTTGCCGATGATGAACTCGAGCATTCGGTACTGGACCGATTGAAATCCGGATGCGCGCCCCAGGTGGTTGCGGAATGCCGAGTAGTCCGCAGGCGTCATCGTCGCAAGCACGTCCCACGACTGCACGAGCTGCGCTTGGATGCGCGAGACCCGCGCGAGCATCTTGAACGACGGCCCGAGATCATCGCGGCGGATGTGATCCAGCGCGGCGGTGAGCTCGTGCAGGCACAGCTTCATCCAGAGCTCGCTCGCTTGATGGATGATGATGAACAACATCTCGTCGTGTTCGAACGAGACGGGGCGCTGAGCCGAGAGGATCTGCTCGAGCGACAAGTACTCGCCGTAGCTTCGCGAGTCGCCGAGATCCCAGTGGACTTGCTCGTCCGAGAAATCGACGGAGGAAGATTTGGGTGTGTCGGTCATGATTGCCATGAAACGGGATCAGCCGCGAGCACGCGAATGGCGGGGATGGAAAGCCTACTCCAAACGCTCTATCCGAACACCCACCCCGGCACGGACTGCCAACCCTTGAGCAGCTCGCGATCGAGCCGCTTGTAATCGGGCTCATGCGCTTCCACGAGCGCCCAGAAGCGCGCCGAGTGGTTCATGTGCCGGGTATGACAGAGCTCGTGAACGAGCAGATAGCGCACGACCGCCGGCTCGAGGAAGAGCAGACAGACGTTCAAGCTGATCGTGCCGGACGCGGAACAGCTCCCCCATCGCGTGCGCTGACGGCGCGCCTGCATGCGCTCGAACCGAAACCCGCCCTCGGCCGCCACGTGCGCCAACAAGATCGCAAGCTCCTCGCGAGCGACGTCGGTGAGCCACGCGCGCAGAGCGCGGCCTACGGCGTCCTCCGAATGCACCGCGCCGGACAGCACGACTGCGCCCGCCGCGTGTTTCGTACGGACACTGATCGTGCGTGCCGCCGACGGTTCGTACGACACGTCGAAACGCCGCCCGATCGCGGGCAGCTCGATGTGACTCGGCCGACGATCGAGCGCGTGCGGCGCCGCCGCCGAAAGATCGGCGACGCGCTGGTCGATCCATTCACGGTGAGTATGAACGAACCGGTGCACCGTTGCGGCGGAGGCGCCGGGCGGCACAACGACCTCGACCCGACCTCCAGGATACACGCGCACGGACAACCGTCGCGCACGCCGGCTGACGCGAACGTTCCACGGATCGTTCGCGCTGCGCGCTTCGAACAGTTGCAGTTGAGCAGGCATGAGCTTCGACGGAGGCATCAACGCGCTCGCTCTGCGGCGGAGTCCAACAGCTCGCGTGCCGCTCGATAGTCGGGCGCGAGGATCAGTGCCTTCTCCAACGCCTCTCGGGCGGCAAGCACCTCGCCGCGCTGCAGACGATGTTCTCCCAACATGACGAGCGCTTCGGTCTCGCCCCAGTCGGGTTTGCCCGCACGCGAAGATGAAGACGCTTCGAAAGCATCGACGACTGTCTGCCATCGAGCGACACCGTCGGCCCCCTCCTTCTCGCCGCTGCACATCGCTTCGATCAGGAGAATGCGAGGGTTCTCCGGCTCGAGCGACCGCGCGGTTCGTAAGAGCCTGCTGCGTGCGCACGAACCGGTCAGTCCTGCGATCCTCAAAAAGCCTCCGGGCATCGCGTCGCAGATCGCTTCGAGCGCGTAGGCTTCCGCCATTCGCTCATCGAGGCTGCGCGCCGTGCGCGCGTGCTCCACGCACGCTTTCGCCGATTTCGATACGCGAGCCGAGCTGCGCGACCGGGTGTCCGCGGCATCCGCCTGCGCACGCACTTGGGCAAGCTTCCAATACCCGTAGGCGAGCTGATATTCCTTCAGCGGCGCAAGTCGCTCGTCCACCTCGTAGCTCGCGAGCTCCTGCAGGACGTTTTCGATCGCGCGCGCATCGCTCGTCAGGAAGCCGTACTGGATGCGCGCCTGCGCGTCTTCGAGCTCCGCGACATCCGCCGCCGACGTGCCGGCACCGAGCAGCGTCACCAGCACGAACGAGGCCCGCAAGACGCCGCTCATGAAGCCGATTGCACTACAATCCATACGCGAACGATAGCGCGTCCGGCTCCGCGCTTCAAAATCAGGTCGAGCCTCTTAGGTCTTTACCTGTCCCGTTGTAGAGCAACGGCCGCAGGGAGCAGAAACTCAGTTGCCTCGAGTGATTTGAAGAACGGCGCCGAAAATCGAACTCTCGCTACTTGGACATCCATTGCACGGTAAGAACTCCTTGCACGCTACGAGCTCCTTCGAATCCAGTCGCTTGCCGCTCGTCGACATCGGCATCAATCTCGCGCACGACAGCTACGATCAGGACCGCGGTGAGGTCATCGCGCGGGCCGTCGCAGCGGGCGTGACTCGCATGATCATCACGGGCAGCTCGATCGAGAGCACGAAGCGAGCGATCGAGCTCGTGCGGGCAACGCCCGATCGATTTCGTTGCACCGCCGGTGTTCATCCTCACCACGCACACGAGCTCGATGAGGCCGCATTCGCCGAGCTCGCACGGCTCGCACGCTCTCCGGAGGTCGCTGCGGTGGGCGAATGCGGGCTCGACTACTTCCGGAACTTCTCGCCTCGCGAGGCGCAGCTCGCCGCGTTTCGTCGGCAGCTCGAGCTCGCAGCCGACGTCGGAAAGCCCGTATTTCTCCATCAACGGGATGCGCACGCGGACTTCGTCGCGATCCTGCGCGAGCTGCGCTCGAGCATCGTAGGCGGCGTCGCGCACTGCTTTACGGCCGGCGTAGAGGAGGCGCGGGCGTACCTCGATCTCGGACTGCACATCGGCATCACGGGCTGGATTTGCGACGAGCGCCGGGGCCATCATCTCAAGGAAGTCGTGCGCGAGATCCCGAGCGAACGTCTGCTCATCGAAACCGATGGGCCGTATCTCCTGCCTCGAGATCTGTCGCCGAAACCCGCTTCGCGCCGCAACGAACCGATGTACTTGCCTCATGTACTGAAGACGGTTGCCGAGGCCCGCAACGAAAGCGCGGAGGAACTCGGCGCGATCACGACGCGTAACGCCCTCGACCTCTTCTGGAGAAACGGATAGTAGAAGCGCAGAAGGCATGAGGGCGCGTTCGCGCCTCGTGCTACAGCTTACAGCCAAGAGCCTGGAGCCAATGAACACCGACCGCCTGCAGCAGTACATTTCGAAGGCATGGGATGACTCCGTCGTCCCGACGCTATGCGAGTACATTCGCATCCCGAACAAGTCGATTCATTTCGATCCACACTGGGCCGAGCACGGACACATGGAGCGCGCGGCGTCGCTCCTGAAAACGTGGTGCGAAACCAATGCGCTTCCCGGCATGAAAGTCGAGATCGTGCGCCTGCCGAGCCGCACGCCCCTGCTCTTCATCGAAGTGCCCGGCCAAACCGACGACTGTGTCCTGCTGTACGGTCACATGGACAAGCAGCCCGAGTTCACGGGCTGGGCGGAAGGCCTTTCCCCTTGGACACCGGTCCTGCGAGACGGTCGCTTGTATGGACGGGGCGGCGCGGATGACGGCTATGCGGTATTCGGCTCCCTCGTTGCCTTGCGAGCGCTTGCCGATCAGAAGCTCCCGCACGCTCGCTGCGTGATTCTGATCGAAGGCAGCGAGGAAAGCGGCAGCCCGGATCTACCTGCCTACATCGACGCGCTCGCGAGCCGTATCGGGGAGCCATCGCTCGTCGTCTGTCTCGATGCGGAGTGCGGCAACTACGACCAGTTCTGGGTGACGAATTCGCTCCGCGGCAACCTGCTCGGCACGTTGCGCATCGAGGTGCTCAAGGAAGGCGTGCATTCGGGAATGGCGAGCGGGATCGTGCCCTCGAGTTTCAGAATTGCGCGCAGCCTGCTCGAACGTATCGAGAATGCGAGCACCGGTCGAATACTCGTCGATGCGCTGCACGCGAACGTTCCGGAAGAACGCGTCGAACAAGCGCGGGCTGCGGCTCGCGCGCTCGGACCGACGGTTCACGAGAAGTTTCCGTTCGTACCGGGGATGCGGCCGGTCTCGGAAGATCCGGCAGACCTCCTGATGCAAAGCACCTGGGCACCGACGCTTTCCGTGACCGGCGTCGACGGCATTCCTGCCCTCGAGAACGCCGGCAACGTACTTCGACCTTTCACGGCGCTGAAACTGTCGTTCAGATTGCCGCCGGGCGTCGACGCGGACAAAGCGGCAGAGGCCGTCAAGCGCACGCTCGAACGCGATCCGCCGTACGGCGCGAAAGTCTCGTTCGATATAACCTCGGCGATGGGCGGATGGAACGCGCCGAGCGTCGAACCCTGGCTGGCCGGCACGATTCAATCGGCCTCGAATCATTTCTTCGGCCGCGATGCGATGTATATGGGCGTCGGCGGCACGATTCCGTTCATGGGCATGCTGAGCGAGAAATTTCCGCGAACCCAATTTCTCGTCACCGGCGTGCTCGGCCCGCAATCGAATGCTCACGGTCCCAACGAGTTTCTGGATATCGAAACGGGAAAGCGCGTGACCGCGTGCGTCGCCGAAGTGGTTGCCGCACACGCACGACGTACTTCGAGTGGCGCTTAAGTAAGCGACCGGTTGACGGTTGACGGTTGACGGTTGACGGCTAGAGCGTCTGGATCAGATTCTTGCTGTCAATTGTCAACCCGCAAGCTAGTTTTCTTACGCCGTCAACGGATTCGGCTCCGCGTTCTTCTTCACATTCGCCCACACGTCGCCGAAAGCGGCCGTGATATTGCCTCGCACTTTGTCGACGGGTGGGAATTCGTTCGCGAGGTCGTCGATGCGCAGCACGTTGCGAGGTTTGCCCTTGGGAAACTCGCTCTTCTGCGTGAAGATGACGCGGCCTTCCACCGGGACCTCTCCGGTGAGCAAGCGGACAGCGGCCATTCGGTCGTACAACGTATGCTGCGGGTTCGGGAAGGTGTACCGGCGCTTCTTGCCGATGACGGTCCACTCGATCATCTGATCGCCCCCGAAAATCGCGCCGGGCATGTCGAGCAGATCGGCGACGAGCAAACCTCGCTGCGTCAGCAACAGATAGTGGACGTGGATGTGCCCGCCGTTGCCGTTCGGAATGAGCACGTTCTTGAGCATCTCGTAGGCGACGCTCGCGATCGTCGTCTCGATCTCCTTGCGCGCGCGGTAGGCGCGAAACAGCAGCGCGCCCCAAACGGCGAGCGCAACGATCGCGGCCGCGGCCGCGACCGGGTACGTCCAAGACGGAATCTCTATCGGCATGACCTTTTTAAACAGCGGTGGCGGTTAGGATTCCCAGATAACCCCGATCGAAGGCAGGTTGCATTTTCACCGGAAGCGCTCACCTGAGCTCACCGCTACCCGGCTTCCCGTCTCAGCTCCCCTGCAACTCCGCGCGTAACGCTTCGAGCGAGGCGTCCAGTTCCTTCTCTTGCCGCGGGCGCGCTAGCAGTGCTGCGAGCGCCGGCGGCAGAGGCACCTCGCGGCCCGTCTGCGCCTCGACGATGTCGTTGAACTTCGCGGGGTGCGCCGTGGACACGATCACCCAATGTCCTCGCGCGCCGCGGGCGAGCAGACGCCGGAACACCTTTGCCGCCGTCGCCGTGTGCGGGCACCAGAGCTGATCGAGCTCGTGAGAATCGCGTCGAATCGTGGCACGTATCTCGATGTCGTCGACGCTCGACGCACCGATCTGCCCTTGCAGCTCTTCGAAATCGGGGTGCAACGCGTGCAGCCGCTCCATGTTGCTCGGATTGCCGACGTCCATCGCCGATGCGAGCGTCGCGACGCTCGGTTTCGGCGCCCATTCGCCCGTGCGCAGGAATTCGGTGACCGCCTGATTCGCGTTCGTCGCGAGCACGATCTCCCCGATCGGCAAACCGACATGACGCGCCCAGATGCACGCCAAAGAGTTGCCCAAATTGCCGCTCGGAATGATGAAGTTCGCACGCCGGCCGGTTTCGCGCCACAACTCGAGACCGGCCTTCGCGTAATACACCATCTGCGGCAGGAGGCGTCCTATGTTGATGCTGTTCGCCGAGGACAACTGATGCGTCTTCGCGAGCGCCGGATCGAGGAACGCGTCCTTCACCATTTTCTGACACTCGTCGAACGTGCCTCGCACCGCATACGTGCGCACGTTGCCGCCCCAGCATGCGAGCTGATGCGCTTGGCGCTGCGACACCAAACCTTTCGGATAGAGCACGACGACCTCGATTCCCGGCCGCTCGTGAAATGCGGCGGCGACCGCCGCACCCGTATCGCCGGATGTCGCGACCAGAATCGTGAGCTTGCGCGGGGCATCACGGCGGATGCGCTGCAGGCACGCCGCGAGGAAACGCGCACCGAAGTCCTTGAAGGCGGACGTCGGCCCATGAAACAGCTCGAGCACCGACGCAGGCGCCGGTGCCTTGTCGAGCGTCACGAGCGGCGCCGGGAAATCGAACGCTTCGCGGCAGATCTCCGGCAGCGCCTCCGCAAGCGGGTCGCCCGCTGCGAACGGCGCGAGCAAGCGCGCGCCGATCTCGGGCAGCTCCGTAGCGCCATCGAACTGACGCGAGACGAAATGCGGAAATTCTTCGGGAATATAGAGCCCGCCGTCGGGCGCGATACCGCGCGCAATCGCTTCCCCGAGCAGGACGCGGTGTTCGGCGTTTCGAGTACTGACGTAGTGCTGCATGCAAACGACCCGTTACGGCTGCTAATCGATGAGGCGGGCACCCGCGGGATCAAGCGTGGAGATCCAAGCGTCGCTCTCGAGCCCGTGTGCGGCAAATCCAGCGACCATCGCGTCGCGAACGCGATCGGCGTCCTTATCTTCGCACCAAGCGAACACCGTCGGGCCGGCGCCCGAGATGGAGCAACCGAGCGCATTGTTCTTCATCGCCCCATCCTTCACGGCCTGGAAGCCCGGGATCAGGGTTTTGCGCTGCGGCTCGATGACGACGTCTTCGAGCGATTCTCGGATCAGCTGCAAGTCGCCGGTGAAGCAGCCTGTCAGGAACCCGGCAAGGTTCGCGGACTGCCAGATGACGTTCGATAGATCGATCGAACGATTCAAGATCTCCCTCGCCGCGCGCGTGGCCAACATCATGTGCGGGTGCACGAGCACGCAGCGCACGCTGGCCGGCACCGGAATCTGTTTCACGTTCGGATTCTCGATCCCGACCGTCAACACGAGCCCGCCGAAAAGCGACGGTGCGATGTTGTCGACGTGAACGGAGCCGCTCGCGACCGCTTCGCCCTTCATCGCGAACTTGAGCAAGCGCAGCTGGTCGAGCGGCTCGCGCAGCAGCGCGTTCGCGGCGACGACGCCTGCGACAGCCGAAGCGGCGGAACCGCCCAGACCGGACCCGAGCGGGATGCCCTTCTCGATCGTGAGCTCGACGCCGAAGTCGAGCTCGAGCTCGCGCACCATGCTGAGAACCGCCATGCCGGCCGTGTTGCGCTCGGCTTCCTTCGGCAGCTCCGAGCTCGTGCCCGTAATGCCGGCGATATGAACCTCGCGATTGGCTATTCGGCGCGCCGTGACGCGATCGCCGATCGTCTGAAAGCTGTGGCCGAGCACATCGAACCCGACCGCGACATTGCCGACGCTCGCCGGTGCAAACGCTGTCGCGACTTCACGCATATTCAAAGTTTCGCACCGAGATACGCGCACACGCGCAAGAGATCTGCGAACACGCCGCCCGCCGTCACCTCGGGGCCGGCCCCGGGCCCCTGAACGACGAGCGGGTTCTGATTGTATCGCTGGGTCATGAAACGCACGACGTTGTCGGTCAAATTGATGTTCGCGAACGTATGCGTGCGCTCGAGCTCCATGAGCCCGATCGCCGCCTTGCCCGTCGCCGCATCGAGCGACCCCACATAGCGCAGCACGCGCCCCCGGCCGCGCGCTCCCTTCAAGCGCTCGGCCATCGGGCCATCGAACTCGTGCAAGCGATCGAGAAACTCCTGCGTGGAGCACGACGCGAGCGCCGGCGGCACGAGACTCTCGAGCTGCACGTCGCCGAGCTCGAGCTGAAGTCCCATCTCGCGTCCGAGAATGATGATCTTGCGCGCGAAATCCATCCCGGACAGATCGTCGCGAGGATCGGGCTCGGTGTAGCCCTTCGCTTTCGCTGCGCGAACGACCGCCGAAAACGGCTCTTCGCCGTCCCATACGTTGAACAGATAAGCGAGCGTGCCCGACAAGATGCCTTCGATACGTCGAATCTCATCGCCGGTCTCGCGCAGGTCGCGCAGCGTTTGGATGATCGGCAGCCCCGCGCCGACCGTCGCCTCGTAGAGGTAGTGCGCCCCCCCTCGCCGCCGAGCTTCATGCAGGCGAGCATAGAGCTCGAGATCCGCGCTGTTCGCCTTCTTGTTCGGCGTCACGATGTGGATCCCGCTTGCGAGCCATCCCGGATAGCGGTCCGCCACTTCGCCGCTCGAAGTGCAATCGATGATGATTGCGTGCGGCAGGTGATCCGCATGTACATGTTGGCCGAACTTCGTGAGGTCGGCAGGCTCGCCGCCCGTCTTGAACGCCTCGCGCCAACGAGCGAGCGGGATCTCGGAATCCGCCAGGAGCATGTGCTTCGAGGTCATGATGCCTCGCACGCGCAAATCGAGCTTGAGATCGTGCGACAAGCGTTCGATCTGCGAGGCGAGCTGATCGAGCAACGCGCCGCCGACGACACCGGGCCCGATGAGCCCGATCGAGACGGTATGCGGCGAAAGATAGAAGCTCGAATGCACCGCGCGCAGCGCGCGGGACACCTGCTTGCCGTCGATGACGAGGGAAATATTGCGCTCCGATGCACCCTGTGCGATCGCGCGCACGTTGACTGCCGCGGCGCCGAGCGAGCCGAACACTTTCGCAGCGATGCCGTGCGCCCCCGCCATGCCGTCGCCGACGACGGCGAGGATGCTGCAGCCGGCGTCCACGTCGACGCTCTGAATCTGCCCCTCGCGCAGCTCGCGGTCGAACGCTTGGCGCACGACGCCCTCCGCGCGGGCAGCTTCGCTCTCGGGGATCGCAAAGCAGATGGAGTGCTCCGAGCTGCCCTGCGAAATGAGGATCACTGAAATGCCATGATCGCGCAGCGCGCCGAACAGCCGCTGTGCGGTGCCCGGAACGCCGATCATCCCGGCGCCTTCCAAGTTGACGAGCGCCACTCGATCGATCGAGGTGATGCCCTTCACCGCGAGCTTCGAGCTCGGCTTCTCGCAGATCAGCGTGCCGGGCTTCTCGGGCGCAAACGAGTTGCGGATCCAGATCGGGATGCTCTTCATGACGGCGGGCGCCATCGTCTGCGGATGGATCACCTTCGCACCGAAGTACGCGAGCTCCATCGCCTCGCTGTACGACAGCGCGTCGATCACCTTCGCATCGGGGACCAGGCGCGGATCCGCGCTCAACACGCCATCGACGTCCGTCCAGATGTGGATCTCTTCGGCATCGAGCAATGCGCCGAAGATCGAGCCCGAGAAGTCGCTGCCGTTGCGGCCGAGCGTCGTCTGCAATCCCTTCGGATCGCGGGCAATGAATCCGGTGATGATGAGCGTCGCCGGATCTTTCGGCACGATGCGCTGGGCATTCGCGCGCGATGCTTCCCACTGCACGGCCGGACCGAGCGGCCCCCATTCGACACAGACGATCTCGCGCGCATCGACCCACTGCACGCTGCCGGGGCGACGGCCGCGGCTGCGCAAGTATTCGCTGAAAAGGCGCGTCGACCAGATCTCGCCATACCCGGCAACGAGATCGCGAGCGGCTTGCGAGGCCGCACGAATGAGCTGCACGGTTTGAAGGATTCCGAGGATGTCGCGGCAGTCCTCAGCGAAGGCCTCGAGGTATTCGTTGCATGCCTTCTCCGAGAGCAATGTTTGCGCAATCTGACGGTGCCTCGACTCGAGCTCCTCGATTCGTGCGGTCAACGAATCGTCGTGGCGCTCTGCGGCGATCACGAGATTGAGCAAAGCATCCGTAACACCCTTGCAGGCAGACAGCACAATGGCGAGCCTGGGATGCGGATCGGATTCGAGAATGCGGGCGACTCGCTCCATGCACACTGCATCCGCGACACTCGACCCGCCGAACTTATGAACGCGCCAACGCTCCACTCTCAACACTCTTTATCTTGACTCTTTAGCCTTGTGGGTCGACCGAACGCGTCGTGCGCCACACGCTTGCCGATTGGGACGACACAAGCGCCCGTGCTCGTGTACGGCCAGTGACACGAGCCAGTCAACACGGAAAGCGGAACTGTCCGTTGAGCGCGCGAGGACGTCGGGAGGTCGACACTCTACTGGCCGGAACGAAACGCGGCAAGTTCGCGCGAATGCGGCAGTTTTTGGCGGGTCGGCGCCTGACTCGGCGCGCTGCGGACGCGCATCGCTGCTCGGAAGCTCGGCCCGCCAGCTCAACCCTGCTGAGGCATGTCGATGCGCCCGAATGCGATGAGCGTGCTCGAGTCTTCTTCGCCCGCCGCGACGGGGGGCATGCCCGGACGCGCCAAACACAGCGTTTCGCTCGGATCGAGCTGCGGGCCTTGGGCGTGCTCGTTGATATAGGCCACGCGAGCGGGCCCGATCTGGATGAGATCCCGGTGCCGTAGCCGGCGGCGCACGAGACGGCGGGAATTCACGAGCACGCCGTTCGTGCTTCCAAGATCGAGCAGCAGATCCTCGCCGCCGTCCCGGACGATCAAGGCGTGATAGCGGCTGACGAAGACGGAATCGATCCGCACATCCGCTTCTTCTCCCCTGCCGAGGAGAATCCGGCTCGCGGCGAGCGGAACCTCTCGATCGACCATGCCCTGCATCGAGATCACAAGTTTTGCCGGGGACGGAACGCCTTCGGGCGCGGCCGCCTCATCGACCATTGCGGCGGGCAACCGCCGGTCCTGCCAACCGAGCTGCTCGATCGCCTCATCCAAGGCACGCGCGCCGATCAGGGTATCGCCGGCGTCGGCGGCAATCGCAAGTGCACGCTCGCAGATCTGATTGATGCGGCCGGGCATGCCGCGCGTACAAGCATGGATCTGGCGCATCAGCGTGTGCGGCATCAACGCGTCCGGATTCGCGGCGCCCGCCGCACGCAAGCGGTGCGCGACATACGCCGCGGTCTGATCCTCCGTGAACGGCGCGAGCACGAAGCTCGGCACGTTCGAGCTGAAGAGCTCACTCATCCGAGGAGACGCGAGCACGAGCTCGAGCGACGGCTGCCCAAGCAACAGGAGCTTGAGAGCCGGTTGTCCCTCCACCTCGAGGGAAGCAAGGCAACGCAGCTCCTCGAGCACGGAGGGGTGCATGCTCTGCGGATTTTCCACGGCGAGCAGGCATACGCGCCCAATCGTGGCCTGGTGATTGAGGAAGCGCTCCAGCAATCGGCGGCGGTCGGTTTTGTCCTCCTCATCGAGCGGCATGCCGAACTGCCGCAGGATCTCGAGCAGGAATTCGCGCGGGCCGATCTGCTCGCGCTGCACGGCGGCCGCGACGATCCGATCGTCGAGCTGCGCGAGCAGCCGCCGCAGGAGGTAGCTCTTACCGCAACCGTGCTCGGCGATAACGACGCCGACGCGGGTGCGCGTCCAAAGCGAGTGCCCCATGAATTCGAGCGCACGCAGATGCTGTTCGCTCGGAAAGAAGAATGCTTCGTCAGCCGTATCGGCGAAGGGAGCCGCCGCAAGCCCAAGCGGATAGCCTTCTCCAACCGGAGGCGCGGCGCGGGTGGATTCGATCATGCCAATAAACGTGCAGAAAACCTGGTAGGTTACTGATTTCGCTATCCTTTTCGTCCAAATTCATCTAATCCCTGAGCGACACGTTTGACAATAGTCGCTGCGCCGCCGGAGCACAAGAGACTCGAATGGCGTGCGCAATGCTACGAGCAACGAGAGCCTCTCCATGCCTCCAAGGCAGACGGCGGATCGCTGGGCAACCCGCATAAAGATCTTAGATGGTGGGTCGGGTGGGAATCGAACCCACGACCAATGGATTAAAAGTCCAGTGCTCTACCGACTGAGCTACCGACCCGGAAGCAGCCCTGGGCGCTGAGCTCTAAGGAGATGAGGAGATCGCCTCCGCAGCAGAGCCCAGCGCACAGCGCCCTGGTGAAGGGCGCGCATGATACAGAAACCTGCGGCCGCGATCATCGGCATCGGCGCGATTTACCGGAAGTACCGTGTTGGATCCGGGAGACCGGCCGCGCGAAAGCCCTCGCTGCGTAGGCGGCAGGCATCGCACTTGCGGCAGGCACGGCCGCTCTCATCGGCCTGATAGCACGAGACCGTCAGCGCATAATCCACACCGAGCGCCACACCGCGTTGGATGATCTGGGCCTTCGTCAGATCGATGAGCGGCGCCGACACGCGAAACTTCAACGTGCCCTCCACCGCGGCTTTCGTCGCGAGATTCGCGACGCGCTCGAAAGCCTCGATGAACACCGGACGACAATCCGGATAGCCTGAGTAATCGACGGCGTTCACACCGATGAAGATCGTCGGGGCCTCGAGCACTTCGGCCCAGCCGAGCGCAAATGAAAGCATGACCGTATTGCGCGCCGGCACATAGGTGATCGGGATACCGACCTGCGGCGCCTCCGGCACCGCAATCGTCGCGTCCGTCAGTGCGGAGCCGCCGATGTCTCCCAAGTCGACGCGCAGCGTGCGATGCGCCACGGCGCCCAGGGCCTGCGCCACTCGGGCTGCCGCATCGAGCTCGGCACGGTGTCTCTGACCGTAGTCGACGCTCAGCGCGAAACATTCATGCCCCTGGTCGCGCGCGATCGCGAGCGTCGTTGCCGAATCGAGACCGCCGGAAACGAGTACGACGGCTTTCTTTGCTGGAGTACTGATGGACATGGGTCGACGGTTGACGGTTGACGGCAGGGCGAGCGTCCTTCTCAGTGCCGGTCAATGCCCGGGCGTATCGCCCCATAGATACTTGTGCAGTTGAACTTGAAAGCGCACGGGGAGCCGCTCGTCGAGTATCCACTGCGCGAGCTCGCGCGCTTCGAGTTGACCGGCGCTCGGGCTGAACAAGACCGTGCAACGCTCGTGCAATCGGCGCGCAAACACGAGCTCGCGCGACCATTCGAAATCCGAGCGATTGCAGATGACGAACTTCACCTGCTCCTCGGGACGCAGCAGCTCGAGATTTTCCAGTCGATTGCGCGCGGCTTCCCCGCTTCCCGGCGTCTTCACGTCGACGACACGGATCACTCGCGCGTCGACGTTCGACACGTCCATCGCGCCGCTCGTTTCGAGCGAGACGCGATAGCCGGCATCGCAGAGGCGCACGAGCAGCGCAAGGCAACCTTTTTGCGCGAGCGGCTCGCCTCCGGTCACGCAGACATGGCGCGTGCCGAAGGAGTCTACGCGCTCCGCTACGGCGTCGATCGACATCCACTCGCCGCCATGGAACGCGTACGCAGTATCGCAGTATTGGCAGCGGAGCGGACAACCGGTGAGGCGAACGAACACCGTAGGCCACCCCACGCTGTCCGCCTCGCCCTGAATAGACAAGAAGATTTCGGTGATCTTGACGCGCGCGGCGATCGGCAGATCGCCGACTGAGCTCTCGATCTTGGGGGACGGTGTGACCATTGCGGTCCGCGACGGATGGCGAGCGCTGGAGTGAGGCCGTCGGAGCTCGCGCTGCGCCGCTCTGACGTCCTCATCCAATCACCTCGCCACGCCGGTCACCCCTCGTCTCATCTGCCCTCACTCTCCATCTTCGTCAACCGCTGCGCCGCGAGTCGGGCGGCGGTCGTGTCGCCGAAGCGTGAGACCACCTGGCCGAGCGCCGAGCGCGCAGCCTGGTAGTTCTTCAGCTCGTAATTGCAGTAGCCGATCTTGAGCAAGGCATCCGGGATCTTGCGCGAGTCCGGATACTTATCGACGACGGCCTGAAAATGACGAAGCGCTTCGGGAAATTGACGGGTCACGTAGTGCGCCTCGCCGAGCCAGTACTGCGCATTGTCGGCGAGGCCACTATCCGGAAACGTGGTCAGGAATTGCGAGAAACCGCTGATCGCTTCCTGATACTTGCCGTCCTTCAGCAGATCGAACGCCGCTTGATAGTTCGCCCGATCGTCTCCCTGTGGGATCGGCAAGCCCGACGCGCCGCTCGAAGGCGCGGCTGCGCCCGCACCCGCACCCCCTTCGACAGCCGCCAAGCGTCGATCCACGTCCGCATACATCTGGCGCTGCTGATCCTGCGTCTGGTTGAGCGAGTGCTGCAGCTCATCGAGCTGTCCGCGCAGCACGCGCACCTCCGCATTCGCCTCGTCGATGCGTTGGGACAGGCTGAGCAAGCTCTGGTTCGCGAGGACGCGCTCGATCCGGAGCAGCCGTCCATCGAGCTCCGTGAGCTTTTGCACGACGGGATCCTCTTCGGGCGGCGTGCTGGCACAACCGGCGAGCAGCGCGCACGCAACGAGCGGCGCCAGTGATCGTGAAATGAATGCGTGCAGCTTCATAGTGCGTCCCGTGATGCTCAACGCGAGTAGACGAGCTCGACTCGGCGATTCTTGGCGTACGCGGACTCATCGCTCCCCCGCACCGCCGGACGCTCTTCGCCATAGCTCACGGTCGTGATCTGCGCGTCGGTGACTCCTTGCAGCATCAGCGCACGGCGCACGGCTTGCGCACGACGCTCGCCGAGCCCGATGTTGTACTCGCGCGAGCCCCGCTCGTCCGAATGTCCCTCGAGACGCACGCGCCGATTCGCATCGCCGTTCAGGTACTTCGCATGTGCGGCGATGATCGGAATGAACTCCGGCTTGATCTCGGCCCGATCGTAGTCGAAATAGACGACCGTGCCCACGCGCTGAGCTTCCTGAAGCGCGGCTTGTTCGGCACTCAAGGCGCCGCCCGAGACCTCGCTGTCGAGCGATCCGCCGGTCTGGGCGCCGCCCACTTCTTCCGGCGTTTGACTCTCGGGGACCGTCTGCGGCTTCTTCGGGCACCCGGCGAGTGCCAGGCCGCTCATCACGATCAGCAAAAGCTGCGCTACACGCATTCCGTTCTCCTAGATGAAAGAACACCGACGATGCGACCGGCAAAGAACCTGGGTCGCGATAGACACTCTGCTCAGCGCGGAATCCCGCGAAATTCTGCCACAAGCGGCCCGATGCGACCACGACAATGGCGCTCGGCGCTTCGCCCGCTGCACGTTTACACGATCACTCACGGTCCGGATCGCGAATCGGGCGGAAACGGCGACCACGCCGGCTCGCGTACATCGCCGCTGCTCGCCGCCAGCTTCTGCTGGACGCGACCGTCGGTCGAGACCGTCGCAAGCACGCCGCGGCCTCGATCCTGCGTCGCGTAAATGAGCGTCGCTCCGTTCGGCGCGAAGCTCGGACTTTCGTCCTGCCGCCCATCCGTCAATACGTGAACGGCCTTGGACGCAAGATCGACGGTCGCGATTCGGAAATTGCCGCGATCGAGATGCACGACGGCGAGTCGTTTGCCGTCGGGCGACAAGCGCGGCCGCGCGTTGTAGCTCCCTTCGAAGGTCACGCGCGTCGCGCGGTTCGGTTGGCTCACGTCCACCTCGTAGATCTGCGGCCCGCCCGCGCGATCCGACATGAAGTAAAGCTTGCGACCGTCAGCCGACCAGGTCGGTTCCGTATCGATGCCGGGATCGAAGCTCATGCGCGTGAGGGTTTGGTCGGAGAGCCGCAACGTGTAGACATCGACGTCGCCATCCTTGCGCGAGAGCGTCAGCGCAAGCGTGCGCCCGTCGGGCGACCACGCGGGCGCTCCGTTGATGCCGGAACGCGCGGAGACTCGCCGGCGCTCGCCCGTACGCAATGTTTGCACGTAAATCGCGGAAACCTTGTTCTCGAACGAGACGTACGCAATGCTCTCGCCGTCCGGCGACCACGCGGGCGACATGAGCGGCTCGTTCGAGCTCGTGATGACCTGCTGGTTCTCGCCGTCCGCGTCCGCAACGATCAGTTTGTAGCGCTGCTGCGGAGGCGAGCCTTCCACGGTAATGAAGGCGATGCGCGTGGAGAACGCTCCGCGAATGCCCGTGAGCTGCTCGAAAATGATGTCCGACACGCGGTGTGCCATCGCGCGAAGCGATGAAGTCGAGGCGGTCAAACGATGTCCCGTCAGCCGCTGGCCGGTCAGCACGTTGTACAGCTCGAACTCCGCTGCATATCGATCCGAGCCATCCGGAATCAGCCGCCCGACGGCGATGAAGTCGCTCTTGAGATAGCGCCAGTCCTGAAAGCGAATCTGATCGCCTCGCGTGGGTCGATCGATCATGTCCTTGCGATCGAGCGGCGCAAACCGGCCGCTTCGCTTGAGATCGGCCGCGACCACTTCGGCGACATCGAACGGCGCCGCGCCCGTCGCTTCCCACCCGAACGGTACGATCGCAATC
Source organism: Lysobacterales bacterium (assembly GCA_040255535.1). GTDB lineage: Bacteria > Pseudomonadota > Gammaproteobacteria > Steroidobacterales > Steroidobacteraceae > Steroidobacter. The sequence continues at coordinate 30,778 of JBDZVE010000021.1, read as the reverse complement.
GGCACCGCGTCCTCTTGCCCGCGTGTGATCTCGATTACGAGTTGCGCACGCGCGCTCGTCGCGATGAGCAGCAGCAGTGCGCAGCCGCCGATCCTCAAGAGAGCTTTCATCATGCAACCAGTCTCCTCTCTCAATCTTCTGCTTTGAACACGAGCAGCAAAGTACGTTCGAATAGCCGCGGATCCGACGGCGGCGGCAACGGCGAGGACCGCATGACCGCCGTTTCGATAGATTGTTTGACGGCGGAGTCGCCGTTGCAGCGGGTCACCTCCGCCGACAATACCGCGCCTCCCGGGGCTTGGACGACCCTCACTTGACACTCGAGGTCGGCCCGCGTCGAGGGCGGCTTGATCCAGCGGCGCTCCACGTGTTGTTTGATGAGCGCAGCGTACGCGGACATCGCGGAGGAGCCTCGCGCCTCCATGAGCTCCTCTTCGGCCGCAAGCTGACGACGAAGTTCCTCCTCGCGTGCGGCCTGGGCGCGCGCCTCTTCGGCGGCGCGGCGCTTTTTCGCGTCCTCTTCCTGCTTGCGCTTGATCTCCTCGGCGCGTTTGCGTTCGGCTTCGGCCGCACGCCGCTTCTCCGCCTCGGCCTCGCGTCGGCGCTGCTCTTCTTGGCGTTGCCGAAGCTGCTGCTCCTCCGCTTGGCGTCGTTGCTCCTCTTCCAAGCGCCTTTGTTGCTCCGCCTGACGCTCACGCTCGGCCCGCCGCTGCGCCTCCTGCTGCACGACTTGTTCTTCCAAGCGGCGCTGTTCGGCAAGCTGCTTCTCGCGCTCCGCGGCCAGCTCCTTTTCGCGCTGTTGGCGCAGCCGCTCCTGCTCGCGCGCACGCTCACGCTCGCGGCTCGAATTCCCGAGCATCGATTGATCGACGACGACCGCTTGGATCGCAAGCTGCGGCTCAGGCGCGTTGCGGGACAACTGAATCATCGTCAGACCGAATAGGCCGGCGAACAGAACGTGCAGCAGCAACGCCCCAAGAAGGTAGGCCCAGTATTGGCGCAAGAAGTCGAGCATCAGGCTCAGCGATTGCCTCGGCGAGGATCGGTATCGCGCGGATCCGTGATGAACCCGACCTTTTCGGCGCCGGACTCCTGGAGCAGCACCATGCCCTCGACGACGCTGCCGTACGGAACGGCGCGGTCCGCCTTCACGAGCACTGCTGTTTTCGGCTCGCGCCTGAGCACGGCGGAAACGCGCTGCACGACCGCCTCGGCGTCGATGGGCTCTTTCTCATCGCCCCCGATGTTCAAATAGTAGCGACCCTCCACATCGACGCTCAGCACCAAAGGCTGGTGCTTGTTCATGTCCTCGGGGAGGGGCTCGGCACCGGCCTTCGGAAGATCGACCTTGATGCCTTGAGTGAGCAGCGGAGCGGTCACCATGAATATGATGAGCAACACGAGCATCACGTCGATGTACGGAACGACGTTGATCTCGCCCATGAGGCGCCGCGAACGGCGAGTCGGCGAGGGCGTCATGCGTGTGCTCCCGCCGTGGCGGTGCCCTGGCTCGAGCGCGGCATCGTGGCGTGCCGCTGCAAGATGGACGAGAGCTCTTCGACGAACGTGTCGTAGCGAAGCTCGATGCGGCTCACCTGATCGGCGTAACGGTTGTACGCGATGACTGCGGGAATGGCGGCGAACAGACCCATCGCGGTCGCAATCAATGCTTCGGCAATGCCTGGCGCGACCATCGCGAGGGTCGCCTGCTGGACGTTCCCGAGACCGTGGAACGCGTTCATGATGCCCCACACCGTGCCGAAGAGTCCGACATAGGGACTCGTCGAGCCCACCGTCGCCAGCATCGATAAGCTGTGCTCGAGCCGATCGCTTTCACGGAGGAGCGCGACGCGCATGCCTCGCCGCGCGCCTTCGATGAGCTCCGCGGGACTCACGCCATGCTGGCGCATGCGCGTGAACTCGCGAAAACCCTGCTCGAAGATGGCCTCCATCCCTTTCGTCAAGCGACGGCTCTGATCGATCGAGCGGAACATCGCGCTCAAATCGCCGCCGGACCAGAACACTTCTTCGAAGCGGTCTGCATCGCCGCGCGCGCGACGGAGCTCGGAGCGCTTTCTCAACATGATCGCCCACGAGACGATCGAAGCCAGCAACAGCAGCACCAGCACGAGCTGCACGATCAGGCTCGCCTGGAGCACGAGCTCCAGGGGGTTCAGATTGTTCGCCATTCGCCCTTCTCCTCGAGTAGCCGATCCGGCAACGGTCTCGGCCGAAAATTCTGCGCATCGAGACACGCAACGCGCACGCGCCCGTCCAACAACAACTCGCCACCCACGCCTTGTCTGAAGATTTCCTGTTTGAACGTGAGACTCGCCCGTCCGGTCTCGGCGATCTCGCACGTCACGTGCAGCAATTCCCCATACCGCGCCGGCCGCCGGAAATGCGCCTCCGCATCAACGACAACGAACAAGCGCCCGTGTTCCACGCGCAACTGCTCCTGCTCGACCCCGAGCGCCCTCAACCACTCGGTCCGCGCCCGCTCCATGAACTTGAAATAGTTCGCGTAATAGACGATGCCGCCGGCATCCGTGTCCTCCCAGTAGATGCGGACAGGGACCGCGAATGGGGATGTGCTCATGAGCACATCCATGGTGACCGGCGGATGCCGTTCACTCTTCTTAGGCTGTAGGCTGTAGGCCGTAGCCCGTAGCCAGAGCAAGAAGCGCGCATGCGCGCGGTCTGGCCGTCGCCCGTAGCCCGTAGCCCGTAGCCCAAGCAAGAAGCGCGCATGCGCGCGCTCTGGCCGTAGCCCGTAGCCCGTAGCCCGTAGCCCGAGCAAGCAACGCGCATCACCAGCCCCGCTTCAGCCATTGCTAAACATGTCCCCCGTTCCGCCTCGCTCCGGCACCTTGAGCCCGAAGTGCTGATAGGCATTGCGGGTCGCGACGCGGCCCCTTGCAGTGCGCATCAGGAAACCTTGCTGGATGAGGAACGGCTCGATCACATCTTCGATCGTGCCGCGCTCTTCGCCGAGCGCCGCCGCGAGACTCTCGACGCCGACCGGACCGCCATCGAACTTCTCGATGATCGTCAACAAGAGCTTGCGGTCCATGATGTCGAATCCGAGCGGATCGACGTCCAACATATCGAGCGCGGCCTGAGCGACTTCGTCCGTGATCCGCCCGCCGGCTTTCACTTCCGCGTAGTCGCGCACACGCCTCAGCAGTCGGTTCGCGATACGCGGCGTACCGCGGGAACGCTGCGCGATGCGGGCGGCTCCGCCCGCATCCGTCGGCACGCCCAGAATGGAAGCCGATCGGGTCACGATCCGCTGCAGCTCCCCATGGTCATAGAACTCGAGCCGCTGCACGATGCCGAAGCGATCTCGGAGTGGAGATGTCAACAGGCCCGCCCGGGTCGTTGCACCCACCAAGGTGAACGGCGGCAGATCCAATTTGATCGAACGAGCGCCCGGCCCTTCGCCGATCATGATGTCGAGCTGAAAATCCTCCATCGCCGGATAGAGGATCTCCTCGACGACCGGGCTCAAGCGATGGATCTCATCGACGAACAGCACGTCGTTAGGCTGCAAGTTCGTAAGCAACGCGGCGAGATCGCCGGCGCGCTCGATCACCGGACCGGACGTTTGCTTGAGGCTGACGTTGAGCTCGTTCGCGATGATGTTGGCAAGGGTCGTCTTGCCCAAACCCGGCGGTCCGAAGATCAGCACGTGATCGAGCGCTTCGCGCCGGTTGCGCGCCGCCTCGATGAAGATCTCCATTTGCGTCCTCACCGCAGACTGGCCGACGTACTCGGCAAGCCGCTTGGGGCGCACGGCGCGATCGAAGGCCTCTTCCTCACCCTGCGCGCCGGCGGAGACGATGCGATCGTGCTCTAGCATAGGCTGTAGGCTGTAGGCTGTAGGCTGTAGCCAGAACAAGAAGCGCGCATCCGCGCGCGTTCACCGTCCGCCGTCCGCCATCCGCCATTCAC
>JBDZVE010000021.1:0-26724 GCA_040255535.1 Lysobacterales bacterium | reverse complement strand
GCTTGCAGCGCCCGACGGATAATCTCTTCGGTCGTCTTCGCGGATTCATCGACGTTCTTCAACAAGCGCACGACCTCCGCCGGCTTGTAGCCGAGCGCGACGAGCGCGCTGAACGCTTCGCCTTGCGGTCCCGCCGCGCTCTCGGCCGTCATGCCCGCCGGCGCTGAAATCCCGCCCGCGAGCTGGCCGAACGCCTTGATGCGATCGCGCATCTCGACGACGAGCCGCTCGCCTGTCTTGCGCCCGACGCCGGGTATCCGCACGAGCGAGTCCACGTCTTGTGCTTCGATGCAGGCGAGAAAGCTATCGACGTTCATGCCCGAAAGAAGCGAGAGCGCGAGCTTCGGTCCGACATTCGAAACCCTGAGCAATTCGCGAAAAAGCCGCCGTTCCCGTTCCGTCCCGAAGGCAAATAGGATGTGCGCGTCCTCGCGCACGACGAGATGCGTAAACAGGCTGACTTCGGATCCGGTCGCGGGCAAACCGTAGAACGTCGACATCGGGGCTTCGAGCTCGTACCCGACCCCGCCGACATCGACGACGAGCTGCGGCGGGTGTTTCGCAGCGAGCTTGCCGCGGAGGAACCCGATCATCGAGCCCCGCCTGCGGCGAAGGAAACCAACGTGCGGACTTTGCGCGAATGCGCATGGCACAGGGCGATCGCGAGCGCGTCCGCGGCATCCTCGGTGAGCGGACCCGTGAGCTGCAACAAACGTTTGACCATGAGCTGAACCTGCTCTTTCTGCGCACCGCCCGTCCCGACGACCGCGAGCTTCACCTCGCGCGGCGCATACTCGAACACGCGCGGCCGCACGGCGAACGTACCGCTCAAGGCGGCGCCCCGAGCCTGGCCCAGCTTCAAGGCGCTGTCGGCATTGCGATGCATGAACACGCGCTCGATCGCGACCTCGTCGGGCCGAAACTCGTTCGTCAACCGATCGACACACGCAAAGATTTCCTGCAGCTTTTCCGCAAGGCAGTCGCCCGTCGTCTTGATCGCGCCGCTCACGAGATAGGCGAGCTTCGAGCCGTTGACTTCGATGACGGCGTACCCAGTACGTTGGGATCCCGGATCGAGCCCCAAGATACGAACCTGAGCCGGCAATACGCCCTCGCGAGAGGGCATCGTCAGCGATGCAAGACTGTGCGGCCGCCGCAGTCTGCGCAAGGAGTTCTGGCCTCTGATTCGGATATGACGGGCCGGTATGATACGGGAAACCGCCGCAAGCAGGCACCAGGTTTACGCGATGCAAAGCGCCGACACGCACAACGATTCGCCCTTCCGTGCGGCGCGCGATCCCTCCCGGCGCAACGGCCTTGCGGAGCGGCTTCGCGCCGAACGCGATCTCGCGCCCGAAATCATCGCTCGGGGCGAAGCGATCGCGGCAATCGTCGCCGGATTGACCGACGATGAGGAAATCCTCGCGGGCGCCCTACTCTTTCCCCTGGTCGACGCCGGAGCGATCAGCGCCGAGCGCGCGGCCGAGCTCGGCGGCCCGAATGCCGCGCGCATCGCCGGCGAACTGCAGCGGCTCGGCACGCTCAGTGTTGCAACCCCTTCAAAGAGCTCGGGCGCGCTGTCGGCGAATCAGGCAGAGGGGCTGCGCAAGATGCTGCTCGCGATCGTCACGGATCCGCGCCTGCTTCTCATCAAGCTCGCAGCGCAGCTGCATCTGCTCCGAGAGTCTAAAGACGCCCCGCCCGAACAGCGCGAACAGATTGCGTATGAGACGCGCGAGATTTACGCCCCGCTCGCGAACCGTCTCGGCGTTTGGCAGCTCAAGTGGGAACTGGAGGACCTGAGCTTCCGCTATATCGATCCCGAAAACTACAAGCGCGTTGCCGGCTGGCTCGCGGCGAAACGCGTCGATCGGGAGCGCTACATCGAAGAAGTCGTGCGCATTCTCGAGAACGAGCTTCACAAGGCCGGCATCAAGGCGGAGGTGGCCGGGCGGCCGAAACACATCTACAGCATCTGGCGCAAAATGCAGCGCAAGGGCTTGTCGTTCGATCAGCTCTACGACATTCGCGCGATCCGAGTGCTCGTCGACACGATTGCCGACTGCTATGCGGTGCTCGGCATCGTGCACGGCCTCTGGCACTACATCCCGGGCGAGTTCGACGACTACATCGCGACGCCGAAGGACAATTTTTATCGATCGTTGCATACCGCCGTGATCGGACCCGGCAAGCTGCCGGTGGAAATTCAGATCCGCACCCGCGAGATGCACGAGCACGCGGAGCTCGGCGTCGCGGCACATTGGAAGTACAAGGAAGGCGGGCGCACGACCGCGGCGTACGAACAGAAGATCGTCTGGCTGCGCCAACTCCTCGAGCCCGGCGACCGCGACGCCGAAAGCGAAGGCGACTTTCTCGAGCGCGTGCGCTCCGAATTGTTCGAGGATCGGGTGTACGCGTTGTCGCCGCGCGGCGAGGTCATCGATCTGCCGCGCGGAGCGACTCCGCTCGACTATGCGTACCAGTTGCACACCGATCTGGGCCATCGCTGCCGCGGCGCGAAGGTCAACGGACGCATGGTGCCGCTCAATCAACCGCTGCAAAACGGCGACCAAGTCGAGATCATCACCGGCAAGCAGTTGAATCCGAGCCGCGACTGGCTCGTACCCTCGCTCGGGTACCTGGTGTCGCCGCGCAATCGGAGCAAGGTTCGCGCGTGGTTCCGCAAGCTCGACGAAGAGCAGAACCGCACGCAAGGAAAACAAATCCTCGAACGAGAGCTGCAGCGGCTCGCGATTCACTCGGTGACCCTGCCGGAGCTCATCAGCGAATTCAATTTGCAGAACGCGGAGCAGCTCTACCTCGCGATCGGCGAAGGCGACATCAACGTCGCGCAGATCACGGGCGCGATTCAACGACGCGCGAAGCCCCAGGAGCTGCCGTCCCCCATTCCGCGGCGGCCGGCTCCATTACCCAAAGATGCGCGGGGCATCACGATCGAAGGCGTCGGCGATCTCTTGTCGCACTTCGCGCGCTGCTGCGGACCCGTGCCGCCGGAGCCGATCGCGGGCTACATCACGCTCGGACGCGGCGTGAGCATCCACCGGGCGGACTGCGCGAACTTGAAGCGCTTGGAGTCTTCGCAGCCCGCGCGCGTCATCGCCGTGGATTGGGGCAACGCTCGCGACCGGACCTTCCCGGTCGACGTCAACGTTCGAGCCTTCGATCGCCGCGGACTGCTGCGGGACATCACCGCCGTGCTCGCGGACATGAAGATCAACATTCAGGGAATGAACACGCTCACCCACGACGCGGACGGCATCGCGGACATGAACTTGAAGATCACGGTAGGCGATCTCGAAGAGCTCTCCCGCGTGCTCGCACGCATCCAGGGACTGCCGAACGTGTTGAGCGCGAGCCGGCGGGTTTAAGAACACGCGTCTTGCCGAGAAGCCGACTGTTCGTGCGATTGACCGGAAAGCGAGCCGCTGTCGAGCAGGGCTTCGGAACAAGCAAGAAAAATTTCTCGCGGCGGCGCGGCGGCGCGGCGAAGACGAAGAAGAAGAAGAAGAAGAAGGACGCTAATCAAGTCGCTTCAATGCATCTATCGACGGTCCGAGCGCTGCGGGCGGGCACATCTTGTTTTCTCGAATCTTCGCCGCGCCGCCGCGCCGCCGCGAGAGATCTTTTTGGTTTTGGCCCCTCCCCTGGCCCAACTCGGCGTCTGCGAGAATCGTTTGAGACTAACGCCCAGTGCTCTTCAGGCGAACCGCGCGGATGCCGTAGAGCGTGAAGATCATTGCGAAGGTGACGAGGAGCGCGTAGAGCTGCGTGATGCCGCCTTCGGCCTCGTTGCGTATCGTTTCGAATCCCAGCCAGACGACGGCAACGCACGCCAGCACGGGGACGAGCGGACCGCCGGGAATGACGAAAGGATCGCCGTCGCTGCGCACGTTGCGCCGGCGCAGGAGCAGTGTCGATACGGCGCAAAGAAAATAGAGCGACAGCGCCGCAAGATTCGAGAATCGCGCCAACCACTCGAAGGTCCCGACGAGCGCGAAAAACGCGGCCAAGACGCCGTACACGACGATCGCAACGTTCGGCGTTCGGAACACCGGGTGGACTGCCGTCAGCGCGCGCGGCAGGAATCGATCGCGACTCAAGGCAAACAGCCCGCGCGGCTCGGAGAGCATATTGGCGCTCAGATAGCCGAACATCGAGACGACCGCCGCCGCGATCATGATCGTGCGAGCGCTCGGTCCCAGGGCGATGCCTGCCGCTTCGGCCAACGGCGTGCGGCCCGTTTGCGCGAGATCGAGGCCCATAATTCCGAGCGCCACGAATTGAATGGCCAGGTAGAGCAGCGTGATGCCGCCGAGCGCGAGGAAGATGGCGAGCGGCACGGTTCGCGACACGTTCTTGACCTCGCCGCTCGGTATCGTCGCGCCTTCGATGCCTGAGAACGCAAAGATCATGATGCCGGCCGAGCCGAGCACGGTGCCGACGCCGGGCACGTTCGTCCAAGTGAGATTCGAGGGCGTCACGAAGAACAGGCCGATGCCGACGAATAGGAGCAACGGCAGCAGCTTGATCAGCGTGATCGTCTCGAGGACGCGAGCGCTTTGCCGCACCCCTCGCAGGTTGATCGCCACCAACGTTCCAACGAACAGAACGATCAGCAATTTCGCGACCCAGACCGGCACCGCGAAGCTGAACAATGCCAACAGGGATTCAACGAAACCGTTGAGAATCCCCGAGGCCGCGAACAGCCCCGTCGTAAAGACCAGGCACCCGGCGAGAAACCCGAACATCGGGCCCATCGCGGTCTCGACGTAAGCGTAGGACCCGCCCGTGGCCCCGATTCGGCTACCGTTCTCGGCGAAACACAGCGCGACGAGGCCGATGACGGTGCCGCAAGCGACATACGCAAGCGGAGCAGCGGTGCCGAGCGCGAGCACTGCGGTCGCGGGCAAGAGAAAGATGCCGCTGCCGACGACGTAGTTGAAGATGTTGGCCGCGAACTGGCGAACGCCCAACTCGCGCGCGAGCAGAGCATCGGGATTGGCGATGGATTGCATGACTGCGGACTGGAGATCGCTCGCCGCGCTCTTCTTTCTGGCTACAGCCTACAGCCTACAGCCTGAGCTTCAGCGGTTGGGAAAATCGATTGCGATCTTGTCCGCGTTCAACGCGGCTTCATGCAGCGCTTCCGAAAGCGTCGGATGCGCATGCATCGTACGCTGGATGTCCTCTGTGCTCGCCGAGTATTCCATCGCAAGGACTGCTTCGGCGATCAGCTCTCCCGCCATCGGACCGATGATGTGCACACCCAGGATCTCATCGTCATCTGACGCCGAGACCACCTTACAGAAGCCCGCCGTCGCCTCCATCGCACGCGCACGGCCGCTCGCAAGGAACGGGAACGAGCCGGTCTTGTACGGCCGGCCGCTCTTCTTGACCTCTTCTTCGGTTTGCCCGACCCATGCAATCTCCGGCGCGGTGTAGATGACGGAGGGAATCGCTTTGTAATTCACTTCGGCGACCTTGCCCGCAATGAGGTCGGCGACCATCACGCCTTCTTCCTTGCCTTTGTGCGCGAGCATGGGGCCGCGCACGAGATCGCCGACTGCCCACACGTTCGGCGCGTTCGTTCTGCAGTCGTCATCGACCTTGACGAAACCGCGCTCATCGACCTGCACGCCTGTGCCGTCGCCCAGCAGGTCCTTCGAGTAAGGCCGGCGGCCGATCGCAACGACGACCTTGTCCACTTCGACGCGCTGCTCGCCGCTTGCATCCGCGTACTTGAGAGCAAGTCCCGTCTTCGTCCTTTCCGCACCGGCGACCTTCGCACCGAGACGGATGTCCAAACCGAGCTTTTTGAAGTGCTTGAGTGCTTCTTTCGCGACCGCACCATCCGCCACGGGCAGGAACGTATCGAGCGCTTCCAATACGACTACTTCCGCACCGAGTCGCCGCCAGACACTCCCGAGCTCGAGCCCGATCACGCCCGCACCGATGACGCCCAGCCGCTTCGGCACGGCGTCGAACTCGAGCGCACCCCACGAATCCACGATGTCCTTGCCGTCGAACGGCAGGCTCTTGAGCTCCGTCGGTGCCGACCCCGTTGCGAGCACGACGTGCTTCGCGGTCAGCTCTTGCTTCTTGCCGTCCTTGTCCGTGTATTCGACGCGGTTGCCGCTCAGGAGCTTCCCGTGACCTTGGAGTCCCGTGACGCCGGCAGCCTTGAACAAGGCCGCGATCCCCAAAGTGGATTGCTTGACGATCTGCGCGCGACGCTTCTGCATCGCCGCGACATCGACCGAGACATCGCCGATCTTGATCCCGTGTACCGCGAACTCGTGCTGAGCACGGTGATACAGCTCCGTGGACTCGAGCAGCGCCTTGGACGGAATACACCCTGCGTTCAAGCACGTGCCGCCGAAAGCGTACGAGCCATCTTTGTTGCGCCACTCGTCGATGCAAGCAACGCTGAGTTTGTTCTGACCGGCGCGAATCGCACACGGATAGCCGGCGGGACCACCGCCGATGACGATGACATCGTATTCGCTGGAAGACATCTCCGCTCCGCTCATGATAGGGGCTAGTGTTCAGGGGCTAGGGGATAGTCAGAGTGGAGCGGATAGCTTCTGACTATCCCCTAACCCCTGATCACTACCCCCTGCTGCTATTACAGCTGTAGCAACAGCCGCGCTGGATCCTCCAGCGCCTCTTTGATCGCGACGAGAAACTGCACGGATTCGCGGCCGTCGACGATGCGATGATCGTAGGTGAGCGCGAGATACATCATCGGGCGGATCTTGATCTCGCCGTCGATCACCATCGGACGCTCCTGGATCTTGTGCATTCCGAGAATGGCGACCTGCGGCGGATTCAAGATCGGTGTCGACATGAGCGAACCGAACACGCCGCCGTTCGTAAGAGTGAACGTGCCGCCGGTGAGCTCATCGAGCGTGATCGAGCCGTCGCGCGCCTTCTGCGCATACGTGCCGATCGCGGCTTCGATTTGCGCGAAGCTCATGTTCTCGGCGTTGCGCAGCACGGGCACCATGAGCCCGCGATCCGTCGACACCGCGACACCGATGTCGTAGAACTCGTGATAGACGATGTCGTTGCCGTCGATCGAAGCGTTCACCGCCGGGAACTTGCGCAGCGCCTCGATGGACGCCTTGATGAAGAACGACATGAAGCCGAGCTTCACGCCGTTCGCCTTCTCGAACTTCTCTTTGTAGCGCGCACGAATCTCACTGACGGCGGTCAGGTCGACTTCATTGAACGTCGTCAGCATCGCGGCCGTCGACTGCGCCTGAATCAAGCGCTCGGCGATGCGTGCTCGCATTCGCGTCATCGGCACGCGCTGCTCGCTGCGCGAACCGGCCGGCGAAGGCAGCGATGCGCCAGGCACGCTCGGTTTCGCTTGCTTCGGCTGCGGCTCCTGCGCCCGCGCTATGTGTTGAATCACATCGCCCTTCGTGACGCGCCCGTCGCGCCCGCTTCCGGCGATCTGTCCGGCATCGAGCTTGTGCTCTTCGACCATGCGCTTCGCGGCAGGTGCGAGCTTCGCGGCCGCAGCGCCGCCCGCTTTGGATTTCGGCTCCGGTTGAGCAGCCGGCTTCGCCTTTTCCGCCGGCGCGCTCGGCGCAGCGGCAGCGCCCTCCTCCAGAATCGCGAGCACTTGTCCGCTCGTGACGGTCGCGCCGTCCTCGACTTTCAGCTCCTTGATGACGCCCGCCGCAGGCGCCGGAACTTCGAGCACGACCTTATCGGTCTCGAGATCGACGAGATTCTCGTCCCGCTTGACCGGGTCGCCGGGCTTCTTGTGCCACGCCACGAGTGTTGCGTCGGTGACCGATTCGGGCAGTGGCGGAACTTTGACTTCGATGCTCATGCAGATTTTCCGTTAGCTCAATGCGATTTGCCGGCGGCCTTGAGCCGCGTCGTTTGTCTGAGCGCCTCTTCCGTGCTCGTCGAGCGCAGCGCTGCGTCGACGAGACCGAGCTGCTGCTCGACGTGCATCTGATAGATGCCTGTCGCGGGCGCCGCAGCGGGCGCACGCCCCGCGTAGAGCAGCTGCTGCTCTTTCGTGAGCGGCTCCTGCAGCCGATGACGGATCTGGTACCAACTGCCCTGATTCTGCGGCTCTTCCTGGCACCACACGATCTCCCGCGCCTTCGGATATCTGCGGATCACGGCAGCGTACTCTTCGGTCGGGAATGGATAGAGCTGCTCGATACGAACGATTGCGACGTTGTGCACGCCGTCCGAGCGCCGCGAGTCGAGCAGATCGAAATACACCTTGCCAGAGCAGAAAACGATACGAGTCACTCGCGCGGGCTGCACGTCGTCGATCTCATCGATCACGTTCTTGAAGCCGCCTTGCGTCAAGTCATCGAGCGAGGACACCGAGAGCTTGTGGCGCAGGAGGCTCTTCGGCGTCATCACGATGAGCGGCTTGCGGAACGGCTGCTTCATCTGCCGACGGAGCATGTGGAACATCTGCGCAGGCGTCGACGGCACGCAGACCTGCATGTTTTGCTCGGCGCAAAGCTGCAGGAAGCGCTCGAGTCGAGCGGACGAGTGCTCCGGGCCCTGCCCTTCGTAGCCATGCGGCAGGAAGAGCGCCAAGCCGCAGAGACGTCCCCACTTCGCTTCACCCGAGCTGATGAACTGATCGATGATCACCTGTGCGCCGTTCGCAAAGTCGCCGAACTGCGCTTCCCAGATCGCCAAGCAGTTCGGCTCCGTCGTCGAGAAGCCGTACTCGAATCCGAGCACCGCTTCTTCGGACAAGAGCGAGTCGATGACGGTGAAGCGGGGCTGGCTCGGCGCGACGTTCTCGAGCGGAATATAGGTCTCGCCCGTATTTTGGTCGTGCCACACGGCGTGGCGATGGAAGAACGTGCCTCGACCGCTGTCTTGACCGACGATGCGAATCTCGAAGCCCTCGCACAGGAGCGTCGCGTACGCGAGCGTTTCCGCGCAGCCCCAATCGAGCGGCATCTGCCCCGCGATCATCTTCTCGCGGTTGTGCACGACGTTCGCAACCTGCCGGTGAAGCGAAAGGTTCGGCGGCAACGTCGTCAGCTTCGTACCGAGCTCGCGCAAGAGCTCGATACGCACGCCGGTCTGCACCTGCGCGACACGCTCGGTGAGCTGGAACTTCGTCCAGTCGACCGTATGCTTGTTGCCGATCATCCCGAGCGAATTGCGCACGGTCGACTTGCCTTCGTCGAGATCGCGGCGATAGGTTTCGACCATCGCATCGGCTTCCGCTTGCGAGAGCACGCCTTCCGCGATCAGCCGCTCCGCATACTTCTGGCGCGGCGTCGGCTGTTCGCGAATCTTCCGGTACATCGTCGGCTGCGTGGCTGCGGGCTCGTCGGCTTCGTTATGGCCGCGACGGCGGTAGCAGACGAGATCGATGACGACGTCCTTGTGGAACGTCATGCGATAGTCGAGCGCGAGCCGCGTCACGAACAGGACCGCCTCGGGATCGTCGCCGTTCACGTGGAAGATCGGCGCCTCGATCATTTTCGCGACGTCGCTGCAGTAGAGCGTCGAGCGCGAATCGCGCGGATCGGACATCGTGAAGCCGACCTGATTGTTGACAATGATGTGCACCGTGCCGCCGGTGTAGAAACCGCGCGCCTGCGAGAGCTGCAAGGTTTCCATCACGACGCCTTGGCCCGCGAAGGCTGCGTCGCCGTGAATGAGGACCGGCACGACTTTATCGCCCTGAGTATCGTTGCGGCGCTGCTGGCGGGCCCGCACGGAGCCCTCGACGACCGGATTCACGACTTCGAGGTGGGAGGGATTGAACGCGAGCGCCACGTGGACGTTGCCAGCGGGCGTGCGAATGTCCGTCGAGAATCCCTTGTGATACTTGACGTCGCCCGAACCCTGCATGTGATTCGAGTCGTAGTGGCCCTCGAATTCCGAGAACATGACCTGCGGGGACTTTCCGACGACGTTCACGAGCACGTTCAATCGGCCGCGGTGCGCCATGCCGATCACGATTTCCTCGACGCCGGCGCGGCCGCCTTGCTGGATCAGATCGTCGAGCATCGGGATCAAGCTATCGCCGCCTTCGAGCGAGAAACGCTTCTGCGCGGGATACTTCGTCGCGAAATAGAGCTCGAGCCCTTCCGCCGCGGTGAGAAGGCGCAGCAGCGTCCTGCGCTCGTCGAGCGAAAGACGATGGCGTACGCGCCCTTCGAGGAAACGATTCTGCAGCCAGAGCCGCTCGGTCGAATTCGACACGTGCGCGAACTCGGCGCCGATCGTTCCGCAGTAGATCTGGCGGAGCTGCGCGATCATGTCGCGCAGCTTCATACGCGGCGGGATCGCGTCGACGCGGCTCCCGGTGAAGAACTCGGTATCGAGGTCCGCTTCGCTCAATCCGAAATGGCGCAGCTCGAGCACTTGCGGCACGGGCCGCTGCATCAGCCCGAGCGGGTCGATGTCCGCGAGCAGATGCCCGCGGTTCGAGTACACCTGCACGAGGCGCGAGACGCCACCTTGCTTCGCGGAGACATCCGATGCGGTCGCAGCCGACGTCGCCGGCGCGGCGAACGCCGTCGTTCGAGTACGTGCGCGCTCGGCCAATGCTTGCCGAATCGGCGCGTGCGCGGTTTCAGTGCCTCGCGCGCCGAGCCTTGCGAAGTACTCGCGCCATTCCGGGGTCACAGCGCTCGGGTCTTCCAGGTACTGCTCGTAGAGAGATTCGACGTAAGAAGCGTTGGAAGCCCCAAGGGGTGTCGATTCGAGCAAAGCTCGCAAAGAGTCGCTCATTGCGATCGCGAATTCCTATGCGGAGTCGGAAAGAGTGGGATCGAAGCGGGTCGTTAAAGCTCACTAGTGTAGCCGAACAGACCGGTGGGAGAGAAACGGCCGTCGGGCGTACATGATCGAATCGTACGAAGCCTGCTTTCGCGAATCACGACCACTTGCATAGGCTGACAGTCGACCGGCGACAAGCGACCGTCGGAAAGACACTTTTCCGCCCGCCCGTCGGCAGGCGGCAGGGCATGCTAGGCGCCCCTCTGTATACCCGCCGCCGGAAGCCTCGTGACCGGGCGGAGTGCCGCACTCTGCGGCGCTTCTACGATGCGGTTCGACCCTACGACCGTGACGCCGGCCGGAATGTCCCTCGTGACGATGGCGTTCGCGCCGATCGTGACGCCGTCCCCGATGCGAACGTCGCCGAGCACCCGCGCACCCGCACCGATATAGACGTCGTTGCCGATGACGGGCGCCACGCTTTCTCCTTGATCCTTATCGCCGATTGCCACTTGCTGCATTACGGTTACGCGCTCGCCGATCGCGGCCTGCGAGTGCATCACGATGCCGTACGGGTGCGGCATATAAATATGAGTCGGCAGGCGACAGCAGATGTCGCTGTTGTACAGAATCCGAACTAGGCGGCTTACGACCGGAATGCGCCGCCGGCAGAAGAACAGAAGCACCTCTGTCGCAAAGGGATTCTTCGGTGCGCCGAGCGGCAGGCGCAGCCGCTCAGCGGTGCGATTCTCGAGATGGTCGACGATCGCCCGCTCCGCCGCCGCGACCATCTTTTCGAGCGGCAAGCGCGCATCGAGGACGACCACGTTCTCGTAGCCTCGCAGCAAGCGACGGTACTCCCCGCGTTGACGGCTCGACTCCTCGGCCGACAGCTCCGCGTTTCGCGAGCTGATGAGCTCGGAAGGCGCATCCAACACGAGCCACAGATCGGGACGCGGAATCCACGGCAGGATCGCGCGCGCGAGCGTGAAGGAGCTCTTCATGCGATAACGCAGCGGATCGACGAGCACATCGTCGTAGTAGCGGTTCGACAGCACGAGCATCGCCCGCACGAGTCGGGGGCGAATCCGCCAGCAATAGCCGATCCAGTAGTCGACTGCGAACATGATGAGCTTGCCGACGGTCGCGAGACGGCCGCGCGGGCGCAAGGTCTTGCCGTCCGCCGATTCCGTACGGAAGATCTTCGGACGCAGCTCCATCGTATGCACGCCGCGAAATGGCGCGAGCGGACGCTCCTTCAACGCGCTGATCACGCTGGCCTTGCCGACTCCCGCGGGTCCGAGACACGCAAGCAAGAGCCCGGACGGACGAATCCACTCCGCAACTCGGACGCGGCACTCATACCACCAGTCGAGCAGTCGGAAACGTTTGCGCCGATGGACAGCGGCGCGAAACACCGGGATGAGCTTGCGCGCGACGTCCCAGTCACCGCTCTCCGCCGCACGCGCGATCACGCCGCCCTCGCGCGAGACGTTCCAGAACCTCGCGACCTGGGCAGCAGCGCCCTCCGAATCGCGCTGCCAGCATTCGTGCAGATGCTGGCCTTGCGCGTCGGTCAGCGTACCTTCGGCAACGCACCTCAGCAGGTAATAAATGAACTCCATCGCGGGAGACACAGTGAAGAAGGCCGGCCGCAGGCGTAGCGCGCCCGCCTCCACGTTGCGCTCCTTGAGGAGCTCTTGCCCGTCGAGGAGCAGGCGGGCGCGGCGAATGAAGCTCGAGAATAGTTCGATCGTGACGAGCTCGGGACGTTGGTCGCGGTTGAGCCAGCTCACGATACAGCGCCACGAAAACCGATTCGCGCGCGCGCAAGCGACGAGCTTCACGTCGTTCAGGCGGCAGAACTTGTGCAGCGTCAGCGGTACGTGCTCGAGAAATTCCGGTTCGACGACGACGTCCACTCGCTGCGCGCCCGCGACGGGCGGAATACATGCATCGCCGAGCAAAGCATAGTCGACCCGCTCCTCCTCGAGGAACCGGCAAAGCTCGATGGCGACGAGATGCACGCTGCGCATGTAGCTCGAAGCACTCAGTACGCGTTGGTATCGCGCAAGACCAGCCGCGCCGTCCGGAAGAGAATCGAGATGTCCAGGGCAAGGGACCAGTTGCGCAGGTAATGCAGGTCGTACTCCACGCGACGTTTCATTTTCTCGAGACTCTCGGTCTCGCCGCGAAAACCGTTGACCTGCGCCCACCCCGTGATCCCGGGACGCACTTTGTGACGGAGCATGTAGCCGTCGATGAGCTTGCGATACTCCTCATTGTGCGCGACCGCGTGCGGCCGCGGGCCGACGAGGCTCATGCTCCCGAACAGCACGTTGAAGAGCTGCGGCAGCTCATCGAGCGAGGTCTTCCTCAAGAAGCGCCCGAACGGCGTGACGCGCGGATCGTCGCGCCTCGCCTGCGCAATGCTGTCGTCCTCGCAGACCGACATCGTTCTGAACTTGTAGACGAGAATCCGCTCGCCATAGAGCCCATAGCGGCGTTGCTTGAAGATGATCGGTCCAGGCGAGCTCATCCGCACGCCGCCCGCGATCGCAAGCATGAGCGGCCATAAGAGCGCGATCAGGATCGAAGCGAATACGATGTCGCTGCCACGCTTGAGCACGCCGTTCATGCCGGAGAATGGCGTCTCGCACACCGCGAGCACCGGGATGCCGTCGATCTCGGCGAGCTGCGCACGCATCAGATCGAACGCAAAAATGTCGGGAACGAAGTACACCGAGGCGGTCGTGTCGCGAAGTTCCTCCATGAGCTTCATCACGCGCTCTTCCGTGCGGATCGGCAGACAAATGTAAATGTTGCTTACGGCATTCAACCGCACGTAGTCAGCGATGTCCGACATCGTTCCGAGAAGCTGCTCCTCGGGCAGGTTCGCCAACCGATCGCCGATGCGATCGTCGAAGAACCCCTTGAAGGTCCCGAGATGCGGATTCGCTTGCAGGCGCGCCGCCAGCCGCCGCCCACACTCATTGGCGCCGACGACGACGTGGCTTTGTATGATCGAGCCGCGCAGCGCGGAGAATTCGGCGAACCGGCGCAGCCCCATCTGTGCGGCGATCACTGCAAACGGCGCGACGGCAAACCAGGTAAGGATTACTTTGCGCGAGAACGTGTCGGTGACTTTGAAGGCGAACGCCAGGAACAGCAGCACGGCGGACACCATCAGCCATTCGCCGAAGATGCGATGACGCATGACCGAGCTCACATCGCGCTTCGACGACACATCGAGAATCGGATCGCTCACGATCTGTGCCGACACGATGAACGTCAGCGCGGCGAGAGCCCAGTACGGTGGGCTGATCGGTTGCCCGTAAATCAAGGCGCACGCGAACATCGTCAAGACGATGACCGTCGGATTGAACGTGTGCTTGAGCAACGTCACGGAAGGCGGTTCCGCGGTACCGCGTTGCACTCGTGCGTAGAAGCGCTGAGAAGCTCGTGCGCGCGGCGCGCTTGATACCGGTGCGCGAATGACTTTGGCTTGTGCGGACTCGCGCATGAACAGGTCGCGTCGGTGAAGCTTAGACAGACATGTGCCTAACTAACTCCTTCTGAAAAAGTTCCGGGCGTGGTACGCGCGCCATAGAAGTTGGCGCAATGCGACTTTCATGTGTTGCGCAACGCAGACGTCGCGTCGCGCGCATGTCGGTAGAGGACGACTCGGGCGCGCGAAGTCCGCGCGCGTGGTGATGTCGCTCCGCGGCGTGTGACGTGTAAGGTGTAGGGTGTGATGTCGCTTCGCGACCTGTGTGTAAGGTGTCAGGTGTGATGTCGCTTCGCGACGTGTGAGGTGGGGTGTGATGTCGCTCCGCGACGTGTGACGTGTAAGGTGTAAGGTGTAAGGTGTGAAGTGAGAGTGAGCGCTTCTGACGTTACACCTTACACATTACACCTTACACTTCCATTACACCTCACACTCCACGCGTCCCGTGGCGCGTTTCCGACCTTACACTTTACACACTACACTTCACACTTCACGCGCCCGTGCTCACGCGCGCGTCAGGTCCTGACACCCAGTCCTTCCTCGATCTTGCGCACGAGATCGATGAGACGTGGGCGCACGTCGTTGAGCAGATACTCCGCCGTCACCTTGAACGCAGGCGCGCCGCAGTTGATCGCCATCGCGGGCAAACCGTTGCCGGGATGGAATGCGACGGCGATGCCGTTGACGTCGGGCTGCCAGTCGCCGAACGACGTGCACACGCCGAGCTGAGTGAAGGTCGCGAGCGACTTCTCGATGCCCTGCTTGAGCGCCGGCCACGAAAGATGATCGAGCTCTTTCAACTGATCGAACAAATCGGCGCGCTCCGTGTCGCTGCAGACGGCGAGATAGCTTCGACCGATCGCGGAAGAGCCGAGCGGCAAGCGCATCCCGACTTCCATGTTGAGCGAAAGCACGGCATTGCCCTTGCACACCTCGACGCACACCATGCTCAGGCGCTGACGTGCGCCGAGCGCTACCGAAGTGCCGGTCGAATCCGCGAGCTCTTGCATGAGGGGGCGCGCGAGATCGCGCACCTCGAAGCGACCGAGCACGGCGCTTCCAAGCGCGAGCGTCGCGGTGCCGAGCCGATACTTGCCCGACTCTTTGACGTAGTGAAGATAGCCGAGCTTCGTCAGCGTGTACGTGAGACGAGAGACCGTCGATTTCGGCAACCGACAGCGCTCCGAGATCTCCTGGTTGCCGAGCATGCGGCTGCCGCTGCGAAAGCAGGAGAGCACCTCGAGCCCGCGCGATAGCGCAGTGACGAAGTGTCGATCTTGCTTGCCCACCTGCGGGCGGGCTTCGGGCGCGACGGTCGAAATCGCGCGGGTCGTCTCAGATGCTCTCGTTGCCATAGGTCAAACCCTTGCTTCGCATGCGAATCGTTTGTGAACCGCGAGCGCGCTACGAACGCGCCCTCTCCGCTTCCTGCAACACACGCCATAGCACTTTGCCGGTGGCGGATTTCGGCAGGCTTTCGACGAACTGCACGATACGGGGAGTTTTGTAGACCGCCATGTTCGCGCGGGTCCACTCGATGATGTCGTGCTCCGAAACTTTCGCCTTGTGCGTCTCGCGAAGGACGACGAGCGCCTTGACGGTCTCCCCGCGGTAGTCGTCGCTTGCGGCGATCACACATGCTTCCTGGATCGCCGGATGTCGATACATCTGCGCCTCGACTTCCGCCGGCCATACCTTGTAGCCGGACGCATTGATCATTCGCTTCAAGCGATCGACGATGAAGAAGTAGCCTTCCTCGTCGACGTATCCAAGATCGCCCGTGCGGAAGAACCGCTCGCCGTCGATTTGCACGAACGCTTCGCGCGTCGCCGCCTCCTGGCGCCAGTAGCCTTTGAACACTTGCGGGCCGCGCGTCACGATCTCGCCGACCTGCCCGCTCGGAAGCTCCACGAGCGTGTCCGGATCGATGATCCTCGAGTCCGTGTTGAGCACGGGAATGCCGAGGCACTGGCGCTTCGGTCGATCGATCGGATTGATATGTGTCGCCGCCGCCGTCTCCGTGAGCCCGTAGCCTTCGATGTACGGCGCGCCGACCAGCGTCTGCAAACGCTCGGCAACCGCGGCCGGCAATGTCGCGCCGCCCCCGGTGAGTCGTTCCAGCGAGGACAGGTCGTACTCGCTCACGCGGGGATTCGCCAGGAAATCGACGACCATCGTCGCGATCGAAGTCCACAGCCGAATGCGATGACGCTGAATGAGCCGCGCCGCGAGCTCCCGATTCCAGCGGCACATGAGGACGATCGTGCCGCCGTGGTAGATAGGCGCGTTCATTCCGCCTTGCATGCTCGTCACGTGGAAAAACGGCAGCACGACGAGCTGCGTCGAGTTTTGGTGCGAGCGAAACCAGAGCGTGTTTACGATGAGCGTATGCATCGCGTTGCGATGCGTGAGCATGCAGCCCTTCGCTCGCCCAGTCGTGCCTGAGCTGTACGGAATCGCGCAAAGATCGTCCGGTCCTGCGGTGAGCGGTCCCGGCGCGTAATCGCCGGCCATCACATCCATCCATGCGTCCACGTTCTCTTGCGAGAACGACGCGCGCGGTGCCGCGGCGATGTCGGGAAGCTCGAGATCGGTCTCGGGACTTACATAGTCCGAATACGTCGCAACGACCGCCCGATCGAGGGGCGCGCGCTCGCCCGCGATGAGCGGCTGGAGTCTCTCATAGATTTCTTGCCCGACGATCGCCACGCGCGCGCCGCTGTCCTCCGCGAAATAGGCGAGCTCCGTGGACACGCTCATCGGGTTGATCGGCACGACGACGGCATTGGCGCGCAGGATGGCGTAATACGCAATCACGAACTGCGGGCAGTTCTGCATGACGAGCAGGACGCGCGCTCCGGTCTCGAGGCCGCACACCTTCTGCAGATAACCCGCGAGCCGTTCGGCTTCTTCTTTCAAGCGACGGTACGTGAGCACCCCGTCGAAGAAAATCGCGAACGGCTTGTTCGGGTAGCGAGCCGCTGAGACCTCGAGGTTATAAAAGAGGTTCGTCTCGGGGGCGGTGGCGTCGTGCGGGAGTCCTTTCGGCCAAAACTTGTGATACGTGCGGCCCATGCTCCGCGATAATTCTTTGGCGACTCGCGATCGAAATCGGCGTAACAGGTCAGTAACGTTCCATGCGCTTAGCCAGCTCTAGTTCCGGCATGCAGGCATGGATTCTGAACCGACGCTAACACATTCGCTTCGGTGCAACCAGGGGTACTAAGTCAAGTTCAGCTAATTGCTGCATTCGACGCGGAACGAGCAGGCTACGCGCGTCATGAGCACAAACACTGCGTTGCGGCACCGAGAAGCGCTCCCTATGATCAGGACTGCAATACGACGAACCGGTTCTGCATTGCAATCGGACAAACAACTTCGCCCAAGGGTTTCTCGATGGATCTGAACTTCACGCCCGACGAGCTCGCATTCCGCGACGAAGTGCGCGAGTTTCTACGCGAGCACTTGCCACCGGAGCTCAGCGATCGAGTCAAAGCGGGGCTCGTCGTACACGTAGAAGATTATCGGCGATGGCAGAAGGTGCTCTTCGAGCGCGGCTGGGCCGCACCGACGTGGCCTAAGGAGTTCGGCGGCACCGGTTGGGATCCCGTCCGCTTGCATATATACGAGGAAGAGCTCGCGTTGGCGGGCGCACCGAAGGCCGTTCCGTTCGGTCTGCGAATGGTCGGCCCCGTCATCATGGCATTCGGGAACGCCGAGCAGCAGAAGCGCTTTCTGCCGCGCATCTTGAGCGCGGAGGACTGGTGGTGCCAAGGCTATTCGGAACCCGGCGCAGGCTCGGATCTGGCCTCGCTCAAGACGCGTGCGGATCGACAAGGCGATCACTACATCGTGAATGGGCAGAAGACTTGGAACACGATGGGTCAGCACGCGAATTGGATTTTCTGCCTGGTGCGCACCGATCCGAACGCGCCGAAGCCGCAGCAAGGCATCAGCTTCCTGCTCATCGACATGAAAACGCCCGGCATCACCGTGCGCCCCATCATCACGCTCGACGGCGCGCACGAAGTGAACGAGGTGTGGTTCGAGAACGTGAAAGTCCCCGTCGAGAATCGAATCGGTGAGGAGAATAGCGGCTGGACCTATGCGAAGTTCTTGCTCGGCCATGAGCGCACGAGCATCGCGGGGATCGGCGCTTCGAAACGAGAGCTCGGCCGCCTGAAGCAGATCGCGAGCCAGGAGACGAAGAACGGCCGGCCTCTGATCGAAGACCCGCTGTTCTCGGCGCGCATCGCGCAAGTGGAGATCGACTTGATGGCGCTCGAGATCACCGCCCTGCGCGCCCTCTCGGCCGAGTCGAAGAAGCGTGCGCCGGGGCCCGAGGCCTCGATCCTCAAGATCAAAGGAACGGAGATTCAGCAGGCCCTGACCGAGCTGCTGATGTATGCGGTCGGCCCGTATGCGCTGCCCTTCAAACGCGCATCTTCGGAAGAAAACGACTTCGTGAGCGTCGCCGGTCCGGAGTATGCGGCACCTCTCGCGGGAAACTACTGCAATATGCGCAAGGCGACGATCTACGGCGGCTCCAATGAAATTCAGCGCAACATCATCGCGCAGATGGTGCTGGGACTCTGATGCGAACGAGCGCCGCGCATCGACGCCAACCGATAACCGCTAACCACTGAACCGTTCATCATGGACTTCACTTTCACAGACGAACAGCAACTTCTCGCCGATACGGTCCAGCGTTTCGTGCGCGAGCACTATTCGTTCGAGGCTCGGCGGGAAATCCTCGACTCCGATGAGGGCTGGAGTCGCGCGATCTGGCGGGAGCTCGCCGAATTGGGGCTCACCGCGATCAATATCCCCGAAGCGCATGGCGGTCTCGGTGCAGGCCCCGTGGAAACGATGCTCGTCATGAATGCGCTCGGCGAAGCGCTGCTGCTGGAACCCTATCTGGGCGCCGCCGTGCTCGCTCCTTCCTTGATCGTCCAACTCGAAGATGCGGACGTCGCAGCCGATTTGCTTCCGCAGATTGCGGGCGGCGAGCGCATCGCGATCGTCGCGCACCAGGAGCCGCAAAGCCGAGGCGAGATCAATTCGATCGCAACGCGCGCGGAAAAGAATGGCGACGGCTACGTATTGCAAGGAAAGAAGAGCGTCATCGCACACGGGTCGGCCGCAGACGAGTTTCTCGTGACGGCGCGCACGAGCGGCAAGACGACAGATGCCGCGGGCGTGCGCGTGTTTCGTGTCCCGCGCGATACGGGCGGGCTCAAGATCACGGGGTACCGCACGTTGGACGGAACGCGCGCTGCCGACCTCGAGCTCGATCGCGTGCGCCTACCGGCTTCGAGCCTCGTAGGCGCGGAGAGCGATGCGCTCACCGCGATGGAAGCGGCACATCACATCGCGTTGAGCGCGCTCTGCGCCGAAGCGGTCGGCATCATGAAAGCGGTGAACGCGACGACGCTGGAGTATACGAAGAACCGCAAGCAGTTCGGTCAGCCGATCAGCCGCTTCCAAGTCCTGCAGCATCGAATGGTCGACATGTTCATCCAAGCTGAGCAAGCCACCTCGATGAGCTATCTGGCCGCAATCAAGTGTCAGGATGCGGATTCATCGGCGCGACGTCGCGCACTCTCCGCCGCGAAGGTCGTGATCGGCCAAGCCGGCCGATTCATCGCGCAGCAAGCCGTGCAGTTGCATGGGGGCATGGGCATGACGGACGAGCTCATGGTCAGCCACTACTTCAAGCGTCTGACCGCGATCGACCTCACCTGGGGCGATGCGGACTTCCATCTGCAGCAGTTTGCTGAGCTTAGGCTGTAGGCAGTAGGTCAAGCAGCGAAGGCGCGCGAGCGCGCTCTGGCTACAGCCTAAGCCTACAGCCTAAGAACTGTGCGCCCACCGTACGCCCCTGCTCGTCTTCTCTCGTCTTCGATCAATGATTCGAAGCTCGCCCCGGTCGCGACACGCTCGAGCGCTCGTGCCTGCTCATCGAGCCGTCGAACGGCGGCAAGCTTCTCGTCGTTGCCGAGCTTGGCCTGAGTCACCGCGTCCTTGAGCACTCGAATCGTTTCATCGTAGACCTTGAGCGGCACGGGAAACGGATGCCCGTCTTTGCCTCCGTGCGCAAATGCGAACCGTGCGGGATCGGAGAACCGCGACGGCGCGCCGTAGACGATTTCGGCGACGAGCGCGAGCGAAGCGACGGTGCGCGCGCCGACGCCTGGCGTGAGCAAGAGCTCGGAAAAATCTTTCGGCCCGCGATCCGCTGCTGCCGCGAGCACTGCGTGCAGGCGCTTGAGCACGACATCACTCGCGCGCACATCATGATGGGCCGGCATACGCAGGTGAGGCACGTCGATCTCGGGCAGAGGCGTCGGTTCCAAGTTCGCAAACAAATCGAGTGCGGCATTGCCTCGATCTCGAACGCGCTTGAGCACGCTGATCGTCCGATCGGGACCGGTCTGCACGAGCTCGAGACCGGCATCACGATTGCGAGCCGCGCGTGCGTCGGCGAGGTTCACGATCGAACCTTGATTTCGCCCTTCGATCGCGGCGTGCGGGGAATCGACAAAGCTTTGCAGGTTCTCCGACAGCCAGTGATAGCGGCGCGCCTCGCGCCGCTGTTCGCTCATCCCCTGCTGGACGACGCACCAGCGCCCGTCGGCCGTGACGACGAAAGTGTGCAGGTACAAATCGAATCCATCCTGCACCGCCGCGCTGTCGACCTTCGCGACCAGACGGCTCGCATGCACGAGCGGCTCAGCATTCAGGCCGGTGCGCTCGCCGATGCCAAGAAGCTCTGCGGGCGTCTTGCGCGAGTGCGCGCCCTTACCGCCGCACACATAGATGCCGAGCTCCTTCTCGAGCGGCGCGAGCCCACGCTTGAGCGCACCCATGACACTCGTCGTGATGCCGGATGAATGCCAATCCATGCCCATGACCGCGCCAAACGACTGAAACCAGAATGGATGCGCCAGTCGGCGCAACACTTCGTCTCGACCGTAATGAAGCGCAATCGCCTCCACGATGACGCGTCCCAGACGCATCATGCGCGCACTAAGCCACGGCGGAACACGTCCGCCATGGAGCGGGAGATCGGCACTTCCGGTTCGTTGAGGCATGGACGTAAGTCGTGGCGCAGGCGGTCATGATGCCAGATACCATCTTCTGAGGCGGCTCTGAGCAACCGGAGAGCGCGGGCGTGCCATACTTGGCGAGCGGGCCTGCCGCTCGGGACTTGTTTCGGGACCGGGCGTAAATACATCCCCACATTGATCAATTTGGGGCCTGCAACGAAAACTTGCCGACGCAATTGCTCCTGCATTGCTGGCAAGCCTGGGTTTGCCATCCATGGCAAACCCGCTCGCCGGAATCGATCTGTGAGCAGATCGATCGAAAGCACCGGCGAGCCCTGTTTTCGATGCTCCCGAAACAAGTCCCGACCGTCAGTCCCTCGGTGCCCACCGCAGCCTCGTACGCGCGCGAGCGCGCTTCTGGCTACAGCCTTCAGCCCACAGCCTACAGCCCAAGACGTGAGCGCGCTCTTCGAGCGGACGGAGGGACGCGGGCAGGAACTTGTCGGACCCCGGTCACGTTGGCGCGCACACTATTCGAGTGCCACCTCTTACGGTCGATGTGGCACACACGCGGCGCGGTGCAAATCGAATTGCTTTGCTGAGGAGCCAATGTTGCGGGCACCCGCCGCGTGGTGTGGCACTCGATCACCGAAGGACCGACAAGTTTCTGGCCGTGGCCTGGAGGTCCGCTCTGCCGGAGGCGCGCGCGTGGGTGAGGCACGCCGACCCAATCATTCGCGATTGCACCTCAGTGAGCTGACGGTCGAGCGAGGATGCGTGTCAGTTCCTCATTTGGAATTGAGAAATCGAGTAGATTTCGGGCGGCATTTGGAGCGCTTTAGCTATGTACCGCCTTGCCCTCGTTCTATTCATCGCGCTGTTGCACGCCACGGGCGTCGCGGCGCAGACGCTCTCCGATGGACCCTATGTCCTTAGGAACAGAGACGCGGACTGGATCGCGCTCTCGATTCGAGACGGCGCGGTTGTTCATGAGCAAATGC
Source organism: Lysobacterales bacterium (assembly GCA_040255535.1). Classification (GTDB taxonomy): domain Bacteria; phylum Pseudomonadota; class Gammaproteobacteria; order Steroidobacterales; family Steroidobacteraceae; genus Steroidobacter. The sequence goes on along the minus strand of JBDZVE010000021.1, from coordinate 4,411 downwards.
AGATCGGCGCTGAAATCTCGATACCCGCAGTCGGCAACTTGCCCTCGTTCACGGTTCGCCTGCGCGAGCCGATCTCAACAGCGCCATCCGTCGTGAGCCTGAGCTCCGACACACGATTGTTCGTGATGGCCGATACGCACGGCGAGCTCGAGATCGCGGTCGCACTGCTGCGAGCACACGGGATCGTGGACGAATCGCTGCGCTGGTCCTTCGGCAAGGGGCACCTTGCAATTCTGGGCGACGTCTTCGACCGCGGCGCGCATCAGACCGAGCTTCTGTGGTTGATCTACAAGCTCGAGGCGGAAGCGCAGCGCGCAGGCGGTGCCGTGCACTTCATCTTGGGCAACCACGAATCGATGGCGCTTTTCGGTGAGGATCGCTATCTCCATGCAAAGTACAAGGAGGCGGCGAAAGCCTTCGGAGCGGCTCACTACGCAGCGTTATGGAACGAGCAGTCGCTCCTCGGCGAGTGGCTACGCACGAAGGCGGCCGTGATGAAGATCGGCGAGCTTCTCTGCCTGCATGGTGGCCTGTCGCCTGAAATCGCAGCGCGCGAGCTCACGCTCGATCGAATCAATATCACCGTCCGGGAGGCGCTCGCAGCCCGACACGCGTTGCCCGAACGACAACGAGCGCTCGTGTCGTTCTTGATGGGCCCGAGCGGACCGCTTTGGTATCGCGGCTACTTCGAGCCGAAGCACGAGCAGCAGCCGCCGCCCGCCACGCCTAGCGAGGTCGCGAGCGTGCTCGACTACTACGAAGCGAAGAAGATCGTCGTCGGCCATACCGCCGTACCGACAGTCACGCCGCTCTACGACGGGCGGGTCATTGCCGTACAGGTCTATCCCCATCGTGATGACGACGGTGCACCCGTAATCGAAGGATTGTTGGTGGAGAAAGGACGCTATTTCAAAGCGCGCGCAGACGGCTCGCGCGTCGAGTTGTAGGTCGCTTGCGCAGCAAGTTGGCGGTTGACAGCCAGAGAGTGAGGTGTTCTTGCCGTCAACCGTCAACCTGCCAACTACAGTCGCTCTCTACGCCGCAATTCCCTGCGCCCGCAGGTACTCGTCATACGTGCCTTGGAAATCGGAGATCTCGCCGTTAGCGCGCAGCTCGATGATGCGCGTCGCGAGGCCGCTCACGAATTCGCGGTCGTGCGAGACGAAGATGAGCGTGCCCGGATATTTCTCGAGGCCGATCTGCAGCGATTCGATCGTCTCCATGTCCATGTGGTTCGTCGGCTCATCCATGAGCAACACGTTAGGCTTCGTCAGCATCAGCTTGCCGTAGATCATCCGGCCCTTCTCCCCGCCCGAAAGCACACCGACGGACTTCTTCGTCTCATCGCCCGAAAACAGAAGCCGTCCGAGCGTCGCGCGAACGATCTGCTCGTCGTCGGTTCCGGTCCGCCATTGCGCCATCCAATTGAAAAGATCGATCTTCGTCGCGAACTCCGCCTGCGGATCCTGCGGCATGTAGCCGGGCTGCGCGTTCTCGACCCATCTGATCTCGCCGGACGTCGGCGTGAGATCGCCTGCAAGGCAGCGCATCAGCGTCGTCTTGCCGACGCCGTTCGCGCCGATGATGGCGATGCGCTCTCCCGCATCGACGTTGAGGTTGATGTTCCTCAGCACCTGAGTATCCGCGCCCGGATACGCAAAGCTCACTCCTTCCAACGACACGACGGAGCGATACAGCTTCTTCGCTTGCTCAAAGCGGATGTACGGATTCTGTCGTGAAGAGGGCTTGATGTCCTCGATCTTGATCTTCTCGATCTGCTTCAAACGCGAGGTCGCTTGACGCGCTTTCGATGCGTTCGCCGAGAAGCGCCGCACGAACTCCTGCAAATCGGAAATGCGTTCCTTCGCCTTCGCGTTCGCGGCCTCGACGCGCTGCCGTGCTTGCACGGACGCAAGCATGAACTCGTCGTAGTTTCCCGGGTAGATCTTGAGCTGCCCGTAGTCGAGATCGGCCATGTGCGTGCACACCTGGTTCAAGAAGTGCCGATCGTGGCTGATGATGATCATCGTGGCGTCGTATTCGTTGAGCACGCCTTCGAGCCAGCGAATCGAATTGATGTCGAGGTTGTTCGTCGGCTCATCGAGCAAGAGCACGTCGGGCCGCGAGAACAATGCCTGCGCGAGGAGCACGCGCAGCTTCCAGCCGGGCGCGACCTCCCGCATCGGACCGTTGTGCAACGATTCCTCGATGCCGGCGGCGGTGAGGATGCTCGCTGCCCTCGCTTCCGCGTCGTAGCCGCCGTATTCGGCGAACTTCTCCTCGAGCTCCGCGGCGCGCATGTAATCCGCATCTGTCGCCTCGGGATCCGCATAGATGCGATCGCGCTCTTGCATCGCCGCCCACATTTCTGCATGTCCCTGCATGACCACGTCGAGGACGCGCTCGTCCTCGTAGGCAAATTGGTTCTGGTTGAGCTTGCCGACGCGCAACCCGGTCTGAAGCATCACCTCGCCGCTGCTTTGCTCGAGGTCGCGCGCCAAGATCTTCATGAAGGTCGACTTGCCGCAGCCGTTCGCGCCGATGAGCCCGTAGCGGTTGCCGTCCGCGAACTTGACGGTGACGTTCTCGAACAGCGGCTTGGCGCCGAATTGCATGGTGATATTCGAAGTCGCGAGCATGTCAGGACGATTTGGCAGCGGAAACAAACGTACGCAGCATCACGCCGCATGGGGCGATGCTGACCCAAACCCAACGTCAGCCTTTGAGGTTTGCTTAGTGCGAACGAAGCGAGCTGAGTCGGTCTTCGTGTGTGCGGGGATTCCGACGCGCACTTTGCTTGTGAGGTTCTGGCCGCATTGTAGCGAACACGGCGGCGAAAGGCTGCGATTTCGCTCAGGACGCGAGCCGAATTCAGGCGAATGCCGAGCCGGCACAACACGTGCCAGCGCCGCCGAAATTGCAGCGAAGCGCTACGTTTTCCGCGCCGTGAGCTTCAAGAGCCATCCGCCCGTCCCGTCGCGCTCATCCTCAAGAACCCAGAGCGCGCCATCGGGCCCCTGCTCCACTTCCCGGATGCGCGCGCCCATGTCGTAGCGCTCCGCTTCATGGGCACTGCTGCCATTGAACTCGACTCTGATGAGCGCCTGCGACGAGAGCCCGCCGATGAAGGCATCGCCCAGCCAATCCGGAAACTCCGTGCCGCTGTAGAACACGAGTCCCGCGGGCGAGATCACGGGTAGCCAAGTAACGACCGGCTCGTTGAACTCGGGATGTTCCTCGTGATCCGGAATCTCCTTGCCATCGTAGTGATCGCCCTGAGAGACGATGGGATAGCCGTAGTTCCCGCCATACTCGATGAGGTTGAGCTCATCGCCGCCTTTCGGCCCCATCTCATGGCTCCAAATTCGTCCCTGGGCATCGAACGCGATGCCAAGCGGATTGCGGTGCCCAAGCGACCAAATTTGCGCGGTGATGCCGCCCTTGTCCGAAAACGGATTGTCCTTCGGCACCGAGCCGTCGTCGTGCAGGCGCACGATCTTGCCGAGATTCGACTGCATATCCTGCGCGGGATCGAATTTCTGGCGCTCGCCCGAGGTGATCCACAGATAATCGTCGTTGTCGAACGCGATGCGATGGCCGTAGTGGCCGGCGCCGGTCACTTTGGGTACTTGGCGCCAGATCACTTTGAGATCGGTTAGCGTACCGCCGCTCCCATCGTTCAATTCGAGCTTCGCGCGCGCGACAGCGGCTCCGCGCGTGTCGCCGTCACCCGCTTCCGCGTAGCTGAGATAGACCCAATGGTTCTCGGAGAACTTCGGATGCAGCACGACATCCCCGAGACCGCCCTGACCTTGATAGGCAACCTCCGGCACGCCGGTGATGTCCTCCGTCGCGCCGCCGATCGTGTAGAGCTTGAGCGCGCCTTTCTTCTCCGTGACGAGCAAGCGACCATCGGGCAGGAACGTCATGGCCCAGGGCTCGTTGAACTTCGCGATCTCGGTGACAGTAAACGGCAATTCGGCACTGCCCGCAGTCGCCTGGGCGGCCTGCGATTCGGCCGGCGCTTCGTTGCGCTCTCCGCATGCACTCAACAGACCGGCCGCACAAGCCACGACGATGATGCGATGGATCATGAGGACCCTCCGATATTTATTCGTATACAGTCAGTGCGCAATACTCACCGCATCGAAAGGTTCCATCAATGGAGAATTGCCAACGCCCATAAGAGAAGAGATCTCTCGCAAAGCACGCCAAGCTCGCCAAGACAAGACTAGTTCTTGAAACCAGAAACTCTCTTACGTCTGCGCCTCCGAAGAACTCTTCGAATTCTTACCTTGGCGAGCTTGGCGTGCTTTGCGAGAGATCTTCTTCTCCTTCATCAAGATGGATTTCGCGTTCGCACACTCGTGTCCGGGGAAACAAGATACCTAAGCTCGCCGCTCCGACGGAG
>JBDZVE010000219.1:0-1975 GCA_040255535.1 Lysobacterales bacterium | reverse complement strand
TATCCCGATCAAGTCAAACAGGCCGTACAGCAACTCGGTTCGAAGCCCGTGCTCGTCGTCAGCGATCATCCGCGCGGACTCGAGAATGGCGCGATGGTGAACTTCTTGATGCTCGATCGTCGCGTTCGGTTCGAAATCTCGGTCGCTGCCTCCGATCGCGCGCATTTGAAAATCGGCGCCGAACTGCTCTCGCTCGCGACGCGCGTGCTCGGCGGACAGAATCGAGCGCAGACTCGGTGCTCGAGCTCATCGCCGCCGTGTACGTGCATCGAGCGGCGGAAGTGCATGGAACGTCTCGCGCGCTTATGACCATGTCCGATCCGACAGCAACCGAAGCGACGGACCTCCTATCAGCATCGCGGCGCTCGCTCGCACCGCGTCGCTCGGTGCGCGGCAAAATCATCGGCATCGTTCTCGCTACGACCGCGTTTGCCTTATTCGTCGCAGGACTCGCGATGCTGATGCACGATCTCAGCGTCTATCGAGAGTCGCGGACGACCGACCTTCGAACGCAGGCGGGTATTCTGGCGCTCTCCACCGCGCCCGCGCTGGCCTTCAACGATCGCGAGGTCGCGCAGCGCAACCTCGGCGCGCTCCAGGCGAGAAAAGACATCGTCGCGGCGGCGATCTACACGAACGACGGCGAGCTGTATGCGCAGTACGTTCGCTCGCCGTCATACGCACCGCCCGCGCAACTTTCGATGCGCCCCGGTGCTCATGCGGAGGGCGAGCGCGTCGAGCTCGCGTACCCGATCGTAGACAACGATGAGTGGCTCGGCACGATCTACCTGCGTGCCGATTACGACCTGACCGGGCGCGTGCTCGCTTATCTCGGCATCTTCGCGCTCACGACGCTGCTCAGCATGCTTGCCGCGCTCGTGCTCACCTCGCGCCTGCACCGAACGATCACCCGGCCGCTCGAGAGCATCGCCGACGTCGCACGGCGTCTCGTATCGCAGCGGGACTATTCGCTGCGCGCGACGAAGACGACGGAAGACGAAATCGGCGTTGTGGTCGATGCGTTCAACGACATGCTCGCGGAAGTGCAAACCCGCGCGCGGGCGCTCGAAGAATCGAACGCTTCGTTGCGAGCGAGCGAGCAGCTCTATAGAGCGATCGGAGAATCGATCAACTATGGAGTGTGGATCTGCGACGCCGAGGGCCGCAATGTTTACGTGAGCGATTCGATGCTGCGGCTGATCGGGATGACGCAGGAACAGTGCGCTGAGTTCGGCTGGCGGCGCGCGCTGCACCCGGACGATTCGGAAGCGACGCTCGAAGCATGGCGCGAATGCGTGCGGACCGGCTCGCCTTGGTACCGCGAAAACCGCTTCCTGGGAACCGACGGCCACTACCATCCGGTCCTTGCACAGGGCGTACCCATCAGGGCCGAGGACGGCACGATCACCGGCTGGGCCGGCATCAATCTCGACATCAGCCCCCTCAAGCAGACGGAGGAAGCACTGCGCGAAGCAGATCGCCGCAAGGATGAGTTTCTCGCGACGCTCGCGCACGAGCTGCGCAACCCGCTTGCGCCGATTCGGCACGCGACGAAGATCCTCGATCTCGAGAACGCAAACGAGCAGCAGCGCCGGTGGGCACGCGAGGTCATTGCACGCCAGGTCCAGCACATGGCGCTCTTGCTGGACGATCTGCTCGACGTCTCGAGAATCACGCGCGGCCGTTTGGAGTTGAAGAAGGACTACGTGAGCCTCGATCAGCTCGTCTCCTCGGCGATCGAAACGGCCGCGCCGCTCATCGAATCGAAACAACATGCGCTCGAAGTCCGGTTGCCTGAGGAGCCGATCGGGCTCAACGTGGATCCGCTGCGAATGGCGCAGGCACTTTCGAATCTGCTGACGAACGCGGCCAAGTACACGGACCCGCGCGGCCGCATCGCGATCTGCGCGGAGGTGGCGGCGAATGGCATCGACATCTCGGTCAAGGATACCGGCATCGGCTTGAGCGAAGCGGC
>JBDZVE010000123.1:0-10263 GCA_040255535.1 Lysobacterales bacterium | reverse complement strand
TCGATAAAGTGCGCCGAAACGAGCGCTCATAGCGCAAGGCTTTTCCACAAGCGGTCGCAGCGTGCTTCCACGTCGGCGCTCATCGTGATCGCACGGCCCCACATGCGCTTCGTCTCGCCCGTCCATTTGTTCGTCGCGTCGATGCCGAGCTTCGAGCCAAGCCCGGCGATGGGACTTGCGAAATCGAGATAGTCGATCGGCGTGCGGCGCACGAGCATCGCATCGCGTGCGGGATCGACGCGCGTCGAGAGCGCCCAGATTACTTGCTTCCAATCTCGCACGTCGATGTCGACATCTGTCACGATCACGAACTTCGTATAGGTGAACTGACGAAGATAGGACCACACCGCCTGCATGATGCGTCGTGCATGGCCGGGATACGCCTTGCGGATGCTGACGACGGCGACCCGATAGGAGCAAGCTTCCGGGGGCAGCCAGAAGTCGACGATCTCGGGAAAGGTTCGCTGCAATAGCGGCACGAACATTTCGTTGAGTGCCATCGCGAGCACGGAAGGCTCATCTTCAGGGGAGCGACCCATGTAGCCGCCGTGATAGATCGCGTCCTTGCGCATGCACACACGCTCGATCGTCAAAACGGGGAAGCGCGCTTGCGCGTTGTAGTAGCCCGTGTGATCGCCGAACGGTCCTTCGAGCGCCTCGTCGCCGGGAAAGATATGGCCTTCAAGCACGATCTCGGCAGTCGCCGGCGCACTGAGCCCCGATGCCGTTTGCCAAATCTCGCTTCTTCGCCTGCGCAGCAATCCGGCAAACTGGAATTCGGAGACCGTATCGGGAATCGGAGCGGCCGCCGAGATGAGTAGCGCCGGATCGGCACCGATCGCAACGACGACCGGAAAGGGTTTATCCGGATGCTTCTCGCACCAGGATCGATAGTCGAGTGCCCCGCCGCGATGGGCGAGCCAGCGCATGATCACGCGATTCGGACCGAGCACTTGCTGACGATAGACGGCGACGTTCTGCCGCGGATGCCGCACGCCCCGCGTAACGACGAGCCCCCATGTGATGAGCGGCCCGGCATCGTCGGGCCAGCACGTCCAGATCGGCCATCGCGTGAGATCGATCTCGCGCCCGGTCTGTACGACCTCGCAGCAAGGCGGATCCTCGACCGATCGCGGTGTCGCCTTCAGCAGCGGCGCAAACGCCGGGAGCTTCTCGAAGAGCTCGTTCAAACGATTCGGCCACTGCGGCTCCTTGAGAAACGCAAGAACGGAGCCGATCTCGCGCAACTGCGCGGTGCTCTCGAAGCCGAGCGCCGCGACGACGCGCTCGATCGAGCCGAATAGGTTGCCGAGCACCGGCATCGTCGACCCGCAAGGCTGCTCGAACAGCAGCGCCGGTCCGCGCTCGCGCAGGCTGCGACGACAGAGCGCCGTCATCTCGAGCTTCGGATCGACGGGGAAGGGGACACGCGTCAACTCGCCGTCGTGCTCGAGCACGCGCAAAAACTCCCGCAGGCTCGCATAGCTCATCGTCTACCTCGATTGCGCAAAATCAAGCTCGATCGGTGACGGGTATGGCATAAGTGCTGGATTTCCTCGAACAGGAGACGCTCATGCTCGGTGTGCCGCGTGCTTTCCATCGTTGGCTGCAACTTGCCCCGGCGGAGCTGCACGAACGCCTGTTCGCGCTCTGCATCAATCATCTGCTCCGCGGCCAAACGCTCTCGTCGCGCCTGGCCGAGCTCGACGGCAAGCGCTTTCGAATTTGCGCAAGCGACGTGCCGATCGCCCTTACGTTCGAGGTGTCGAATGGGAGAGTCGTGCGCACGACACTCGCGCCGCACGTGACATTCCGCGCGCGCTTGTCCGATTTTCTTGCGCTCGCCGCGCGCCATGAGGATCCGGACACGTTGTTCTTCCAGCGGCATTTGTCGGTCGAGGGAGAGACCGAAACGGGGCTGCATCTCAAGAATCTGCTCGACGGTTGGGAGTACGACGTCCCTGCTCACTTACGGACGATACTGCCCGCACCATTTGCACGCGCGGCGCTCGGCCTCACGGCGGCGTCTCGTGCTCTCCGTGCGCCATTCCAGGCACGCCGGCCAAGTAGCCGTCGCAATATCCGCCCGGCAGAAAGCTCGCAGGCAAACTAGCCGAGGCGCCGTCCATCGCATCGCGAAAGGCGCGCACGACTTCGAGAAAATCACGCGACTGAGGCGACAGGCGCAAGACGTCGATACCCGCGGCACGGATCGTGCCAAGCTGCGGCAGCAGATTCTGAATTGCCGCGGACTGCGTCTGAATGCCGTTGAACGCGAGGAAAGGTTGGTCCTCGCGCGAATATAGCGTCAGCCCATCGGGATACTGGCCGCAAACGAAGCCACATTCGTCCTTCTGCAGATGATGCGCGCGCGCCGTAAAGCAGCGTGCGGAGAATGCAAGCGGCATTCGCCCGTACGCAAACAGCTCGATCTCCATGCCTGCAGGACGCGTCGAGGCAATCGTCTCGATCGTACTGAGCGGGAGCTCAAGAGGCGCCACCCAGCGGCGCGCGCCGCGATCCGCGAGCAGCGCAAGCGCCTTCGCGTTGTAGATATTGAGATGCGGTCCCGCGATGAAGTCGCGGCCGGAAAGCGCATGCACAGCGGCATAGTCGTTCGCTTCGACGAGCACATGCTCGTCGGCGATACGAGAGACCGAGGCCACTTCCGACTCCGCCTCGATGAGCGCGAGTGTCGAGAATACGACTTGTTTGCCCGCATCCGTCAGCATTTGCGACACCGCCTGCCAGTCCTCGCGCTGCATCGCGCGGCGTTTGCTGCACACGACTTCGCCGAGGTAAACGATATCGACCGGCGCTTCGCCAAGCTCCGCATAGAAGCGCAGCGTCTGCGCACGATCCCAGAAGTAGAGCAAGGGCCCGACGGCAAGTCTCATCGTCACTGCCATGGTCGATGGTAGGCGCCGAGCGTATGTGTGTGCCCTTCGGCAAGCGTGTCCAGACCTGCGGTGATCTCCGCCGGGGGCGTCCAACGACGATCTGCGCGCAGACACTCATCAATTGCCCGCCGCAGCAGCTTCGTCACTTGGGCGACGTAAGCGGGCGACCGCTGGCGCCCTTCGACCTTGATGGCCCGGACGCCGCATTCGATGAGCGCGGGAAGAATGTCGAGCGCGTTGAGGCTGGTCGGCTCTTCCATCGCGTGGTAGACGTGGCCCTCGACGTTGAAGCGGCCTTTGCACAGCGTCGGGTATCCGGCCGCCTCGCCGTGTGCGAATCGATCGATGAGCACGCCGTTCAAGCGGGATGCGCGTCCGTCGGCCGTCTCTTCCCATCTCACAGCATGTGCCGGCGAGCATACGCCGTGCGTGTTCGGGGATTGCCCCGTGACGTAAGAGGAGAGTGCGCAGCGGCCCTCGACCATGACGCACAAACTGCCGAAGCCGAACACTTCGATCTCGGCTTTCGTCCGCGCCGCGACTCGAGCGACCTGCGCGCACGACAGCACGCGAGGCAGCACGGCGCGCCTGACGTTGAACGCTTCGCGGTAGAACTCGATCGCCTTCCAGTTCGTCGCGGAGCTTTGCACGCTGAGATGCAGCCGCAGAGCGGGATAGCGCCGCGCGGCGTAGTCCATGAGCCCGGGATCCGCGAGGATCAAGGCGTCCGCACCGAGCGCCGCGGAGCGATCGATCGTGTCGATGCACGCGCTCCACGAGCTCGGCGAAGGATAAACGTTCAGCGCAACGAAGATGCGCGCACCGCGCGCATGCGCATATTCGATTCCCGCGCGCGCTTCATCCGTGCTGAAGTTGAGGCCGGGAAAATTACGTGCGTTCGTCTCGCCGCGAAAGCCGATGTAGACCGCGTCCGCACCCTGATCGACTGCTGCGCGCAACGCGGGCAGGGTGCCCGCAGGACACACGAGCTCGAGTGCGCGCTTCGGCTCTGAAGTGGATGGCGTCATCCGATGAGTATGACGAGCGAGCCGAGGGGCGAGTTGCGAAATATCAAGACGCCGCAGTGTCGATCGGCGGCAGCTCGATGAGCTCGACCGTGCTGCCTTGAACGTGAATCGCCTTTTCGCGATGAAGCTGCTGCAGGATGCGGCTCACGGTCTCGACGCGCGTATCGAGAAAGTTTGCGATATCGCTTCGGCTCATAGTCAATCGCAATCGCTCGCCGTTCAGGCCGCGACGGCGCAGCCGCTCGCCATGGTCTTGTAAGAAGCGCAGCACGCGCTCGCGCGCCAAGCCGCGTGCAATCGGCGGCTTCGGTATCGCGGCCGTGCCGAGCAGATCCACGATCGCCGGCAGCAGGCCTTGCACCTGCAATGTCTCGGACTGCTGCGGCAACGGCAGCTCGCAACAGACCGAATGCTCGACGGCAATGGCTTCGCAGCGATACGTATCCGAGCTGAACGCCTCGATGCCGATCACTTCGCCTGGGACATGAAAGCCGATGATGCGCTCGTGACCGTCGGCGGTGAGGTGAACGGTTTTCACCATGCCCTGCCGCACCGCGAAGAGCGATGTTGCCGGATCCCCTGAACGGAAGAGCGCCGTACCGCTGTCGATCATGCGGAAGGATCCGGCGGCAGGCCGCTCGCGCCCGTCGCGGTGCGCAATGAGGACAGCCAAGCGGCAGAGCTCGTTCAAGTCGCAATCGCGGCAGGCGATCGGACGAGGACGTGGGTCTGCGCGCTTGCCCTTGGAGCGAATGCTCATATCGATCACCCAAGTGTGTTGTGAAGCGCGCTCCCGCGCTGACTTGCGTTAACTCAATTTATAGGGCGATTGCACCGGCTCCGCTTTGATGTAGATCAACCGAAGCCATCTTCCGTGGCGCTACGGTTCCCGAACGACTGATTCGAATGCATCTCAACTCGAATGCATCCACGGGTGCGCTAGATCGGTCTCGACAGCCGTTCGTCACATTTTCCCAACCTTAGACGTGGCGAACGCCTGGCTGTCGCAGGAGGAGTGGATTCCGGCCTAACGGGGACTGGCTCTTCAGGAACTGAAGGCTAGAGCGGAAAGAAGCGCGACGGGACCCACTGCAGCGTAAGGCTTCTACATTAAGGTCGACCAACTATGAAACCAGCGAAATTGGGGTTTAAGAAACGACTGCTCACGTCCGCCATTGCGTGCGGGGCAGTGACGAGCGCATGCGGCGTCGCTCTGGCTGCCGAAAGCGACGGTGCGCTCGAGGAGATCATCGTCACCGGCATCAGAGGCTCTCTGATGCGGTCGATGGATATCAAGCGCGAAGCCTTGGGCGTCGTCGACGCGATCTCCGCCGAGGACATGGGCAAATTTCCCGATGCCAACCTGTCGGAATCCTTGCAGCGAATCACGGGCGTTTCGATCGATCGGGTGAACGGCGAGGGCTCCCAAGTCACGGTGCGCGGCTTCGGCGCAGCCGACAACATGGTCACCTTGAACGGGCGCACGATGCCGGCGGGCTTCACCTACGGGGGCGGCAGCGGCGCGGGCGGCACGTTCGGCGGCGCGACGCGCGCGTTCGATTTCGCGAATCTCGCTTCCGAAAGCGTGAGCGGCGTCGAAGTCTTCAAGACGGGCAGGGCAAGCGTCGCAAGCGGCGGCATCGGCGCAACGATCAACATCAAGACGCTGCGGCCGCTCGAGACGCATGAAACGCAAGTCAAGGTGTCCGCCAAGGCGCTTCATGACACGACGAACAACACGGGAGACGACATTACCCCCGAAATCTCCGGCCTCCTGAACTGGGCCAATCAAGAGAGGAGCTTCGGCGTCAGCCTCTCGGCGAGCTACTCCGAACGCGACTCGAGCATCGCCGGTGCGCACGAGAACAACTGGAACATCGGCGTCTGGGATGCGCAGGCAATCGCCGAGAACCGCAACAACTTGTACTCCTGGACGCACGATCCGAGCGGCGCGATCAGCGCGACGATCGAGAATGCGCCGGCCGATGGCCAACTCTACGCCCGGCCGAACGATTTCCGCTGGAGCTATGCCGATCGGCACCGCGAGCGCACGAACGCGCAACTCACGGTGCAATATGCACCGGTCGAGAGCCTCACACTGACGGCCGACTACACGTTTGCCGAAGTCGACACATGGGAACACCGAGGCGAGTGGACACTCTGGTTCGCGAACGGCTCGAGTGCCGACCATGTCATCTTCGACGATGGTCCGGTCGCCACGCCGATCTACTACCACGAGACGCTGTCCGGCAAGGACATGGGTTACGAGCAACAGCTTCGCGAGCAAACGAATACGCTCGAATCCGTCGGCTTCAATGCAACCTGGGAGGTCAACGACAGCTTGACGCTCAGTCTCGATGCGCACGATTCTGGCATGGACAATCTTCCGACCGGTCCGGGACGGGGAGGGGAGATCGCGATCAGCATCGGCGCACCGGTCGGGACCTCGCAATGGGTCGATTTCAGCGGTGATCTGCCCGTCGGCGGCTACACATGGGCGGACGACGGCACCCGCGGCACGCGCGGCAATGACAACGGCGTCTTGGACGAGGGCGACTTCGGTACGCAGCAGGGCCGCGTCTTCTACGCCGCTCAGCTCATGGACATCACTCAGGTGAAGTTGGACGGCACGCTGGCGTTCGATCGGAGCCGCCTCGATTTCGGCGTCGAGCGTCGTTCCGTCGAGATGACGCAGCAGGCATCTACGCGCCAAGTGAATCTCGGCACTTGGGGCGTGAACAACCCGGGCGAAATCACGCCGTACATCAAAATGTTCAATATGGCGGCGCCGTTCGACGACTATGACATGAGCAAGTCGTTCCAATCCGGCGTGCGCGCGATCGATGTGGCGGCGCTCTGCGAGCACACGCTCACGCTCTATCCAGGCGTCGATCCAGGTACGAATCAGGAGTGGTTGTGCGCCGCGGACATGAACTTCGCTGCGGACAACAGCGTCGATGAGGACATCAACGCGATTTACTTGCAGTACGCCTACGAGTTCGAGCTTGCCGGTCGGCCAAGCAACCTTCTGCTCGGGCTTCGCTACGAAGAAACGGAGCTGACGTCCACGGCTCGGATGCGCAAGCCCCTCTACCGACTATGGCAAGACAACAATGACTTTCAAGTGACGATCTTCGATGACTCGGCCGGCAAGGTGCCGTTCGAAGTCACGAACGAATACGACAACACGTTGCCGAGCCTCGACTTCGACATCCGCCTGCGCGATGACCTCGTGGGGCGATTCTCCGCAAGCAAGACGATCTCGCGGCCGAACTACGGCAACCTGTACGCCGGTGCGGCGGGTTTCGCGCAAACGGATCCGACTTACCTCGGCGCGGTGCCGACCGCGAGCCGTACGAGCCCCGAGCTGTTGCCGCTCGAATCCACGAATCTGGATGTTTCGCTCGAGTGGTACTACAGCGACACGAGCTACGTATCGGTCGGCTGGTTCGACAAGAACATTAAGAACTTCATCGGCACGGCGCAGGCGATGGAAAGCCACTACGGCATGAAGGACGTCAGCACGGGACCGCGCGTGGCGGCAGCAGCCGCGGCGCTCGAAGAGCTCGGAGTGAGCGTCGACAACACGTCGTTGTTCGTGATGACCGCGATCCTCGACAACCCGCAGGATTTCCCGAATGGCGCTCAGGATTTCGTGCGCGATGCCGCGAACCCGCTGCTCGTCGATGCGAACTTCGCGATCGCCGTCGCACGGGACTACGACATTCACGCGCACCCGGAGGACCCCGAGGCCGTGTGGTTGACGTCCTTCCCGGTCAACAACAAGGAGGCGTCGATCGACGGCATCGAGCTCGCATGGCAGCACTTCTTCGGCGACAGCGGATTCGGCCTGCAGGCGAACTACACGATCGTCAATGGCGACATCGGCTTCGACAACTTGGCGCCTCCCGGCGAAGCACAGTTCGCATTGCTCGGCTTGAGCGACACTGCGAACGCGGTCTTCATCTACGAGAACTATGGATTCCAGGTGCGGTTGGCGTACAACTGGCGCGATGAGTTTCTGCGCCAGACGAACCAAGGCGGCTCGCGCAATCCGGTCTACGTCGATGAGTACCAGCAGTGGGACCTGAGCGTCGCCTATGACGTAAACGAGCACCTCGGGATCTTCTTCGAGGGCTTGAACCTCACGGAGGAGAACGTTCGCTGGCATACGCGTTCGGAGCGGATGACCCAGTACCTGGAGGATCTGGGTGCTCGCTATCAATTCGGCGTCCGCTACACCTTCTAGGTAGGAGCGGTGAATACGGACTCGGGATGGAGATTGGCGGTGATCCCAAGCACAATGGGCAGCTTCAACTCTTCCATTCCGAGTCCGTCCCGAGGATCTGAGTCCCGTTCCCGATGGAGATCGAAGCGAGCAAAACCGTCGTCAGCTCCAAGCGCACGTTCACGAGCCGGCCTGCGAAGCGTTTCGCGCTCGCTCTTGCCGTTCTCTCCCTAATCACGGCCGCGGTCGCCCATTCGCAAGACGCGGCCAGCCCACACAAGACAGCCGCGGAAATTCTCCCGTTGGTCAATCAGTACTGCGGGGCGTGCCACGCCGTGCCGCGCCCCGATGTGCTGCCGAAACATAGCTGGCCGGCGGTGATCGAGGCGATGGTTGCGATCTCGCAGGAGCGCCGGGGTCGCACGTTCATCACGAAAGCGCAGATGAACGACATCATCGCCTTCTACTACGGCAGCAGCCCGGAAGAGCTGCCGGTGCTGCCCTATATAGATGAGCGTCCGAGCACGCGCAGCTTCGTCCCGAAAGCGGCCGGCGCGCTTTCGCAGCTTCCGTTCGTGACGAACGTGAATGCATCGAGCGTCACAGGACAAGCTGCCGAGCTGCTCGTCTCCGATGGAGAAGCAAAGAAGCTGTTCCTGCTGCGACGAGCCG
Source organism: Lysobacterales bacterium (assembly GCA_040255535.1). Lineage (GTDB taxonomy): Bacteria > Pseudomonadota > Gammaproteobacteria > Steroidobacterales > Steroidobacteraceae > Steroidobacter. Next base: position 1,435 of record JBDZVE010000123.1, on the reverse strand, counting down.
AAGGAGCGTGGACGGGAAAGGCTCTGGCGGATATCGAGATCCCGGTTCACACGCAGGTCGTCGATATGGACGGCGACGATCACCTCGACATTCTCGTTGCCGACCTGGGGCAGTTTCCGCCGCTCGACGCGCTTGCCGGCAAGCTCTTCCTGCTTCGGCAAACTTCGCAGGGTACGTTCAAGAAGGAGCTGCTTCTAGAAGGGCTCGGGCGCGTAAGCGATGCTCGCGCGCTCGATCTCGATGCGGACGGCGATTTGGATATTGCGGTCGCGGTGTTTGGCGGCGGCGAGGTGGGGGAGGTGTTCTGGCTGGAAGACACGGGCGGCAAAGAATCCGCGGCGCGATACAAGAAGCATCTGCTCTCGGATCTGAGCGGCGCAATCAACATTTCGCCCGCCGATCTGAATGGCGACGGCAGAATGGACCTGGTGACGCTCATCGCGCAAGAGCACGAGATGATCATGGCGTTCGTGAACCAGGGCGCGGGAACCTTCGAGAGCGGCGTGATCGCGCGGGCACCGCATCCGATGTATGGCTCGACGAGCTTGACTCCTGTCGATCTCGATCGCGACGGCGATATCGACTTGCTTTTCACGAACGGCGATGCGTTCGACGCGCAGACGGACCCGAAGCCGTATCACGGCCTGCAATGGCTCGAGAACACGGGTGGGCTCAAGTTTTCCTTTCACCCGATCGGCCGATTCTATGGAGCGGCCACGGCGGCGGCCGGCGATCTGGACAACGACGGCGACATCGACATCGTGGCGGGAAGCTGGGTGAACTTCTGGAACGATCCGCGCCGAGCGGCCGTCGTGTGGTACGAAAACGATGGCAAGCAGCACTTCACGCCGCACAAGGTCGCCGATCGACCGGCTGGCGTCGCGTCGATTCAGTTGGCCGACGTCACGGGCGACGGCATGCTCGACATCATCGCGGGCGCGCTCAGAATGGACTTACTCCTGGCGAAGCTCGGCTCCCCGTACAAAGCGAGCCGACTTTTCCCGGTTGCCGCACCGGATTCGAAGCATCCGCGCGTCGTCGTGTTCGAGAACGTTCGCGAAGAGTGAAGCTCGCAAAGGGCGCAAGGCTCGCCAGGAAGAACTAAGGAGGGCAGAGGAAAGAGAAAATAGATCGAGTCTGCCGCGTTTCTGCTCGCCGCGCCGCCGCGAGAACATCTTTTCGACATGAAGCGCAACATCCGCCAATAGTGTCTGCGACGAACGGCGGGAATGCCTGCGCGTCGCCACGCCGTACGGCAACTCGTCGTCGCCCTTGAGGATGCGAGAGCCCATCTGAAAGCAAGCGCACGATTCGTGCGTGCTTGGATCCTCGCTTCCGCACACTAGTGTCCGGGGAAATGCGATACCTAAGCTCGCCGCTCGACGGAGGTCACTCATGAAAGCACTACGGAATATCTCTCGCGGAGAACGCGGAG
>JBDZVE010000122.1:1292-10391 GCA_040255535.1 Lysobacterales bacterium | reverse complement strand
TGGCTCCCCGGGCCTGATTCGAACAGGCGACCAACGGATTAACAGTCCGTCGCTCTACCGCTGAGCTACCGGGGAACACGGTGGCGGGCTCAATTGAAGGGCCGCGATTTTGCTGAGCGCGGCGGAGGGTGTCAAGGAACAAGGCTGTAGACTGTAGGCTCTAGGCTGTAGCCAGAGAAACCCACGGACGGGCGAGCATTTTCCATTGCTCGGCCTCTAGCGAAACTTGGTGTAGATGATCGGCTCTTTAGTCTGACCTACAGCCTAGAGCCTACAGCCTACAGCCCAAGAATCTTACCATCTGCTCGCGTTGCGCCGACTCACGCCCACGACGATGCGTTCGACTCGCCACGTGCTCGTGGCGAGATGGCGGGCAGCAGAGGCGGGCGTCATGCCGCGGCGGGCGACGAGATTCCAGACTTCGAGCGCGTACGTGGAAGGTGGGCGACGAGTGCGACGGAACATCGATATGTCTTTGCTCAGCGTTTTCGACGACGCCGAACATTAGCTCTGTTATCGCTACCGCGCCGCCGGCAGAAGGACGGATGGGGGCTTAGATCGAACCTTAAGTCCGTTTCGGACGCGAACGGAGAAATTAGCCCGGCGACAGCGCCACGTCGAAGACGGAAAGCCGCCCGCCGGGCGGCTTCACGCTATTCTATTTTGAAAATCGGTCAATAAGTTAGGGTGCATTCTTCATGCGGCTTGTGCCTTCTTCAGCACCTTTTCCATGCGGCGCAACGCCTCTTCGAGCGTCTGCATGCTGCAGGCGAATGACAGCCGCATATGGCCCGGCGCGCCAAATCCGCTACCCGGCACGACCGCCACGCCGCCGTGAACGAGCAGATGCTCGGCGAAGGCATTGTCGTCTTTCACGCCGAGAAGCTTCATCGCTTTCTCGACGTTGGCGAAAGCATAGAACGTGCCCGCGCCGGCAAGACATGAAACGCCTGGCAGCTTGTTCAAGCCCGCTACGATGAAGTCGTGGCGCTGCTTGAAGTGCTTGTTCATTTCCCGCACGCATTCCTGATCGCCGCTCAGCGCAGCCAGAGCCGCTTTCTGGGAGATCGAAGAGGCGTTCGATGTGCTCTGACCTTGGATCGTCGCCATGGCGGTGATGAGCTCGACGGGACCGCCGCAATAGCCGATTCGCCAGCCCGTCATTGCATAGGCTTTCGAGACGCCGTTGGTCGTGACAGTGCGCTCGTACAGCTCGGGGCACACGGACGCGAGGCTTACGAACGGTTCATCCGCCCAATAAATGTGCTCGTACATGTCATCCGTGCAAATGACGACTTGGGGATGCTTCATGAGCACTTCGCCCAATGCGCGAAGCTCCGCACGCGTGTACGCCGCGCCGGTCGGATTGCTCGGGCTGTTCAGAATGAAAAGGCGCGTCTTCGGCGTGATCGCGGCCTCGAGCTGGGCCGGTGTGAGCTTGTAACCCTGGTCCGGGCCCGCATATGGGGTCACGGGAACGCCCTCGGCGAGCAGCACCATGTCGGGATAGGAAACCCAGTAGGGCGCGGGGATGATGACTTCGTCGCCGGAGTCGATCAGCGCAAGAATCAGGTTGAAGATCGTCTGCTTGGCGCCGGTCGAGACGAGAATCTGATTGCGCTTGTAGTCGAGTGCGTTCTCGCGCTTGAACTTCGCGATGATCGCGTCTTTGAGACCCGCGATACCTTCGACGGGCGTGTAGCGAGTGAAACCTTGGCGAATCGCTTCGACGCCTGCGTCGGCGATGTGCGTCGGCGTGTCGAAGTCAGGCTCGCCGGCGCCGAGCCCGATAATGTCTTTGCCTTCCGCCTTGAGCTGGGCGACACGGCCGGTCAAAGCAACAGTGGGCGAGGGCTTGACGCGCTGGACGCGCTTTGAAACTGGTAAACTCACGATGGCACCGAGAAAGGAAGGGGATTCCGACAGGCGCATTCTAAAGTGAATCGCGGGAAGCCTCCACTGCTTGGCGTGGGCTCTCGTCGGAAGGGATCTTGCGCTCGCGCAAGCCAAAACAGTCGCGCGCTTCTTCTCTCGCTACAGCCTACGGTCTACGGCCTACAGCCTCCTCTTTACCGATGTCCCATATCTCTCGATTCGAGCTCACGGGTCACTACAAGCCGTCCGGCGATCAGCCGGAGGCGATCGCGCGCCTCATAGACGGCATCGACTCGGGGCTCACGCATCAGACGCTGCTCGGCGTGACCGGCTCCGGCAAGACCTTCACCATCGCGAACGTCGTGCAGAAGATCCAACGGCCGACATTGGTGCTCGCGCACAACAAGACGCTTGCAGCGCAGCTGTACGGCGAGTTCAAGGAGTTCTTTCCGCACAATGCGGTCGAGTACTTCGTCTCGTACTACGACTACTATCAACCTGAGGCGTACGTGCCGTCTTCCGACACGTATATCGAAAAGGATGCGTCGATCAACGAGCACATCGAGCAGATGCGCTTGTCTGCGACCAAAGCGCTGCTCGAGCGTCCGGATTCCATCATCGTCGCGACGGTCTCTGCCATCTACGGCCTCGGCGATCCGCAAGCGTACCTATCGATGGTCTTGCACCTCTCGCGGGGCGATCGCATCGACCAACGCCAGCTCCTCCGGCGCCTTGCGGACATGCAGTACACGCGCAACGAAATGGAGCTTACCCAGGGCACGTACCGCGTACGCGGCGATGTGATCGACATTTTTCCGGCGGAATCCGAGCGCGAGGCGATTCGAGTCGAGCTCTTCGACGATGAAGTCGATTCGCTCGTGCTCTTCGATCCGCTGACGGGCGAGATTCGGCGCAAAGTGCCGCGCTTCACCGTGTTCCCGTCCTCCCACTATGTGACGCCTCGAGAGCGGCTCGTCAGCGCCGTGGATGAAATTCGCGAAGAGCTTCACGGCAGGCTCATCGAGCTCAAGAACGCCGGTAAGCTCGTCGAGGCGCAACGTCTCGAGCAGCGTACGCGGTTCGATATCGAGATGATGCGCGAAGTGGGCTACTGCAACGGCATCGAGAACTACTCGCGCTACTTGTCGGGACGAGCGCCCGGCGAGCCGCCGCCGTGCTTGTTCGACTACTTGCCCGCAAACGCGCTCCTCGTCGTCGACGAAAGCCATCAAACGATCCCGCAGCTCGGCGCGATGTATCGCGGCGACCGCTCCCGCAAGGAGACGCTCGTCGAATACGGCTTTCGCTTGCCTTCGGCCCTCGACAATCGCCCGTTGCGGTTCGACGAGTGGGAGCGGCTCGCGCCGCAGACGATCTTCGTCTCGGCGACGCCCGGACGCTACGAAATGGAGAAGTCGGGACAGGTCGTCGAGCAGCTCGTGCGTCCGACGGGCCTCATTGACCCGCACGTCGAGGTGCGTCCGGTGCGCACGGAGGTGGACGATGTCCTCTCGGAGATCAAACGGTGCGTCGAGCGCGAGGAACGCGTGTTGATCACGACCCTCACGAAGCGCATGGCGGAAGATCTCACCGAATACCTGGATGAGCACGGCGTGAAGGTGCGCTACCTCCATTCCGACATCGATACAGTCGAACGAACGGAGATCATTCGCGACCTGCGGCTCGGCAAGTTCGATGTGCTCGTCGGCATCAACCTCTTGCGTGAAGGTCTGGACATGCCGGAAGTCTCGCTAGTGGCGATTTTGGACGCCGACAAAGAGGGTTTCCTCCGTTCCGACAACTCGCTGATTCAGACGATCGGTCGCGCCGCCCGCAACCTGAGCGGGCGCGCGATTCTCTACGCCGACCAGATCACGGGATCGATCCAGCGTGCGATCGACGAGACGAATCGCCGCCGCGCGAAGCAGATCGAATACAACGAGAAGCACGGCATCACGCCGCGCGGGATCAAGAAGGCCGTCGCCGACATCATGGAAGGCGCGTATTCCGATAGCGATCGCGGTGCAATGCTCAGGGTCTCCGACAAGGACAGCGACTATTCGAGCTTGACGCCCGACCAGGCCGCACGACGCATCAAGAAGCTCGAGCAGGAAATGTTCAAGCACGCGCGCAACTTGGAGTTCGAGGAAGCGGCACGCATCAGGGATGAGATCGGGAAGCTGCGGCAGGTGGAACTCGGGTTGCCGCCCGCTGCGGCAGCCGGTGAGCGACGGACGGCGAACCCCGGCCGCCGAGCGTCTAGCGGACGGAGAACCGCTGGCAGCAGACGGTGATTGCGGAGGCTCGCGGGATGCGCCTTTCACCGTCCGCCGTCCGCTCCGCACCGCCCACTCGCCGTGCGCCTTGCTTAGGTGCGCCCGCGTCGCTATCCTTGCCGGCCTTTTTCGGGGCGCGCGTAGCTCAGCGGTAGAGCATCACCTTGACATGGTGGGGGTCACAGGTTCGATCCCTGTCGCGCGCACCAACCTTTCTTTTTGCTCAGTTTTTCTTTTGATTGGAAAAGAAAAATGGAAGACATCAGGGAGCGCGTTGGCGCACCTGCTCGAAGAGGTTTTGGCTCGATAAAAGAAGTCTTCGCCCCACCTTGTTCTTCGGTTAGAGGAGAAAGGTGGATAAGATCAGGGAGCGCGGTCGCGCACCGACTCGCAAGCTTGTGGGATCGACATTTTCGCGTTCTGTGCTTGCCTGTCCAAGCGGCGGTTGCGCCGCTTTTTTCTTGCCGTAGTCTGTAGCTGTAGCCGATAGCCTTTATCCCATGCCCGTCATCACTCTGCCCGATGGCAGCCAACGCACCTATAGCGAGCCCGTCACGACGGCGAGGATCGCGGCTGACATCGGTCCTGGGCTCGCGAAGGCCGCCGTCGCGGGTAAGGTGAACGGAAAGCTCGTCGATCTCTCCGACCCGATCGACGAGGACGCGAGCGTCCAGATCATCACACCGAAAGATCCGGAAGGACTCGAGATCATTCGCCACTCGTTCGCCCATTTGATGGGACACGCCGTCAAGCAGCTCTATCCGACCGCGAAGATGGTCATTGGGCCGGTGATCGAGGACGGCTTCTACTACGACATCGCCTACGAGCGACCCTTCACGCCCGAAGACCTGGAAGCGATCGAGACGCGCATGCGTGAGCTGATCGCGAAGGACTACGACGTTATCAAGCGCATGACCCCGCGCGATGAAGTGATCGAGATATTCAAAAAGCGCGGGGAGGACTACAAGCTGCGCCTCGTCGAGGACATGCCCGACGAAAAAGCGATGGGCCTGTATCACCATGAAGAATACATCGACATGTGCCGCGGCCCGCACGTGCCGAATACCCGATTCCTGCGCTCGTTCAAGCTGACGAAGCTTGCGGGGGCCTATTGGCGCGGCGACTCGCGCAACGAAATGCTCCAGCGCATTTACGGTACGGCTTGGGCCGACGAGAAGAGCCTCAAGGCTTATCTCACGCGCTTGGAGGAAGCGGAGAAACGGGATCACCGCAAGCTCGGCCGCGCCCTCGATCTCTTCCACATGCAGGAAGAAGCGCCCGGCATGGTCTTCTGGCACGAGAAGGGCTGGCGCCTCTACCAGACGATCACGCAGTACATGAGCGAGATCTGGCGCAAGAACGGCTATCGCGAGATTCGCACGCCGCAACTCGTCGACCGGTCTCTTTGGGAGAAGTCCGGACACTGGGCGAACTTCCATGAAGACATGTTCGTCACGGAATCCGAAAAGCGCACGTTCGCGGTAAAGCCGATGAACTGCCCGTGTCACATCCAGGTGTACAACCAAGGCGTGAAGAGCTATCGCGATCTGCCGCTGCGGCTCGCCGAGTTCGGTTCCTGCCACCGCAACGAGGCCTCCGGTGCGCTGCACGGGTTGATGCGCGTTCGCGGCTTCGTCCAAGACGACGCGCATATCTTTTGTGAGGAAGACCAGATCGAGAGCGAGGCCATTGCCTTTCTGGACCTCTTCCACAAGGTCTACGACGATTTCGGCTTTAAGGAAATCGCCTACAGGCTCGCGACCCGCCCGGAGAACCGCATCGGTGCGGATGAAGTGTGGGACAAGGCAGAGAAAGCCCTGGCGGATGCGCTCGACAAGCGGGATTTGCCCTGGCAACTAAAGCCCGGTGAGGGTGCCTTTTATGGCCCGAAAATCGAGTTCACGTTGAAAGACTCGATCGGACGGCTGTGGCAATGCGGCACTTTGCAGGTCGATTTTTCGATGCCCGGCCGCCTGGATGCGACGTACATCGCTCAGGACGGCTCGAAGCAGGTGCCGGTGATGCTCCATCGCGCGATCTTCGGCTCTCTCGAGCGCTTCATCGGCATCTTGATCGAGGAACATGCGGGTGCATTTCCCACGTGGCTTGCACCGGTCCAGGCGGTCGTGATGAATATCACCGACCGCCAGGCCGAGTACGTGCGACAGGTCACTGAAACCCTGCAAAATCAGGGGCTTCGGGTCGAATCAGACTTGCGGAACGAAAAGGTGGGCTTTAAGATCCGCGAACACACGCTGCAACGCGTCCCTTATCTATTGGTAGCAGGCGACCGCGAGGCAGGTTCTCATTCTCTGGCCGTGCGCACGCGAAGCGGCAAGGATCTCGGAGCGATGTCCGTCGAGACGATCGCTGAGAAACTTGCTCAGGAAGTCGCGAGCCGCGGCCGGACTGTTTTGGAGGTATAACGCATCGCTGCTCCTACTAGTAAGCGCATCAGGCGCAACGAAGAGATCACCGCGCCCAAGCTGCGAGTGATCGATGATCAGGGTCATCAAATCGGTGTAATCAGTCGCTCGGAAGCGCTGCAATTGGCGCAGAACGCCGAGTTGGATCTCGTCGAAGTCTCGCCGACCGCCGATCCGCCGGTTTGCCGCATCATGGATTTCGGCAAATTCTTGTTCGAGCAGAACAAGAAGGCGCATGCAGCGAAGCGCAAACAGAAGCAGATCCAGATCAAGGAAGTGAAATTCCGCCCGGGTACGGAAGAGGGCGATTATCAGGTGAAGCTCAGAAACCTGATTCGCTTCCTCCAGGAGGGCGACAAGGCCAAGGTGACCATGCGATTTCGCGGTCGCGAAATGGCGCATCAAGAAGTCGGTCGCGAGCTGTTGAGTCGAGTGCAAAACGACTTGGCGCCGTATGCGCAAGTCGAGCAGCACCCGCTCATGGAAGGCCGGCAAATGGTGATGATGTTCGGTCCGAAGAAGAAATGAGATCAGCTCAGTTCTTCTTGTGGACGTGTAGGGTGTGATGTGTAAGGTGTAACGTAAGAAGGCGTACTGCGCTTCTGACCGTACACCTGACACCATACACTTTACACACGAGCGCGCTGCGGCGAGCTCGACATAAGTGAGCAACGCGCTAACGCGCGTTGTCCCGCCTGACAGGGTGTTCCTTCGGGAACATTCCTATAAGGCTATACAAATTGAGCCAAGGAGCTCTTTATTCATGCCTAAGTTGAAGACCAACAGGGCAGCGGCGAAGCGTTTTCGCAAGACTGCCAAAGGGTTCAAGCGAACCCAATCCCATCGTCGTCACATCCTGACCAAGAAGCCGAGCAAGCGTAAGCGCCAGCTGCGCTCGCCGAGCATGGTCGCGAAACAAGATCTGGTGCGGCTCGAGCAGCTGCTCCCGCACGCGAAGTAAGGAGTGAGACATGGCACGCGTTAAGAGAGGCGTCATCGCGGGCGCCCGTCACAAGAAGGTCTTGAAGAAGGCGAAGGGTTACTACAACGCTCGCCGCAAGGTGTACCGCGTCGCGAAGCAGGCCGTCATCAAGGCGGGCCAGTATGCCTATCGGGACCGCAAGGCAAACAAGCGGAACATGCGAGCGCTCTGGATCACGCGCATCAACGCCGAAGCGCGCGTCCACGGCTTGTCGTATAGCAAGCTGATCGCTGGATTGAATGCAGCCGGATTGTCGATCGACCGCAAGGTCTTAGCGGACCTCGCGATGCAGGATCCCGCGGCATTCGGTGTGATCGCGCAGAAGGCGAGAGACAGCCTGCTCAAGAAGGCGGCGTAACGACGCCGCTGACTACGGGCGACAGGCTACAGCCAACAGCGAGGGGCGAGCGACGCGCAGCGCTCGCCCTGTTTCCGTTTTTTGGCGATCGCTATTGTCGGCCTTGAAGTTCGGCGCATCGCCGCACTCTGGCCGAAGCCTGTAGTCTGTAGCCCGTGGCCTTTCTCGCTACACTAGCGCCATGACCGAAATCGCCGCAGATCTTCCCACCGTCGTTGCGAGTGCGCGCGCCGAGATCGCTCGGAGCGCGACGATCGAACAGCTCGAGCAGATTCGCGTTCGCCTGCTCGGCAAGAAGGGCGAGATCACCTCGTTGCTCAAGTCGCTTGGCGGCATGGACCCCGAGGCGCGGCGCACGGTTGGCGCGAAAATCAATGAAGCGAAGGACGGGCTCATCGCCGCGATCGAGGAGAAGCGTGAAGCGCTCGAGCAGCAAGCGCTGGCGCAGCAGCTTGCGAGCGATGCCGTCGATGTCACACTGCCCGGCAGAGGCCAACCGATCGGCGGTTTACACCCGGTTACGCGCGTGCGCCGCAGGATCGAGCAGATTTTCAGGAGCGCGGGGTTCCAAATCGCCGACGGTCCCGAGATCGAAGACGACTGGCACAACTTCGAGGCGCTCAACATCCCCGCGAATCACCCTGCGCGGGCGATGCACGACACGTTCTACTTTCCCGACGGCCGCCTGCTTCGCACGCACACATCGCCCGTGCAGGTGCGCGTCATGCAGCAGCAGAAGCCGCCGGTGCGCGTGATCGTCCCGGGGCGCGTTTATCGCTGCGATTCCGACATGACGCACACCCCCATGTTCCACCAGGTCGAAGGTCTAGTCGTCGACGAAGGCATCTCTTTCGCGAACCTGAAAGCGATCCTGCATAGCTTCATGAAGACGCTTTTCGAAAAGGACGTGAAGATGCGGCTGCGCCCGTCCTATTTTCCGTTCACCGAACCATCGGCTGAAGTCGACATTTCGTGCGTCTCGTGCGGCGGCTCAGGATGCCGCGTCTGCAAGAATACCGGTTGGGTCGAAGTCGCAGGCTGCGGCGTCGTGCATCCGAACGTGCTGCGCGCAGTGAACATCGATACCGAGCGCTACACGGGTTATGCGTTCGGCATGGGCATCGATCGATTGACGATGCTTCGCTACAACGTGAACGACATCCGCATGTATTTCGAGAACGA
>JBDZVE010000122.1:0-1192 GCA_040255535.1 Lysobacterales bacterium | reverse complement strand
CTACAGCCTACAGCCTACAGCCTAGAGGGAGTGAACGGCGGACGGCGGACGGCGGACGGTGAAGGAAAGGGCACGCATTCGAACGTTTGTGCGTGGGCTGTTTGTCAGCCGTCAATCCCGCCTCGCGAGCGTCTTTTCTTGCACCGTCCGCCGTCCGCCGTCCGCCGTTCACAGGCGAGAGCCCCATGAAAATCAGCTTGGATTGGCTTCGCGAATGGGTCGACGTCGAGATGGACGCGCCGGCGTTCGCGCACGCGCTCACGATGGCCGGTCTCGAGATCGAAGGCGTACACCGCGCCGGGCCAGAGTTGAAGGGCGTCGTCGTCGGTGAGGTGGTCGCAATCGAGAAACATCCGGACGCGGACAAGCTCAACGTGTGTCGCGTGTCGGATGGAGCCGAGCAGCTGCAGGTCGTTTGCGGCGCGCCCAACGTTCGTGTAGGCATGAAGGCGCCGCTCGCGAAGATCGGCGCGGTGCTGCCGAACGGCATGCAGATCAAGAAAGCGAAGCTTCGCGGCGTCGAATCGTCGGGGATGCTCTGCTCGGCGAAGGAGCTTGCGCTTGCGGACGATTCGAGCGGGCTCTACGACTTGCCCGCGACATTGCCTACCGGCGCGCCCCTGGAAGAGGCACTTGCCCTAGACGACATCATTTTCGATGTGAACCTCACGCCGAATCGCGGCGACTGCATGAGCGTCCTGGGCGTTGCGCGTGAAGCGGCGGCAATCGCGAAGCGATCTCTGAAAAATCCTGCGGGCGTGCGTGTAGAGCCGGTGATTCCGGAAACCTTCCCAGTCCGTCTCGATGCGGGCGCGGGCTGTCCGAAGTTCGTCGGGCGCGTGATCAAAGGCGTCAACGGTGCCGCAAGCTCGCCGTTCTGGATGCAAGAGCGCTTGCGGCGCGCGGGGATTCGGCCGATCAGCGCGGTGGTGGACGTGACGAACTACGTCATGCTGGAGCTCGGGCAGCCGATGCATGCTTACGACCTGCGCACACTGAACGGCGCGGTCATCGTACGCAATGCCAAGGCCGGCGAACGATTGAAACTCCTCGACGGTCGCACGATCGAGCTCGCGCCGGATGTACTCGTGATTGCCGATGAACGCACGTTGCTCGGCATGGCAGGCGTTATGGGCGGCGAGGATTCCGGCATCAGCACCGCGACGACGGATGTTTTCTTGGAGGTCGCGTA
>JBDZVE010000121.1:9117-10406 GCA_040255535.1 Lysobacterales bacterium | reverse complement strand
CCGCCGGTTGATGCTGATTGCGCGGCACCCTTTCGGCGAGTTATCAGGCAGACATGGCCTGTATACACGCTCGTTTTCGAGCGGCGTGCGTAATCTTGCAAACCGTGCAGCGAACACACACTCTATGTGCCTGGCCCTCGAGGTCGCGCCGGCCGATCGTGCATCGATAACGTCGTGAACCGCAGAAGAATCGAGCCACCAATGAATAGGGGACTTGGCACCATGGGTATGGGTAAGAGACTGCATGTCGTCGCGCTTGTCGTCGCCGCGACCGTGTTCATGAGCGCGTGCAACGACGAAGGCACCGAGTCCTCGGTCGTCGTGCCGCCGGCGTCCGACTTCGTGACGCAAGTCATCTCCTTCGGCGACAGCCTGTCGGATGTGGGCACTTATAACCCTACTACGGCCGATACGAACCCGGCCAACGATAGCCCGAGCGGCTTTATTTTCAGCACCAAGCCAGGCATGACCTGGAACGCGCACACGGCGATCCAATTCGGACACGTGCTGTCGCCGAATCGACAGGTGAAGTTCGGCATCGTCGGCAACGGGGGCGAGGTGCTCGAGCTCGGCGGCCTTGCCTACGCCGAGGGCGGTGCGCGGATCGAGGTGGACGCTCCGAACGGCGGCGTCGTGATGCAAACGATTCCGAACGTCGGCACGGTGCCTGTGCAGTCGGCGACCAGCCGCTCGATCAAGACACAGATCGACGACTACCTCGCCGAGCATGGCAACGTCGTGGATGCAAGGGCGGTCGTGCTCATTCAAGGCGGCGCGAACGACTTCTTTACGTTCCTCGGTCAGGTGGCCGCTGATCCGACGCTCGCGGCAAATACACCCGCGGTGATCGAAGCGACCGCGACGGCGATGGTGGGCCAGATCTCGAGGCTGAAGGCCGCGGGCGCGACCCGCATCATCTATTCGAACTTGCCGGATCTCGGTTTGACGCCGCAGTTCAGCACGACGCCTCTGGCAGGTCTCGCGAGCCAAATCAGCGCCGGCTACAACGCTGCTGTCGCGAATGCGCTCAGCGGGCAAGGTGTGCACATCTTTGACACCGCCACATTCATGCACAATGTCGTCGACTCGCCCGCCACGTATGGATTCACGAACGTGACGACGCCTGCGTGCACCAGCCTCTCGACGCCTGGGAATCCGGCGAGCCTGACGGCGCTGCTGTGCTTTCCGACAACGGTCGTCGCGCCGGGCGCCGACATCACTTATCTATTCGCCGATGGCGTTCACCCGACTGCCAGCGCACATGCGTTGTGGGGTCAACAGGTGGCTGC
>JBDZVE010000121.1:0-9017 GCA_040255535.1 Lysobacterales bacterium | reverse complement strand
TGGGCTCTGGGCTCTGGGCTCTAGGCTGTAGCCAGAAGTATTCCCTCCCCCGCTCCGCGGGGGAGGGGTAGGGTGGGGGAACGAGCCGCAATATGGCGCACGAGCGCCATCCACTTTCGCGCTCCGAAAGGCACGCCCTTTCAAACCTCGGCGCCGCGTCAAAGGCACCTCTGGTCGTCCACTGTCAACGGTCAACCGCCGCTTGCGTAAGCGGCCTAGAGGCGCCGCTCACGCGCCTTCTTCATGTACCCTTACGAGCGATCCGAACTTCACGCCTGAGCGACCGATGAAATTGCACCGACATTTCCTGCTCCTGATCATTTCTCTTACGACGCTCTCTGTGGCTCACGCAGCGGGCATGCGGCCCGAGCGCGCCGAGAACGGCATGGTCGTGAGCGTGCACGAGCTCGCCTCGCAAGCGGGCGTCGAAATGATGAAGGCGGGCGGGAACGCGATCGATGCCGCGGTGGCAACGGGCTTTGCCCTTGCCGTCGTCTACCCGACTGCGGGCAACATCGGCGGCGGCGGTTTCATGCTCGTTCGTCTGAATGACGGCGAAACGCACTTCCTGGATTTTCGCGAGAAGGCGCCCGGCAAAGCGACCGCAACCATGTATCAGGATGAGGAAGGGAACGTGATCCCGAACCTGAGTCGCATCGGCTATCTCGCCTCCGGTGTACCTGGCTCCGTGAAAGGCCTCGTGCATGCACAACAGGCGTTCGGCCAGCTGACACTGAAGCAGGTGATGGCGCCGGCGATTCGCCTCGCGCGTGAGGGTTTTCCGCTTAGCTGGGGTGAAGCTCGATCGCTGAGCTCTGACGCCGGCCTCGCGCGATTTCCCGACTCGAAGCGCATCTTCCAGAACGGCGGTAAGGGTTGGAAGCAGGGCGATATCTTCAAGCAGCCGGAGCTTGCTCGCACGCTCGAGCGCATCGTCGAGTCTCCCGACGATTTCTACCGCGGCAAGATGGCGCGCGAGATCGCGGAGTTCATGCAGGACGGCGGCGGGCTGATCACGCTCGATGATTTGCGCAACTATGAAGTCATCGATCGCGCGCCGGTCCGCGGCACGTATCGTGGAGTCGAGATCATCAGCGCGCCGCCGCCGTCATCGGGCGGTATCGCACTCATCGAGACGCTGAACATTCTCGAGGGCTTCGATCTCGGCAAGGCGGGCTTTCGTTCCGCGGACGCCATTCATCTCGTGACCGAAGCTTATCGACGCGCGTTCTACGACAGAGCGCAGTTCTTGGGCGATCCGGAATACAGCGACCTGCCCGTGCTCGATCTTGCGCAGAAGGAGTACGCGACTGAGTGGCGCAAGTCGATCGATCCGCGGAAGGCGAGCGCATCCGCGCGGCTCGAGCGGCCCAGGGTATCCGCTGCGCTCGAGAAGTACGTCGCCGAGCACCCGGTGCTGCCGCTAGGCAAGGAGTCGATGCAAACGACTCACTACTCGGTCGTCGACAAGGCGGGCAACGCAGTCGCCGTGACGACGACGCTGAACGGCGGCTACGGTTCGAAAGTCACGCTCGGCTCGCTCGGCTTTCTGATGAACAATGAGATGGACGATTTCTCCTCGAAGCCGGGCGTGCCGAACATGTTCGGTCTGATCCAAAGCGAGGAGAATGCGATCGGTCCGCACAAGCGGCCGCTGTCGGCGATGACGCCGACGATCGTTCTCAAAGACGGCAAGCTGTGGCTCGTCCTCGGCTCGCCCGGCGGACCGACGATCATCACGACCGTCGCGAACATCCTCATCAACGTCGTCGACTTCGGCCTCGACATCCAGCAAGCCGTCAATGCGCCGCGTTTCCACCATCAATGGATCCCCGATCAGCTCCGCTTGGAGCGCGATCGCTTTTCGCCCGACACGATCGAGCTGCTGAAATCGCGTGGACACGAGGTCGTGTTCGGCCTGCGCGGCGATGGCGAATGCATTCAAATCGATCTCGAGACCGGCATGCGGCTCGGCGCGAGCGATGGACGCAACGAGTCGGGAAGAGCGGTAGGGTACTAGTTGACGTTCGAAGGCCAGTCGACCTGCCTTCCTTCTTCCTGACGAGTATCGATATCGAAGAGGTCGCTCTTGCAGGCGCGGCGTCGGGCAATCCGACGTCACGCTTGGCCTCACGTTCGTGCGGCGCAAGAATGTTGTTTCGAGGAAACGCAGACCAAATCGCATTGTAGCGAGCTGGCCAACCCTCGATCCCGCACCCGCTAGCATTCGCTCGGTTCTTGCGCAGGCGCGCCTTGTTTGGTGCGCATCCTTCTGCAGTTCATCACCCGCTACTTCCAGTTTGACGACCGATTCCCCGCAGTTCGTCAAAACAAGCTTCTGATTCCGTTCGACCGTCGACAGACTCCGCTCGCTCGAGCTCGAGGTTCGTATGCCGCACGCGACATCACTAGGAACCGCTCGTATCGAAAACAACAAATTTCGCCTCGTAACAGTGGAGGAGAATTCGATGAAATCGAAGCGCATGGCCGGGCCTTCTAGATCGAAGGCCCTATTTACCTTCGTTGGCGGCGTTGTCCTCGCCAGTCCCGTTTTGGCTCAGGAGCAAACGACACAGGAGCTCGAAGAGATCGTCGTCACTGGTCTGCGAGGAAGCTTGCAGCAGTCGATGGAGATCAAGCGCGACGCGATCGGCGTCGTCGATGCGATCAACGCCGAGGATATCGGCAAGTTTCCGGACACGAATCTTGCCGAATCGCTGCAACGTATCACGGGCGTATCGATCGACCGCCGCAACGGCGAGGGCGCATTGGTGACGGCGCGCGGCTTCGGGCCGCAGTTCAACCTCGTCACGCTGAACGGCCGGCAGATGCCTGGCGCGGAGGGCTTTGGCAGCGGGGATGTCGTCACTGGCGGCCAAGGCGCCGGCAGCCGTTCGTTCAATTTTGCGCAGCTTGCGGCCGAGGCCATCAACGGCATCGAAGTTTACAAGACGGGTCGGGCCGATATGGCGACGGGCGGCATCGGGGCGACGGTCAACATCAAGACGGCCAAGCCGTTCGACAATGACGGAACGGTCGTCAACGTCGGCGTCAAGGCCGTCAGCGACACGACGAACCGAGTCGGCGACGATGTCACGCCGGAAGTGTCGGGTCTCTTCAGTTATGCGAATGACGACAAGACATTCGGCGTCAGCCTGAGCGCAAGCTATCAGAAGCGCGATTCCGGATCGGTTCAGGCGACGGTCAACAATTGGAATATCGAGTCGTGGGGCGACGCGGAACATAACGCCGAAAATGGTCCGATCGCGACAGATGCCAGCATCGACAATGCGCCGGCACAGGGCCAGTTGTACGGCATCCCGAACGACATCCGCTATGCGTTCTCGGACTTCGAGCGTGAGCGCATCAACGCGCAAGGCGCGATTCAGTTCGCACCGGCGGATACGATGACGCTGACGCTCGACTACACGTTCGCGCGCAACGACATCGCCGAAGATCGCGGCGAGCAGACGGTCTGGCTACAGCGCAATGGCTTTACTCGCGTGGTCTTCGACACGGACGAACCGGTTGCAACGCCCACGTTCCTGCAAGAAATGACCGGCGCGGGCAAGGACTTCGGCTACGAGCAGCAGCGCAACGAGCAGCGCAACGAGCTCAATTCGCTCGGGTTCAACGCGGCCTGGGACGTGAGCGATCGGCTCAGCGTAGCGCTGGATTGGCACAATTCGAAGGGCAAGTCATTGCCGAACAGCGATACGGGCGGCAGCCAGACTGCCTTCAGCTTCGCGGGTAAGGTTCCTTCGGACGGCAACTGCAGCACGGGTGTCTGCACGGGATTCTGGACGCAAGAATTCCAGTTTAATGAGGGCTTGCCTATTGCAGGTCGGACTCTTTACCCGACGAACACGGATGCACTCGCGGGCACGAACGGGAATTCCAATTTCGCGTTCGATGCCGACACGCTCGGCTCGCAGGTGATACGTCTAGCCTTCCAGGAGCAGGTCACCGAAATCGATCAGCTGCGGCTCGATAGCGAAATGCGGTTCGACGAAGGTCGACTGCAGTTCGGCGTGGAAACGCGTGAGCTCGAGATGACCCAGAGAACGTCGAACGGCTACATGCAGCTCGGCGACTGGGGCGTGGCAGACCTCGGCAACGTCGACAGCATGGTCGCACTCCTGACGCCATACAGCCTCATCGGAGAATTCGACGACTTCAGCGCACCCGGCGCACCGACGAGCGCTTGGCGAGGCAATGCGAATACGTTGGGTCAATGGGCCTTGAGCAACGGCTACGGGGACTGGGCCGAAGGTGCGGCCCCGGACGATGAGCTGCGCTACAACCCCGGCTTCAACAACTACAACATCGTCGGCGAAGACACAGCGGCGTTCTACGTCCAGTTCGCGCTCTCAGGCGATGTGGGCACGATGCCGGCAAATCTGGTTGTGGGTGCCCGCTACGAATCGACGAAAGTGACGTCCACATCGCATATGCTGCCCGTTCAATACTTGACCTGGCAGGACGATAACGATTTCCAGGTGACGCGCTCGGGTGAGATCGCCGACACCGTTACTGTCACCGAGCAGCACGATTACGACAACATCCTGCCGAGCGTGAACTTCGACATCAGTCCTCTGGACTCGTTGAAGGCGCGCTTCTCCTACAGCAAGACAATCGCACGCGCGGATTACAGCAGCCTCACGGCTGCGGTCAATCCGAACGGCCCGAGCGGCTCGACGATCAACGGGCTGCAGGCGACTGCCGCCGCGAATAACCCCGGGTTGCTGCCGCTCGAGTCCACGAACCTCGACTTTTCCGTGGAATGGTACTTCTCGGACAACGGCTACGTGTCGGTTGGCTGGTGGGACAAGGACATCGTGAACTTCATCGGCAATACCTCCGTGAACGAGCCGGTCGTCGGTATCGGTGGACAGCTCATCAAGGATCAAACCGGCGGTCCTCGCGCACAGGCGGCACTTGCCGCGCTACAGAACGGCGGCTTCGCCACGGACGATTCTTCGCTGTTCACGATGATGGCGATGATGGAGCACGCGGATGACGATCCGTTCTGGTACGACGTCAACAGCGACAAAGTTCAGCAAGCAAACGAGATCTTCGTGGGCGGCGCCGAGAACTACGACGGTTCGAACAACCAGCACGTGGCGTTCGCTACGCAATACGACCTCTTGCCCGTCGAAGCAGATCCGACCTACATCTTCTCCGTGCAAAAGCCGATCAACAACAAGGATGCGAACATCCACGGTTGGGAGTTGGGAGGTCAGTACTTCTTCGGCGACACGGGGCTCGGCATTCTCGCGAACTACACGATCGTCGATGGCGACGTCGAGTTCGACGACACGGCGCCCGTGGGAACGACGCAGTTTGCGTTGGTCGGCCTGAGCGACTCGGCGAACGTCGTACTGATGTACGAGAACTACGGTTTCTCGGTCCGTGCTGCGTACAACTGGCGCGACGAGTACCTGGCGAACGCGAACTTCGGCAACCAAAACAACCCGATCTACGTCGAGGAGTACGATCAGATCGATCTGAGCGTCGGCTATGACATCAGTCCGCAGCTGTCGCTCTCGTTCGAGGCGATCAACTTGACGGAGGAAGATGTGCGTTGGCATGGGCGCTCGAAGAAGCAGTTGTGGAGGCTGGAAGATCAGGGCGCGCGCTACAGCCTCGGCGCCCGCTACAAGTTCTGACGTTCTCCTCAGCACAGGGACCCAACTTCCTGTAGCTGTTTCCGGGGCCGCTCTAGCGGGCGGCCCCTTTTTTTTCGACTCTTGCGCGGAGCAGCCCCGCCGAGGGTCCAGCAGCATCGCCGCATCGGGACCGCGGATCGGTTCATCAGCTTTTGCTTGCGCAGGCCCCATGGGTCGCGCGTACACTTTGGGCACGCAACTCGGCTCGGCATCTCAGTCGAGCGCGGGCACGTTGGCGCAACCGAAAGCAGCGTGCGGGCAGAAGCTAAGAAGGACACGCGCGTGTTCGACGAACGACTTGGGCTGAGTGAACCGAGCAGCGAGCGCGCGATGCGCGGTGCGCGCTTGCGCCGCGGGTTGCTCATCTACGCGATCTGCTTGGCCGCATGGGTCCTCGTCGGTCTGATGTACGTGGGCAGCGATGTCGCTCGCAGGCTGTACTGGAACATTCCCCATCCCTGGCAGGAGTCCTGGTTCTGGTCCATTCGCGTTCTCATTTCGACGGCGCTGACGCCTCTCATATTGTGGCTAGGCAAACGGTGGCCGCTCGAACGGCGCGTTTGGCCTCGACGCGTAGCCGTGCATCTGCTGTTCGGCACCTTATTCTCGCTCGTTCGAGCCGGGCTCGAGCTTGCGGTGCACATCCCGCTGAACGAGCCGCTGGGCCTCGGGCTCCAGTGGGTGGAATCGCTCGAGAATGCCACGGCCGTCGTGCTGATCTTCGGCTTTCACGAGGGCGTGCTCGCCTATTGGGTGATCTTGAGCGTGCAATCCGCGTATCGGTTCTACGAGAAATATCAGGAGCGCGCGCGCGAGGCATTGAAGCTGGAGCTGCGCGCATCGAAGCTGGAGCTGCACGCGTCCGAGCTCAGGGCACAGATCGTGCAGGCGCAGTTGGGCGCGCTGAAGATGCAGTTGCACCCGCACTTCCTGTTCAACACGCTCAATGCGATCGTAGCGCTCGTGCGTCAGCAAGATGGCGTCCAAGCAGAAAAAGCTCTGACGCACTTCAGCGATCTCCTTCGTGCCGTGCTCAACGACCACGATGCGCAGGAAGTGCCGCTCAATCGCGAGCTCGAATACGTTCGACTGTATTTGTCTATCGAGCAGATTCGCTTTTCGGACCGGTTGCGCGTGCGCGTTTCGGCGGATCCGGATGTCCTGACAGCGGCGGTGCCGCACCTGGGATTGCAACCCCTGGTCGAGAACGCGCTTCGTCACGGTATCGCGCATCGTGCAGCCGGCGGGGAGATCTCCGTGCACGCCTCTCGCCGGCATCAGCAACTGCACATCGTCATCAAGAACGACGGCGTGCCTGGATTGACGGAGGGTGCGGCAGGCGGGTTCGGCATCGGAATCGCAAATCTCCGAGCACGGTTGCAGCAGCTTTACGCAGGCAATGCAGAGCTGCGCCTGGACTTACGTGAGAATGGTCAGGCCGCTGCAAGGCTGGTACTGCCCTACCGCCAGCTTGCGCCGGATGCCGAAGAGGATCTCTTGCTTGGGGAATTCGTCGATGAGCACGCCCGGTAGTGACATTCGACTCAAAGCGCTCATCGTGGACGATGAGCCTCTGGCGCGCGACTCCTTGCGCGTACTGCTGCTCGACGATGCTGCGGATCATCACATCTTGGAAGCCAAGAACGGCTGGGAAGCGGTGAGCTTGATACGCAACGAGCGCCCTGATCTCATTCTTCTGGACGTGCAGATGCCGGAGATGGATGGATTCGACGTCGTGCGCGAGGTCGGCGCAGAGTATATGCCGGGAGTTGTCTTCGTCACCGCGCACGATCGATACGCCATTCAAGCATTCGAGATCAACGCGGTCGACTACCTGCTGAAGCCCGTGAGCCGAGAACGGTTCGTGAGCGCTCTAGCGCGTGCGCGCGCACGTTTGCGAGCGCACCCATTGGCTGTCGAGCGGATTGCCTCGCTCCTCGAGACGATCGCTCCGACTCGCAAGCGACTGTCGCGGCTTGCGATCCGGTCGGCAGGAAAGACTTATTTCATCGAGCTCGACGAGATCGAGTGGATCCAAGCGGCGGAGAACTACGTCGAGCTGCGTACCGGCTCGACACGCCATTTGATGCACGTTCGAATTCACACCTTGGAGAAATACCTCGACCCGGAAGCGTTCATGCGCATTCATCGTTCCCTCATCGTCAACAAACGATGCATCAAGGAGATTCAGCCCGCAGCGCATGGCGAGTACGTACTGACGTTGCGGAGTGGTGCACGATTGAAGTCGGGGCGCACGTACGATCGGAGCATCAGAGACTGGGCCGCGAATCCGTTCTGAGAGATCCAGACGGTTAGTGTTCTAGATCGGAGCTCTTCTCTGAATCCGCTACGCCTCGCAATCGGTCATTCGGGGACTCGTAGCACCGAGGCTGGCGGCGGATCTTCCTTGTCTTCCGCGTATTAGCTCGTACTGACGCTCGAGGCGACCGCGCGGGCAGGTCGCATTGCTCCGCGGCTCGCAACCCAGATCATCAGTGCGAGCAGCGGGATTACGCTGACATTCGTCCATTCCCACCCGAGCTCGAGCACGGCCACTCCGGCGAGGAAGGAGACGCAAGCTTGCGAGCTGAATACGACGAAATCGTTGATTCCTTGTGCGCGGTGCCGCTCGGCGCCGGTGTAGTGCGTTGCGAGCAGTGCGGTTCCGGCGGTGAAGAGGAAATTCCAACCCGCCCCGAGGAGCACGAGCCCGATCCAGTAGTGCGGCACGCCGTGCCCGGTCAAGCTCACGACGGCGCTTGCCGCAAGCAACAGGCTGCCCGCGATCATCAGGGCTCGCTCGCCGAAGCGTGCGACCAAGCGGCCGCTGAACAAGGAGGGCAGGTACATGGCGAGGATGTGACTCTGGATCGTCCAGGTGATCGCCTCGATACCGTGATGATGGATCGAATGCATGCTGACCGGTGCCGCGGTCATGATGAAGCTCATGACGCCGAAAGCGACTGCACCTGCGAGTACGGCTTTACGCAGCAACGGTTCGCGGAGCAGCTCTCGTACGGTCGGTCCGCCGCTCGCAACTGCAGCGCGCGTCGATTCGGGCGCGCGCAGCATGAGTAAGACGATTGCACCGAGCGCATACAAAAGCCCGATAGCGAGGAAGGAGCCCGCATATTCGTGTGCCGTCCATGCGCGAGCAGCCATTGCCGCTTGCGGACCGAGCAGCGCGGACCCGAGGCCGCCAAGCAGTACGTATGAGATGGCCTGGCTCGCGCGCTCGGCAGCGACACTCTCTGCCGCGACGAAGCGGTACTGCATCGTGAAGGCCGTCGCGGTGCCGAACAGCATCGAGCCGGAACAGAAGAGCAAGAAGCTCCCTTGCGCGATCGC
>JBDZVE010000120.1:3122-10487 GCA_040255535.1 Lysobacterales bacterium | reverse complement strand
TGGTGTGGCAGTTGACAACCGAAGGACCGACAAGTTTCTGGCCGTGGCCTGGAGGTCCGCTCTGCCGGAGGCGCGCGCGGGAATGAGGCACTCTCGCCTCAACACTGCGGAGATCCGTCGACCGGCACTGTTGAGCCTCTTCGATATCGACACACCCCTAGACATCCGCTCTGCGGCCAGACGCGCGCGTGCGGCCGGTGTTGCGTTCCCAGGGAGGGATCGGACTGAAGTGCTCGACCAAGAACTCGATGAAGACTCGCACGCGAGGCAGCATCAGTCGACGCGGCGGCATGACGGCATAGATGGCGCTCTCCGGCAGCGAATACTCCGGCAGCACGACTCGCAGACGGCCGGCTCTCAAGTCATCGCACACATGCCACGCGGAATGCAGCGAGATTCCGAGGCCTGCAAGAACGGCATCTCTGATCGCCGCACCCATGTTGCTCTCGAGTCGACCGTGCACGCGCACGCTCGTCTCGACGCCCGACTTCGAAGTCAGGACCCAATGATCCCGCGGCCCCTTAGGACCGAGCATCAGAAGGCAATCGTGCTCGCGCAAATCGTCCGGAGTTTTCGGTATGCCTCGACGCTCGAGGTACGCCGGCGATGCGCATAGCAGGCGGCGATTGGTCGTCAGGCGCCGAGCGATGAGGCTCGAGTCTTCGAGCCTGCCGATACGAATCGCGAGATCGAATCCTTCGCCCACCATGTCCCGCATCGTGTCGTTCATGTCGATCGATACGCGCAGGGCCGGGTGCCGAGAGAGAAATTCCGGCAACAAAGGCGAGATGTATTGCCGGCCGAATGCGGCGGGGACGGTCACGCGCAGCGTTCCCGTCACTTCCCGCGCCCCCTTTCTCAGGCTGCTCGTGAGCGCTTCGAGATCGTCGATGAGTGCTCGGCCCTGCTCCGCGAGGGCGATACCTTCCGGTGTCGCCCGCAACTGCCGTGTGCTTCGGTGTAGAAGCTTCACGCCGAGCGCATGCTCCAACCGCTTGAGCCGCTGGCTCGCGACCGCGACGGACAGATCGAGGCTGCGGGCCGCCGCGCTGATCGATCCCAAGTCGAGCACGCGCAGAAAGAGCTGGAAGTCGGCGATGCGGTCCATGATTCTCAACGAAATCGAGAAACTGATTCTTCGGGCGCCTGGTTTTACCACACGATCGTGCTGCGTAGCGTTCGCTCATCTTTCGATCAAGAGGAGCGAGCGATGGAATATCGTGTTTTGGGTGCCTCGGGCTTCAAAGTGCCCGTGCTCGGGTTCGGCGCAGGAACGTTCGGCGGTAAAGGTCCGCTGTTCAGTGCATGGGGCAAGACCGACGTTGCGGAGGCGAAGCGGTTGATCGATCTCTGCCTCGACGCCGGCGCCAATTTTTTCGATACCGCGGATGTTTATTCCGACGGAGCGTCGGAAGCGATCCTCGGTGCCGCGCTCGCGGGCAAGCGCGAGCGCGCAATCATCTCTACCAAGATCGGTCTTCGCGCCGGCGCGGGCGTCAACGACGTCGGTGCGTCGCGGTCCCATTTAATTCGAGGCGTCGATCGAGCGCTCGAGCGTTTGCGCACCGACTACATCGATGTGCTGCAACTACATCAGTTCGATGCGCTGACGCCTGTCGAGAGCGTGATGTCGACGCTCGACGATTTGGTCAAAGCCGGGAAGGTGCGCTTCGTCGGCGCCTCCAACTACGCCGGGTGGCAGTTGATGAAGTCGCTCGCGGCGGCAGATCGCTACGGCTATGCGCGCTTCGTGGCGCACCAGGCCTACTACTCGCTGATCGGGCGCGACTACGAATGGGAGCTCATGCCGCTCGGCGTCGATCAAAACGTAGGCGCGATCGTATGGAGTCCGCTCGGATGGGGTCGCCTCACGGGGCGGGTGCGTCGCAGCCAGCCGTTGCCGCCGACGAGCCGTTTACACGAAACCGCGCACATCGGCCCACCGGTCGACGAGGAGCGCCTCTATCGCGTCGTCGATGTGCTCGACGCACTTTCGCAAGAAACAGGCAAGACCGTCGCGCAGATCGCGATCAACTGGCTACTCCAACGTCCGACCGTCGCAACGGTGTTGATCGGAGCGCGCAACCAGACGCAGCTCGAGGAGAATCTCGGCGCGGTCGGCTGGCGGCTCACGAGCGAGCAGATCGAACGGCTCGATTCGGCGAGCGCCGTGACGCCGCCGTACCCGTACTATCCGTATTGGAATGGGCAATTTGCAGAAAGGAATGCGCCGCCCGTGCCGGTCCACGCAGCGGAGAGAACGATGTGCTAGCGAACTTGGGAGCGGTTGGTGACGTTTCGCGCAAAGGCGTAAGCTTCCGTTTTCCTCGAAAGCGTTCGAGCCAGTAAGACCGATATGAAGTTCGCAATTCTCGGTGCCGGTGCGCTCGGCACGATTCTAGGCGCGCATTTGATACGCGCGGGTCATGAGGTCACGGTGCTTGCGCGCGGTAAGCGCGCGCAAGTCATCGAGCGCGATGGGCTGATCGTGCACGGATTGAGCGAGCTCAAGGAGCGCTGCCGCGTCGTCACGAATCCTGCGGAGCTGCGCGATGCCGATTGTTTCGCGATCGGCACGAAGGCGATCGACACGTTGCCGAGCATCCGGCCCTATGCACACGTCGAGGTCGGAACGGTCTTCTCGATGCAAAACGGCGTCGTGAAGGACGAGTTGCTTGCGGAAGTGTTCCCGAGCGAGCGCGTGCTCGGCGCGATGGCGGATTTCAGCGGCGAGCTGCTTCCGTCCGGCGAGGTGTTGTTCACTCGAAATGTCGGTCTGCACCTTGGGGAGCTGTCCGGTGAGATGACGCCTCGCGTCACGAACCTCGCGCGCACGATTGACGCTGCCGGCGTGCGGTGTACGGCGTTTCCAAACATCAAGACGCGCGAATGGTCGAAGTTCGTCGCGTGGGCGGGACTCGTTCCGCTCGCCGCGCTCACGCGTTTGAACACGTGGCGCTATCTCACGGACGAGAACGGCGCGCAGGTCTCCGTGCAGCTCGTGCGTGAGGTCGCCAAGCTGGCCGCGGCATTGCAAGTTCCCTTGATGGACTTGTCGCCCTTGCCTGCGAAGCTCATTGCCGAGTCGAGCGATCGGGATGCGATCAAGGCGGTCCAAGAAATCGGGCGACGCTTCGAGACCGATGCGCCCGATCATCGCATGTCGACGCTGCAAGACGTCGATCGCGGTACACCGCTCGAGATCGACGAGACGCTCGGTTTCGCACTCCGCCGCGGACGCGAGCTTGGCCTCGAGATGCCGACGCTCGATGTTTGCTATCGCCTGATCAAGACGGGGCGCTAGTCGGTGAGCGGTGAATGGCGGACGGCGGACGGTGAGAGAGCCGTAGCGGCGCTTCGCGGTCACCGGCCAAGCTGCGTTCACCAAGGTAAGAAAGATTTCTCGCGGCGGCGCGGCGGCGCGGCGAAGAAACAAGCAGAAGCAGGGGTCAGTTGCTCGCTCTTGGATCCTGTCACCGACCTGCACGCGTCTTGTCTTTCAATCTTCGCCGCGCCGCCGCGCCGCCGCGAGAGATTCTTCTTATCCTCACGCGTCTTGCGTTCATGTATTCACTAGGCGCGCAGCTCACGCTAAGCGGAGGATTCCGGACCCCGACCTCCGTCGGGCGACGACACGGATATTGCCGAGTGATGGCCGAAGGCACTAGCTCCTTGCCGTAGCCCGTAGCCCGTAGCCCGTAGCCCGTAGCCCGTAGCCCGTAGCCCGGCGCCCGTAGCGCGCCCCGGTACACTCGGGTAACAAATTGCAACCGAGCCTTGACAGTGGGGCGGGCGCCGTCTGGGATAATCGAGCCGTCGCGCGAGTGCCGCGAAGCAGGGATCTCACAGCCATCATGCGTTTCATCCTGCCAACGTTTGCGGCCGCGCTGCTCGCGAGCTTCGGCCAGGCTGCAAGCGCGCAGTCGACCTGCCGCGCGCCGTCGGCGGATTGCGTCATCGTCGGCAAGTTGGACATCAGTCTCAGCATCGGCTACGGGGAGAGGTCGAATCCGATCGTCGACCATTCGGATATCCCGCTCGTCCTCTTGCCTCAGATCAGCTACTACGGCGAGCGCTTCTTTCTCGAGAACCTCGAATTCGGCTTCACGCTGTACGAAAGCGGTGCTCACACGTTCAATGTGATCGCGGCGCCGGGGTACGATCGCGTGTTTTTCGTCCGCGACGATCTGCAGAACGTGTTCGTCTCGGGCTCGACGCTCGCTGTCAATGTGCCGCGCGCCCTGATGCCGAGCTTCGCGGAGCAGGGCGGCGAGCCCGGGCGCGAGTTCGTCCTCGCGGATCGGCACACGACGTACTTGGCGGGGCCCGAGTGGCTGTTCCAATTCGGCGACTTCGTCGGCCAGCTCGATGCTTTGCGAGAAGTCACCGGCGAGCACGACGGCTACGAGGTCCGCGCCGCAGTCGCGGCGCCTGTCGTACAATCGACGAGCTCTCTCGTCGTCAGCGCGGGTTTCACGTGGAAGAGCAGGGAGCTCGTCGGGTACTACTACGGGGTCGATGATCTGTATGAGCCGGGTTCGGCGCTCAATCCATTCGTCAAGGTCGGATTTTCGCGTCCGCTCTCCGATCGATGGACTCTCAGCGCTCACGTGCACCATGAGCTCTTGGACGACGCGATCGCCGATAGCCCGATTGTGCACGAAGATAGTGTCACGACGTTTTTTGCGGGGTTTGTCTTCAAGGTTCTCTGAAGACCGGCGAGAAAGGTTTTTTCGGCATTGGGCTCGCCTGCTCGGGATCGTTTTCTGCGCCGCACTGACCTCGGCGACCGCGGACGCCAGCGAGCAGCCGATCGAGCTCAAAGTCCGCCCTCGGGTCTGCACGCTCGCAGCGGGCGACGATCTCTGCAAGACGACCGTGCGGGCGGAATGGCGCGCGCAGCAGGATGAATCGTTGTGCCTCGTGATCGTGGGACGCCCGGATGTCGAGCGATGTTGGGAGAACTTCTCCAAAGGCGTGTACAGCATCGAGCTCGCATTCGGCGATGACTTGCTCGTCGAGTTGCGCGATCCCGAGCTCGAGAATGTGCTCGCTTCGCAAGCGATCACGGTCATTCGCGAAGCCCTGAAGCTTCGCCGCAGACGTCATCAACCTTGGAACATATTTTCCTGAAGTGATGTCGAGCTTACTCGCCACAAACGCAGATCCGTCACCGCTGATCGTGCTCGTCGAGGACGATCTGCGGCTCTCGGAGCTTGTCCGCACGTACCTCGAGTCGAACGGCTTTCGCGTTTCTGTCGAGCACCGAGGCGATCGCGTGCTCGAGCGCGTCGAGCGCGAAAAGCCCGAGCTGATCGTGCTCGATCTCGGCTTGCCCGGCCGCGACGGATTTGCCGTCTGCAAGGAGCTGCGCGGCGCGCGGCACGACATGCCGATTCTCATGCTCACGGCGCGAGATACCGACATCGATCAGGTGCTCGGCCTCGAGCTCGGCGCCGACGACTACGTCGTAAAGCCGATCGAGCCGCGCGTGCTCGTCGCGCGAATCAACGCGCTGCTCCGCCGCAGCAGGATGCAGAACGGCAGCGAGCACAAAGTCCTGCGCTTCGGCGCTTTGACGATCGACACGGCTGCACGATCGGTGATGTTGGAAGATCGCTTCATCGCGCTCACGAGCAACGAGTTCGATCTCCTGTACGCGCTCGCATCGAAAGCAGGCGAGATCCAATCGCGCGAGTCGCTATATCTGCAGCTCTACAAACGCGAATACGACGGCCTCGACCGGACGCTCGATGTGCGCATCTCGCATCTCAGGAAAAAGCTCGGCGATGCCGATTCCGCAACGAAGATCCGCACGGTCTGGGGACACGGCTACTTGTTCGTGGCGGACGCCTGGTGAGCAGCGCAGGCTGTAGACTGTAGGCTCTAGGCTGTAGCCAGAGGGCTTCCGCCCGCAGCATTGGCGCCGAGATTCTGAACAACAAGCGTGCGAATGCACGCATCACCGTTCGCCATTCGCCGTTCACGATCTAGCCGTATGGTTCGCCAATTCCTTCAGATCTATCTACTCATTGTCGTGACGCTCGCGGCGGTGAGCTGGGGTCAGGAGCGGTTGTGGCAAGAGTATGGCCGGCGCGCGCCGGAGGAATGGAAGGCTGAGACGCGTCCGCAGGCGGCGACCCTCGCGATCGTGGAAGAGCAGCTCCGCAGGGTTCCGCACGAGAAGCGTGGTGCCTTCGTTCGGGATCTCGCGGCGAAGACCGGGGTCGATCTCGAGCTGTTCGAGCCGCAGGACATCGCGGGCGACGAGACTCTGGACCGCCTCGATGACGGTGAGATCGAGCTCTTGCGCTCGGACAACGATCGCACGTGGATACTGAAGCGCATCGCAGACGACGGACGCGTGCTCGCGTTTCGATACGTTTCGTACGACCCGCAGCGCGGCGTGCTCGACTGGGTGCTCGCGTTCATTTTCTACGCCGCCATCGCGCTCGTGCTGATGATGTGGCTCTGGCCGCTCTCGCGCGACTTGCGAGCGCTCGAGCGAGCGACGTCGCGCTTCGGCGATCGCAATTGGAAGTTCGAAGCGCACATCAGGCCCGGGTCGCAGATCTACCCGCTCGCCCAGTCCTTCAAGCGCATGGCCGCGCGCATCGACACGCTCATCAGCTCGCAGAGGGACATGTCGAATGCGGTCTCGCACGAGATCAAGACGCCGCTGTCGCGCATGCGCTTCGAGGTGGAGATGGCGCGCAGCGCGAGCGATCCGCGCAAGCTCGCCGAGCATCTCGACAACATCGAGACGGACATCACGGAGCTGAACACGTTCGTCAATGCCGCACTCGAGTACGCAATCCTGGAAAGAGCCGAAGTGCCGCTGAATGTGGCGGCGCACGACTTCACGCTCATCTTGCCGGCCGTGACCGAGTCGATCCTGCGCAGCGCACGCACCGAGGTTGCGATCGGATGCGAGGTCGATCCGGCGGCGAATGCGGTCCTCTGCGACGCGCACTTGATGGAGACGGTGCTGCGCAACTTGCTCAACAACGCGCTCCGCTACGCGCGGGCGCAGGTCGGCGTCCGATTCCAGGTCGCGCCGCATGTCTATCGCTTGAGCGTCGAAGACGATGGGCCGGGCGTTCCCGAGGCGGATCGAGAAAGAGTGTTCGGATCGTTCGTGCAATTGAACGAGCCGGGCAGAGACAACAATGGCTTCGGCCTCGGCTTGGCGATCGTAAAACGCATCGTCGAATGGCACGGTGGCGAGGCGAAGGTGCGGGAGTCCGCATCAGGCGGTGCGGCGTTCGTCATCGAATGGCCAGTACCTTTTGTTGGTGACCGGCGGATGGCGGACGGCGGACGGTGACCGGAGGCATCGAACGATGCCGATACCTAGGAATTCGT
>JBDZVE010000120.1:0-3022 GCA_040255535.1 Lysobacterales bacterium | reverse complement strand
CTCGCCCCCAACTCATCGATATGCTTCAGCAACTGCGCGGGATCCTCGAAGACGCGGTACGCGCCTGCGCGTTCGAGCTCTTCGAGGCCGTAGCCGCCTGAGAGCACGCCGACGCCGAGTCCGCGCGCGCGTTGCGCGGCGAGCATGTCCCACACACTATCGCCCACGATGAAGCAGTTCGAGATATCGACGCCGAGCTGATCGGCCGCGGCGAGGAAGAGATCCGGATCGGGCTTCGCGTATTTGACGCGATCGCGCGTGATGATGGGCACGCGGCTCAAGTCGAGGCCGAGCGCCTCCATCGCGGGGCCGGCGGTCTCCATGCGGCCGCTCGTCGCGATCGCCCACGGGATCTCGGCTTCGGTCAAAAAGGTCAGGAGATCCCGCGCACCAGGCAACGCCTGGACTTGCTTGAGGCGTGCGCGATAGGCCGCCGCGTGATGTTGCTGCAATCGTTCGATGCGCTCCGGCTCGATCTCGAGCCCCGTCTCGCGCAACAGCATGTTCGCGAACAAGCCTCCGCTCATCCCAATCTTGCGATGGATGCGCCACACCGAGAGTTCGATGCGCTCGTTTGCGAGTGCTTCATGCCACGCGAGCACGTGTTGATACACGCTGTCGATGAGTGTGCCGTCGAGGTCGAACAGGAAAGCGGATTGGAGGCGGAGCATGGTTCAGGCTTCAGGTTTCAGGTTTCAGGTTACAGGCTGCAGGCTGCAGGCTACAGCCAGAGGGTAGGGTGCCACTTTCAGCGCTGGCGTACTAGGTCCCATGCTGTAACCAGTCTCTCTGGCTGTAGCCTGTGGTCTGCAGCCTGTGGCCTGACCTAGCTCAGCAGCGTATCCAGCAACAGCATCAGCACGACGCCCGCCAGCAGCGAGAAGGTGGCGAGATTCTTGTGCTCGCCGCGGTGGGTTTCGGGGATGATTTCGTCGCTGATGATGAAGATCATCGCGCCGGCTGCGATGCCCAGGATGACAGGCACTGCAGGGTCAGCGAGCCAGATTGCGGTGGCGCCGATGAAGCCGCCGATCGGCTCGACGAGGCCCGTGAGAGAAGCGACCCAGAACGCGACCCACTTGCGATAGCCGATCGCAATCATGGACACGGCGACGGCAAGCCCTTCGGGGATGTTCTGCAATCCGATGCCGATGCCGAGCGAGACGCCGTTGGCAACGTCGTTGCCGGCGAAACCGACGCCGACAGCCATGCCCTCGGGAAAGTTGTGCAGCGTGATCGCGATGACGAACAGCCAAAGCCGTTCGAGGCGCGCGCTCTCGGGGCCTTCGCGACCCATTTCGAAATGCTCGTGCGGGCTGTGCCGGTGAATGTAAAAGAGCATCGCGGCACCCGCGAATACGCCCGCGATCACGGTGAGCACGCCGTAACCAACGTGGCTCGCGCGCGCTTCGGCGTGCTCGATCGCAGGCTGCAGCAGGGAGAAGAAGGAAGCCGCGAGCATCACGCCCGCCGCGCCGCTGATGAGCGCATTCAACGCGCGCGCAGACGGTCGCCGCATCAAGTAGATCCCGAGCGCGCCGATCGTCGTGCCGAGTCCCGCGAGAAGACTCGCGATGGACCCGAGCCGCACGACGTCCGCATCACCCGGCAATAGCGCCGAAATCGCTTCGGCGAAAGAAGAATCTAGGTTCAAGCGAGCTCCGAGAGTATGCCTATCGAAGCATATTATCGACGAGCTGGGCCGATGCTCCTAGGATGTCGCGCGCACGATAACCATACGCGCGACGCAACCGCCCCTCCTTGCAGATGCTCGATGTCCTACAATCGTGTGCTTCTGCCGCTTACCACCGACGAGAGAACGAATGAAGCTGCATTCCTGGAACGTAAACGGGATCCGCGCGGTCGTGAAGAAAGGCTTGTTCGTGCCTTACGTGAAGAAGTACAAGCCGGACATCCTCTGCCTGCAGGAGACGAAAGCCGAGCGCGGTCAGATCGCGATCGATCTGCCGGGCTATTGCGAGTATTGGAACTCGGCCACGAAAAAGGGCTACGCCGGCACGGCAATCTTCTCGAAGCAGGAGCCGCTGTCGGTCGTGAACGGATTTCCGAAGGCATTCGCGCGGCGCTACAAGTTCGCCGATGAGCTCGAGCGCGACAGCGCCGACGAAGGGCGCTTGATCACCGCAGAGTTCCCGAAGTTTTATGTCGTGACCGTGTATACGCCGAATGCGAAAGACGATCTGAGCCGTCTGAAGCTGCGGCACGAGCATTGGGATCCGGCGTTTCTTGCCTATTGCAAGAAGCTCGAAAAGAAAAAGCCCGTGATCTTCTGCGGCGACCTCAACGTCGCGCATACGGAGCTCGACCTTGCGAATCCCAAGCCGAACCGCGGCAAGAAAGGCTTTACGGACGAAGAGCGGGAGGGGTTTCAGAGCTTCCTCGATGCTGGGTTCGTCGACACGTTCCGCCTCTTCAAGCAGGGCAACGGCTACTACACCTGGTGGCACCAGCTCACGAACGCGCGCGCGCGCAACGTGGGATGGAGGATCGACTACATCCTGGTGTCCGCGTCGCTCAAGAAGAAGGTGAAGAAAGCGGAGATTCATTCCGACGTCATGGGCAGCGACCACTGTCCGGTGAGCATCACGCTGGATATCTAGCCGTCGTACCTCACCCACGCGCGCGCCTAACGGCAGAGCGGACCTCCAGGCCACGGCCAGAAACTTGTCGGTCCTTCGGTGATCGAGTGCCACACCACACGGCGGGTGCCCGCAACATTGGCTCCTCAGCTAAGCGATCCGATTCACACCGCGCCGCGGCTGTGCCACATCGACCGTAAGAGGTGGCACTCGAATAGTGTGCGCGCCAACGTGACCGGGATCCGACAAGTTCCTGCCCGCGTCCCTCCGTCCGCTCGAAGAGCGCGCTCACGTCTTGGGCTGTAGGCTGTGGGCTGTAGGCTGTAGCCAGAAGCGCGCTCGCGCGCGCACGAGGCTGCGGTGGGCACCGAGCGGCAGGCCTGCTCGCCAAGTCCGGCACTTGCTCGCCTCGCGCTACGGTA
>JBDZVE010000119.1:6566-10608 GCA_040255535.1 Lysobacterales bacterium | reverse complement strand
CGATGCCGACGAGCATCCCGATCGCGAACGCGACGGAAAGGCCGAGCAGGACCTCCTTATCGAACGACATGTGCACGGAGGGAAGAGGCGAAGATCATCCGCCTAGAGTACCGCGAAGGCGCGGTCGTCAGCTCTTCCAGACTTGCTTGAGACGCCCGAGCACGAGCGAGCGAATGTTCTGGACCGGATTGCGTTCCCAAGTGAAGCAAGGCGGATCTCGACGGAGCATGGGCCAGCGGCCGGTACGCAGGATCTCGCTCAAGTAGTCGATATTGCGCTGGATCGCTTCCATGTAGGGGTTGCGGCCGTTGAATATGGCTTCGAGGTGCCTGTAGACGGAGCCGAACTCGCCGTCGAGCCGTGTGCGCCGCACTTCTTCGATGAACTCAGGGGTGTGGCGCAGCACGTCGAGACCCGAGCTGAAGCGCACGGCGGTATTGCCGTTGTCGTCGCTCGACATTGCGATACCGCCCAGCACGAACTCCGGATAGAGCCGGTCGCGGCATTTCTCCAGGTAACAGCGGTCGGACATCTGCGCGATGAGATCGCCCGTGCCGATCAGATGGCCGAGCCTGCGATCGCGATGATCATCGAGCCGGATCTGATCGAACTGCACCTCGTAGCCGGTGAAGTGAACGATCTTCGTCGCGACGGGGACCCACTCCGCCATGCCGATCGTGGGGAGGTACCTGCCGATGAATTGCGCGCTGCGGCTGACGTGACTCAGCGTGAACTCGGCGCCGTTGCGGTGCGTCTGGTCGTCCGTTTGTCGAATGTAGCCCGCGTCGTGAAATAACGCGGTGACGACGCCGAGGATCGCGCGCTCCGGGCCGAGTCGTTCTTCGGCAATGTGCGTGCGCTCATAGCCGCCGATCAGCCTCGCGACCGCAAGCGTGCCGTCGAGCGAGTGCTGCAGATCGTGATAGACCGTGTCGCAGCCGTAGTAACCCGGGAATTGACCGTTGAAGAGCCGCTCGAAATCGCGAAACGCGGTATCGACTCGATCGAACGGATAGAGCGGCCAAAGCTGTTTGAATAGGTCGCAGACTGCGCGGCGGACGGCTTCTGCCGAACTCACCTGCACGGTGTTCGTGACGTCGTAGTCGCTGCGGCGGTACTGCATTGGATGTCCGCGCGCAATTCGCGCGCAGGCATTGCAGTCTAATGAGTTGACGCCGTTTGTCTATGTCGAAAAAGTTGGCAGTGCCAAGTGTGAAGTGTGTCACATTCCCGTTCGTCGTCTCATCGCTTCGACCAACGCGGATCGGACAGGCTCATCTCTTCGACGGGCCCGTATTTCTTCAGGCTCTCTCGCAACGCATCGGCTTTGCCGATCACGACGAGCAACACTCGATCGCTCTTCGGAAACACCTCGTCGATGACTTTTTTCGTATCGGCGAGCTGCACTCGATTCAGAGCTTGCGCGTATTCATCGATGTAGCGCGTGCTCAAGCCATATAGCTCGAGCACGGCGAGCTGCGAAGCCCATTGTCCGGCGGTTTCGAGCGCAAGCGGGAACTGTCCCAACACGTACGTCTTGCTCGAAGCGAGCATCCCTTCGTCGAGCCCGTCCGTATGCAAACGATCGAGCGTCGCAAATGCGAGATCGATCGCTTCGATCGTCGTTTCCGTTCGCGTGAACGACGTCATCTGCCATGGACCGGGCTGCTGCAAGCGGTCGAACGTCGAGCGTGCCCCGTAGCTCAGTCCCGTGCGGATGCGCAGCTCCGAATTCAGCATCGACGTGAAGCGCCCGCCGAAAAGCGTGTTGACGATGTCGAGCGGCGCGCGCCTCTGATCGGCTCGCGCGACCCCGACGTTGCCGATCCAGAAATACGATTGCACGGAATCGGGCGCATCGACCAGCAGTACGCGACGGCTCTCGAGCGGCGGCGGCGCGGGTATTTCCGGAAGCGGTGCGCTTGCCTTGCGCCACTTCGAGAATGCCTGCGTCAACAACCGCTTCATCTCGCGCGAATCGAAATCGCCGGCGACGGAAATGATGAGCCGGTCGCCTCCCATATGCTCCGAGTAGAACTTCCGAATGTCCGCGGAGGTAATCTTCGCGAGGCTCTCTTCGCTGCCGACGACCGGATTGCCGTAAGGATGCTCGCCGAACAATGCCGCATTGCCGTAGATCGGCGTAAGCGCGGACAGGTCCGAGTCCTTCGCTGCGCGAATGAACTCGATGCGCCGCGCGCGCAGCGCTTGCAGCTCTTTCTCCTCGAGCTTCGGCCGCTCGAGCATGTCGGAGAGCAGCTCGACCATCAGTTTGCGATCGCGTGCGAGAAAGGAGCCGCTGATCACGATCGCTTCGACGGATGCGCTGGTTTGAATCGCGCCGCCGACCGAGGCGACCGTCTCGGCGAAGCTGAGCGAATCCCGCTCGCCGGCGCCTTTTTCCAATAAGCTGGCAAGGAGGCTCGCGACGCCGAAGCGATCGGGAGGATCGAGGCGCCCGCCGCCGCGAACGCGCGCGTCGAACTGAATCAAAGGCACGTCGTGCCGTTCCATCAAGAGCAGTACGGTTCCGTTCTCGAGTCGAACGCGCTCGAACGGCGGCGTCTTCACGCCGTCATCGGCAAGCGCAAGCGGTGCGACGACGAACGAGAGCAGTACGAGAAGTGCGCGGAAAGCCTTCGGTGCAGCGCTGAGCGTCGGAGCGAGCTTCATCATTATTCTCCTTCCACGCTGGACTGGATCGGCGAGAGCACGCCGATCGTGCGGTTCGTGTCGCGGAGCAGCTCCGCCGCAATCTTTTGCAACTGCTCTCGCGTCACGGCCTCGTACGCCGCGGGCGCTTCGAAGAGCCGCGCATGCCCGCCTCGCAGCACTTCATAGGTGCCGAGCGCTTGGGCTTTACCGTTGATGGTTGCGAGGCTGCGCCAGAAATCGGCGAGCGCTTGGTTCCTCGCGCGATCGAGCTCCTCTTGCGTGACGCCCGATGAGATCACGCGTTCGATCTCCTTGTCGAACGCGGCCTCGGCAGCGCCCAGGTCGGCGCCGGCGGGCAGGGCGAGGAAGAACCACACGAGCCCGGGATCGAAACCGGATTCGATCTGACTGTCGGCGGAGATCGCGATCTTCTGCTCCTCCACGAGTGCCCGATGCAGACGCGACGCATCGCCGTCGGTCAGGATGCGTGCAAGCAGCTCGAGCGCGGGCAACCGCGAGTCGGTGCCGTCAATCCCGTGATAGGCAAATTGCAGCAGCGGCGTCTGCGCTTCGGCGGCGATGCTTACGCGCCGTTCGCCTTCCTGATCGGGCTCCTTCGTGCGAATGGGCTCGGGCGGCGGCTGCGAGGGAATCGGTTCGAAGTATTTGCGCGCGAGCGCGATCGTTCGTTTCGGATCGAGATTGCCGACCAGGATGAGCGTGCAGTTGTTCGGTGCGTAGTAAGTCTTGAAGAACATCTTCAAGTCTTCGAGCTGCCACGACTCGATGTCAGAAGGCCAACCGATCGTGGGTATTCCATACGGGTGCGCAAGGTAGGCCGTCGCTTGAACTTGCTCGGCGAGGCGACCGAACTGATTGTCCTCGACGGAGAGTCTGCGCTCGGAGTACACGACGCCGCGCTCGCTCTCGATGACTTGCGGATCGAAGGAAAGATTCCGCAGCCGATCCGCCTCGAGCTCGAAGATCGTCTCGAGGGCGGTGCTCGGGAACCAATCTTGGTAGACCGTCACGTCGGAGGACGTGTAGGCGTTGTTGCTCGCGCCGTTCGCCTCGAGCGTGCGATCGAACTCACCCGGCGCGCGCGTGCTCGTGCCGTTGAACATCATGTGCTCGAAAAAATGAGCGAGCCCGGTGATGCCCGGTACTTCGTTGCGGCTGCCGACGCGCACCCAGTTGTAGAGCGCGACGTTCGGGATATCGCGATCCGGCCACACGATCACTTGCATGCCGTTGTCGAGCGTCACGGCCTGGACCTGGTCCGCACCGGGCACTTGCGCACTGGCGGAGGAAGCGACCGCGATCAGAACGAGGCTCAATCTGCGCAGCATAGGTGTGACCCTTCGGTGTGGTGGGACAATCATAGCGG
>JBDZVE010000119.1:5090-6466 GCA_040255535.1 Lysobacterales bacterium | reverse complement strand
CCCTCGCCGAGAGAGCTGCCGCTAGTCAGAACGGACACACCGGACACTTTCCCAAGCATGAAGAAGTCGCCTGCGCCGTCGTTGGCGCAATGGTGTTCTTTTCTGTCCAGCGGCAGCTTCTCGGCGCAACGCGCCCTTCTAGCGGCAGCTTACTAGCGGCAGCTCTCTAGGCGAGGGACGCAGCCCTTCTAGCGGTAGCTTTCTGAGCCGCGCGGCTTCGTGCGGCGAAAAAAAACGCCGCCAAGCGGGGAAGGGCGCTGGGCGGCGGAACGCGTGCTGAGGCTAGGCAAGTCGGGGATTACGATGAGCGGCCTAGCACGCGCATCGGGGAGAAACCTTCAGGGGCTCGGGGCAAATGCGTTCGGTACGGGCTCCATTTCGTAGCCGAGCATCTGGCGCGAGACCGGGTCGATGATGGCCTTGCCGCGGCGGAAGCAGCCGGTGCGCATGGCGCGGCGCCCGAACGGCGAATCGGGGTTCACGTGTTGGAGCGACATCTGCCCGTCGGCGTTGCGGACCAGCACGGTTGCCGCGCTGTCGGAGCGCTGCTCGCCTTCGCTCAAGAGCACGGCAATGACTTCGGCATTCATGTGAGCTACGTCTCAATTGCTTTTTTGGTTGGACGAGCGAGTCGTTGCAATGCCTATGCCAGCGCCGCCGAGTACATGGAATCAGGCACTTAAACACGCTCCTGTGAAGTGCGCACGATGACGGGACGCGTCACGTTCGGCGCACGGTGCCGACCAGAGTCAGATCGCGACGCAAAAAGGAGACGCTATTCGAGACTGTAGGCTGTAGGCTGCAGTGCCGCTTGCTTGCTCGAGCGGCAGGTTGACAGCTGCACAGTTGACAGTTGACGGTAAGAAGGCGTCTTTTCTGACCGTCAACCGTCAACCGTCAACCGTCAATTGTCAACCGCTAACCTGCTAGCAGGTCGTTGCAACACATCCGATCTACAGCCGTTTCGAAGGAACCAGTCCATGTCCGAGCCACGCCGTCGTCACGCCGATCGAGTATCGGCAAGCCCAACCTTCATTGGCGCGGGATCGAAGTTCACGGGCAACTTGGCTTGCGAAGGCGATCTGGTCGTCGGCGGTGAGGTGAACGGCGAAGGCGAGGTGCGCGGTGCGCTCACGTTGTCGGAAGGCGGGCATTGGGAAGGCAAGATCCAGGCGACGAATGCCGTGATCGCAGGCGATGTGACGGGCACGGTATCGGTTTCGGAGAAGCTCGAGATTCGCAAGACCGCGCGCCTGCACGGCATCGTGAGCGCACGCACGATCGCAGTCGCGCAAGGCGCCGTCATCGACGGCGAAATGTCCGTCACGAGCGGCGCACCGGTCGTGAGCTACGAGGAAAAGCGCAAGGAGGTATGA
>JBDZVE010000119.1:0-4990 GCA_040255535.1 Lysobacterales bacterium | reverse complement strand
GTGATCAGTGCGACGCCGGCGGTGTCGACTTGGTTCGAGCCGATCGGCGGCATCGCATGCTCGTCGCGGCGATTCATGCGATTCACGAGGATCGAGCTCGCTGCATCGCCGGGTACGATCAGGCGCGCTTCGGCGCCGAGGCCCAGGTCGCCGGACTGCGGAAGCGCGTTGCACGCATTCGTCGCGGCAAGTGCGGTGCCGTAACGGAGATCCATCGTGCTCGGCGTCGGTCCGCTCGGGCGATGACAGAACGCGCAATTGGTATGCAAGTACGCACGTGCTCGCTCTGCGAGCGGCGCTGCAGTGTCGTACGGATCCGGGAAGGCGGCTTGCGTTGCCGGGTCCGCGATCGGCGGCGTCAGCATGCCGACGTGGCTCAACGTTGCGAGCTGATTCGCCGTGCGACCGGTCGAGGGATAAACGTGCGTGCCGTTTAGCTGCGCGATCTCGAGGCCGAGCGAGCGGCCCGCCGCGCTCGTGTGACATTCGAGACACTGCGCTTCGCTCGGGAAGATCCACGGCGCGGCGATGCCTACATCGCGCTCTGCGCCGCCGCGTACGAGCACTGCATCGGTCTGCTCCGCATTCCATTCGTACGTGAAGCCGCCCCATTCGCCGTCCGGATGACGCATCAACAAACGAGTCTCGATCAAGCGCGGGCCGATGCGGAAATGCTTCATGAGCACGCTGCGCACCGGCAACTCGAGCTTCCCCTCGCTCGAGACCGTGATGCTCTGCCCGTCAGGGATCGCAAGCCATCGTTCTTTCTCCGCGCCATCCGACCAGAACGGGGCATTCACGCGGTACGGCACGAGCCCGGGCGCAGGCGCTGCGGGGTTCGTCGCGCTCACACAGCCGGTGGCGCTCAACGTCTCCGGTACTTCCACGTCGGCGGTGCCGCCGAACACGATGCGATAAAGCGTACCGCCGTAGTCGACGACATAAAGCTCGCCATCGTGACCCTGTCCGAACGAGGAGATGGCGAGGCCCGATTCCAGCAGCACTGTCGGCTCGAGCGCGGTCGCGTTCTCGCGAATCCAGGCGAAGATGCGGCCCGAAGCGAAATCGGCAAATAGATAGCGTCCGAGCAAGCCCGTCGGCTGAGCGCCGCGATAGACATATCCGCCGGTGATCGAGCGCCCGAGCGCGCGACCGTATTCAGTCACCGGATCAATGAGATCGGCCGTCGAACAGCCCTGTGTTTCGCTCTTAAACGGATGTGCGCCTTCTCGGCAGCGCCAACCGTAGTTACCGCCGAGCGTGACCTGATTCACCTCTTCGTAGGTGTTTTGACCGACGTCCGCGACCCAAAGATCGCCTGTGCTTCGATCGAAGCTCCAGCGCCACGGGTTTCGCAGGCCCCACGCGTAAATCTCAGGGCATTCGCCGCTCGTACGTCCTTGTCGCGGACACAGCGCATTGCCCGCGAACGGATTCGTCGGCGGGATCCCGTAAGGCGCGCCCGAATCGACGTCGATGCGCAGCATCTTGCCGAGCATCGTCGTGAGACGTTGGCCGTTGCCGGTGTCGCCGTGCTCGTCCCCACCGCCGCCGCCATCGCCGATGCCGATATACAAATAGCCGTCGGGCCCGAACGCGATGTTCCCACCGTTGTGGTTCTCTTGGGGCTGATCGATCTGCAGCAAAATCTGCTCCGAGCCCGCGTTCAACGTCGCACCCTGATCGCTCGACGTGAATGCGGAAACGCGCGAGACGAGCGGATTGCCCGTCGTGTACGAGAGAAAGACGCGCGAGTCCTGCGGGAAATTCGGGTGAAAGGCCATGCCGAGCAAGCCCATTTCGCCACCGGCGCGAACGCGCGAGCGCAGGTCGAGGACCGTCGTCGAGCTTGACGGCGCACTCACGGAGAACCGCGCAATAAGTCCGTTTTGTTGCACGACGTACCAATGCGAATCGTCCGACGGGGCTTGCAGCATGGCGATCGGAGACTCGAACGTGAGCGTCGTGAAGCGCTCGAGCGAGATCTCGGTGCTGCTCGACGATCTGTCCCAGGCGAGGCAAGTCGTATTCGACGGCCGTGCGTTGAGTCCCGAGGACTGAGGCGGTGCATCGCCCGGCGTTGTCGCCGTCGCCGAAGCGGAGAGCGGCGAGACGTTCCCCGCCGCGTCGAACGCGCGCACGGCATAGGAATATGTCGTGCCCGCCAAGACGCCCGTATCGGAATACGAGGTCATTGTGACGGTCGCAAGCACGTCCGCCGCACCGTCGCGATACACTCGATACCCTGCCACACCGACGTCATCGCTCGATGCGGTCCAGCTCAAGTCGATCTGACCGGCAGCGGCCGTTGCGGTGAGCGCCGTGGGTGCAGTCGGGGGCGTCGTATCCGGCTGCGAGGGTTGAGAGGGGGGATTCGGCTTCGTTTCCGCGCCGCCGCCGCAGCCTGCGAAGGCCGCGAGCGCCGCCGCCCCAGCGATCGCCACTGCCGTCCGAGCCCGATGGATCAACGCGTCGCGCATGGCGTGAGCAGGGGATTTACCGATGTTCGACATACCAAATCCGGCATTTGAGCGGCAAGTGTCGTATGCCAGCGACGCAACGCTTGTGTGCGCGAGTCGGATCCCGAGCGGCGTTTCTCTGGGTAAGATACTCCCCGTGATAACAACACCCTAATTCAAGGCAAGGATGTCCGCGCTCCCACCGAAATATCCCGAGCTGATCGCACATCGAGGCAACGCCGCCGAGTACCCGGAGAACACGCTCCCGGCGCTGCGTTCCGCGTTGGAGTTAGGCGTTCGATTCGTCGAGTTCGACGTGCAGTTGAGCGCGGATCACCAGCCGATTTTGTTGCATGACTCGAATCTGAAGCGCACGGCCGGGATCGACCGCAATGCGCTCGAGATGACGTGGCAGGAGCTTTCGGAAGTCTCCGTCAACGAGGAGCAGCGTTTCCGGCAGCGCTATACGGATGTCGGTATTCCGACGCTCGCGCAGGCGGCGAGCTTGCTCGCGACGTACCCCCATGCGACGGCGTTCGTCGAGCTCAAGCGCGCAAGCCTCCGGACGTTCGGACAAGAGATCGTCGTACGCAAGGTGTGCGATACCCTGAAGTCGATCGCGCGCCAGTGCGTGATCATTTCCTTCGATCTCGCCGCCGTTCATCACGTGCGGCAGGTCTCCTCGTTTCGCATCGGCTGGATCCTGTCCGATTATTCGAACCTATCCGCGCTCAAATGCGAGGCGCTCGCGCCCGACTATGTGTTCTGCGACCACCAACTCTTGAGCGAGAGCAAAGCGAAGCTCTGGCGCGGTCCGTGGCGGTGGGCGATCTATGAAGTGACGAGCCGCAAGCTTGCGCTGGAGCTTGCCGAGCGCGGTGCGAAGCTCGTCGAGACGATGGCCGTGCGCGCGATGTTGCGCGAGTTCCGCAACGCGCGCACGCGAGCTTGAAGCACGCAGCTCGACGATGAAAGACGATTTGACTTGGCTCGTCCAGGAACTGCGATCGCTTGCGGGCGATCTCGGCGGGCGCTCGGGACCCTTGCTGCTTGCGATCGATCAAGGCGGCCATGCAAGCCGCGTGATCGCGTTCGATGCGCGCGGCGTGCAGTGCGCCGAGAGCTTCACGCCGATCAGCACGTTTCGCGCGGGGCACGATCGAGTCGAGCACGATCCCAACGAGATCGTCGATTCGATTCGCACCGCGCTCGAAGATATCGCGCAGACGCTCGGCAGCGATGTCGAGCGAGTCGTGGCCGCGGGTCTTGCGACCCAGCGCTCGAGCGTCGTGTGCTGGGACCGCCGCACGGGCAAGGCGCTCTCACCTGTTTTGTCTTGGCAGGATCGACGCAATGCGGGCCTGGTCGAGCGGATGCGCGTCCACGCTGCGAGCGTGCGGGAGCAAACCGGGCTCGTGCTGTCGCCGCACTACGGCGCGAGCAAGCTGCGTTGGTGTCTCGATGAGCTGCCGGCGGTGCGATCTGCGCGCGACGATAGGCGGCTCGCGCTCGGGCCGCTGTCGAGCTACGTGCTGCAGTCCTTGCTCGAGCAGCACCCGTGCGTCGTGGATCCGGCGAATGCTTCGCGCACGCAGCTCTGGGATCCGCGGACGCGCAATTGGTCGGACTCGCTGACCGCGCTCTTCGGCGTGCCGAAGGAGCTTCTGCCCCGGTGTGTGCACAGTCGCAGCGCCTTCGGGCAATTGTCGTTCTGGGACAAGCAGATTCCTCTCGTTGTCTGCACCGGCGACCAATCGGCCGCGACGTTCGCATTCGCAGCGATGGATCCGGCAACGATCTACTTGAACGTGGGAACGGGCGCCTTCCTTCAGCGACTGTCCGCTTCGGACGACCCGCGGTTGTTGCGCAGCGTGTCGTACTCCGACGAGCGGCAGCTGATGGCGATACAAGAAGGGACGGTGAACGGTGCCGCTGCCGCGCTCGATTGGCTCAACGAACGGATCGGGATCGACGCGCATCGCGCGGCGCTCGCGTTGGATCGCTCCAAGGCGGAAGCGATGCCGCCGCTCTTCGTCAACGGGATCGGCGGAATCGGCTCGCCCTACTGGCGCAGCGATGTGGCGCCGCGATTCATCGGCGAGAGCTCCGAAGCCGGACAAGTTCAGGCGATCGTCGAGAGCATCGCATTCCTGATTTGTCGCAATATCGAGATCATGAAAGATGCAAGCACCATGCGCGTGCTCGCGAG
Source organism: Lysobacterales bacterium (assembly GCA_040255535.1). Classification (GTDB taxonomy): domain Bacteria; phylum Pseudomonadota; class Gammaproteobacteria; order Steroidobacterales; family Steroidobacteraceae; genus Steroidobacter. Next base: position 322 of record JBDZVE010000119.1, on the reverse strand, counting down.
CGGCGGTTTGTCTTCGAGCAATTACCTGTGCGAGTGCATCGCCACGCTGAGCGGTTTGCGCGTGGAGCGCACCAGCCTGCGCGAAGCGACAGCGCGCGGCCTCGCGTTCTTGATCGCCGATCAGCCGCAAGAGTGGCAGACGCCGACGGACTTCGAGCGCTTCGACACCGAGCCGGACGCAGCACTCGCATCGCGATACTCGCGCTGGTGCGAAGTGATGGACGCGCTCTAAGAAGATCTCTCGCAAAGCACGCCAAGCCGACGCCTAGCGCGGCGTCATCCTTGCGGAAGCGCACTAGTGTCCGGGGAAAATCCGATATCT
>JBDZVE010000118.1:0-10678 GCA_040255535.1 Lysobacterales bacterium | reverse complement strand
CGAGATTCCATCTTCTTCTCTTCGCCCGAGAGATGCTTCCTGCCGTCAACCGTCAACCGTCAGCGGTCAACCGTCAACCGTCAACCGTCAACTGGACCGTTCCGTCCGGGAACTCCCCGCAGCGCTTCCGAGTTCCTAGCCCACACCATTCCATGGTCTCACCGTGGCTCGCACCAAACTCTTCGCTCGGATCGACGGGCTCTGGGTTTCGCTCCTCACTATTGCGCTCATCATCGCGATTCTGTGGGCGGCGAAAACGATCCTGTTGCCGCTCGCGCTCGGCGTCATCCTCGCGTTCGCGCTCACGCCGCTCGTGCGCTGGTTCGATCGAATGCGGCTTCCGCGCGCAGCGGGCGTGTTTCTGACGATGCTGCTTGCGCTGAGCGCCGTCGGAGGCATCGGTTACGTCGTCTTCTCGCAGTTCGCGGAGCTCTCGTCCGAGATCTCGAAGTACACCTCGTCCATGCGCAACAAGGTCGCCGAGCTGCGCCCAGGCAAGAATGCCGCGTTCAGCAAGCTCACGCGCACGGTCGATCGCGTGACGGAACAGCTCGATGAGAACGCGGACGATCTGCGCCGCGCAGAGCCCGTACGCATCGTGCCGGCGAGACTCTCGCCGGCGGAGCGTTTGCATGGCTACGTCGAGACGGTGTTCCAGCCGCTCACGAGCGCGGTTATCGTGCTCGTACTGGTCGCCTTCATGCTGGGCCAGCGCGAAGATCTGCGCGATCGCTTGATCCGTCTCATCGGCCCCGAAAGCGTCACGCTCACGACCCGGCTGATGGACGAAGCCGCGCAGCGCGTGAGTCGGTTCCTCGTCGCGCAGACGCTCATCAATCTCGCGTTCGGCGCGATCGTCACGCTCGGCTTGTACTGGATCGGCGTGCCGTACGCGGCGCTCTGGGGCGGACTGACGGCGGTGCTCCGTTTCGTCCCGTACGTCGGTTCGATCCTGTCTGCGTTGACGCCCGCGACGCTCGCGTTCGCGACGTTTCCGGGCTGGTCGGAAGCGCTGCAGACGCTCGCGCTATTTTTCACGCTCGATTTGATCGCGGCCTACTTCGTCGAGCCGGTCGTGCTCGGTCATCGCACCGGCGTGTCGTCGTTCGCGCTGCTGATGTCGGCGCTCTTTTGGATCTGGATTTGGGGTCCGGTGGGTCTCGTGCTCGCGACGCCGCTTACCGTCTGCATCGCGGTGCTCGGTCGGCACGTACGATCGCTGCGCTTCCTGTCGACCATTTTCGCGGACGAGCCCGCGTTGATGCCGCACGTCCGTTTCTATCAGCGCCTGCTCGCGCGCGATGAGGATGAGGCGAGCATCCTGGTCGAACGTAAGATGGAGGAGATCGGGCCGATCGGCGTCATCGATCAAGTGCTCCTGCCGACGCTGATCTTGCTCATGCAGCATCGCTCGCAGGAGGAGATCACGTCCGAGGACGCCGAGTTTGTGCTCGATACGATCGCCGAAACGGCACAGCTCATCGCCCCCGTCGCAGATGTGCAACCGGACCGGATGCCGCGAGTCGTCGGGCTCGCCGCGCGTACGGCAGTCGATCAGCTCGCACTCGAGATGTTGGCGACCGCGCTCCGACCCGAGAGCATCGAGATCGTGCCAGACGATCTGCCGCCGGAACGGGCGCTCCGATGCGTGCTGGACAAACCGCCGATGCTCGTCTGCATCACGTCGTTGAGCGCGACCCGCGGCGCGGAAGTGCGCAACTACTGCCGCAAGATCCGCGCGCAAGCCCCGGAGACGAAGATCCTCGTGTTGCGACCGACGCTTTCGGAAGCCGATGCGACTCGCCCGGTCGAGCGACTGAAGGAAGCCGGTGCGCACTGCGTCGTGCCGACGACGCAAGCGGCAGTCGAGGCGCTCGGCGAATTGCTCGGTCCGGAGAACGTACCGGCAGTAGGTAAGCTTACGCAGCCAAGTGCTCAGTTGGCTGCTGGTTGACGGCTGATGATGCGGGTTGACGGTTGACAGTTGACAGTTGACGGCCAGAAAGGATCAAGACCGACCTTGTCGTTGCCTCTCGGGATCGTCGCCTCTCGCTCTTTTCCGAACCGTCAACAGTCAACTGTCAACAGTCAACCGCGGCGAGAGCCGCTAGCAACCGTCAACGGTCAACGCGGCGGAGCCGCTAGAGTGCTGCATGGCGTTCCCCCAACGGCTCGATGCTCGCGAGCCAAACATGCGTCTCTTGGGGTTTGCCGGTCTGCAGCCACTTGAACACGACGGTATGCCAGAGGATGCGCTGCACGTACGCGCGTGTTTCGTTGTACGGAATATTCTCGATCCAAATGTCGGAATCGAGCGTTTCGGACGGCAACCAGCGTGCGGCCGCGTTCGGGCCCGCGTTGTAGCCGGCGAGCGCGACGATCGTCTGGCCGTTGAAGCGATCGAGCAGCGTGCGCAGGTGTGCCGCGCCCAATCGCAAGTTCGTTGCCGGGACGAACAAGTCCTCCCGATCGGGGCGGGGCTGTTTCCATTTGCGTGCGGTGCGACGAGCGGTTTCAGGCAGGAGCTGCAGCAGTCCGCGCGCGCCGGCGGCGGAGACCGCGTCGTAGCGATACAAGCTCTCTTGTCGCAGCACGCCGTAGATGAGCTCGGGCGGCAGATCCGCGAGCTTCGCCGCCGCGCCCACTTCGCGATCGAACGGCCGCGGGTAGAGCAGCGCGTAGTCGTTGAAGATTCGCTGCTGTGTCGCGGTTGCGATCGCCTGGTCGTACCAGCCCCAGCGCGCCGCAAGATGAATCGTTTGGCGCCGCGCGTCTTCCGATAGTCGATCGAGGCCGTAGGCCCACTCGACGTTCGCATACGATCGCAGTGCGCTCAAGAGCAGCTCCCGCGCCCGTACGAGCTCCGGCAGCTCCGCGACCTGCGCGAGTTGAACCTCATCGACGACGAGCTTTTCGGGATGCGGGCTCAAGGGCTGTTCGAGGCGAGCGGCCGCCATCATCGAGTAGAAGTTGTCGTCGACGAGCACGGACTCGTAGAGCTGTCGCGCAAGCGTCATATCGCGAGTCCGTTCCGCAGCGCGCGCCGCCCAATAGCGCCAGCGCGCGAGCTGGCGCGTCTCTTCGGACATCGCGGCGATCGATTTGGCGACGAGCGCCCAATCCTGCGCCCAGAGCGCAGCCCGTGTTTGCCACTCGAGCGCATAGTCATCGAGATCCGCTGGTTTGACGCGAGCGAAGTACTCGAGCGCTTCGGCTCTGCGATCCCACGAGAGCGGCAGTGCGAGGGCGAGCGCGTAGGCGCTTGCATCGTCCGCGCTCAGCTTGCGCGCGCGGACGAGCGCGTCGTAGCGCTCGATGGCCGCATCGCGGTCCGTACGCGCAAGTCGCGTCCATCCCGCGAGCAGCGCCTCGGGCTCGACTCGGCGCGATGGATGCGCGATCAGTGCATCGATCGAGCGTTGCGGGTTCTGGAGCAGCGCCGCCCATTGCAGGAGCGGCTCTGCGCGCGCAGCGGGGAGCTCACCTGCGATCTCCCGCGCGAACCGAACATTGTTCTCTTCGAGCGCGAGTCGCACGCGTGCTTCGATGAGCTCTTCGCTCAGGCCGTTCTGCTCGCGCAACCATGCGAAGGCGCGCTCGCATTGCGGCAGGCTTCTCGGCGTGAGCCAGCGGGCGCGAATGTCGCCGGCGAGTCCCTCCGTCCGATTCAGTGCGATGCGCGCCGAAAAGCTGTGACATTGCGCGGCATCGTCCGCAAGCTCAGGCCGATAGTGTTCGAGATAGGTCTGCCAAAGCTCGCGTTCCGCGAGGTTCGCGAGCCAGGCTCGCCTCAGATCGCGCCCGACCGCCTCCCGGTCGTAGTACGTGATGAACGTCTGTGCGCGTTGATCCGCGGGCGTCAGGTCCGGGCCGGCGTCCTTCAGTGCGGTGCGGATACGTGCCGCTTGCAGATACGGATACAGCGGATAGGCGCGCAGGGCCGCGCTGTCCTCTTCGCGAGGTGGAGCATCACCGGACGTTGCCTGCGCGTAGGCGCGCACGAATTGCGCGCGCACGCTCTCGTAGATGTCCGATGCGGCGACGGCGCTCGCGGCGATAAGCGACAGCAGAATGATGAGAACGTGTTGGACCGATCGATTCATCGTCGAGAGGGTAAGGGCATAGGCCGCGAATGGCTATCAGGTGTTGCAGACGGGAGACGCAGAGCGCCCGGAAGGAATGTTCGCCGCGCACACGCACGTGAGCTTGACTTCGCATCGTCGATGCGCACGGTCGCTCGCCGGAACTCCTTGCGTGTACCTGGCGTTCGTCACGCAACGAGCGTTTTGGTTCCGTGAGCGCGCATGTTCGATTGGCTGGCCGGCGAAGCGACTCAATTGCCCGCGTTGGACGTGTTCCTGCGCTTGAGCGTTGCGATCGTCGTGGGCGCCTTGGTGGGCTTCGATCGCGAGATGAGCCGCAAGCCCGCGGGGCTTCGCACACACATCCTCATCTCGCTTGCCGCCGCGGTATTCACGATCATCACCTTCGAGCTGCACGCGGCGGTCGCGAGCCGACAAGGGATCGCCGGCTCGGATCCGATCCGCATCATCGAAGCAGTAACCGCCGGTGTCGCATTTCTCGCTGCGGGCGCGATCATTCGCAGTCGCGGCAGCGTTCGCGGGCTCACGACGGGTGCGAACATGTGGCTGGCGGGTGCGCTGGGCGTCGCCTGCGGCAGCGGATACTATGCAATCGCGGGCATTGCGACGGGATTCGCGATCGTCGTGCTCGTCGTGCTCGGACGGCTCGAGCGCAAGCTGCAGAAGCGCCGCCAGCGCGAGTCGAAATCGGATGAGCTCTCGCCCTAGACCAGATTCGGACCCGATCGCATGCGCGGCGGATAGCAGAGGCATGAAAGCGACGGCGGCAAGCTACGAGCCTGTGACGCGCGATGCGTTCGGCGCGATGTTCGAACAGGTGTTCGAGACTGCGGAGCCGCACGACGGCGCGCTCAGCGTCGATATCATGCAATCCCCGGTCGGTACGCTCATGCTGGCTGCGAGCGAAACGGCGCTGTGTTCGCTCGAGTTCGTCGACGCCCAAAGTCTGGAAGCACAAGTGCGCTCGCTGCGGCGGCAGCATGCGGGGGCGGCCGTGTTCGAGCCGAATCGTGTGCTCGATCGCGTTCGCGCTCAGCTCGAAGACTATTTCGCCGCTCGGCGCACCGCCTTCGACGTGCCGTTGTCCTATGCGGGAACGCCGTTCCAGCGGAAGGTGTGGACCGCGCTTTGTGAGATTGGGTATGGGCAGACGTGGTCGTACCTCGAGCTCGCGCGACGTGTTGGCGATATCGGTGCCACGCGTGCGGTCGGGATGGCGAACGGTGCGAATCCGATCGCGATCCTCATCCCCTGTCATCGTGTCGTGAATGCGAACGGCGAGCTGGGCGGCTACGGCGGCGGGCGATGGCGCAAACGAACGCTGCTCGATCTCGAAAAAGGGCAAGGTCAGCTCGCCTTCTGAGACGACGTTCAGCCGCGATTCAAGTGCCGCCCGCTCTGATGAGCGCAAGCTAGCTATTGAGTTCGAGCCAACGAATCCCCAAATCGTGTTGGCTGCATCGTGTTGGCAATGTTGACCGGTCGCACTGGTATTCCTCACACGGGGAACCTGGAGAAGTCCGCGTCGCACTAATAGATGAAAGGTTACGGATGCCCGTGTGCACGGACATCCCACAGAGGTGATCGGTATGTTCAAGCGAAAAGTTGCACCCCTGTTCGTCGCGGCGGCGCTCGCGCTGATCGCAAGCGGCTGCGCGACTACGCGCGGGCCGGACACGCGCGTCGACTACGACAAGTCGGTCGATTTTTCGGTGTATAGAACGTATGGATTCCCGAAGGAAACGGGCACCGACCGCGGCGGCTATTCGACGCTCGTGACGAGCTATTTCAAAGATTCGGTGAGCGCCGCGATGGAAGCGCGCGGCTACAAGTACGACCCCGAGCATCCGGACTTGCTCGTGAACTTCTACATGAACACGCGCGAGCGCACCGAGCTGCGTCCGCGGATTACGACCGGCTACGGCTACTATGGCTATCGCTACGGGCTGTATAGCGCCTGGCCGCTCTACGAGGAAGATCGCACCGTGACCTACAAGGTCGGCACGATCAACGTCGACATCGTCGATGCTGAGAAGAAGCAGCTCATCTGGGAAGGCGTCGCGGAAGGTCGTGTGACGCGGGAGGCCCTCGAGAATCCCAAGGTGACGATCAACGGCGTCGTCACGGAGCTGCTGCGGCAGTATCCAGGGCGCCCCAACATGTAATGCCGGCCCGAGCATCCCCGCTCGGGCTCGCCGGCGATCGGCCGATTGGATCGGTCGCCTGCCAAAAATCCAAACATCTAGCGGGCAGCGCGCACTCTGGCCGGTGGCGACCGGCCGTTCGGGTCACGGCGCGCTGTCACCGCTCAGCAGCGCTAGCACTTGCGCCGCAGTCAATTCAATCTCCACAGCGCCCGCCGAGTCCTCTATCCTTGCGCGTTCCGCATTCGCGGCTGACGCCGCGCCGCGGTAGAGGGGCTCGACATCCCTGATGTCCTCGATCTCGATCGCCGCCGCTGTGGGCGGGGCGCTCGAGAGCTCCTGAGCCGAGAGGTCGAGCGAGAACTCGAAGGCAGCAATGTCGGTCGAGCGCATCAGGCGAGTCCTCCCGCACAGGGGCTGTCGTAGAACGTGGGCTTATTCTGGGATGCTCGCAAAGACGCGTCATTCATCCGCGCGAGGATAAGCCCCAGGGGTCAATGCCCGAGCGCAATCATCGATGCGCCGTGGCGCGAGTGACGAGGAGGTGCGGAAAACAGTGCGCCAGAACACAGAACGACCGGCTTGCGGCCTACGAATTTCACTTTAATCGCCGCAGCCGGGCGATGTGCCGTCGCGCGCGCCAGGGTTTTCCTGCAACGTCCATTGATCACGCTAGGTGAGATGCAGCGCTCGCTCGACTCTGGTTCCGGTAGATGCGGCCGAGGAACCCGCATAGGCGGCGGATCGTTGGGCCGCAACGCGCTAGTCGAACAACAATGATCTTTCTCAATCTGCACGCCATCGCGGTGATGGCACTGACGCTGTTTGCGTTGTATCTATTCTCGCGCGAGACGATCGCGATCGAGACGTCCAGCCTGCTCGTCGTGGCGCTGCTTGCGATCGGATTCAGCATCTTCCCGTACAGCACGCCTCAGGGGCAGATCGAGCCGTTCGACTTCTTCAGCGGCTTCGGCAACGAGGCGCTGATTACGATTTGCTCGCTCATGATGGCGAGCCAGGGGCTCGTCGTGACCGGCGCGCTCGCGCCCGTCGGGCGCATTATCAGCCGTATCTGGATGGCAAGCCCGCTGCTTGCGCTCGGCGCCGTGCTCATCATCGTTCCCACGCTGAGCGCGTTCATGAACAACACGCCGCTCGTCGTGTTGATGATTCCGATCCTCACCGCGGCCGCGATCCGCTCGAATATCTCGCCTTCCAGAGTGTTGATGCCGATGACGTTCGCCTCGCAGATCGGCGGCATGGGGACGCCGATCGGCACGTCGCTCAATCTGCTCGTCATCGGCAGTGCGGCGCGTTTTGGCGTGGAGGGGTTCCACATCTTCGAGTTCATCGCGCCCGCGGCGCTCGCGGCCATTCCAGGGCTCCTTTATCTGTGGCTCATCGCGCCGCGCCTCTTACCCGATCGTCCCGCGCCGTTTCAAGGCACGTCGCTGCGGATCTTCGAGGCACAGTTGCACCTGAAAGAGCAGAGCAGCCTCAATGGGAAGACCCTCGCCGACGCGAAGAAGATGACGCATGGGGACATGGTCGTGCAGTCGGTGATCCGCCAACCCGGTCTCAAGATCTCGCCGCTTCCCGACGTCGTGCTCCGCGCCGGCGATCAGCTCATCGTGCGCGATACGTCCGAGCGCTTGATGGAGTACGCGCGCATTCTCGGCGCGAAGCTCTATTCGGGCGATACGCCGGTCGACGAGGAGCATCCGCTGACCGCGCAGGATCAGCAGACCGCGGAGCTCGTGCTGACGCCGAATTCGCCGCTGCGCGATCGAACGTTGGCGCAAGCGAATTTCGATTGGCAGTACCAGCTCATTCCGCTCGCGATTCACCGGCCCGGCGAATCTGAGGCGCTCGCCGATGCGCGGGCGCTTCGCGATGTTCCGCTCGGCGTCGGCGATGTACTGCTCGTGCAGGGGCCGGAGGAGCAGATTCAAGCGCTCAAGCGCCGGAGCGAAGTTCTGGTGCTCGATGCCACGAGCAACGTGCCGCTCGCGACGAAGGCGCCGATCGCGCTCGCCATCATGGGCGGAATCATCCTCGTCGCGGCGTTGCGTATCGCGCCGATTTCCATCGCCGCGATTATCGGCGTGCTCCTGATGGTCGTGACCGGCTGCCTCAAGTGGCGTCATGCGACGCGCGCGCTCGATTCCTCTCTCATCCTTCTAACCGTCGCGAGCCTCGCGCTCAGCATGGCGCTCGTGAGCACGGGAGGTGCCACATTCATCGCGAGGCTGCTCGTCGCGGCGAGTACGAGCCTGCCGCCGGCTGCCGTGTTGAGCGCGACGATCCTACTGATGGCGATTTTGAGCGGCCTCATTTCGAACGGCGCCGCGGCCGTGATCGGCACGCCGATCGCGATCGAGCTTGCCCGTCAGCTCGGCTTGCCGCCGGAGCCGTTCGTGCTCGCCGTGCTGTTCGGCGTGAATCTCGGCTACGCGACGCCGATGGCCGACAACTGCAATCTGCTCGTCTTCAGCGCCGGCAGCTATACGTTCAAGGATTTCGTACGGGTCGGTCTGCCGCTCGTCATCATCATGTGGCTCGCGTTCTCGTACACGCTCCCGCGGTTCTTCCCATTGGAATGATGCGCGCGCGAGTCTCCGTTTCGCTCGCGGAGGCGCGCCGCATCGCGCTGGCGGCGCAGGCATTTGCGCCGGCGGCCGGCGCACTGCGCAACACGAGTGCTTATGCCCGCCTCGTGCGCACGCTCGGCGCCGTGCAGATCGACTCCGTCAACGTTCTCGTACGTTCGCATTATCTGCCCGCGTTCTCGCGCCGCGGTCCTTATGCACGCAGCCTGCTTGACCGCAGCGCGTACGATCCGAAGCAGCGCAAGCTGTTCGAATATTGGGGACACGAAGCCTCGCTGCTGCCGATCGAGTGGCAGCCGCTCTTTCGATGGAGGATGGAGCATGCGAAGCGGGGCGAGGGCGTGTGGGGAAGGCTCAAGCGTTTCGCGGCGGCGCATGCGAGCGCGGTCGATGCGGTGCTCGCGCAGGTACGCGACCGCGGTGCGCTCGGTGCCGGCGATCTCGTCAACGGCGGCCGCTCGAAAGGAAGCTGGTGGGGTTGGAGCGAAGGCAAAGAAATTCTCGAATGGCTGTTCTGGACCGGCGTCGTCACGACGGCCACGCGACGAAACTTCGAACGCGTTTACGATTTGAGCGAGCGGGTGCTGCCGAGCGAGGTTGCCTCGGCCCCGACCCCAGCGAAGGAGGATGCGCAACGAACGCTCCTGGACATCGCGGCGCGCGCGCTCGGTGTTGCCACGGCGCGCGACCTTCGCGACTACTTTCGCTTGCCGGCCGCCGATGCGGCCGCGCGGCTCAGTGAGCTCGTCGACTCGGGCACCCTTGCGCCGGTGACGGTCGAAGGCTGGAAGGGGCTTGCCTATTTGCATCGCGATGCGAGCTGCCCGCGCAGCGTCGAAGTCGACGCGCTGCTCTCGCCGTTCGATTCATTGATCTGGGAGCGACAACGCACCGAGCGCTTGTTCGATTTTCACTATCGACTCGAGATCTACACACCGGCCGCGAAGCGCAGGCATGGCTACTACGTGCTGCCGTTCCTCATGGGCGACCGCCTCGTCGCGCGCGTCGATCTTAAAGCCGATCGCGAAGGCGGCGTACTGCAAGTGCGCGGCGGCAGCGTGGAAGAGGGCGAGAGCGCGACAAAAGTTGCGCCGCGCTTGCACCGTCAGCTCCAGGCGCTCGCAGAGTGGTTGGGACTGGAGAGCGTGCGAGTAATGTCGCGGCGCGGAGAGCTGATGCGCAAGTTGCGTGAAGGGACGCGCACTGCGCATGTGTAAGGGACGCGGTGCCGCGTAATGTGTAGGGGACGCGCACTGCGCGTGTGTCACGTGTGGGGGACGCGGTGCCGCGTGTGTGTGACAGGGTCAGAGTGTGAGGTGTAAGCGCCTTGCGCGTATGTAGGTCGGCCCGCGAGATGCTCCCTGCAACGGCTTTGTTTCTGGCTGTAGCCCAGTCGCCTGTAGTCTGTCGCCGCGAGCGGAGCGACCAGATGTGACGCGTTGCGTGTGTAAGTGTCAGGTCAGAAGTGCGTGACGTATGCTGTGACGCGGAATTCGGCCGCGGTGCCTCTGACATTACACGTTACACGCTACACAACACATTACACACTACACATTCCTACCTTTAGCCCACCACCCGAACGCGCAGGCCATGATGAATAGCAGTATGTAGAAGAGGAAGCCCATTCTTCGCTCCGGATTTCAGATCCTTTGAAACATTAGATGCGGATTTTTCGCCGCAGGTTCCCCTGATCTTGTGACGTCGCCTGGCGACAAAACCACTCGTGCTCACCAACCACGTCGCTCTTGCGGATGTGTATGGACGCGAGGGCCCATCTGGAAGCAAGCGCACGAGTCGTGCGGGCTTGGATCCTCGCTTCCGC
>JBDZVE010000117.1:9732-10946 GCA_040255535.1 Lysobacterales bacterium | reverse complement strand
TCGGCGAGGGACGCAGCCTTTCTAGCGGCAGCCTTCTCGGCGAGGGACGCAGCCTCACTCCTCTGGCTCACTCCTCTGGCGCGACCGTCACTTTGATCCCATCGAGCCTCTCGTCGAACGGAATCTGACACGACAGCCGCGAGACACCCGCCTCGTATGTCGCGAGCTCCGTGATCAGCTCGCGCTCGTCGGATTGCATCTCCGGCAGCTTCTCGACCCATTCCGGATCGACGTAGACGTGACACGTCGCGCAGGAGCACATACCCCCGCAGCTCGCGACCACACCGAACTCGTGCTCCCGCAAGCTCTCCATGAGCTTGCGACCCGGATGTCCTTCGATGACGTGTTCGATGCCGTAGATGTCAGTTAGATAAATGCGCATGAAGAAGTGTAACGTGTGATGTGTAGAGTGTAAGGTCAGAAGTTGTGTTGCCGCCCCTCTGACAAGACACATCACACTTTACACGTTACACGCGCTCCTGCGCTTCCCGCCTCACTTCACTCCACAGCTCCCGGATGTAGTCGAACAGCCAGCACGCGAGGTCGAGGCGGTTCGCCGCGGTCTCGTCGGGGCGAGTCGAGTAGGCCTCGAGAAGATGTTCGCGCTCCGTGCGGTCGTAGCCGTGGTAGACGCAGATCGAAGCCAGGTCGAACATCGGCTCGCCGATGCCGGAGTATTCCCAATCGATCAATCGCAACGTGCCGTCGTCCACGACATTGAGATGGTGCACATCGTTGTGACACAAGCGTGCGCTCGCATGCTGCCGCAAGGCGAGCGCCGCGCGCTCGCCGCGCCCGCGAGTCTCCTTCGCCGTCGCTTTCGTGCGCCTGCCGCGCTCATCCAGCGATCGAAGGTAACCATGCATCGTCTCGATGAGATCGACGCTGCGCACGCCTGACGGTGCCGGCAGTGCGTGCAACTTGCGCAGCAGCTGCGCAATGCGCTCGATATTCGCGGACACATGCGCATCCTCCGCGCTCCACGTCTCGCCGAGATCGCGCGTTACGAGCACGTGTCGCGCCGGGTCGCACACGAGCACTTCAGGCCCAATCCCCGCGGACGCGACGAGCGCCAACACTCGCGCCTCGCTGAGACGATCGATGCGCAGCAACTCCGCCGATGCGTTGCTCGAGCGCACGATGACCGCCCCCCGTCCCGTCCGCACGCGCCAGCTATCGTTCGTGAGCCCATGTTTGATCCGCTCCACCGCAAC
>JBDZVE010000117.1:0-9632 GCA_040255535.1 Lysobacterales bacterium | reverse complement strand
GGCGATGTTTGTGCGGCTTGGGCGATGAGAGTGTCCATATCAGAAGCTGCGGCCGTGTAAGGTGTGTCATGTAAGGTGTAAGGTCAGAACCTCTCCTGCCCTACACATCACACTTCACACCAGACACCTTACACAGCGCCCTCATTCCGCGCCCCCCAATACCTTCATCACGAACACCTTCCGTCCGGGCTCGCCGAACGTCGCGGCGGTTTCCTTCGCGAGAATCTCGAAGAGCCGATGATGCTCACCCGCGATCTGCGTGCTCATCGCATTCGTCGTCACCTTGATATCCGGATAGGTATTCAATCGATCGATGAATGCCTTGATCGGCGGAATGAAATCCGAGTCGAGCGGATAAAGACTGATTTCGATAGCAGTATGCATGGTGGTTCCTCTCGTCACTGGCTACAGGCTACAGGCTACAGACCACAGGCTACAGGTTCAGAGCTTCAGACTTCAGACTAGGCTTCAGGCACGGGGTGTCGGGTAGCACCGATCCTCTGGCTGTCGCCTGTCGCCTGTCGCCTGTAACCTGTTACCGCATCCTCCACGCCACCGTCACTCCGACTTGTCGCGGCTCGCCGAGTTGCTTGTAGAGCCCTTTCTCATAGAACGGCGGCTCGTTGTAGAAGTAGAACCCGCGAATGGCGTAGTCCTCGTCGAAGACGTTCTTGGCCCAGAGAAACGCGCTCCAGTGATCGCGCTCGTAGCCGAGCCTTACGTTCGTGAGCGCGACCGCGCTCGCACGCTTGTCGTGATCCGTGGGTACGTCGAAGTAAAAGTCGTCCTTCGCGCTCACATCGACGCGAGCGGCAAAGCCGCTTGGATGCCGCCAGTCGACGAACAGGGAGGCGGAGTACTCCGGCGCATGCGCTTGCTCGCGCGACGCAACTGCGACGCCTTCCTCCGTGACCCCGCCGCTCGCTCGTGTTCGGAGCAGCCCGAGCGTACCGCCGATGCTCACCGACGACGTCACGTGGTAATTGACGCTCGCTTCCACGCCCGTGTTGTAGCCATCCGGCAGATTGTCCGTCACGAATACATACGTACCGGGATTCATCGGATCGAGCTGGCGCCCGGTGCGCACTTGCAGGTCCCTCCGCCATTCATAGAACACAGCCGCATCCGCATACCCGCGGCCATCCGCGAAATACGTTTTGAGACCGGACTCGAGATTCCACAAGTATTCCGGATCGAACTGCCGCGCCTCGTCCGGAATGGCGCCGAGATTGAACCCGCCTGCCTTGTAGCCGCGCGAGAGCGACACATAGGCCGTCGAACGATCGAACACGTCCGCGCTCAACGAGAGCTGCCCGCCAAGCATTCGATCGCGCGCCGACAGGTCCGACACCTGCGGGGCACCGCCTACGGTCCCCGCATCCCGGTAGTCGGCCTCGCGCTGCTCGAAGCGCAAGCCGAGCGACCAGCGAACTCGCTTGCTCAACTGATGATCGATCTGCGCAAACGTCGCGAGATTCGTGGCCTCGTAAGCGCTCAGCAGCAAATCGTCGCTCGTGCCGTCCCACGTGGGATCGACAGGATCGGCATAGACACCCGTCAACGAATCGCGTCCATCTTCCTCGAGACGCAGCGCATACGCGCCGACGAGCCAGGCGACGTCGCCTGCCGCCTCGAGGTCTTTCGATGCGAGGCGCACCTCCAAGCTGCCGGTGGATCGATCGCGATTCGAGGCTTGGAAATAGTCGTAGGTGTACGGCGCCCAGCTCTCGGCATTACCCCAATCGGCATCGAAGCTGTTCGTGCTGCTCGAGTCGAGATAAGAAGCGATCGCAGTGAGCGTGTAGTCGCTCCACGCATCGCTCGTGAGGCGCGCGGACACGCCGGTCGCGCGTTGCGAATCCTCGCCCGGACGATCGGATAGCGTGACGCGCGAGTTATCCAGCGCCCACGCGTCGTAGCCGTTCTCGAGATTCGCGTGCAGCACGGTCAGATCGAGCACGGTGTCCGCGCTCGCGTGCCACCGCCACTTGGCGCGCCCCGTGAGCTCGTCGCGATCGTTCGTGTCGTCGCGATCGAGGTACGTATTGCGCATGAATCCGTCGCTTCGCTGCTGGTGCAGCGATACGCGCCAGGCGGAATTCAGCGATTCGACAGGGCCGGTCGCGGCGAAGCCTGCCGAAAATGCATCGTGTTCGGCGAGCCCCGCTTCGACGGAGTAGCCGGCAACGTCCTCCGGCTCGTTACCCTCAACGACGATCAGACCCGCGAGCGCGTTTGCGCCGAAACGCGTGCCCTGCGGTCCGCGCAGGACTTCGATGCGTCCCACGTCGAACAACGTTGCGGGCATTCCGATGCCGCTGAAATCGATATCGTCGATCAGAAAGCCGACGGAAGGATTCGGCGCACCTTCGTACTGCTCGCGCTCGCCGATGCCGCGCACTTGAAAGTACCGCGGGCGCGAGGTGCCGCCGGCCCAGTTCAGGTTCGGCACGAGCGCGAGCACGTCCTCGAGATGCTCGCGTCCAGCGCCCTGAGTCACCTCAGGGCCGAGCACCGTCACGCTCGCGGGCACATCGGACAACGCCTGCTCGCGAAGCGTCGCGGTTACGACGACCTCATCGATCGGCTCGGCGGCGTGCGCAAGTGAAATCATGGCCGCTCCGAAAAGCGGAGCAGCACTCAAACGAAAACGAAACATGCCAGATCTCCTTTACAGAAGACCCGGTGACAAGCGACTCGAAAGCAGTGAAAGCAAAAGGCGAGCGAGCTCGCAGACCTGCTCCCTACGCCGGTACTAACCGGATCAGGTTCAACGGGTTCACCGGTCAGCGTTGTCATCCGACATCGCACCCGGCATCTCAGGCCCATGTGAGGGCCACCCCTTAGGCGAGGCGGATTGTATCCGCCTCGCGCGACGCCGGCTACAGGCTGGGCGTCGCGACGAGCGACGCGCGCGACGCCGGCTACAGGCTACGGGCTACAGGCTACAGCCAGAGAAACGGGAGCGCCGTCGATAGCCTCGAGGCTTCATGCGAGCACAGGAACACTTCCTTATCTCTGGCCATCGCGCGTGGCCCAGCTATCTCTGGCTGTAGCCTGCAGTCTGCAGCCTGTAGCCAGCGAAAGCCCGTAGCCTGTAGCCAGCGGAGCAGTTGACCTCCCGCGTCGCTTCCGCCATCGTGCGCTTCCCACGTTACGAGGACTGATGTTCATGGGCCAGCGCCGCTGCCGGCTGTTTCATGTCGATGCATTTACGCGCCAACGCTTCCGCGGCAATCCCGCGATCATCGTGTTGGACGCGGACGATTTGTCGGAGGCCGAGATGCAGACGATCGCCGCGGAAGTCAACGGCGAAACGGGCTTCGTCCTCGAAGCGGAGGCAAGCGATCACGACATGCAGGTCAAGTTTTTCACACCCCGGCATCCGGTACCGTCCGTGGGTCACGTGACGATCGCGGCCCAGTACGTGTATGCAAAAACGTTCGGTCCGAAGCCGGGCAAGCTGCGCCAGAGGACCGGCGCCGGCATCGTCGAGATCGAAGTGAGCGAAGTCGAGGGCGACTACCGCATCGCGATCACGCAAAGTCCGCCGATGCTCGGTCCGATCGTGCCCGATCACCACCGCCGGCAGGTCTTGAACGCGCTCGGCATCTCGAGCCCGAGCTTGCACATCGATTGCCCGCTGCAAATTCTGACGAAGGGCAACAATCGGCTGCTCATCGGGCTCAAGTCGCCCGACCTGTTGAGCTCGCTCAAGCCCGACTTCGAAGAGCTCGCGCGCTTGACGCCGCACGTCGGCGCGGAAGGGTATTTCGTGTTCGCGCTGACAAAGACGAACGGTACGATCGGCACGACATCGCGGATGTTTTGCCCGGCGCTCGGCATTCCCGAGGATCCCGTCAGCGGCAACGCACACGGCATGCTCGGCGTCTACCTCATCAATCACGAGCTCATCACGGCTACGAACGGCCGCGTCGCCTTCCGCGGTCACCAAGGCCAGTGGGTGCGCCGCGCCGGCATCGTCGACGTGGAAGTCGAAACTTCCGGCAAGGTTGCGCAATCCGTCCGCATCGTCGGCGACGCAGTGATCGTGTACGAGGCGGAAGTGGTCGTCTGAATGAGCGCAGCTCATTCAGACGGACCACAGCTCACAGGCCACAGACTACAGCCAGACATTCCAAGGCCAGCTACCCCTCTGGCTGTAGCCTGTAGCCTGTAACCTGGCTTGTGGCCCGCAGCCTGCGATCAGCGCTGCCGCTGCACCGTCCTCCCGCCGCGCCGAATCTCCAACACGTGCCTCACCGCCGGGATGATGTCTTCCGGATCGTGCACGGCCATGACGATCTGCGTGCCGCTCGTCGCGAGGCGTTGGAGCAGCTCGAGCACGTGTTCGCGTACGTCTCCGTCGAGCCCCGTGCACGGCTCATCGAGCAGCAATAGCTCGGGCGTTTCGATCATCGCTCGCGCGAAGAGCGCCAAGCGCATTTGACCGTACGAAACTTGCCGCGGCCCTCGCTCGCGCAGCGCGGCGAGCCCGAAGAATTCGAGCCACCGGCGCGCGGCGATTCGATCGCCTCGTGTCGGCGCTTCATTGAGACCGACACTCGAGTAGCGGCCCGAAATGACGATCTCTTCGATCGACTTCGCCGCATAATGATCCGCCTGCAGCTCCGGAGAGACCCAGCCCACGCGTCGTTTCCACTCCTCGATGCGCGTGCCGGCGGGCGCGCCCGCACGTTCGATGCTGCCGCCGAGCGCGGGATGAAGATCGCCATAAAGAAGGCTCAGCAGTGTCGACTTGCCGCTGCCGTTCGGACCCAGAATGGCCCAGTGCTCGCCCTTATCGAGCGTCCAGTCCAGCTTGCGAATGACCGATCGGTAATCGCGAAAGAGATTCACGTTATTCAGACGGATGAGCCAGTCGCCGTTTGCAGAGGCGCCCGCCCTCACCTTCCCACGCGAAGCACGGGAAAGAGCGCGCGGCTTCGCGCGAATCCTCATCCGATCCCGAACATTTCCCTCCCCCGCCGTGCGGGGGAGGGTTAGGGAGGGGGCCTCTTCCTTTTTCGCCGAGTAGACGATCCTTCCGCGATCGATGAACGCCACGTGCGTGACGTTGCGCGGCAGCTCCTTGGGCCGATGTGTCGTCAGCACCCAACTGTGCCCTGCTCTCGGCGCTTCCAAGGCGGCGCGGAGCTTCTCGCGCGTGCGCTCATCGAGCCCATTGAAGACTTCGTCGAGCAACAAAAGCGGTGCCTCGCTCGCGAACGCGCGCGCGATGAGCGTGAGGCGTCGCTGACCGTAGGACAGCCTGAGAATCCGTCGCGTGCGCAATCCCCAGAGGCCAAAGCGTCGCAGCGTTCGCTCGACGCGTAGTCGCTGCGAGCGGCTCGGTTTCGTCAGCGGAATGTCTTCGTCGAACAGACCGGTCGTCACGACTTGCTCGACAGTCAGATCCCACCCGTACCGAACGTATTTGTCCTGCCGTTCCGGGCCAATATAGGCAATCAGTTCTTTGCTGCCGGCGGGCTCGCGAGCAGGCTCCCCCGCGAGTGCGTACGTGCGCCGTTCCTTTCCGGTCGGGGTCGGCCACACATCGCCTCGAATCAGCTTGAGGAGCAGCGTCTTGCCGGAACCATTCGCCCCGACGAGCGCCCAGCGCTCGCCAGCACCGACCGCGAAGCTGACATCGTCGAGGGCGACGGTGTCGTCGAAGATGACGGAACAATGCGAAAGTCGAACGAGTGGACGAATGCTCACGAATTGTCTTGATTGCCTGATGTAATGCGGTTCGTGAATGGGATGCGGGCCATGCCGCTTCACCAGCGGTTTGCCCGAGGGGCCTTGCAGACCTAAAGTTACCTCAGCTCGATCATCTACATCACCTCGACGCGCGACGTGAGCTATGATCTCGGGCAAAAAGGAGCGACTGTCATCGAGACCTCCCTTTTCATTCTCGCCCTCGCCTCCATTGCCGGGCTCACTTGGCTCCTGATGAACCGGCGCCCTTTGCCGCGATCGAAAAGCGGCGAGCGCGAGGTCCCGCCGCGCCCTGCGTCCGCGGCGAAAGCCGCGACGCCGACCGTAAGCTACACAACCGAATCGATCGAGGCGACGCACGCGGGCGTGTACAAGCTCGCATTCGGCGTGACGCATGCCGACTACCAGATCAGAGACGAGCACGCCGAGGTCCTCGTGCGCATCCGTGCCGCGCTCGAGCAGTCGGTACATCAGCGAGAGTATTTCCCGCGCAGACCGATGCTGCTGCCGAGGCTCATGCAGGCACTGAACGATCCGGAAATCTCTCGCGAAGCGCTCGTGAAGCTGATCCTGGAAGATCCCTCGATCGCAGGCGGGGTGCTGCAGCAGGCAAACAGCGCGTTCTATCGCGTGTCGCCCGCGCGCGTCGACAGCATCGATCGCGCGGTTTGGCTGCTCGGGACCGAGGGCCTACGCCGACTGATGGCAACGGCAATCATGCAGCCGGTCTTTCGATTGCCGAAGGGCTACTTCGACGCCTTCGCCCCGGTGACATGGGAGCAGGCACAGCGAGCCGCGGCGGTGGCGGAAGCCTATGCGAAGCACGTCGAGCCTTGCGATGTGTTCGTCGCGCAGCTCCTTGCGGTGCTCGAGCCGCTCGCTCGCATCGTGATCTTTCGGCTCGCCATGGATAAGTACCGCGAGATTCCGAACACGATGCCTCGGGCGGAAGTTTTCATCCGAGCGATGCAGCAGCACGGCTCGGAGGTTGCGCTTCGGATCGCACATGCATGGGAAATGTCGGACGCGTCGCTCTGCGCGCTCGAAGAGCAGGCGCAACGACGCTCGCCCGGAGAGATGCGCGATCTCGGGCGTGCGGTCTACTTTGCTCGTCTGACGAGCTCGCTCGCGGTGCTTGCGGCGCGCAGAGCGCAGGCAAACGATGACGATTATCTATCGGTGCTCGGCGCTCAGCGCCTCGAGCCATCGCAAGCGCACCTACTCTGGGTCGCTGCGCTGTCTTCGCACGAAGCACCCGTTTAAACTTCAATGGCACTTACTTGAGTGCGCGGAGCACGGGCCGAGATGAAAGGCGCGCCGCCGCGCGCTTCTACCTACCGCCTACACCCTACGGTGTACAGCCTGGATTTGAGCTGTGCACGCGGCGGAGGCGACCGCTCTGGCATTACACTTTACACCTCACACTCTACACTGCACGCCTGGAACCTCTTGCGCTAGACGACCGTTTCTTTTTGCCTCGGCTCAATCCCGGAGTGCACGATGCTCGTTAGATTCAAATCCTCGGCGACCGAATCCATCACGATGTTCAAGGACGCGGCCGTGGAGCTGCTGAGGTTAATGGGCGCGACCGGCCGCATACCGGGCGGGTTCAATCCCGAGGATGTGCCGGAAGCGCTCTCCAAGCTCGAATCCTCGATCGAGCGTTTGAAGGCGGCAACGCATGCGGCCACGCCCGCGCGGCCCGCCGACAACGAGGATCGCGCCACGGATGAGGACAGCGATGACGAGGATCGAGAACCGCCCGTTGCGATCACGACGCGCGCCGTCCCGCTGCTCAGCTTGATGAAGCGAGCGGCCGCTGCGAATGCGGAGCTTGTTTGGGAGGAGGCTTCGCGCTGAGCGCTCGAGGCTCCGCCGTGTAACGTGTGATGTGTAAAGTGTAAGGTCAGAACGGCTATCGCCTCGTCGACGCGCCAGCGCGTAGCGGCTCCTCTCTGACTTTACACCCTACACCTTACACGTCACACGTCACACGAATGCTCCACGTCCAGCACCTGCACAAGCGCTACGGCGATCTCGAGGTCGTCCGCGACGTGAGCTTCCATGTGCCGAGCGGGCAGTGCTTCGGATTGTTGGGGCCGAACGGCGCAGGCAAGACGACGACGCTTCGGTGCTGTCTCGGGCTCACGCAGCCGGATGCGGGCACGATCACCCTCGTCGGTTTGCCTGTTCCGCGCAGGGCGCGCGAGGCGCGCATCCGTGTCGGGGTCGTCCCGCAGTTCGACAACTTGGATCCGGACTTCACCGTCACCGAAAACTTGATCGTTTTCGGACGCTACTTCGGGCTGTCGCGGCGCGAATGCGAGGCGCGCGTCGACCGGCTTCTCGATTTCGCGGGCCTCGCCGACAAGGCGACGGCGCGCATCGAGGCGCTGTCGGGCGGCATGAAGCGCCGTCTGACGCTTGCGCGCGCCATGATCAACGATCCGCAGGTGTTGTTCATGGACGAGCCGACAACGGGCCTCGATCCGCAGGCACGACATCTCGTATGGGATCGACTCAAGGCGCTGCTGACGCAGGGTCGCACGATCGTCCTCACGACGCATTTCATGGATGAAGCGCAACGTCTCTGCGATCGTGTCGCGATCATGGATCATGGCGCGATCGTCGCCGAAGAGGCGCCCCGCCCGCTCATCGAGCGGGAGATCGAGCCCGTCGTCATCGAGGTCTACGGAGAAGGCGTCGAACGATGGTTCGAAGCACACGGCAAGGCGCTGTCGAGCCGCGCGGAACTCGCGGGCGACACGGCGTTTTGTTATTGCAAGGACCCGGAGCCTTTGTTGAAGACGCTCGAGGGTCACAACGAGCTGCGCGCACTGCGTCGCGCCGCGAATCTCGAAGACGTATTCCTGAAACTCACGGGCAGGGACCTGCGTGACTGAAGCCGCTCTCGCGACGAACGGCACTGACGAAACGGAGCGCGCAACCCGCTGGCGCTTCATGCACGTCGTGCATCGCAACTATCTCGTCTGGCGCAAGCTGATCGGCTCGGCGCTCGTCGGCCACCTTGCCGACCCATTGATCTGGCTCGTCGGCCTCGGCTTCGGACTCGGCAGCTTGATGCCGCCGATCGGCGGCATGCGCTACATCGAGTTTCTCGCAAGCGGCATGCTTTGCTACAGCGCGATGAACTCGGCGTCGTTCGAAGGGCTCTGGTCGGCATTCACGCGGCTCAAGATGCAGCGCACGTGGGAAAGCATCCTCAATGCGCCGATGACGGTGTTCGATGTCGTGATCGGCGAATGGGTCTGGACCGCGCTCAAGGGCATGCTTTCGGGAATGGCGATCCTGCTCGTGATGGCGCTGCTCGGGATGGTGCACTCGCCGATCGTGCTCTGGGTTCTGCCTGTCGTGCTGCTCGTCGGTCTCGCATTCGGCGGTCTCGCGCTGATCGTGACGGCGCTCGCGAAGAGCTACGACATGTTCACCTATTACTTCAGCTTGTTTCTGATGCCGATGACGCTCATCTCGGGCGTGTTCTTCCCACTCGAGCAACTGCCGAAGGCCGCGCAGATCATTGCGCAATTCTTGCCGCTCGTGCACGCAACGACCTTGGCCCGCGCACTCGCCTTCGGCACACCAGCCGGCAACGTGTTCCTGCATGTCGGTGTGCTTCTCATCTACGCCGCCGTAACCGCCATCGCCGCAGCACGCCTCGTCGAGCGGCGGCTGATGCGGTAGGTCACTCGTGCCAACTTCGGGCAGCGTGCCCAATTCACGCGCGCGCCTCGCGGCAGAGCGGACCTCCAGGCCACGGCCAGGAACTTGTCGGTCCTTCGGTGATCGACTGCTACTCCACACGGCGGGTGCCCGCAACATTGGCTCATCAGCAAACTGATCCGAGGCATACCGCGCCGCGTGTGTGCCACATCGACCGTAAGAGGTAGCAC
>JBDZVE010000116.1:0-11007 GCA_040255535.1 Lysobacterales bacterium | reverse complement strand
CGCACCCTTTGCGAGATTATTTCTTCTCTTCGCCGCGCCGCCGCGCCGCCGCGCCGCCGCGCGCCCTTTCTTCACTAACGCCGCGCTGCGCCCGCGATTTGCGTCGGTGTTTCCGCGCTCGCGCCGAGGCCGCCGCCGAGCGCCAATGCTAAATCAACAGTATTGAGCAGCTCGTCCCGCTCTGCGGCGACGAGATCGATCTCGGACTGATAAAGACTGCGGCGCACGTCGAGAAGCTCGAGGTACGCAATATCGCCCTGCCCATACCGCAGCTCGGCAAGCTCGGTCGCGCGGTTCAGGGCCGCGACTTGCTCTGCATTCGCTGCACGTACGCTCGCGATGAGCTCCTGGCCGCGCAAGGCGTCGAGCACGTCCCGGAACGCAATCTGCACGGTGCGCGCGTACTCGGCGCGACGTTGCTCTTTCACAGCCTTGGCACGCGCAACGTTCGCCCGCAACCTCCCGCCTTGAAATACCGGCTGCAACAGGCCACCGATCGCAGACCATGCCTCGAACGGCTCGGTGAAAAGATCGTCGAGCTCGGGGCTCAAGGAGCCGAATGCGCCGGTCAAGGTGATGCTCGGGAAAAGCTGCGCGCGCGCCGCGCCTACATCTGCGGCGGCCGCGATCAACGCGGCCTCTGCCGCACCCACGTCCGGCCGGCGCTCGAGCACGGAAGACGGCAGAGCCGCGGGCAACGTAACCGGCTCCGGCAATGAAATGCCTTGCGTGCTGACCGCGTTGTCGATCAGATCCTTCGGCGAGCGCCCCAAAAGCACGCCGAGCGCATTCGTGCGCTGCACGACTTCGAGCTCGAGCTGCCGGGCGGCGACACGCGTGGCCGCGGCTTCGGCTTGCGCACGCTTGAACGTGAACTCGTCGCTTTCGCCTGCGTCGAGCCGCAGGCGCTCGAGCCGCAAAGACTCCTCGCGGCTCGAGAGGGTGTCGCGAGCGCGCGCCAACTGCTCGGCCGCGGCGATCAATCCGAAGTAGCTCCGTGCCACTTCGCCCGTGAGGCTGAGCTTCGTCGCTTCGCGGCCGAACTCCGTGCTCAGGAGCTGTGCTCGCGCCGCTTGAGATGCGCGCTGATAGCGTCCCCAGAAATCGAGCTCGTAGCCAACGACGCCCTGAACACTATATAGCGTCTGATGCCGATCCTGACCTGCAGCCTCGGTGATGAATGCCGGATCTTTCGTGCGCGTTGCCGAACCCTCGATATCGAGAGAGGGCAAGCGATCCGCATTCGCGATCCTGAGAATCGCTCGCGCTTCCGCGACTCGCTCGGCCGCGATCGTCACGTCCGGATTGTGCGCGAGCGCCTCGTCGATGAGCCCATCAAGCGTCGCATCGCCGAAGATCTTCCACCACGGATCGGGCAATGCCGAAACCGTCGCCGCTTGCGGCGGCAATGCCTCCGGCAACGGCGTTTCGGGCACGCCGGGATCGACGCGCGAAACGACACATCCGCCGAGCGAAAGCGCGAGCATCAGGAACGGAATGCTTCTCTTCATCATGGTTCGACTGCTCATCAAGTGGCGGCGGGCTTCTGCTCGACCGGAGCGGCCCGCTTCGCGCGAGCGGCGCGCCAGCCCGCGATGTATCTGAAGAAGAGCGGCACGAACAGCGTCGCGATGAACGTCGCCGCGAGCATGCCGCCGATCACGCTCGTGCCGAGCGAGTGACGACTCGCGGCACCCGCGCCGCTGCTCACGGCGAGCGGCAGCACACCGAATATGAGCGCGAGCGAGGTCATGATGATCGGGCGAAAACGCAGTCGGGCGCCTTGGATCGCCGCATCGAACACGGACATTCCCTCCTGATACTTCATCATCGCGAACTCGACGATCAGAATCGCGTTCTTCGCGGCGAGACCGACGAGCGTCAGCATGCCGATCTGGAAGTAGATGTCGTTTTCCAGACCCCGCAGGAACACCGCAAGCAAGGCCCCGAACGCCGCGAACGGCACCGCGAGAATCACTGCGAACGGCAATGTCCAGCGTTCGTATTGCGCGGCCAGGATCAGGAACACCATCAGCACGCCCAACAAATACACGCCTTGCGAGGCGCCGCCGCTCGCCTTCTCTTGAAAGGCGGTGCCCGTCCAGGCAAGCGAATAGCCGGTCGGAAGGTGCTCATCGGCGAGCTGCTCGACGAGCGCGAGCGCATCGCCCGAGCTATAGCCCGGTGCAGCACTGCCCATGATCTTCGCCGCGGGGAACACGTTGAAGCGCTCGACGACCTCGGGGCCGGACACCTCACGCACGCTCGCGAGCGCCGTGAGCGGAACTAGATCGCCCGATCCCGAGCGCACGTAGACATCGCGAATATCTTCCGGAAACGCGCGAAAGCGCGGCTCAGACTGCAGCTGCACCTGGAACACGCGGCCGGATCGATTGAAGTCATTGACGTAAAGCGCACCGAACGTGCTCTGCAACGTTTCGAACACTTCGTTCACGGGCACGCCGAGCGTCATCGCCTTCTCGCGATCGAGATCGATGCGGATCTGCGGCACGCTCGCGCTGTATGTCGTCGTGATTCCCGCGAGCTCGGGGCGTTTGGATGCGAGCTCCACGAATTCTCGAGTCACGCGCTCGAGGTCTTTCGCATCGCCGCCTCCGCGCGATTGAATGTAGGCTTCGAAGCCACCGGTCGTACCGAGACCTTCGATCGGCGGCGGCTCGAACGCGAGGAAGAACGCGTCTTTGACCGCGCCGCTCGCGGCGTACACTGCATTCACGACCGCGCTCGGGCTCAGGTCTTCATCGCCGCGTTCATCCCACGGCTTGAGCGGCAACCACACCGCGCCCGCGTTCGTGCGCGAAGCGAACGTCAACGGGTCGACGCCAGCGACGCCGGCTACGGTTTGCACGGCAGGATGTTTCGCCATCCGCTCCGACATCGCGGCGACTGCATTGCGAGTGCGGTCGAGGGAAGCCGCGTCCTGCAGAATCGCGACCATGAAGATGTAGCCCTGATCTTCGGTCGGTGCGAGCGAATCGGGCACGGCGCGGAACAGACCGAGGATGGCGACGATCATCGCCGCGAAGACGCCCACCGCGATCGCGCCGCGCCGCATGACGAGACGAACTCCGCGCTCGTAGCGATCCGTCATACGGACGAACCAATCGTTGAAGCGACCGAGAATGCCCTGGCGCAAACCGGTATCCTCGTGACGCAGCAGGGCCGCGCACAACGCCGGCGTCAACGTCAGCGCGACGAAACCGGAGAGCGCGACCGACACCGAGATCGTCATCGCGAACTGTCGATACATCTCGCCGACGAGCCCGCCGAGGAATGCGACCGGCAAGAACACCGCACACAGCACGAGCACGATCGCGATCACCGGACGAGTCACCTCGCGCATCGCCTCCTCGGTTGCAGCCGCCGGGGAGAGATTCTCCGTGCGCATCAGGCGCTCGACGTTCTCGAGGACGACGATCGCATCGTCGACGACGATGCCGATCGCAAGCACCATCCCGAATAGCGTGAGCATGTTGATCGAAAAGCCGAGCAGGTACATCGCGCCGAACGTGCCGATCAGCGACACGGGCACCGCCAACATCGGGATCAGCGTCGCCCGCCAGTTCTGCAAGAACAGCAGCACGACGAAGAACACGAGGATCATCGCCTCGATCAACGTCTTCACGACTTCCTTGATCGAGATCTTCACGAAACGAATCGTGTCGTACGGCAGCTCGTATTGAAGACCCTTCGGGAAATCGGCGCTCAGCTCCTCGAGCCGCGCGCGAATCGCATCGCCGGTTTCGATTGCGTTTGCCCCGGGCTGCAGGAACGTGAGCATGAACACCGCCGGCCGACCGTCGGTGTACGACTCGAAGTTGTAGTTGTTCGCGCCGAGCTCGATGCGTGCGATGTCCTTCAAGCGCACGATCGAGCCCGATTCCGTCGTATGCACGATGATTTGACCGAACTCTTCCGGCGTCGACAGACGGCCCTGCGCGGTGACCGCGTAGGTAAAGTCGACCTCGCCATCCATCGGCTCGACGCCGATGCGACCCGCGGCGAACTGCGAGTTCTGTTGTCTGATCGCGGCGGTCACATCGGCCGGCGTGAGGCCGAGCTGCGCGAGCTTGTCCGGCTGCATCCAGATGCGGATCGCGTAGTTCTGACCGAACATCTGCACGTCGCCGACGCCCGGCACGCGTCGAATCTCATCGAGGACGTTGAGCAGCGCGTAGTTGCTCATCGAGAGCGCGTCCATGCTGCCGTCCGGCGAGGACAGGCTGATGATCTGCAGAATCGACGCGGAGGCCTTGCGCACGACGATGCCTTGCCGACGCGCTTCTTCGGGCAGGCGCGGCACGGCGGCCTGCACGCGGTTGTTGACGTTGATCGTCGCAAGATCCGGGTCGGCACCGACCTCGAACGTCACGTTGATCGTGAGCGTGCCGTCGCCGGCATTGATCGACTGCATGTACAACATGCCTTCGACGCCGTTGATCTGCTCCTCGAGCGGGGCGGCCACGGTTTCCGCGATCGTCTCGGCCGTTGCCCCGGGGTAGACCGCGGTGACGGTCACTTGCGGCGGAATGATGTTCGGATAAGCGGCAACCGGCAGCGCACGAATGCCGCCCAAGCCTCCGAGCACGATGAACGCCGAGATGACGCAGGCGAAAATCGGCCGTTTGATGAAGAAGTTCGAGATCATGCCGGTTCCTCGACGACGCCCTCCGCCGCATCTGCTTGCTGCGCGCCCGCCTCGACGGAGACGGCGCTCACCGCGATGCCGGGCTGCACCTTTAGGACGCCTTCGACGATGAAGCGCTCGCCCGCAGCCAATCCGTCGGTGACGATGATGTTGTTGCCCATGCTGCGTCCGACTTGGATCGGCCTGATCTCGACCTTTTCCTCATCGCTCACGAGCCACACGAAGCGGCCTTGCGGACCCGACATCACTGCCTTGCGCGGAATCGAGACGACGTTCGCGAGCGTCACGCCTTCGACTCTCGCGCGAATGAACTGACCGGGAATCAGACGCGCTTCGGGATTCGGCAACACTGCGCGCACGCGCACCGTGCCCGAATCGAGCTCTACCGCGTTGTCGACGAACGTCAGCTTCGCGCTCTCCGGGTACTCCTGCCCGCCGTCCAACACGAGCTTGACGTTGAGCCCGCTCTCATCTTCCTTCGCCAAGCTGGCTCGGATGAGCGCGGCTTCCGACTCGGGCACCGCGAACTCGACGTAGAGCGGATCGACTTGAACGATGCGCGTCAGCAAGCTCGAGGCCTGATCGGTCGACACGAGGCTGCCCTCTGAGAGCACTTCCCTGCTCGTGAGTCCGGAAATCGGCGCGCGAACATCGGTGTATTCGAGATCGAGCTGCGCGGTGCGCAGTTTCGACTCTGCCGCGGCGAGCGTAGCTTCCGCGACGCCGAAAGCCGAGACGACTTCATCGCGGCGGCTTTGGCTCACGGCGTTCTGCTCGAACAACGGCAGCACGCGGTCGCGCTCGCGGCGTGCTTCGTCGAGCCGGGCTTTCGCGACAGCGACTTCTGCCTGCGCAGAAGCGAGTCGCGCGCGCACCGGTTCGGGATCGATCAAGAACATCGGTTGACCCTGCTGCACCGACGAACCTTCCTGGTAGCGCCGCTTGAGCAGGATGCCGCCGACCCGCGCACGCACTTCCACTTCGCGCGAGCCCACGGTTCGCGCGGTGTACGTCAAGTCGAGCGGAACAGGCGATGCATCGACCGTTTGCACCGCCACTTCGGGCGGCGGTGGCGCGCCGCCGGGTGCCGCTCCGCTGCTGCACGCCGAGCCGGCGATCGCCGCAATCGCGATCAACGATGCGCGGATGAAAGGGACAATGACGCTACGCATACGCATACCCGTTAGAAAAAGTCGATGAATCGGTTGAGCCGCGCACGGCGGCTGCGCTACTTGTCGGCCGGACGTTCCCTGTAGGCTTCATCGGCGATGCGGATGAGCTCCTCGATGACTTGCTCGCGCTGCGCGTCCGTGAAGGCGGAGATACGCAGCGACTCGCGCATCATCAGACCGTCGACGGCGAGCGCGACGATCGCCGCACGCGCGAACTTCACGGTCGAATCCTGCTCGAGCTCCTTCGTGCACTTCGCAATGCAGTTGCGGATCACCTCGAGCAGCGTGATGTCGTTCGCGGCGGTCGCGAGCAGCGCGGCACCCAAGGCTTTCGAGTGGGCCTTCGAGCGCGGATCGCGACCGAGCATGCCGATGACGCACGCCTTGAGATCGCGCGACGGAACGCCCTCTCCCAAATCGGTCTTGGCCGCGTCGATGCAGCGCTGCATGTTGTCGACGTAGCGCTGCGCAAGCGCGCTCAGCAGCGATTCTTTCGAGGGAAAGTGATAGAGCAGCCCTCCCTTGCTGACGCTCGCTGCCTGCGCTACGCCTTCCAGTGTCAGGCGCGCGGCCCCGACCTCGGCAACGACACGCTCGGCCGCCTCGAGGATGCGGTCATGCGCGGGCGTTACCGCAACGGAAAGCTCGGCCATGGAGTCAACCTCAAAGGAACGCGCGCGATCAGGTAAACGACTATACCGACCGGACGGGACAATACCGTCCGGCCGGTACATACGCAAGCGCTAACCGATTGAAAAGCCACGAATGCAACGCGTCCATCGCAGGAAATGGGCGCCTCGCGTCGAGGCAAGGCTCCCGCTGGACGGCATGGGCGAGCCTTTGCCGGTGGGGGCATTCCGTGGGCGAAGACGGTCCGTCTCACCCGCCTATCGGGAGCGGTGGGAGCCCACACGCTTACAGCTCTATGCGGTTCATGCCTCGCCTTCTATCCTGTGTGAATGTCTGCGCTCCAAATCATCAAGACAGCAGCCGACTCCTTCCTTCCCTACGGGCACTCCTATTCATGGCGACCCGAGCTGCTCTGGATGCAAGCGGTTGCCGACATGGCCATTGCGCTTGCTTATTTCACGTTGCCCATCCTGCTGTTCAGGATCGCGCGGCGTCGACGCGAGCTCAGGTTCAGATCCGTCGTGTTCTGCTTCGGCGCGTTCATCCTGGCGAACGGAATCACGCATGTGATGACCGCGTTCAACATCTGGCACACGGCTTTCTGGGCGGAAGCAATCCTCAAGACCATCACCGCGATCCTCGCCATCCCGACCGCGGTGCTCTTGTGGCGCTCGCTGCCAGATGTCTTGAGCATGCCGAGCCAGCGCCAGCTCCGCGATGCCAACGAATCGCTCGCAAGGGCGAACCGCGAGCTCGAAGCCTTCACCGCATCCGTTTCGCACGATCTGCGCTCGCCGCTCACGACGATTGCAGGCCAGGCGGGATTACTCGAGATATCGATGCCGCATGCCACCGAAGAGCAGCGCCGGCGGCTCACGAAGATTCAGACGAGCGTCAAGCAGATGTCCGATCTCATCGACGCCCTGCTCGCGTTGTCGCGGATTTCCCGGCACACGCTGCATCGTGAAATGATCGATGCGAGCGCGCTCGCGCATTCGATCATCAACGATTTGCGCCAGAGCGAGCCGCATCGGGATCTCGCAGTCACGATACAGCCCGACTTACACGTGCATGGCGATCGGCGGCTCATCGGAGATCTGCTGCGCAATCTCCTCGAGAACGCGTGGAAATTCACCGGCAAGAAGAGCTCCGCGTGCATCGAGTTCGGCGGAACGGCGCTCGGCCCGATGGCGACCTTATATGTACGAGACAACGGCGCCGGTTTCGACATGGCACACGCACAAAAGCTTTTCCGCCCATTTCACCGGCTGCACAGCGCAGCCGAGTTCGACGGCTCCGGGATCGGCCTCGCAACGGTGGCGCGCATCGCGGAGCGGCATGGCGGGCGCGTCTGGGCGGAGGGTAAGCCCAACGAAGGCGCCATCTTCTATTTCACGCTTCCTACGATGCCGATCACCGGCGAAGTGCTCGCTCAACTGCCCGCGCGCGCGGGCGCGTGATTGCAACTGCACGGTGCGACGGAACGCGCGGCGCTTACCGGTGATCGACCGTCATTGACCGACATTCCGTTACAGCGATCGTCAAGACCAGATTAGAATCTGTCGCCAGAGGGACGACGGCCGAGCGTCGCTACGAACGGGTGTTCACTCCGTCCTTTGCCTTGTCGGGAACGAGCAGCAAGCCTGCTGGGTCCGCCGCCGCGGGACTCGAGCAGCGCTTACTTACAAGAACACGGGATCCTGAAGAAGCTCATGTCATTCGACCAGAACGCGCTGGAAAGTCTGCGAATCGAACGCAGCCCCGAACCGGGAGGCGGCGATTCGAGCCCTATATATAAGTGGCTGATTGCGATCGTACTGGTCCTGGCAGTCGTTGCAGCGGCGTACGCTCTGCTGCGCGACAGCTCGATCGAGGTCGAAACCGTTACGGCCGTCGCCGCGCCGGGCGGCGGGGGCAGCAGCGGCGCAGCCGTGCTCAATGCTTCAGGCTATGTCGTTGCACGACGGCAAGCGACCGTGTCGTCGAAGGTGACCGGCAAGGTCGCCGAGATTCACATCGAAGAAGGCATGGAGGTCAAGGAAGGACAACTGCTCGCGAGCCTGGACGATTCGACGGTCCGGCCGGTCTACGAGCTTGCACTCCGCCAACTCGACGCTGCGCGCACGGACTTGGAGGAAATCGAAGTGCGGCTCGCCGAAGCGGAACGCACCCTGCGCCGCACTGCGCAACTTCGCGCCGACAAGCTCGTGAGCGAAGCACAGCTCGATCAGGCGCAATCGGAGGTGGCGGCGCTGCGCGCACGCCTCAAAAGTTCACGCAGCCAGGTCAAAGTCGCCGAGGGCACCGTGCGAGTCCGCGAGCAGGATCTGGACGATTTGCTCGTGAGAGCACCGTTCGACGGCGTCATCGTCTCGAAGGATGCGCAGCCGGGCGAGATCGTCTCTCCGATCTCCGCGGGCGGCGGCTTCACTCGGACCGGCATCGCGACGATCGTCGATATGGACTCGCGCGAGATCGAAGTGGACGTCAACGAAGCGTTCATCAACCGGGTGCACACGGATCAGAGAACCGAAGCCGTGCTCGATGCGTATCCCGACTGGGTCATTCCGAGCCACGTCATCAACGTCGTGCCGACCGCCGATCGCCAAAAGGCGACGGTGCGCGTGCGTATCGCGTTCGACGAGCTCGATCCGCGCATCCTTCCGCAGATGGGTGTGAAAGTGACTTTCCTTGAAGATCGTCCGGCCGAGGCGACCGCGAGCGCACGCACCGCCGTGCGCGTGCCGGCCGACGCCGTATTCCGCGACGGGAATACGAGCTATGTCTGGCGCGTGAGCGATGGTTCGGTGGAGCGCGTGGCCGTGCGCACGGCGGGTGAGCGCGACGGCCAAGTCGAGATCATCGCGGGCATCAATGCCGGGGACGTTATCGTCGCACGTCAAGTCGAGGGGCTCGCCGAAGGCGCCCCTATCAAGATCGTCAATCGTTAGGTTCTTTCGTAAAGGGGGATCTCGTGAGCGCAGACATGTTGGTGAGATGTCGAGGCGTCGCAAAAGACTACAAGCGAGGCTCGGAGACGGTGCATGTCTTGCAGGCGCTCGACTTGGAAATCCCGAAAGGAGACTTCCTCGCCTTGATGGGCCCTTCGGGTTCCGGCAAGTCGACGTTGTTGAATCTGATCGGCGGGCTCGATCGTCCGACCGCCGGCTCCATCGAGGTCGCGGGCGAGCGCATCGACACGATGAGCGATGCGCAGCTCGGCCGCTGGCGATCGCGCCACGTCGGGTTCGTCTTCCAGATGTACAACCTGCTTCCCGTGCTCACTGCACTACGCAATGTCGAGCTGCCGCTGCTGCTGACGAATCTTTCGGCATCCGAGCGGCGCAAGCGGGCGGAGGCGGCATTGAGCCTCGTCGGGTTGAGCGATCGCGCGAAGCACAAACCTCGCGAGCTTTCTGGCGGCCAGGAGCAGCGCGTCGGCATCGCGCGCGCGATCGTCTCCGATCCCACGCTGCTCTTGTGCGACGAGCCGACGGGCGATCTCGATCGCAAATCGGGCGATGAAATTCTCGATCTCCTGCAGGCGCTCAACGAGCGTCAAGGCAAGACGATCATCATGGTCACGCACGATCCACACGCCGCCGCGCGCGCGAAGCACACGTTGCATCTCGAGAAAGGCAGACTCGAACTAGCAGCTCAGGCGGCCTGAGCTGCTCGGCTGGAGGCTGGAGGCTGGAGACTGGAGCCAGAGTAAGAGGCACGATATGACAGATCATCCGATGCTGCCGCCGCTCCCGTCAGGCTTCATTGCTTTAGGCCCAGCCTTTTGCCTCCGCGTTTCAGCCGCTTTCATGCTTCTGGCCCCAGCCCCCAGCCCCCAGCCTCCAGCCAGCCTATGAAATACCTCCACCTCCTCTGGGCGAATCTCGGCCGCAAGAAATTGCGCACGAGCCTCACGCTCGCGTCGATCATTGTCGCCTTCCTGCTCTTCGGCATCTTGCAGACGATGAAGGCCGCGCTGACCGGCGGTGCGGAGCTCGCAGGCGCCGATCGGCTGATTACGATGAACAAAGTCACCTTCGTTCAGCCGCTGCCGGAGAGCTATCTCACTCGCGTTCGCGGCGTCGAAGGCGTGAAAGTCGCAACGCCTTATTCCTGGTTCGGCGGCGTGTATCAGGACGATCGCAATCAAGTGTTCACGTTTGCGGTCGACCCGGAAACGTTTCTGCAGGTCTATCCCGAGTACGAGCTGACGGACGAAGAGCACAGAGCCTGGATCAACGACCGCGCGGGCGCGATCGTCGGGAAGACGACGGCCGAGCGGTTCGGCTGGAAAGTCGGCGACACGGTTCCGATACGTTCGAACATCTACACGAATCAGGACGGCACCCAGATCTGGGAGATGAACATCCGCGGCATTTTCGCGGCACAGAACGACAGCACGAGTCTGTTCTTCCATAACAAGTACCTCGACGAGGCGCGCACGTTCGGCCAAGGCACGATCGGCATGATCGTACTGCGGGTCGACGATCCCAACCGCTCGGTCGAGATCGCCGACAGAATCGATGCGATGTT
>JBDZVE010000020.1:47266-50815 GCA_040255535.1 Lysobacterales bacterium | reverse complement strand
CTCGCTTCCGCAAGAATGACGGCGCTTGCGAAGGGCCACCTCGCCTCCGCAAGGATGACGCCGGTGTGGCGTCGGCTGACGTGCTTGGCGAGATTAGTCTTCCGCCGAGCTCACAGCCGGTCCGAGTTGCTGACGAACGCGATCGTCGTGCCGTCCGGCGACCACGATGGCACGTTGATCGTGCCTTGACCGCCATAGAGGTAGGCAATCACTTTTGGCGTGCCGCCTTCGATCGGCATCAAGCGCAGGTAGACATGCTTGTAGTACGGATGATCCGCCGGCTCCACATCATCGCCGTAGCTGATCATCGCGATCCATTTGCCGTCGGGCGAGATGTGCGGGAACCAATTGTTGAGCTCATCGTTGGTGACGCGCTCTTGATTCTTGCCGTCCGGCGTCATGCGCCAGATCTGCATCTTTCCGCTGCGCACGGAATTGAAATAAATGTATTTGCCGTCCGGCGTGAACTCCGGGCCGTCATCGACGCCCTTGGCGGTCGTGAGTCGAACTTCAGGACCGCTGCCGTCAGAGGGAATCTTGTAGATATCGAACTCGCCCTTGCGCCCGCCGGTATAGACGAGGAACTTTCCGTCCGGCGACCACCCATGCAAGTACGATGGCGTGAGCGGGGTGATGCGCTTAGGAACGCCGCCCGTCGCAGGTAGCGTGAAGATCGTCGATTCGCCTTTGTCCGTGCTCTGATCGGAGATGCCCAACATCTTGCCGTCGAAGGACAGCACGTGATCGTTGTTGTTGCGGAGTGCGAAGCCAGTGTCCAACAGCCTTGGCTGACGCGAGGCGAGGTCGAAGCGGTAGAGTCGACCGCGCGCATCGGGATCTGTGCCGCTCGTGTTGTAGATCAGTGCCGCCCCATCCGGCGTCCAGTTCGGCGCTTCGAAGGGCTGCTGAGAGCGGTAGATCAGCTGGCGGCGACCCGTCCTGACGTCGAGCAGCTCGAGCTGGCTGCCGATGTAATCGCGATACGGCGTGAAGTCGGGCTTCGCGGTGCGAGTGAGCCTCACGTCATGAAAGATGAGCTGCTCGATCACGTCCGGGTTGTGCGAGCTCAAGAACAGTCCGACCTGGACTTCGTCTCCGAGCGGCACGTCGGCGATCTTGATCGTCGAGTACGGATCTCCGAAGCGTGCTGCCGAAAACGTGTAAATGTTCCCGCGGCGCTCGATCTGGATGACGTCGGCACCTTTGACGGTCGATTCGACCTGTTCGGTCACGCCGCCTTTCGTGCGCCGAAACTGCAGCGATGTGAGGCCGTCGCCGTGTACGACGGCGTCGACGTACGGGGCGTCTTCATCGAGGCCGCTTCGAATCATGACGCCTCCCTTGCGATGGGGGTCGACACCCGCGCCGACGAATTCGGTACGCGCCTGCAGGATGAAGTCGCCGCGCATCGTGCGCCATGCGAAGTGCATTTCATCGCGCTCGAACCAAACGTTATAGCCGCCGGCAGTCAACCGGTACTCCTGCGTCGCTCCGTTGTAGGTCGCGTTGCCGGCGAGCTTCGGCGAGCCGATGTCCGCATGCGCTTCGAATACGCCGAGTGGGCCGCCGCTCGGGGCAGCATGTACAGCAGATGTCATGACGAAGCCCCCGAGGATGATTGCGCCAAGCTTGAACGCCTCGATGGATCGAGCCTGATGGCGAAACTGCGGACGCACGTGACCTCCTGTTGATGTTATTGAGTCAACGGCGAGTCCAGCATAGCGCGAAGCGCTGCAAGGGGAAGATGCGGGATGTGAAGAATTGGAAGCCGGGCGCCAATGTGGCGAGTTGGCGGTTGGCAGTTGACAGTTGACGGCCGGAGAAGGCCAGAATGACTCGCGGTGGGGGGTTGACCGCACTGGTTCAATCACTTTACATCAGCTCTGTCGTCTCGACCCTGCCAGGCCCGTGCTCATCGCAACACGAATCTCCCGAGTTATCCTGCTGTGTGTCGTCGCCGCGTTCGGACCGGCGCACGCGGATGATTCTCTCTCGCGCGTTTCCACGCCTGCCGAGCTCTATGGCGAGTTGTTCGTCCGCGTGCAGATGGAACGTGTCTTCCCCGACAGCAAGACATTCGTCGATGCCATACCGAGGCAGACGCCTGCCGAAATTCTCGAGCGGTATCGCGAAGCGAGCCGCAAGGAACCGTTCGATCTCCGGTCTTTCGTGGCAGCTCACTTCGAGACGCCCCGTCCGGCGGGCGAGGAGTACGAGACGGAGAAGGGGCAAGACGTGCGCGAGCACATCGATCAATTGTGGGACGTGCTCACGCGCTTGCCGGGGGCGCAGCCGATGTTCTCTTCGCGCCTGCCGCTGCCGCAACGCTACGTCGTGCCGGGCGGACGCTTTTCGGAGATCTACTACTGGGACTCGTACTTCACGATGCTCGGGCTGGAAGTGAGCGGCCGACACGACCTTACGACCGCGATGATCGACAACTTCGCGTACTTGATCGATCAGTACGGCCACATCCCGAACGGCAATCGAACGTACTACGTGAGCCGCTCCCAACCGCCATTCTTCGCCGCCATGGTCGAATTGGAAGCGAAGCGAGCCGGCGACACCGTGTATGCACGCAGACTGCCGCAGCTCGAGCGCGAGTACGCGTTCTGGATGGACGGGGCGGAATCGCTGGAGCCGAATACGGCGCATCGGCGCGTCGTACGGCTATCGGGCGGCGAGATCCTGAATCGATATTGGGACGATCGCGATACACCGCGCGAGGAATCGTACGCGGAGGATGTGGCGACGGCAGGTGCCTCGAACCGGCCTCCCGAAGAGGTCTACCGCGATCTCAGGGCTGCTGCAGAAAGCGGTTGGGACTTCAGCTCGCGCTGGTTCGAGGACGGCAAGAGCCTGGCGACGATTCGCACGACGGCGATCGTGCCGATCGATCTCAACAGCTTGCTGTATCGACTCGAGCGCACGATCGCGCACGGCTGTGCCGTGATTCAGCGCTCCGAGTGCGTGCGCGACATGACCGCGCGCGCGAACGCACGTAAGCGCGCGATCATGCAGTATCTCTGGAGCGATGAAAGCGGCGCATTCACGGACTACGACTGGCAAGCTCGTGCGCGCATCGAACGGGTGAGCGCCGCGACGGTGTATCCGCTGTATTTCGAGGTTGCGGATGAAGCGCAGGCGCGCGCGATCGCGCGCACCGTCAGAGAGCATCTGCTCAAGCCGCATGGGCTCGCGGCGACGACGGTCACGACGGGCGAGCAATGGGATGCGCCGAACGGCTGGGCGCCGCTTCAATGGCTTGCGATCGAAGGATTCCGGCGCTACGGAGAGGACGCGCTCGCACGCACGATCGCGCAGCGCTGGGTCGGCGAGAATCTCGAGGTCTTCAGGGCGACGGGCAAACTCGTCGAGAAATACAACGTCAGCGCCACCGGCGCGGGCGGTGGCGGCGAGTATCCGCTGCAAGACGGCTTCGGCTGGACAAACGGCGTGCTGCGTCGACTCCTAGCGGACTACCCCAAGCTGGCCGACCGCTGAGTCGCTTGCAGAAAAGAAAATCTCGCAAAGCACGCAAGGCACGCC
>JBDZVE010000020.1:25909-47166 GCA_040255535.1 Lysobacterales bacterium | reverse complement strand
CGACCGCTGAGTCGCTTGCAGAAAAGAAAATCTCGCAAAGCACGCAAGGCACGCCAAGGTAAGAGCAAAAAAGATCTATGGTTCGAGCTTAGCTTGGAGTGCATGCGCTTTCTTCGCGCGCTCGACGACGCGTGCGTCGCCGAACTGCTCGCCGATGGCGGTGAAGGATTCGCGCGGTCCTTGCCAGTGCAGCTCATCGACGTTTGCGAACAGCGGCGCGTCCGTTCGCAGCGTCGCTAGCTTCTTGAACAACATCGCGAGCTCGCGGTTCTCGTCGCTCAAGACCGAATCCGGGAAGTTCTCGATCGCACCGTGCGTGTTCAAGAGCCGCGCTGCACCCGTCTTGCCGATGCCTGCAATGCCGGGATAGCCATCCGCGGCATCGCCGACGAGCGCGAGGAAGTCCGGAATCAATTCGGGATCCACGCCATACTTCTCGCGCACGGCCTGTGCATCGCGGATCGCCTTCGCTCTGCGATCCACCTGCACGATGCGCTCGCCGCGCACGCATTGCGCGAGATCCTTGTCGGGCGTCCAGATGCTCACCTTTTGGACGCGTTCGTCGCGCGCGGCGAGATGTGCTGCCGATGCGAGCCCATCATCCGCCTCGAGCTCGGTCATCGGCCACACGGCCACACCCATCGAATCGAGTGCGGCTTCGAGCGGATGAAACTGCGCAAGCAAAGCGGGCTCGATGCCTTCCCCGGTCTTGTAGCCGGGCCAGAGCGTGTTGCGGAAGGATTCGATCACGTGATCCGTGGCGACGCCGAGATGCGTCGCGCCGCCTTCGATCATCTCGAGCACGCCATTCAGGACGCCGAGCGCAGCGCCGAATGGCTTGTCCTTCCCTTTGTTGAAGCGTCGCTGTCCATAAAAATGACGAAAAAGCTCGTACGTGCCGTCGATGAGGTGGATCTGCATGTCGGATCAGGCGGCAGAGCGGGTGGGTGAGAATGATGCGCAGGTTATACCTCAAACAGGTTGACAGTTGACGGTTGATGGCCGGAAAGGCTTCCGGGCTGGAGCGCGTTGACAGTTGACGGTTGACAGTTGACGGTCAGAGAAGACTCGCGCCGGCCGCGGCGAACAGAAAAAGAAGGGTCGCTTTGGATGCATGCTTCTAGCACGTTCCACGCGTTCGCCGCGAGAGATCTCGCTTATCCTCGAACTCTCAAATTCGCTGGCGATGTGCCTCGATAGGCACAGCGCGGGCGTTCTTGCCGTCAACAGTCAACCGTCAACTGTCAACGGGCGGCAATCGCCGCTACTGAGGGCATGCGCTCAGGCTCTGTACCCATTGCGTGATGAGTGCGACGCCTTCCGTGTCGGGGCGGTCCGAGGCGAGCGGCGGCATGCCGTGTTGGTCGCGCAGGTTCATCCGCTGCACGAGAATCGAAGCGCTCGGATTGCCCGGTGCGATCAAGCGCGCGTTCTCGATTCCGAGCGTGCTCGAGCTTGGAGGCACGTCGCACGTGTTCGTCGCCGCGAGCGCCGTCGTGTAGCGCAGATCCATGTTGCTCGGCGTCGGTCCGCCCGGGCGATGGCATTGAGAGCAGTTCGTATGCAGGTACGAACGCGCTCTCGCTTCGAGCGGCGCGGCCGCATCGGCCGGACTCGGCAGCGCGGGCAACGTCGCGAGCTCGGGCAGCGGTGCATCGAACAAACCGATGTGATCCAACGTGAAGAGCTCGTTCGCCTCGCGGCCTGTTTGAGGATAGACGATCGAACGATTGAGCTGTGCGGTCTCGGGGCCGAGCGTGCGCCCCGCGGCTTCTGTGTGACAGGCGAGGCAATCGGATTCGCTCGGGAAGATCCATGTCTGACCGTTGCCGAGATCGCGTCGCGCTCCGCTGCGCACGAGCGTTGCGTCCGTCTGTGCCGCATCCCACTCGTAGGTGTAGCCGGCCCAGCTTCCGTCGGGATGACGCATGAATAGCCGCGTTTCGACCAACTGTCCGCCGACGCGGAAGCTCTTCATGAGTACCGAGCCGACCGGAAACTCCCAATCGCCGTCGTGCACCGCGATCTTCGCTCCCTCAGGCAGCGCGAGATATCGCTCCTTATCCGCTCCATCCGACCAGAACGGTGCATTGATCGCATAGGGGATCAAGCCCGACGCAGGTTTCGTGGGCGCCGCCGGGTCGACGCAGCCAGTTTCGCTCAAGCGCGTGGGAATCGTGCCGCCGTTCTGCTCGCCGCCGAAGACGATTCGATGCAGCGTGCCCGCATCGCCGTAGTTCACGATGTAGAGCTCGCCGTTGTTGTCTTCTGCGAACGAGACGATATTGAGGCCGGTCGAGAGCAGGGGCGTGGGCTCGCGCGGCTTTGGCGCCTCTTCGCCCAGCCAGGCGAACAGTTGGCCATTGATGAAGTCGCCGAACAGATAGCGTCCCCGCAAGGCGGTCGGTTGATCGCCTCGATAGACGTAGCCGCCCGTAATCGAAAAGCCGACTACGTGCGAGTACTCCGCAACCGGTTCTTCAAACGTCGCAGTGGAGCACCCTGGCGTGCTCGGGTTGTATGGGTGCGTGCCTTCGCGGCATCGCCAACCGTAGTTCAGTCCGGCCTTGACGATG
Organism: Lysobacterales bacterium; assembly: GCA_040255535.1. Classification (GTDB taxonomy): domain Bacteria; phylum Pseudomonadota; class Gammaproteobacteria; order Steroidobacterales; family Steroidobacteraceae; genus Steroidobacter. The sequence continues at coordinate 44,590 of JBDZVE010000020.1, read as the reverse complement.
TCGACTTCCTCCCATGCGGATTGACCTACATCGCCGAGCCACAGTGTTCCATCGTCGCGATCGAAGCTCCACCGCCAGGGATTGCGGAACCCGTAGGCAAAAATTTCCGGACACGCGCCGCTGTCGCGCCCCGCCGCTTCGCACCGCGGGTTGCCGGCGAACGGATTCGAAGGCGGTATGCCGTACGGCGACTCGGAGTTCACGTCGATGCGCAACATCTTGCCGAGCATCGTCGTGAGCCGTTGCCCATTGCCAGTCGGGCCATGGTCGTCGCCCGGGCCGCCGCCGTCTCCGACCCCGATATACAAGTAGCCGTCGTGGCCGAACGCGAGATGACCGCCATTGTGATTGCTCGTCGGCTTCTCGATCGTGAGCAGAACACGCTCGGTCGATGGATCGAGCGTTTGTCCGCCGTCCGTCGTTGCGACCGAAGTGACTCGCAGCAGCCAAGGATTGCCGCCTGCGTTGTAGATAAAGAACGCCCGAGGGTCTTGCGGGTAGTCCGGATGAAACGCCATCCCGAGCAGCCCCGCCTCGAAGCCGGGCGTGACGGGCCCGCGGAGGTCGACGAAGACCGAGCTCGACGTCGGATTCGTGCCCGTAAATTTCTGTACGACGCCTTCGATCAACACGACGTACCAGGTCTGGTCGTCGTGCGGAGCCTGCACCATGTTGACGGGTTCGGTGAACGTCAGGTCCGTGAAGCGTTCGACCGCAATTTCCTTGTTGCCTGCAGGCTTTTCCCAAGCCACGCAAGTGTTGTTGACGGGCCGGGCGTCGAGACCCGAGACCGGCGGCGCCGCCGGCGGTTCCGGATCGGCGGGTGCGGACGGCGGCTCCGGCTCCGAGGGCGGCTCAGCAGGCGGCGGATTGGGCGCCGGCGTTTCCGGAGGAGTCTCGTTTGTCGGTGGTGGAGTCGCACTGCTGCTGCCGCCGCCTCCTCCTCCACCGCATGCGCTCACGCATACGAACATCATCCCGATCACGCAGCGCGCGAGCAGCGCAGCACGAAACGTCTCGTGCAACATGGCAGGCCATCCCCGACAACCGGTACGGCGACCAACGCCGGAGAGGACGGACTTGATCCCACGGCTTCGGAAAAGATTCCGTGCCCTAAGCTCCGCTGCGTACGCGCAGCGTGCGCCTAGTAAATCGGTGTGAAGAATGTGCGCGGCACCGATCGGGCGCCGCGCCTCTGCGAGTTGTGCAGCGAGCGCGCTCCGGTGCGCGCCCGCGTGTTCTTATTCGTGCGCGTGACCGCCTGAATGGCTCGCGGCGGCGGTTCCGCTCGTCGCGCGCGCGTGCTCTCCCATGCTCGGCTCGGCAACCGTCAGCGTGCGTAGATAAGTAATGAGATCGCGCAGCTCCGAGCGCGTCAGCACTTGGGAATAGATCTCAGGCATCGCCGAAGGTGCGGCCTGCCGCTCGACGACGCTGGCGGGATCGATCTTCGCCTCACTGCCGTCGGACCGCTTCAGCACGATCTCGTGCACGGATTCGGACATGAGCGCGCCGCTCTCGTATGAGCCGTCCTTCAACTTCAAGGTGACGATATCGAAGCCTTGCGCGATCTTGGCATTCGGCTTCACGACGGACTCGAGCAAGTACTCGGGCGACTTCTGCGCGCCGATCAGTGTGAGGTCGGGTCCGGCCTCGCCGCCGTAGCCGTTGACTCGATGGCAGCGAATGCATGCGAGCACCGGATGCTCCTGGAACACGCGAGACCCGCGCCACGCATTGCCGGTGCCGAGCGCACTACGATAAGGAGCAAGCGGATCGTTGCCGGCCGCCCATTGTGCCTTGAGCTCGTTCCAACGCGCCTGGACCTGCGGATCCGTGCTCTTGTCTACGACATCGAGCAATTCGACCTGCGCGCCCACGTGGACTTTTCCAGCTGCGAGCCGATCGAGGCCGAGCACGAGCAATCGAGGCGCTTCGGGTTCGTTCAGCTTGCCGAGGGCGCTAAATGCCGCGCGTTGCTCGGCCTCGGTTCCGTCGGTCGCGAGACGACGCACGATCGGCAGCGCGCGTTCCGGCGATTTCCTCGCAACAATCTGCAGCGCGGCCAAGCGCAGCGCCGGCGCGCGCGAATTCTCCGCCGCATGAATGCCGACCTCGATCTCCGGGACGTCGAGCTGATCGAGCACGGTCAAGGCACGGCCGCGCACCTCGCCCGGCGCTTCCTCGTTGCCGATCAGTTCGACGACCAGTGAGGATTGCGAACGCAAATTCAACTTCGCAATCGCATTCAACGCGGCAAGCTGCACGGTCTCCGGTGCATCTTGCAGCAGTGTGCGTGTCACATGCTCGAGCGCTTGCGCTGCAACGCTGGCGTCGCGCTCGGGCAGCGGCCGGTAGATGCCGACCAGCCGATCGCGCTGAGGCACGTCGGCCCAGAAGCCGAGCTGTGCCAGCGCTTCAGCTCGCATGTCCGGCTTCGCCGCGCTCGACGTTGCGTACTCCGCGAGCGCACGCGCGTGATCGGCTCCGCCGAGCCGAAAGTTCGCATTGATCGCGCGCAGCACGAAAGGCGCATCATCGGCGGGCGCATTCGCGAGCTTCGCAGCGAGAGCGGCGTAGGCGCCTTCGACCGGCGCATCGTTGATGGCAAGCGCGGCTTCGCGCGCGATGTAGGCATCGCGATCATCGAGGAATTGCGCGATCGCAGCGTCCTTGAGCGCGCGATACGCGAGCAGCACGCCGAGACGGACGGCAGGAGATTCATCCTTCGCCGCCGCATCGAGCGCCGCGTTCTTGCCGATGCGCGCGAGCGCATGGACGGCCGCGTGGCGCAGATACACGTCGCGATCCGCATTGTCGCGCAGGAGCTCGATCAGCGCGGGCGTCGCCTCGTCGCGTTCGAGCTTGCCGAGGCTCTGCGCCGCGAAGAACTGCACCCGCGGTGCGGGATCTTCGAGCTTGCGCACGAGCGCGGCGTACGCCGCCGCGTGCCCGATGTCGCCCAATCCTTTGGCTGCTTGTGCGCGCACCTCGGCGTCCGGATCGTCGAGCAGCTTGAGCAGCGTCGCCGCGGGCTGCTTGTGCTCGCGGCCGAGCTGGGTGAGCCCCCAGACGGCATGCAATCTCGCGAGCGGCGCAGAGACGACGTTCGTCGCGACTTCGGTGAAAACAGGAATGCTCGCTCGTCCGCGGCTCGCGAGCGTCAACTGCGCTTCGAGGCGAGCACGACGATCGGGATGGGCCAACAATCGCCGCAGGGTGGAGGTATCGGCTTGCTCGAGGCCCATTGCCAGGATGTGCGCAAGCTCGAGGCTGAGCGCTTCCTGTGCAGGATCCGGATTGCTCGCGGAAATGGCATAGATGCGGCCGCGGCGCGACTTCGGCCAGCCCTCGACCCAGTCGGAGACATACATTGCGCCGTCCGGACCGAACGTGACGTCGGTTGCGAGCAAGCCGCCCATGAAGAGCTCGCTTCCCGTTACCCGAAATCCTGCGCCCTGCGGCTCGACCGTGTAGCTCTGAATGCCGCTGCGCGCGATCGTGCCTTTGAAGTGCGTGATGAAGAAGTGCCCGCGGTATTCCGGAGCGAGGCCGGTGCCCGGGTAATAAGTCAGCCCGGACGGGCCGTCTTCGATATTCGCGATCGGCGGCAGCAGATAAGCCGGCTGACCTTCGAAGCGGGGCTTCCATAGATCGTCGTGCATCCAGGGCCCGGCTTTGCCGAGCGGCGGGTGTTGATACCCGATGCGCCAGCCGCTGTCGCCGCCTTCGACGAGATAGACAAGCCGTTCGAGATCGCCGGCGTCGCTGTCGTTGTCGCCGGTGAACAAATTGCCGTGCTCGTCGAATACGAGCTCCTGCGGGTTGCGCAAACCGTGTGCGAACAGCTCGAGCTCGGTGCCGTCGAGGTTCGAGCGAAACACCGCGCCTTCGTCGGGCACGGAGATGACTTGGCCTTCCTTGCCGCGCACGTGCGCGCCGCGATCGCCGATCGAGAAGTACAGCTTGCCGTCGTGGCCAATCGCGAGGCCATGCAAATCGTGGCCCGTGAAGTTGAAATGAACGCCGAATCCTCTCAGCAGCTCCGTGCGCTTCGCCACGCCTTTGTCGTCGTGCGGTTCTTCGAGCAGCCACAAGCTCGGGATGTTCGTGAGCCAGACTTTGCCGTCGCGCGCCAACACGCCTGAAGCGATGCCGTCGAGCATCGTATTGAAGCCGTCCGCGAAGATGCTCGAGGTGTCCGCCACGCCGTCGTGATCGCGATCCTCGATGAGGCGCACGATCTCGCTTTCGATCGAAAGCTCCTTTGCGCCTTCTTCGCCGAAGACGGTGCGAATCAGCTTGGCGCGATCCTCGATCGTGCGCGATGCGAGATCGAGCTCGAGCATGCCCATATAGCCGCGAATATCGAGCACGCTGCTCCCGTAGCGGTGGGTTTCGGCGACGAAGAGGCGGCCCTTTTCGTCGAAGTCGATCGCGACGGGATTCGCGAGCATCGGCTCGGCGGCCCAGAGTTTCGCCTCGAGCCCAGGCGGCAGGCTGAAGCGCTGAATCGCAAGCTGCGCTTCGTCCGAAGCGGGATCGACGATCGGATCCGGCAGACGCTCTTCAGGCGCCAATTGAAGTGTTTGAGCTGACGAAACCGAGGTGCCCGCCACGAAGATCGCGGCGAAGCGGCAGAACGCGGATGCTTTCATGAAGACTCTGATATTTACAGAAGTTAACAGTCGCGGGCCCCTGCCCCGCGACGAGCGACGCAATTTACCACGGAGATTGTGCACAGCGAGCAATCGGCATGATTCCGCGGCAACCTGCTGGGACTCGAGCGTCGCTGGCGCCCGCCGCGCGGCCGAGTCGCAACGTTGATCCAGGTGCGAGCAGAGGGCCGCGATCGTGGCTCACGTGGGAAGTTCCCGGCGGGTTTAACCAAAAGCATCGTAATCGGCTCAATCTGTGACCGATCGCACAGAGCGGTGCGGAACGAATGAGTATCGCCTCGCAGTCGAATCGCGCGGGATTCTGCACGCTCGACCGACGACCTCCGACGAGTGAATACATCGATCCAGCATCGAAGCGGAGTCGCGAGCATGAGGCATATGGGGGCATCATGAACACGCATTGGGTTACCGGAGTCATCGCGAGCGTTCTGCTTGCGGCGTCCGCCGGCGCATCTGCGAGCAACTCGATCACCGATCCGGTGACGCAGTTCTACGCGAAGCGAAGCGGTGTCTCTTTGAGGGCGGTCGTGTATCGGCCCGAAGGCTGGAGACCGCGCGAGTTGCGTCCGGCAGTCGTCATTTTGCATGGCCTCGGGTGGACCAAGGCGCAACCCGAATGGGGTGAAGTATATGCAAAGCACTATGCATCCAAGGGATTGGTGAGCATCTGTCCGCAGTACCGACTTCCCCATGGCTCGATTACGCCGATCGACTCGATCGACGATGCGCGCGATGCGATTCGCTGGGTTCGCGCGAACTACGCCGCGCTTGGCATCGATCCGAAGCGCATCGCCGTACACGGCTTGTCGACCGGCGGACACCTGGCGCTCGAGGCGGCGATGTTCCAAGGGAACTCGTCAGTGAGCCCGATTCCGAACGCACTGATTCTCTACTCGCCTACGCTCGATCTCGCCGGCAATCAGACTTTCCAGCAGTTGATCGGCGAGACGACGCCGGCCGTGAGCGTATCGCCGATGGCGAACGTGACGGCGGGGCTGCCGCCGACGATCATCCTGCAGGGCGACATCGACACGGTCGCACCATTCACCGCCGCGAAGCTCTTCTGCGAAAAAATGAAGGCGGAAGGCAATCGATGCGAGCTGAACAAATATATGTACGTTGGGCACCTCTTCACGCCGAAGGGCACGCCGGACGACAAGACGCCGAAGCCGGACCCGCGAGTGGAAGCCGCGGCGCTCGTGAAGGTGGATGCGTTCCTCGCATCGTTGGGCTACTTCAATTAGCTGCCGCTCGCGCGGCAGCTGCAGACGACTAAGACGTACTCTCGCCAAGCACGCCAAGCTCGCAAAGGGAAGCGTCCGGAAGAGCCCAGGAAATTGTTTCGTTGAGGCTCAGGGCGGCAGAACCAGGAGCGGGCCAGCTTTTTTCTTGTCGCCTCGCCGCCGCGCGTACTTTCTTAAGAAGCAACCTCGCACAATTCAATCGGAGTGCCTCTTCGAGAAGTAGATTTGATTCTCGCGGCGACGCGGCGGCGCGGCGAAGTGAAGAATCGATCCGACCAGCCTCGGCTCTGATCTCCGCCCTCATCGAGGGACTACGGAGTTTCTCTCGCACCTCTTTTCTCTAGCCGCGTCCCAGATCCGATTTGTCCTGCTTCTTCTCCGCGCCGCCGCGCCGCCGCGAGAGTATCTTTTCAAAAATATGACTCGACATTCGCCCCTGTGCTGTCGTTTGCCAGCTGCGTCTCCTCGACGCGCGCGCGTGGTGCGAGACTCACTCATCTCGGGAAAGAGGCCCGCCGCACGCAAATCCTGGCGAACTATAGATTCACACTGATCCCGGACGGCGATGCGGACCGATAGGATGGGCGGAGGCGTTTGGAGTTCACAGCCACTCGAGGGAGGAGCCTCCAATGAATCTGGTCCTGCACACGATCATCGTCAGCACTCGGCCCGGACGCGTCGGGCCCTCGATCGGCACTTGGTTTCATTCGTTCGCAACGCAGCATGGGAAATTTCAGGCGAAGCTGATCGATCTTGCGGATTTCCACTTGCCGATCTATGACGAGCCGTACCACCCGCGATTGCACAGGTATGAGAAGGAACACACGAAGAAATGGTCCGCCAGCGTCACCGCGGCGGATGCCTATGTATTCGTGACGCCGGAGTTCAATTACTGCCCACCGCCTTCGTTCGTGAACGCGCTCAACTATCTTCATCGCGAGTGGAGCTACAAACCGTGCGGATTCGTGAGCTACGGCGGCGTATCGGGAGGGCTGCGGGCGGTACAGATGGAAAAGCAGCTCGTGACGACCTTGAAGATGATGCCGATGGTCGAAGGCGTCACCGCGCCGATGGTGACCAAGCTGCTCGACGAGCAGAAACGCTTCCATTCGAACGAGCTCATCGACAGCTCGGCCGTCGCGATGCTGGATGAGCTCTACAAGTGGGCCGTGGCCCTGCGCCCGATGCGGGTGCACTAGCCTGCATTTCTCAAAGGGCGGTTTGGCGCGAGAGGCGCATCCATGATCCCTTTGAGAATTGCGGGCTAGAGAACGTTCGCGAGGATAGTGCCGAGGATGCGTCCTGCTGCGCCCCCGGTATCGAGCGCCGGGTTGTAGATCGTCACTTCCATCCCGACGGCGCGCCCCGTCGCGAGCGCTGCGCGCAGCACCGTTTCGAGCTCGAGCGCGCTCAATCCGCCCGGCAAGCGATAGTCGACCGCCGGCATGATCGCATCGTCGAGGCAATCCGCGTCCACGTGGATCCAGAAGCCGGCGAGTCCCGGGCGCGCAACGTGTCCAACCGCTTCCTGCGCGGCACTTGCAATGCCGCGCCGCCGGATCGCATCGAGATCATACGCGCGCAGTCCGGGCGGCAACGGCTGGCAGCCGTACTGTGCTTGTTCGGCCATATCGCGAAATCCGAACACGACGACATCTTCGTCGCGAACCAACGGGCTTCGACCATCGAGATTCGTGAGAATCGAAGGGCCGCGCCCGGTCACGAAGGCAAGATCCATCGACGCCGCTTCTCCGTTGGGCTCAGCTTCGGGCTGATAAAAATCAGCGTGCCCGTCGATGAACAGGAGTCCATAGCGTCCGCGACGCCGCATCGCAAGAGCAGGGCCGAGCAGGATCGAGCAGTCGCCGCCGAGCACGACCGGAAATTCTTCGCTGTCGAGCAACGAGCCGACCGCTTCGGCCAATTTGAGCGCGTAGTTCGCAATCCCGCGCGCGTTGAGCGTCTGCGTCTGCGGGTCTCGCCATGCGCTATACGGAGCGTCCGGCTCGATGCGTCCCGCTCGCCGCGCGTGAATGCGCTCGGCGAGTCCGCTCTCGAGCAGCGTTTCCGGCAGGTGCTCGACGCCGGTCGGCTTGAGGCCGAGAATCGATGGCGCCTCCAGGATCGCGCTGCGCCGAGCGGCAATTGGCGTGCTCATCGGCATCGATGCGAATGGCCTCGGATCAGGTGCTCATCATGATGTTCCCGGAAGCGCTGCTCGCGCGACTCGGTTCCCTCGTGTTGTTTCAATGTAAGACATGCCCGTCGCTCGGCGCGCGCCGACTCACACGGCTGCAACCGTCGTGAGGCGTGACTTCCGCGATTCGATTCAAACCCGCTTGTCACCGCGGCTCGACTGAAAAGCGCCCTTGCCTGTCGCATGCTATCCGCACGGATGAACAGAGCCGGAGGTCCACGATGGCTGCTTTGGCATATCGATACGCTGAACCGGTGCGCGACGAGGTGCTCACGGTCGCCGCGCTCCGCGACTTCATGAACGGTAGATGGGCGCTGTTGTTCTCGCATGCGGATGACTTCGCGAGCTATGGATTCGAGGCGGATCGCTGGCTCGTGCACGTGGAGCGGTCATTCTCGACGGCAGGCGTGGTGCCGCTCGCGCTCACAGCGGGCGCTCGCGCGCCAGACTCGTGGGTGTCCCGAATCGGCGGTTCGCCAGTCATCATCCGCTTCAGCGACGCACATCGAGCCGGCGGCTCGATGTGCACTCGCGAGCGAACGCTCGTCTCGACCGTGCTCGGCCAAACCACGCGGTTCGTGCTGATCTTGGACGAGTCGCTGCGGCCGCGTATCACGTACGCGTACTCACCAGGCGATTGCCTGCCGTCGCCGATCGATCTGGTCTCGATGGCGTACCGCGCCCGAGAGCGGCTCGCCAAGTGACGCCATGGACAGACGCACAGTCGACCGTGCGCCGACCTGGTTTAGAGTACGCGCATGGTTCGAGCACTTGCAAACCTCTGCGCGCTCCTTTTTGCGGCGCAGGGTCTTCACGCAGAAGAGCGCTCGCTCATCGTCGAGGCGACGGCCTATAACTCGACGCGCGCGCAAACGGACGAGCGGCCGAACCGCGGTGCGTGGGGCGATCGCATCGAGCCCGGAATGAAAGTGATCGCGGTCTCGCCGGATCTCGTGAAGCAGGGTCTCGGGCGCGGCACGAAAATCCGCATCGATGAGCTTGAAGGAGAGTGGACCGTCTTGGACCGCACGCCGTCACGGCTGCGCAATCACATCGACATCTATATGGGTGTGGACATCGCCGCCGCGCGTGCGTGGGGGCGGAAGAAAGTGAAGATTACGTGGGAGGAGGCGGCGAGCAGCGAGTGACGCCAAGCCGCGAAAGTGCGAGCAAGTCGTGCGGCAGTGCCACTGCGTTTCGGACCGGATCTCTCGCGGCGAGACATTTTGTCATCGTGTGAGTAGGCATGAGCGAACCGCATGCTCGTGCTCGTCACTTGAGTTGCACCGCCTGATCCAGTGCCGATCCGCGAGCGGGTGCGACCGCGCCGCCGATGAGCGCGCCGATCAACAATCCGATGCTCGAGATGAGCGCCCAGATGCCGACAGCAAGTCCGCCCAGGAAGCCGATGACGGGTGCATCAAAGACCGCGAACAGCGCCCATAGCAGCAACCCCACGATGATCGACGGGAGTACGGCGGCGGCGATGCCGCGTCCCGCGGAGCCCGCTTTATAGCCTCCAACGGCTCCGCCGATGAGGCCGTTGACGGCGGGGAGGAAGAAGAGCACGAGCGAGATCGCGATCATCCACAGCGAGCTTGCGATGATCGAGCTGTCCTTGGCTTGGGCCATGGCGCCTCCGATAGTCGGGACCGATGCTGCTTCAACTCGGTCCCGCAATGGGAGTTCCGTGCGCGACTAACCCTTGCTTCGATCGACCGCCGATCTGTCGGAGCGCAGCGCGCAGTCACGCGCCGCGGCAGAGACCTATTCAGGTACCCGCTTTGGGGATGAGCTCGTCGAGCTGCTGTGCGAGCGGGATCTGATAGAGCGGTCGTGCCTTCGTGTAGATTTCCTGCGCGCGCCGAGTGCCGTCGCGCGTCTTGAGCAGCTCCTCGTAGAGATCCTTGACGAGACTTCGCCGTCCGATCGACGTGAGGTACTGCTCGAGACGAGGCCATGCGGGGGAGTAGTTTGCCCGAATCGCTGTCTTGAGCCAGCTATGCGCGACCGCTTTGTTCTTCACGTTCGTCAAGTCGAACGCGCGATCGAGCTCACGCAATTGCTCGGCGGAAATGTCGGCAGGCAAGTTGTCCAGGAAGTGGAGCCATTCGTGCGTCGTCCACTTCTTCGTGTTGAGCTCCTTCGCCGCGACCGTGCCGTCGAGCCACGTCTGCTTTTGTGCATCGACGCGTACGAAGGCATCCGATTGCGGCAGGACTGCGGACGAAGGGATGCCGGGTTGCTCGGTCCATTCGAGCACTTCGGCTTTCGTGAGCTTCACATCGCGTCCGCGCGATACATGCTGCCAGAAGTAGTCGAGGAACATGTCCGTCGTGACGCTTTGGAATGCGAACTTCGCGAAATAGTCGTTGAGGAAGGCATCGAGGCGGTCGCGGCCGAGACGCGATTCGAGAAAGCCGAGAAAGAGCCGGCCTTTTTCGTACGGCACATCGGAGAAGCCGTCGTCGGGATCCTGGCCGCGAAGGTCGACCGACAAGCGGGTCAGATCGCCCTTGCCCTCCGCCTTGAGCGCAGCGATGTCGCGCTTGAGCGATTGCACGCCGAGCGTGTCTTCCATCGCGCGGCGCTCCTCGCCGTACAGCGCCTCGATGATGCGCCGCTCGAGATACACCGTGAAGCCTTCGTTCAGCCACACGCTATTCCAGTTCGCGTTCGTTACGAGGTTGCCCGACCAGGAATGCGCGAGTTCATGCGCGATGATCGATACGAGGCTGCGATCGCCCGATATGACGGTCGGCGTCAGGAACGTGAGGCGCGGATTTTCCATGCCGCCCCACATGAAGCTCGGCGGCAGGATCAGCAGGTCGTAGCGCTCCCAACGATAAGGGCCGAACAATTTCTCGCAGGCCACGAGCATGGCTTCGGTGTCGGCGAACTCATAGGCGGCCGCCTCGATCACCTCGGGTTCCGCATACACGCCCGTGCGCGGTCCGATCGCCTTGAAGGTCAGGTCGCCGATGCCGAGCGCAATCAAATAGGAAGGTATCGGCTGCGGCATCCGAAACGAGTAGTCGCCGTCGCGCGCCGTGTTCACGTCGTTGCGGGCGCTCATGACGGCGAGCAACTCGGGCGGCGTGTGAATCCGCGCTTCATAAGTCACGCGGATGGCCGGCGTATCCTGCAGGGGAATCCAGCTCCGCGCGTGAATCGCCTGCGACTGAGAATACAGATACGGATGCTTGCCGCCCGCGGTCTGAGACGGTTCGAGCCACTGAAGACCCGTCGCGTTCGGAGATGTCTCGTACTCGATGCGCACGGTGAGCCTCTCGCCGACGTCCGGCACGCTGATTCGAAGCGCGGAACCGAGAATCGGATCGGCTTTGTCCAAGCGAAACTGAAGCGGCGAGCTTTTCGGGCTGCGCAGCTCGACTGCACGAATCGTGAGATCGCGAGTGTCGAGCACGAGCTCGCGTGCGGCGGCGTCGATTCGCTGGAGCGTCAAATCGACATGCCCGACGAGGCGCTTGCGCGAGAAGTCCGCCGTAAGGTCCAGTGCCACATGCGTGGTTCGAAATGCACGAGGATCCGAGTACGAGTGGGGATCGTCGATGGCCTGCGAGTTTGCGAAAACAGCGGTTGGCGTTGCGAACATGAGCAGGATGAGGGCAGGGGCGAATCGAGGGTACATCAGGCGCTCTCTGCGAGTTGATGCGCGCAGTGTACGGCGTTGCGGCGGCGAATGGCGAGTGCCGCAACCAACGAGCGCGAACAAGGCGTCGAGCGCCTCGAGCTGTATACGATTTAGTCCTGAGATTCGCGCTCCTCTTGGCCTCGTTCGTCTTCTTGGCTTGCGATCTGAAGATCCGATTCGCGCTGAACCGTGTCGGACGTCGGCAACTCGCCGGTCGCATACTCGCCTGCGGGCTTGCTGTTCGCCGAGTCGTCCGCTCCGCACGCCCCCACCGTCAACACCGCTGCAATAGCTACGATCGCAAGCTTCATCCATCGCTCCCGGAATTCGTCGTAAGGTTTCATTGAGAACGCCTTTTGGCGTCGATCGTTCCTCGCCTTGGCGAGCGCGCGATGGCACGCCATCGAGAGCGCGAGCGCAAAGTGTCCTCCGCCTGCGACGGGCAAAACGCCGACTCCGCGTCGGCTGGCGATGGCGACGCGGGCGAGAAAACTGGGTGGACGCGTTCTATCTGCGTGCCGGCATCAGAATCTTGAGCAGCGTCAGTCCGCCGACAATTGCAAGCACATACGCGGCGAAATAGAACGTAGCCGAGAAATCGACCTCGTTCGAAGGCACGAAGATCGTCGAGTACACGGCGAACGCATTGCCGGCCGCGTGCAGAAGAATGCACGGCCACAGCGACCGAGTGCGTTCGTACAGCCAGCCGAGCATGAGACCGCCGACGAATGCGGTGACGAACTGATACAGGTTCAGATGCGCGATTGCGAACAGCGCCGAGGAGCCCAGGATCGCAGCCGTCCGCGAATACTGGAGCAGAAAGCTGCGTAGGATGATGCCCCTGAACAGCATCTCTTCGAGGCACGGTGCGAGCACGCAGCTGAACAGCACAACGGTGGGTGTGTGCGCGACCATGGCGTGGAACATCGCCTGCTCCTCAGGCGTCGGCGGAAACGCCTTCGCTACGATAGCGTTGATCGTGCTCGCGACGAGCTCGAGGCCGGGGACGAGCAGCAGGATCGGGATCGCGAGGACCCCGAGCGTCGAAGCGATGGAGGATCTGGCGGAGTGAAACAGCTCGCGGTGGCTCAACCTCTTGTAGGCGAGCAGGACCGAGAAGAGAAGACCGTTGCCGATGACGGTGATGATGCCCCACGAGCCGATGGCGTCGACCTTCGAAAAGAGCCCGAACGCGGTCAGCACCTCGGCGACCCCGATTTCGAGGGCGAATAGAACGACGAGGAGGAGCGTCGCCTCTACGCCGTTTGGAAAGCTGTCCCGTTCCTCGCTCACGATTATTCTTCTACCCGAGCGGCACCGAGCATCGAGCGGCACCAGACATATTGTATCGACTTGCCTAGCAGCGCTGTAGAACGCGCCGGCACCGGGTACACTCGAGGGATGAAGTCGCGTTACGCGATGCTGGCTGTCTACTCGCTCGCTCTGGCGTCGGGGGCAGGGATCTGGCTCGCGATGAGGCTCCCGGCCGAGTTCCCGCCGCTCTGGGTGATCGGCCTCTTCGTGCTGGCTTCGCTCTTTGTTTGGCAGTTCGGCGTTCAGGCGCCTCGCCTCGGTCTCATCTCCATGGAGCGCGTTCCGCATGTCGCGCTCTTGCTCGTGTTCTCGCCCGCTGTCGCGGCTTCGATCTGTGCAATCGCTTCGTTCATTTGGCCGCTCGTGAGCCGGCGCTACAGTCACGGCTCGATTGCCTTCGGAGCGCTGCGAGGCATCCACAATGCCGCGATGACCGCACTCATGCTCCTCGCCGCAGGTGAGGCCTATCTGGCACTCGGCGGAGAGCACCCGCTCGCTGCGCTTGCGTGGCCGACTGTGTTCGCGCTCATCGTCATGGCGCTCCTCGCGCAGCTCGTCAATATCGCATCGATGGCGGTGTTCTTCCGGCTCGATGGGCGTGACGTGCGACGGATCGTCACGCCGGCTTACGCGTTCTCGGATCTGATCTTCGTTCCGGCCGGCGTGCTCGCGGCGCTGCTGTACAACTCCGGCGCGCATTCTGCGCTCCTGCTGTTTCTCGGGCTCATGGTCGTGTTCGTGCTCAGCTTCAACAGCATCGGCCATTCGTTAAATGCCGCGGATGCGGAGCGCGGGCCGATGGCAAAGCTCTTCGCCGTCGGGCGCGTGCTGCACGGCGCTCGTCGAATCGATGAGCTCGGCGAGCGCATCCTCGCGGAAACGCGCAGCCTCTTCGGCTTCGATGAGTTTTATTTCGCGCTCGTCAATCGCGAGCGGCAGGTGCTCGAGCTGCGTGTTCATGAACGTCGCGAAGAACGATTGACCGGGCGCACCAAGCCGCTCGATGCAGGCATTTTCGGCTGGGTCGTCGACACCGGCCGTTCCGTCCTCGTCGAGGACTGGGCGCGCATGGACGAAGAGATGAAGCTTCGCGTCGAACCTACCGCAAAGGAAACCGGTTCCTTCATCGTCGTACCGCTCGTCGAACGAGGGCACGTGATCGGCTTGCTCAGCGTTCAGCACACGCAGCCAGGCATGTACTCGCCGGCGGATTTTCATTTGATGCAGAAGCTCGCCGAACACGTGGCTCCTGCCGTTGTCGATGCGCTCGCGTTCGAGGAGCTCGAAGACTACCGCCAGCGCTTGGAAGAGCGCGTCGCGGAACGCACGCGCGATCTCGAGAAGGCGAATCTCGAAAAGGAACGGCTCATCGCGGCGCTGCGCGAGCGCAGTCTTGCGCTCGAGCGCGAATCGCAAGAGGACGCATTGACCGGTATCGCGAATCGCCGCCAATTCGGCAAGCGGCTCGCCGCGGAGATCGAAGTGGCCCAAGCCGTCAACCATCCGCTGTCCGTCGCGATCGCTGACCTCGATTGCTTCAAGCTCGTCAACGACAAACTCGGACACCCGATCGGCGATGAGGCGCTGCGCCGAAGCGCCGATTTGATGCGAGGCCTGTGCCGCGAGACCGATCTGATCGCGCGCATCGGCGGAGATGAGTTCGCGTTTCTAATGCCAAGTACTGCGCTCTCCGAGGCCATCGCGCTCTGCGAACGATTGCGCAGCGCCGTCGATTCCCATAACTGGTGCGAAGTGCACCCGGACCTTCGTGTGAGCGTCAGCATTGGGCTTACGCAGTGGGACGGCGCCGCGCGCGTAGATGATCTGCTCGAAGCGGCCGACGCGCAGCTCTATATCGCGAAACTCTCCGGCCGCAACCGGGTCGCGTAGCCCAGAGCCCATAGCCCATAGCCCTTCTTAGGGCAGCCTGAATGCCGCGACCGCTTGGGCGAGCCGTTCGGCTTGCGCATGCAGGCTCTCCGCGGCGGCCGCCGCTTCTTCGACCAGTGCGGCATTGCGTTGCGTCATCTCGTCCATTCGCCCAACCGCCACATTGACCTGCTCGATGCCGCGCGCCTGCTCGCGACTGGCCGCGGAGATCTCGCCCATGATGCCGGTGACTCGCTTCACGGAGGAGACGATGTCCGTCATCGTGCGGCCGGCCTCATTCGCGAGCGTGCTGCCGTCTTCGATCTGCAGCACCGACTCGCCGATCAGTCCCTTGATCTCCTTCGCCGCAGCAGCGGAGCGTTGGGCGAGGCTGCGAACATCGGCTGCAACGACGGTGAAGCTGCGCCCATGCTCGCCCGCGCGTGCCGCTTCGACCGCCGCATTGAGCGCGAGGATATTGGTTTGAAAAGCGATGTCTTCGATCTCGCCGACGATGCGCTCGACCTGATGAGAGCTCGACTTGATCGAGCTCATCCTCGCGATGAGATCGTCGACGACCCGACGCCCTTGTGCCGCGATCGATGCCGCGGCGAGCACGAGCCGATTCGCTTGGTCTGCGTTGTCCGCATTGTGGCGAACGGTCGTCGTGAGCTGCGTCATCGATGAGGCGGTCTCTTCGAGCGAGGCCGCTTGCTCCGAGGTGCGAGCCGACAGGTCCGTGTTGCCGGTGGCGATCTCGCGCGCGGCGCTCGTGATCTCGTTCGAGCCATTGCGAACGTTGCCGACGATCTCCGTCAGCCCCTGGCCGATGCCGTTGATCGCCTGCATGAGTTGCCCGATCTCATCGTTCCGATCGACGTCGATTTGTGAGGTCAAGTCGCCTTCCGCTAGACGCAGTGCGACGGTGCGCGCCTCGTTGAGCGGCAGCGTCAACGCGGCGCGCACGAAAACCCAAATCGCAAGCGCGAGCGCGGCCGCCGCCAGGATCCCGAGTGCAAGATGCGCGTCTTTGATGTCGCCGAGCTCCGTGCCGGTAGCGCGCTCCGCACTGCCCGACAGGCTCGCGATCAGCGCGACAGTGATCAGCGCCGCAAGTGCAAAGGAAATCCATGCGAGCTTGACGCCGAGGCTCAAGTGCCTCTGCGCGCTCACGTCGATACCGACGTAGAGCACGCCGATGACTTGGCCGCGCGCATCGAGAAGGGCGTCGTACTGCGTGAGGTATTGAGTGCCGAACAGCGTCGCATAGCCCACGTAGGATTCGCCGCTGAGCAAGCGCGCATAGCCGGGATGAGCATGATTCAGCGTCGTTCCGATCGCACGCTCGCCGTTCTGCTTCTTGACGGACGTCGACACGCGAACGAAGTCGTCCTCGCTTCTCACGAAGAGCGTCGCCGTCACGCCGGTTTCCGCGGTGAACCGGTCGGGAATCGTGCAATCGAGATTGAGGATGCTGTCGCCGTTCAAGAGCGCCGGGGTCGATCTTCCGGCTACCTCGATGCGTCGCGTCGGGTCCACGCGTACGTTCGGCAATTCGGCCCTGAGCATCGCTGCGAACCGCCCGATTCGTTTTTTCTCCGACATGAAAAGACTCATGAGCGGCTCCTCTGTTCGAGGCCTGTGTGAGGCGGATCGGTGATGCCGGTGTCGGTTCGCTCTCGTAGCGTAGCCAACCGAAGCGCAGCGGTGCCGCAGGAGAAATACCGACGCATGGAACATTTTCCCCGCCGTGTCGATATGACATTGCCTAGGTCAGAACACGACAAGAGTGGGAGGATGCCCGATGCCGAAGCTCGCGCACGATTCGAGATGGGTGCGCCGCACGACGTGCGCCCTCGCGTGCTGCATCGTGTTCGGCACGCTCGGCTGCTCGAACGGTCGCGGGAGCGTCGCATCGGACGAGCAGGGAGGATCCGGGCCGCCGACAGAGCCCGCCAATCCACCGAATACTTATACGGTCGGCGGCGAAGTGAGCGGCCTTTTAGGGTCGGGTCTCGTGCTCCAGTTGAATGAAGCGGGCGATACTCGCGTCGTGCGCAACGGGAGCTTTCTTTTCCCGACAGGGCTCGCGGCCGAAGCGTCCTACGTCGTCGGCGTCGCGACACAGCCAAGCAACCCCGCGCAAACGTGCACGGTCTCGAATGCGACCGGCGTCATCGCAACGGAGAATGTCACCGACGTCGCTGTCGTTTGCAGCACGGAGTCGTTCAGTGTCGGCGGATCGGTGGCGGGTCTCGAGGGAAGCGGACTCGTGCTCAAGTTGAACGGCGTCGATGATCTGCCGATTGCCTCAAATGGTGCTTTCACGTTTCCTACCGCGCTCGCAAGCGGTTCCTCGTATGAAATCACGGTCGGTACGCAGCCGCAGGCACCCTCCCAAACCTGCACGGTTGCGAACGCGAGCGGCGTCGTCGGCTCGGGCAACCCGGCGAGCGCGGCCGTGACCTGTGCGACGAATGCATTTGCGATCGGCGGTACCGTCGTTGGCTTGGAAGGAGATCGACTGATCCTTCAGAACAGCAACGAGACGGTCGAGGTGCAGACCGACGGTGCGTTCTCGTTCCCAGGCAAAATCGCAAGTGGCGGTACGTACGAGGTCATCGTGCAGACCGCGCCGTCGAATCCAGCGCAGGCGTGCAGCATTGCTAATGGCAGCGGTGCGGTGACGACCGCCGATGTGACGAACATCGCCGTGACGTGCGCGCGACGCCAGTTCACCGTCGGCGGTGTCGTCGGCGGCTTGGCCGGCTCGGGACTGGTTCTGCAGAACAACGGGGTGGACGACCTCACGGTCGCCAACGACGGTGAGTTCACGTTCTCGACGCCGGTCGAGAGCGGGCGCACATACAACGTCGCGGTTGCGAGTCAGCCGAGCAGCCCGGCACAGGAGTGCACGGTCGAGTCGACGAGCGCCGCTGGCACCGTGGCCGCCGCGAACGTGACGAACGTGCGCGTGCAATGTGTGACCGTCGAGTTCACGCTTGGCGGCACGGTTTCGGGTCTTCTCGGCTCGGGTCTCGTTCTACAGAACAATGCGCAGGATGACCTGGCGATCGCGGCGGACGGCCCGTACACATTCAAGACTTCGCTGCGAACCGGAACGCCCTATAGCGTCACCGTCGCGACGCAGCCGAGCAATCCGACTCAGGCATGCACGGTTGCGAGATCCACGGGCACGATGGGCACCCAGAACATCGGGAATATCGACGTCAGTTGCGTGACGAGCCGTTTCGGAATCAGTGTGGTCGTCTCGGGACTTCGGGGGCTCGGCCTGCGATTGCGCAACAACGATTCCGATGAGATCTCGGTGAGCTCGAACGGGCGGCACACGTTCCCGACTCCGATCGAAAGCGGACAGACCTACAACGTGACGGTCGTCGGCGGGCCCATCTTCCCCTTCCAGCAATGCACGCCGCAGAACGGAGGGGGCGGCAGGGTGACCGATGGCGGTGTCGACGTGGAGGTGATCTGCTATTAAGGCCGCATCGCTGGAAGGAGCCAGGAGTGCAAACTCCGCTCGCCGCTCCGGCTGAAGTCGCTCATGAAAGAATGACGGAATATCTCTCGCGGAGAACGCGGAGAAGAGCCAATAAGCGTAGCGCCCGTGCATGATCGAGAGCAATTCAGAATTCCTGTTCTTTGTCCGATCTCCGCGTTCTCCGCGAGAGATACGTTAACGCCGGAACGGCTAGAGGATGTTAA
>JBDZVE010000020.1:0-25809 GCA_040255535.1 Lysobacterales bacterium | reverse complement strand
TCTCCGCGTTCTCCGCGAGAGATACGTTAACGCCGGAACGGCTAGAGGATGTTAAGTCCGGTCTACTGCACAAGACGTCCGCTCTCTCCAGCGATTCACAGCGACTAAGAAGATGGTCTCGCGGCCGCGGAAAGGATGCGATTCCTTCTGTTCTCTGCGCCGCGCTACCGCGACATTCGCTGCGGACACTAAGGCTTCGCTTGCGCCATGATCGCGAGCGGGCGGCCTTCCGGATCCTTGAAGAACGCCATCCACTCTTCCGTGCCGTCCGCGTGCTTGTGAATCAGATGCGGCGAGCTCACGAATTCGACGCCGCGGGCTTCGAGCGCGCGATACGCGGCCTCGATGTTCTCGACCCAGAGATAGAGAATCGATTCCGCGGTCTGTTCGGCGCCGTTCTGGGTGAGAAGCAGCCGCGTGCCGCCGCAATCGAAGAAGGCGAGCTTACCGAAAGTGTACAGATGAGGAAGGCCGAGCACCCCGCCGTACCAAGCCTCCGCCTGCTGGATGTCTTTCACACTTCTCGAGATCTGACCGATGCGGCCGAGTCTCAATTCTGAGCTCATGTGTCGTTCCTCTCTGATCAAGCCGCTGTCGCGTGGCGCGCGGAACCATCTCTTGAGGGCGCGCCGGTCGGCCAGCTCGAGCTTCTGCAGGATGTTCGAGATGTGGAACTTCACTGCATCGAGACTGATCCCGCGGCGCTCGGCAATTTCGCGATTGGTCATGCCGTGCTGAACGGCGTGCGCAATGCGCCATTCCGTCGGGGTCAACACATCGTCATGAGGCGGGCGGCCCCTGCGCGTCGTGCGTGGCATGGATGGATCGTATACGGAGGAAGGGCGAATTTCCCTCCCCCCGGAACGTCTAAACCTCGATCAAGCCCGCCCGAAGCGCGATGAGGGTGAGCTCTGCCTGGTTGCTCGCGCCCAGCTTCTGCTTGATGTTGTAAAGGTGCGTACCGACGGTCGATGCGGACAGATGAAGATCGCTGGCGATCGTTTGGACCGAGGCACCGCGGGCGAGGCGCAGAAACACTTCGAACTCGCGCTCGGACAGCCGTTCGAGCGGCGTTTCGCTCGCACCATCGATCTCCGCGAGGGCGAGATCTTGCGCGAGCGAGGGATCGAGATAGCGTTTGCCCGAGGCGACGCTTCGCACGGCTTCCAGCAAGATCTCCGGGGCGCTGCGTTTCGAGAGAAAGCCGAGCGCGCCTTGCATCAATGCGCGGCGTGCATGCAATGCGTCGTCGTGCGCCGAGAGTGCGAGGAGGCGAGCGCGAGGATGGTGTGTGCGGATGCGCTTCAACGCTTCGATGCCCCCCATGCCCGGCATCGACAGATCCATGATGACGACGTCGGGCTCGCACTGCGCATACATCGCGTAGGCGCTTTCGCCCGAGTCTGCTTCGCCGACGACCCGTACGTCCGGCGCAGCCTCGAGCAACAAGCGAAAGCCGAAGCGTACGACGGTGTGATCGTCAACCAGCAGCACGCGTATCATGCTGTTCCTCTTCGATCCCACCGTTCGACTCGAGTGGAATCTCTGCAACCAGCTCTACGCCTGGGCCGTCGGATCGGTTCGCGACGCGAAACACTCCGTCCAGTCCCTGAACTCGTTCGCGCAGGCCGCGAAGACCAAAGCTTCCGGGGCGCGACCCGGCGGCCGGCAAGCCGACGCCATCGTCGAGGACACTCACGATGACGCGACCTTCACGAGTTTCGATGCGTACGGCAACGTGAGTCGCGCGCGCATGGCGCAGCGCGTTCATCAAGCCCTCCTGCACGATGCGGTAGATCGTGAGCGTCATGCTCGTGCCGAGTCGCGCGGGCAACTGCTGCTCGAGCGTGATGCGAACTTCCGGCGTTCGCTTCTGCCACTCGTCGATCAGGCCCCGCAGCGTTTCCTCGAGCCCGAGCGTGTCGAGCGCGATCGGTGCGAGCCGGGGAATGAGGCTGTGCATCGCATCGTATAGACGCGCGGCCTCCTTCGAGATCGTCTGCGCGGCTTCGAGCGTCGCCTCGTCGCTTTGCTGCCGCCCGATGATTGCGACCGCAAGAGTGCGAATCGCCGTCACCGACTGTGCAAACTCATCGTGCAGCTCGCGCGCGATCGAACGGCGTTCTTCGTCCAAGCGCTGCTCGATGAGTTGCGAGAGCTCGCGCCGCTCTTCGAGCCGCGCCTCGGCATCGCGCGCTTCGAGCTCTGCTTGCCGCTTGCCTTCGACTGCAACGGCCATGCGGTTGAACGCGGCCCCGATGAGAGCGGCTTCGTTGCCGGACAGGGCAGGGAGGCGGTACGAGAAGTCTCCGTTCTCGATGCGCTCGAGGCCCGAGGCGATGATGGGCAAAGGCGCAAGCGCGCGGCCCACGAGCCAAAACACGAGACCGTTCAGCAGCGTAAACGCGAGCCCGCCGACCCACAGGAGCTGCACGAAGTCATCCCACCCATCGAGCACCGCGCGCGATGCATTCGCGTCGATGTGCAGCTCGGCGCCGCCCGAGAGCTCGAAGACTCGTGGAGCGGTCGGAGGCAACAGGAGGTACGCGAACCATTTGGGTGCCTCGCGGCCCGCCTTATAGGTCGAGGGCGGCGAGCGATAGAGCACGTCGCCGTGCGCATCGAATAGCGTGATCTCATTTGCGCGCACGCGGCCCAGATGCTTCAGGAACAACAGCAGCGGCAGCGGGCCGTCGCGCTCGTACGTGGCTGCGACTCGGCTCAAGAGTTGTGTCGCGACCGTATTCGCGGCGGCGATCTCCTCGCTCACCGCGAGTCGCGTGCGACCGATCTCGACGATCAACATCAGCGCGATGAAGACCGCACTGAGCGATCCGACGATGAGGTTGATGTGAGTCCGAAGCTTCATAACAGGCTACAGGCTACGGGCTACAAACAGGCTACAGGCTACGGGCTACAGGCTACAGCCAGAATCAAAGACAGGATCTTCGCGCACTGTATGGCGATCGAGCTACTAGGAGCGACACCGTCTGGAGCCCGCCTCGGTTTCATGAAAATCATGAGCCTCGGTTCAAGAGTTTTGCGTTGCGACCCCTTGGCGTGCGGAGCACGCTCAACTCGAGGCTCGGGCTGTAGCCTGTAGCCTGTAGCCGGTAGTCTCAAACTGCGACCTAAGGAGCTCATCATGACCTGGGAAACCCCGACCGCGCTCGATTTTCGCTTCGGCATGGAAATCACGATGTATATCGCGAACCGATAAGGTTCGCATTTGTACGCAAGCCCCATCCTGACCTAAAGGCCTGGAGAAACGCCCGCCTCGTCGAACCCCGGTTCCAGGCGGGCTTGGGGAGCATCTTGAAGATACGAGTGCTCGGATCGGCGGCAGGCGGCGGATTCCCGCAATGGAACTGCAACTGCCGCAATTGCACCGGCGTGCGGGTCGGCTCGATTCGTGCTACGCCGCGTACACAATCCTCCATCGCGGTGAGCGGGGCGAATGCGCACGAGAGCGTTCTCGTGAACGCATCACCGGACATCCTTGCCCAGTTAAAAGCATCGCCCGCGTTGCAGCCGGCGCGCAGCCCGCGAGACACCGCGCTCAAGAGCATCGTGCTCGTGGATGGTCAGATCGACCATACGACTGGACTCCTCATGCTGCGGGAGGCAACACGGCCGTGGCCAGTCTGGTGTACGGACGCGGTCCATCGCGACCTCACCGGCCCGAACCCTCTGTTCGAGGTGCTGAGTCACTACTGCGGCATCGAGCGACAATCGATTCTACTCGATGGACGCACGTTCTCGGTCGAGGGCGCTCGTGGCATCGCGTGGCGAGCCGTGCCGCTCGACGGCAAAGCGGCGCCGTTCTCGCCTCACCGCGAATCGCCGGTCGTCGGCGACAACATCGGGCTCTTCCTGCACGATGCGACGACGCAAGGCGCACTCTTTTACGCACCGGGCCTCGGCGCGGTGAACGATGCGGTTTGGGAACACTTGCGACTCGCTCACTGCGTCTTGATCGATGGGACGTTCTGGAGCGAGGACGAGATGGTGCGTTTGGGTCTCTCGAGCAAGCTTGCCCGCGACATGGGGCATCTACCCCAAAGCGGACCGGGCGGAACGATCGAGTGGCTCGACAGACTGCCGCCGACGACGCGCAAGATCCTCATTCACATCAACAACAGCAATCCGATCCTCGATGAGGACTCCACGCAGCGTGCACAGTTGCGCGAGCACGGCATCGAAGTGGCGTACGACGGGATGGAGGTCGTGCTGTGAGCGAGCAGCCGTGGAGCCGCGATGAATTCGAGATGCGCCTGCGCGAGCAGGGCCGCGCCTACCACATTCATCATCCCTTCAACGTGATGCTCAACAGCGGCCGCGCCACTCCCGAGCAGATCCGCGGATGGGTCGCGAATCGCTACTACTATCAGCGCAGCATTCCGCTCAAGGATGCGGCCATCCTCTCGAATTGTCCGGATCGTGCCGTCCGTCGCCAGTGGGTCGAGCGCATTCTCGACCATGACGGTTACGGCGAGCACGCCGGCGGTATCGATGCATGGCTGCGGCTCGCGGAAGCGGTCGGCTTGACGCGAGCGCACGTGGAGGATTTGCGCGACGTGATTCCAGCCGTCCGTTTCGCCGTGGATGCCTACGTCAACTTCGCTCGGCAGGCGCCTTGGCAGGAAGCGGTGTGCTCTTCGCTCACCGAGCTCTTTGCGCCTGCGATTCATAAGCAGCGGCTCGCGAATTGGCCGGAGCATTATCCGTGGATCGACCAGGACGGGCTCGCGTACTTCCGCAGCCGGGTTTCCCTTGCACAGCGCGACGTGCAGCATGGCTTGACGATCACGCTCGATCATTTCCGCAGCGCGCAGCAGCAGCGCCGCGCGCTGGAAGTGCTCAAGTTCAAGTTGGATGTGCTGTGGGCGATGAACGATGCGATGGCACAGCGCTACGGAGTCTCGGCATGAACGCAATGGAGATTCGAGACCTCGATCGCCCTGCGATCGCGCGCGGATTTCGGCTCCAATGGGAGCCGGCGCAAGCGGCGCACGTGCTGCTCTATCCCGAAGGGATGGTGAAGCTCAATGGCTCCGCCGGGGAGATCCTCCGCCGCTGTGACGGCAGCAACTCGTTGCGCGAGATCGTCGAGGATTTGCAGAGTACGTTCGGCCGCGGCGATCTGCGCGCGGACGTCGTCTCATTCTTGAAGCTCGCGGAGGAGCAGGGATGGGTCGCCTTCGAGCGAAATGACGGGGCGACGGCGCAATGAAGCGAAGCGACAGCACGCGAGGCGGTTCGGTCTTATCGTCTCCTCATCCCTCGGGCGCTCTGCCGCTCGCGATGAGCTCGCAGCCCGGTCCGCCCCTGTGGCTTCTCTTCGAGCTCACGTACCGCTGTCCGCTCCAGTGCGTGTTTTGCTACAACCCTGTCGATTTCGCGCGCTTCGATCAGGAGCTTTCGACGAGCGAATGGCTGCGTGTGCTTCACGAAGCGCGCGCGCTCGGCTCGGTGCAGCTCGGCCTTTCCGGCGGCGAGCCGCTCACGCGCGACGATCTGGAAGAGATTACCGCCGAGGCGCACGCGCTCGGCTTCTATACGAACCTGATTACCTCCGGGGTGGGATTGAGCGAGGCGCGTCTCGAGCGGTTGCGCTTCGCGGGCCTCGATCACATTCAACTCTCGTTTCAGGATTCCACGCGGGAGATGAACGATTTCCTCTCGCATACGCGCACCTTCGACTTGAAGCGCCGCGTGGCGGGATGGATCAAGGGGCTCGGCTATCCGATGGTGCTGAACTGTGTGATCCACCGGCTCAACATCGACCATATCGACAAGATCATCGAGATGGCTGTCGAGATCGGCGCCGAGTATCTGGAGCTCGCGAACGCGCAGTACTACTCATGGGCGCATCTCAATCGCGACCGGCTGTTGCCGTCGCGGGCTCAGCTGCGAGCGGCGGAAGCAGCGGCGAACCGCTGGCGCGATCGGCTTCAAGGCCGCATGCGCATCTTGTTCGTCGTGCCCGACTACTATGAGGAGCGCCCGAAGCGCTGCATGAACGGTTGGGGCTCGACGTTCATGACCGTTACGCCCGATGGCACTGCATTGCCTTGTCATACTGCGCGCATGCTGCCGGGGCTCGAATTCCCCAACGTGCGCACGAGCAGCGTGCGCGAGATCTGGTACGACTCCGAAGGGTTCAATCGATTTCGCGGCTTCGGATGGATGAAAGAGCCGTGTGCGAGCTGCAAAGAGCGCGAGAAAGATCTGGGCGGCTGCCGTTGCCAAGCCTATCTGCTCGCGAACGATCCGGCGGCGGCCGACCCCGTTTGCTCGAAAAGCCCGAACCACCACGTTGTGACTGACGCAGTGAACGCCGCGCAAGAGACCCGCCCAGTCGAAAAGCCGCTGATTTTCAGACGCAAAGAAGAGTCGATCGAGAGATCGCCGAGAGTGTGATTCAGGGGGCGCGGGTACAGCGTTGGCGCGGTTCGGAAGAAGATTTCATCAACCCTTCGCCGCGCCGCCGCGAGAGATTCTCCTCCCCGCAAGTCGCTACACAACAAAACAAGAGCGGGCTACGCCCAGGTGCTGCGCTTTGGCCGCGACTTGATCCAGGCGCCGAGTATCAGTCCGAGCAGCACGAGTCCACCGCCCGCAAGCATCCACCGCAGCGTCACGTTGCGCTCGAGCTGGCGCACGCGCTGCGTCGACTCCAGGTTCTGCGCCTGGAGCTGCTGGAGCTGTGCCTTGAGCTGCTTGTTCTCTTCATAGTGAGCGATCGAGGTCGCGGATACCCGGCGGATCTCCGCGAGCTCCGCTTGCAGCTGCTTCGTCTGTTTCGCGAGCTCCGAATTGTCCCGCTCGACCTCGCTGCGCGTGCCGCGGGCCTCCTTCAAGTTGTCTCGCAGCGTCTTGATCTCGGCTTCGAGCGTTTGAATGCGCTTCGTCGCGACCGCCAGCCGGTCCTTTGCGATCGGTTGATCGACCAGATATTGGCTCGAAACCCAGCCGTCCGTGCCATTCTGCGTGCGGACATGCGTGAAGCCGGCTGCCTTATCTTCTCCGAGCACTTCGAGCGGCGTGCCCGCCGGCAATCCCGCATGCACGATCTTGTGTCCGGTCGAAGGTCCGCGCCGCATCGGCACCTTGAGGGCATCCGAGATGTAGACGGTTTCGGCCGAAGCCAGCACAGGCAGCAGCAGAATCAGGAGCAGAGTTTTTCGCATCAGCCAACTTCCATGGATCGCACATGCGGACGCGCAGCGCCGCGTTTCGTGGCGCGTGAATATACGTCGCCGCTCGCAAAAAGTCCGCTACTTGACGGCGCGCGATCGATCGAATCGGCGGGCGCGGAACCGGGTTCGAGCGTCAATGCTCCCAGTGGGTCGGGACGCCGGCACGACGCATCGCTGCGTCGATCTGCATGCACACACCGCGGCTGGCCGGTTCGGAGCGCAAGCTCTTGGCGAGCGAGTTGAGATACGTCGAGAGCGTCTGAATGTTGGGCCGCGTCGCCCGCAGCTCGGTCTCGACCGGCGCGATCAGCTCTTCGATGTCGTCGATATCGCAGCCGTCCAAGGCGCCATTGCGGGCGACATCGCGCGCGGCGTCCAGCGCTTGACGGATTTCTTCGATGGAATTGCGTTCCATGGGGCCTCCGCTCATCGCAGCTTGCGAGTGGGAAGGGATAAAGAATAAAGACGGAGCCCCGTCTTCGCGAAAAGCGCGGGGCTCCGGCTGGAAGCCTCGACTGCGGATCTCTCGGGTCGCAAGCGTGCTCACCGCCCGGTCTCACCGCCACATCGAGAACTTCCGTATATAAAACGTCTTGTTGTGCGCAGCGGTTCCGAATGCGGGACCTCGGTGTCAGGCTCAGCTGACATCAGTTCGCGCCTGATTTCCGAGGTCGCTGTGCCGGCAAACGCACGCGCGCCGCGGGTGAGGTCTTCGCGCGAAGAATGTCGGCCATGAGCGTCAATGCCGTCCGCGTGTGCTTGAGGCCCGCGACGCAATCCTTGGGCACGACGATCTCGAAGCCGCGCACGTAGGCATCGATCGCGGTGAAGAGAACGCATTGCTCGATCGTTACGCCGGCGAGGATCAACGTGCGCGCTCCCAGATGCTCGAGCAGCGCCGTGAGCGGCGTGGCGAAGAATCCGGAATGCTTCGGCTTGAAAATGAAATAGTCTTGGGCTTCGGGCGCGAGGCGTTGTACGAGCGCTCGACCGAGCGCTCCGGGGCGTGAACAGCGCGCGATGAGATCGGAACGATCCGAACGCCATCGACCTCGATTGTCGTTGACATAGACGACCGGCACGCCGACCGCGCGTGCACGTGCCGAGAGTTTTGCGATGTTGCCTACGATACGCTGCGCGGCGCGCAAAAGCTTGCGTCCGTCCTCGAACTCGAAATCGGAGATGAGGTCGAGGATCAGCAGCGCCGTCGTGCTCTCATCCGGTACCGAGCCGTGCAATGTCGCCGATCTAGGCATGGCGCTGGAACGGCAGATCGGAGAGGATGGTTCCGCACGCTTCCATTTGCCAGTTGACCGAGCGGCGGTCTTCCGCCAGCTTACGCGTAGTCGCTGGCCACTGACCGCACTCATGTCCGACCTCCGACGGCACATTCGAGAGATCCCCGATTTTCCGCAACCGGGCATCTTGTTCCGCGACATCACGCCCTTGCTTCGGGATCACTTCGCTCCGACGATCTCGGCCTTGAGCGACATGCTCAGCGAACCCGAATGGCGAGCCGTCGATGCAGTCGCGGGAGTCGAGGCGCGCGGGTTCATCATCGCGAGCGCGCTTGCGCATAGGCATTCGAAGGGATTCGTGCCGATTCGCAAGGAAGGCAAGCTCCCGCCCCCGGTCGTTCGCATGGCGTACGATCTCGAATACGGCAACGCGGCGCTCGAGATGGCGGCCGGCAAGGGACGAATGATCATCGTCGACGATGTGTTGGCGACCGGCGGCACGATGAGCGCTGCCGCGAACCTTGCGACGCAGACGGGCTACGAAGTCATCGCGCTCGTGAGTCTCATCGATCTCAACCTCGTTCCCGGTTTCGAGTGGAACGGGATGGCCGTTCGCTCGGTGGTGAAATACCCCTGAGCGTCAGCCGCAGTGTACGGGCGCGCGCCGGCGGACCGGGCGGAAGCGCGCGCTCACCACTCCGGCCAATAGTAGAGCTCGATCAAGTGACCGTCCGGGTCGCGCAATAGCAAGGACTCATATTCATCTTCATCGTGAGCGACGCGTTCATAGGCCACGCCTTCGGCGCTCAGGTGCCGCGCCGCTTCCTCCAACATGCGCGGCGTGTTGCCGATCACGAAAGCGATTCGATTCAAGCCGATTTCGCCGCCCGCCGAGCCGCCGCCTCCGTTCACGCATTCCAACGCGAATCGATGCGTGTGACCTACCCCAAGCTCGATGGCACTGGGGCTGTCGGTGCGCGAGAGAACGGGCAAGCCGAGCAGGTCGCAATAGAACCGGGCGCTTGTCTCCAGATTCCGCACTCTCAAAGAGGCGCGACCCAATCTGCGGATGTTCATGACTGCCTCGGTACGTGAGAAGCCGCGTATCATTGCGGCGATCTCTGCCAATGGCTGTCATGGTTTGCAGTTGGAATCCTCACATGCGTGCCGAAAGACTGCTTTCCATTCTCATGATGCTTCAGCGCGGCCATGGCGTGACTGCCGGTGAGCTTGCAAATCGCGTGGGCGTCTCGGTCCGCACGATCTTCCGGGACATCGATGCGCTTTCGGGGATGGGCGTGCCGGTCTATACGGAGGCGGGTCGCGGCGGGGGCATTCGCTTGATCGAGGGTTACACGTCCGACCTCACGGGCTTGTCCTCGGGCGAAGCGGAAGCGCTTGCATTGGTCGCAAGCCCGGCAGCCGTCGGCGTGAGAGAGCTCGATACGCCCGCGCGCACCGCGCTCGACAAGCTTGCCGCCGCGGTGCCATCGATGCATCAATTGCGCGCACAGCATGCGCGCGGCCGCTTGTTGTTCGATACGAAGCCGTGGTTTCGCTCGCTCGCAACCTCACCGTATCTCGATCAACTGCGTACCTCGATCTGGAAGAACGAGTGCATCGAGATCTCCTATCGCCGCAGCACGGGCGAGCAGAAGGAATATCGCGTCGAGCCCTACGCGCTCGTCGTGAAAGTGGACACGTGGTACTTGATCGGGCGAGTTACTTCGAATCCGAGGAGCCGCGAAATGCGCGTGTTCAGGATCTCGCGTCTGCTCGGGCTCAAGGTGGCGGGCGAGATCTTCGAGCGTGACGGCGCATTCGATCTGCAGAAGTACTGGCGCACCTGGTGCGAGAATTTCGAGCGAAATCCCCCCAATCACTACACCGTCGAGCTCGCAATCACCGCCAAAGGGCGCGAGCGCTTATTGAGCAACTTCGGCCACTGGTTCAAGCCGCGCCTCGAAGCGCTTGGTGATGCGTACCGCGGACGCAAGCACGTCAAGTTGGATTTCGAGCGCGAGGACCTGGCGCTGCGGGTCTTGTTCGATCTCGCTGACGACGCGCACATCGTGAGCCCGCCGGCGCTGCGCAAGAAGCTGCGCAAGCAGGCGGCGCGCGTCCTTGCTGCGACGGAGTGAGCGGACAGTCCGCTCTTCTCCGCATCTGCCGCCGCAGCGAGATCGATTCCGATCTCGAGCTATGACTGCACTCGGCCGAGATAATCCGCCTTGCCGATCTCGACCCCGTTGTGGCGAAGGATGTCGTAGGCGGTCGTGACGTGGAAAAAGAAGTTCGGGATCGCCCAGTGACGCAGGAACTGGAGCCCTAGAAACTCAAAAGTGTTGTTGCGCACCTTCAGCGTGATCGTGCGCTCCTCCGAGCCTTCGAGCTGCTCCGGCTTGACGCCGCTCAGAAAGTCGATCGTCTTATCGATGCGAGCGATGAGCTCCGGAAGGGTCTTTTCCGTGTCTTCGAAGCGCGGCGGATCGATCCCGGAAAGGCGCGCTGCGGCGCCTTTTGCCGCATCGCTCGCAATCTGGATCTGCCTCACGAGCGGCAGCATGTCCGGGAAGAGGCGGCTGTTCGCAAGCACGTCGAAATCGAACTTCTTCGCCGCGGCATGTGCCGCTCCCTTCTCGAGGATCGCGCGCAGGCTCTTCAGCGAGTGAAGAAACATCGGGATCGAGGCTTCGTACATCGATATCTTCATGGCAGGCTCGGTTTCCAATGACGAGGCGCGCGATTATAGAGCGCACACGGAGCGCGAGCGTCGCGCCCAGGCGCGGTTCAGACGAACAGCGCGAGTTTCATCCCCTATACACACGCACGTCTATTTGCCTGTCTTGAACACATCCACTGTGACGGTCACGTTGCGGCCTTCGTTTGCCTGCAGCGCGCCGACCCCGACGACCTTGCGCGCGACTTCCTCGCCGCGATCGTTGCGAATCGATACGACGACGGAATACTCCCAAGCCGGATCGGACTCGGGATGGCGAAAATTGCCCTCGACGCGCAGCGCGGAGAAGGCCGGCTGCGCACGCCGCTCAGCGATCGCCTTGGGGTCGAAGCGCAAGTGGTGCTGGCATTGCGGGCACACACTTGCGCTTTCGAGGATCGTCGTCTTGCAGTGTGGGCACGTGCGCGTCCTGCCGACCGTCGTGCCCCGACTGGTGCTCATGAGCCAGTCTTACCGCCTTTCTCGTCCCAGCCGAATTCCGCACGGCCGCGCATGCGGGAACCCGCGGCGACGGTGAGCGAGCCGGCTTTGAGGTCGCCGTTGAGTACGCCGGTTTGCAGCAGCTCGACGCGGGCCGCCGCATCGATGTTGCCTTCTAGCTCGCCGCCGACGATGACGGTGTTCGCGCGTACGCCGCCGGTCACCTTGGCGCCGGCCTCGATCGTCAAATTGCCTTGCACGTGGACGTCGCCCTTGAAGTTGCCGGCGATGCGCACATGCCCGGACCCTTCGATCTTGCCTTCGATCGTGAGTCCGGCAGCGAGGAGGGATTCCTTCGCGTTCGCATCGGCACGAGATTGGGCGGCAGGTTGCCGTGCCGTTTCGATGTTTACGGCGGGTGCGGCGGGTGCTTTATCCGTGGCTGCGTCCGGCGTGCCTTGATCGCGCCCGTACTGGTCTTTCCACAATGCCATGACGACTCTCCTGGATGAAACGGAGCGCCGTAATTACACACGGAGGCAAGGAGTGTCAAACATCCCGACACTTTGCGACTCCGAATGGAGACAAACCGAGGCTTTTCCGCAAGTCCGCGGGCGAGAGTGAATGGAGTGTCTGAGCACGCGATGAGATCGCGTCTTAGGTGTTGTGATCACACTGCGCAGGCTGCGCTCGTCAGAACGAGCGATCGCAGCCGGCAGGTCGTTGCTACGAAAGGTCGGCAAACGGCATCCGTGCACCGCGCGCACTCGATCAGACGTGACGATCGAGCACGTGCAGAACGGTCAGAGCCAGAGTGCCCACAACAAACAACACCGCGAACGTCAACATCTTCCTCTCTCCTTGCTGCTGTGCATCATTTTGCAATGCAGCATAGCAGAGAGCGTAATAATGTCAACTACTTAGGGTCCGAGAGAATGCGCTGCAAGGCGGGGCTGTAGGCTCTAGGTTGTAGGCTGTAGCCAGAGGCACTTCTGCAGCTTGTGGGGCTGTCGAAAGGCGCTCGGGAGGTTCGCGGAGATTAGGAAGCACACGCCGCGCGGCGTGGAAGAACGTTCCCGTGAGCGCATTCTTGTATTGCGAGCTTGGCGCGCTCGGCGAGATTCACGTAAGCGTCAACAGCAGCGCGAGACGCCGCTCCACTTGCGCTCTTGCTCGCGCAAGTAGAACTCGCGCGCGGAAAGCGGCGGCGTGCCCGCGTGTGCTGCCGCGTGGTGGCGCAGATACTCGAAGTACGCATCGTCGCGGGAGAGCGCTCGAACGAAGCGCCAGAGCGCGCGAGGAAGATCCCGAAGCGCTCGCAGCTTCATTGTGCATGCGCCGCCGCGGCAGGCGCCTCCGAGCTGGGAAGAACGGGAAGGCCGCGTGAGACCCGCCAACTCACGCGCACGGTATCGGCGATCACGACCCAAAGGATGCCGGTGAGCAGCATGGCAAGCAGCGCATCGAGCCGCTGGTTGAAGATCAACTGCGGTGCGACCGCGGCTTGCTCGACAGGCAGCGTGCCGGCCGCCAACTTTGCGGCAAGCTGCTCGGCCGCGGCAAGGAATCCGACGCGCGGGTCGGACGAGACGACCTTCTCCCAGGTCGCGGCGGTCGTGATGATCGCGATCCATGCGAGCGGCGCCGCGGTGACCCACGCGTAGCGCAGCTTGCCCTGCTTGATGATGACCCCCGTCGCGACGCAGAGCGCGATACCGGCGAGCAGTTGGTTCGAGATGCCGAACAGCGGCCACAGGATGTTGATGCCGCCGTTCGGGTCGACGACGCCGATGTAAAGGAAATAGCCCCACCCGGCGACGATCAAGGCGCTCGCGATGAGCACCGAGGGATACCACGATGTCTGCCCGAGCGGCTTCCACACGTGCCCGAGCGCGTCCTGCAGCATGAAGCGTCCGACGCGCGTGCCCGCATCGAGCGTCGTCAGGATGAACACGGCCTCGAACATGATGGCGAAGTGATACCAGATGGCGAGCAGGCTTGCGCCGAACGCGCTCGAGAAAATGCTTGCCATGCCGACCGCGAGCGAAGGGGCGCCGCCCGTGCGCGCGAACAAGGTGGTCTCGCCCATTGCCTGCGCCAGCCCGTCCATCTGCTCGACGCTGACCGGGAATCCCCAGCTCGAGATCGTGTTGACGGCCGCGTCGGCGGTCGCGCCGACGATTCCGGGCGAGCTGTTGATCGCGAAAAAGACGCCGGGATCGAGCAGCGTCGCGGCGATCATCGCCATGATCGCGACGCTCGACTCGAGCATCATGCTGCCGTAGCCGATGAGCCGTACGTCGGATTCGGTGCCGATGAGCTTCGGCGTCGTGCCGCTCGCGACGAGCGCGTGAAAGCCCGAAATTGCACCGCACGCGACGGTGATGAAGACGAACGGAAACAGCGAGCCGCCGAAGATGGGACCCGTGCCGTCGATGAACTGCGTGACCGCGGGCATCTTGATCTCGGGGCGCATGAGCACGACCGCGATTGCGAGCAGGAAGATCGTGCCGAGCTTGAGGAACGTGGATAAATAGTCGCGCGGTGCGAGCAAGAGCCATACCGGCAGCACCGCGGCGATGAAGCCGTAGGCGATCACGAACCACGCGAGCGGCTTACCGTCGAGATCGAACCACGTGCGCAGAGTTTCGTGCTCGTTGAGCGCGCCTCCGCCGACGACGGCGAGGAGCAGCAGGGTGATGCCGATGAGCGAAGCTTCCAGCACGCGCCCCGGCCGAATGTTGCGGAGGTACAGACCGATGAGGATCGCGATCGGAATCGTCGCGAACACCGTCGCGGTGGCCCAGGGGCTGTGCTTCATGGCATTCACGACGACGAGCCCGAGCACGGCGATCAGGATCAGCATGATCACGAGCGTGCCGATGATCGCGGCATAGCCGCCGATCGGACCGAGCTCGTCGCGAGCCATTTGACCGAGACTTCGCCCGTTCCTCCGCGTGGAGAGGAACAGAATCGTCATGTCTTGCACGCATCCGCCGAGCACGGCGCCGACGAGGATCCATATCGTGCCGGGAAGAAAGCCGAACTGCGCGGCGAGCGTCGGGCCGATCAGCGGACCGGGACCTGCGATCGCTGCGAAGTGATGTCCGAATACGATCCAGCGATGGGTCGGAACGAAGTCGCGGCCGTTGTTCAGCCGAATCGCGGGTGTCGCGCGCGTATCGTCGACGGCCAGAACGCGCGCGGCGATCCACGCGCTATAGAAGCGGTAGCCGAGCGCGTACACGCACACGGCCGCGACGACGATCCACATTGCGTTGATCGTCTCGCCTCGATGCAGTGCGACTCCGCCGATTGCAAATGCGCCGATCAGAGCGACGCAGCCCCACAGCAGTTTGCGCATCGATGTTTCCCCAGCTTTTTTGTGTTTGAAATTGGTTGTCGACCGTTGGCTGCCCGTTTCGAGGCCGAGTCTTGCTCCATAGCGCCAACGTCGACCGCGAACGTGCCGCTTCATTCAGCGACATTCGCTGTTGATGGTGTTCTCGATGGGCGCATCCAGATGAGCGCCCCCATTTCCGCGAAGATGGTAGCAGCCTGAACCGATGAGTCCAGGTGAAGCTGCGGGCGCGTCGGCGAGCCGCGCCCGAGGCCGTCATGAGGCGGGAAGAAGCGGAGCGGCCTGCGCCGCTCCGAAAGGGTCCGGCTGGAAGGCCGGATAGCGCCGAGTCGAGATCGTTGGCTTTAGCCGGCGGGAAAGCGCACGACCGGTGTCTGCGCAGTCTGACCGGGCGGGACGTATGCGGGCGCGGGCTGACCTATCGGCCCGAGCGAGCGAACGAACGCATATATCGCGCGGAGGTCGTCGTCGCTCATGTCGCGCAACGCGAACCACGGCATCGGCGGACGCGCCGGTGTGCGCGCGATCGCGAGCCACTGCTGCTCCGTCAGCTCATTCATGAACAAACGCAGATTGATTGGATAGGTCGTGCCCCACGGGCCTGCCCAGCCGATCGAATCGCCGGTGAGCCACTTAGCTTCATCGACCTTGCCGGCCGAGAGCGCGTAGCCCGGCGTGTGGCAATCATTGCAACCTGCGGTTTGCGCGAGATAACGGCCGCGCTCGATCAGCGTCCCGTCGAGCTTGGACGCGCTCGTCGGTTGCATCGAAGGATCGGGGCGAGGTTCTGCCGAGACGAAGACCGACACGGACGAGCTCGTCAGGAGCAGGGCAGCCGCCCCGCAGAGGATCTGCTTCTTCAGTTGGCGCATGCGCATGATGGTTCCCTGAGGTGTGTCACGAGATGGCGCGCATTCTCGTGATCGTCCGGGTGTGCGACATCGCTCGAAGGAGCCAACGGGGAGCCATCGGGTGTAGCCATAAGGGCTACCGCATCAACTTGCCCCTTCGACGGACCTTGTCTCATTGGCGCGTCGCGGCAACAGGACGGTCCAATTCTCGATGCACGTTTCGAGGAAGACCTTGTTGCCGCTCAGATCGAGGATGCGTACGCGCTTCAGCTCGACGAAGTCGCCTCGATCCGCGGGTGCGTTGTCGATTCCCTCGCCTGCATAGACGAAGCGCACCGCATATTCATCGATGATCTGGCGTTCGTTTGCGTGCCGGCGTAAGTGCGTGTATTCGGGCTCCAGCATTCCGCCGGCTTCACGCAGCAGATGCCGAATGACTTCCTCGCGCCCGACACGTTCGACGCGGCGAGCGGGCGCGGTCCATTTCACGCACGATGCGTACCATTGCCGCGCTGCAAGCAAGAAGCGTTGATGTGCATCCAAGACCAAATCGGCTGGTACGGGCTCATGGAGAACGGGAGTGCGCTGCATCGCTCGTCGTACGAGTGAGAATCCGAGCTGCAGTGTTCACGTGAGGGGAGGTGAGGTCGATAAGCCGAAAGAGCCATCGCGTGGGCTCTTTGGCTACAGGCGACAGGCGGCAGGCCACAGGTATGAGCGCGTCTCTGGCTGAAGCCTGCAGTCTGTAGCCTTCTCCTCACTTTCCGCTTTTGCGAAACAAATCCGCCGCCTGGCCGCGCGATGTGCAATCGAGCTTGTCGAGGATGTTCGCGATGTGCCGTTTGACGGTATGGAGGCTGAGCGAGAGGTCGCGAGCGATGTGCTTGTTGCTCGCGCCGGAGGCGACGCGTTCCAATACTTCGAGCTCGCGCTCGGAAAGGCTCGCAAGGGGACTCAACGCCGCATTCGTGCCGGTCTCGTCGGTGCGCGGTCGCCAACGCGCGAGGCGGGCGCTCATCGACCCGAAAGCCGCCGTTCGCGATACGTCGTCCGGGACGAGGTCCATCAGCGCATCGACGATGTGCGCGGGCTCGAGCAGAAGGAGGCCCAAGGCTTGCTGCTCGAGCACCTCCTCGATGACGGGTGCGAAGGTTTGCCGCGCGAGTGCGCGCTCACGTTGCATCAGTTGCGAGTATGCGAGCGTGATTCGCGGGTCGCCATAGATCATCGGCATGCGGTATCGCGCGTGCATCTCGATCGAAGCGCGTAGCGCCTGCTCGGCCGCATGCCAATCTTCCCGCAGCAGCGCGAGCTGACCGCGTACCAGCTCCATCGCCGCTTGCACGAATGGCCATTCGTTTGCGACGCGCGGCGCGAGGAGCGACGGTGCAAGATCCCGGAACGTGTCGTAGTCGCGTGCCATCCAGCAAATGCGCGCGTAGCCATGCTGGTAAGCCCTGAGCCACACCGCGCGATGCGCGGCGGCTTCCGTCGTCTGCAGCGCCTCGATGAGCGTACGCGTGAGGCGTTGCGCCGCATCGAAACGGCCGCTCGCGGCATAGAAGAGCGCGCGAAACTGCAGCAACCGTTCCGAGACGAGCCGCATGCTGCCGAATTGCTGGTGCAAGCTGTCGCCGCGTTCCAGCATCGGGAGGAGCGGCTCGCGCCGGCCGGACCAGAGATAGCTCCACGATCCGATTGCGAGCGCGGCGAGCTGCCAGGGCGCCGTCGACTGGCCGCGCACGAGCTCGCTCAGCGCGTAGAACCGTTCGAAGCATTCGGCTACTTTCGGCAACCCGATACACAGCAAATGTACGCGATCGGCGGCTCGCGGACAGATCGTCGCCGGATCCCGTTCGGCGCAGGCGAGGAATTCGATCATGTGCCGCGCGACGAGCGGCGGATCGCCGGTCGGCAGCACACACCACGCGCGCTGCAGCGAGAGTTGCGCGCGGGAAGCGTTGTCGAGCGGAAGCGCTTCGAGCTCATCGAGCAGCCGCGCGGCGCGCTCGCGTTCGCCGGAGGAATTGAGCGCGTCGATTTCAAGAAACATCGCGTGAATCGCGTGCGATGCGTCTCGTTCGGCCTTGAGACGCTCGAGCGCCGGCTCGAGCTCTCGTCGCACGCGCGTCCAATCCCATTTGAGCCATGCGCAGACGCCGCGCAGATAACACAGAGCTGCGTTTTGGCAGCGCACTTCCTCGGGAATGCGGTCGAGCCACTGCTCGAGCAGCGCGTGGCCGCCTTCGCTCAGCATCGCCTCGCCCTTGAGCGCGATGAGCCGCATCGCATCCGTCCATGACTCGGCGCGTACGAAATGCGCGATGGCCCGCGGCAGCGAGGTTTCGACGTGTCCGGCCCGCTCATGCAACTCGCGGACTCGTTCCGGGAAGCATCGCTCGAGCTCTGCTTCCAAGAATTCGCGAAAGAGATCGTGAAAGCGCAGGATCGGTACGGAATCGTCCGTGGCCGTCACGAACAAGTTGCGACGATAGAGCAGCTCCAGCATCTGCTGCGCATCTGCCCGTCCTGTCACGGCTTTGCACGCTTCGGGACTCAGCTCGAACAACACGGAAGAGTGCAGCAGGAACTCGCGCACGCGTTCGGGCAGGTCCGCGAGGATCTCCTGCGCGAGATACGAGAATAAATGGCGGTCCGAAAGCGCACTCGCGGGCACATCCGCATCGCGCCGGTACGCTTGCAGCGCAACGGTCAAACCCACTGCCCAACCGTGCATGCGCCGCCACACCGTGCGCACCTCGAGCGGGTCGAGCGCACTTCCGAGCCGCGCGCTCGCGAGCTGATTCGTCTCGGCCTCCGTGAATTGCAGATCCCACGGCACGAATTCCGCGAGCTCCCCATGCGCGCGCCACCGTGCGAGCGGCAGGTTCGGCTCGACTCGCGTGCCGAGTACGAGGCCGATGTGATCGGGCAGCCGCTCGATCAACGATTCGAGCAGCGAGCAGGCTTCGACGCAGTCGACGAGGTGAAGATCGTCGAGCACCCAGATGATGCGCCGGGCGGTGGCCGTGCAGAGCGCATTCACGAGCGCTGCGACGGCCGCCCGCGCTTGGGATTCGGTGCCTGCCGCATGCACGAGCAGGTCGGAAGGTGCGACCTCCCAAGCGAGACTCAGGCTTTCCGCCGCTCTCAGCAGCGTGCCGAAGAAACGGTGCCGCTCATTGTCATCTTCATCCAATGTCGCCCACACGAGCGCCGTATCGCGACCGGCTTCGCTCGCGTATTGAGCAAGCAACGTGGTCTTGCCGAATCCACCCGGCGCACAGACGAGCGTTACGGGATGGTGCTGCACGCTGTAAGCGAGGCGCTCGAGCAGCGCCGGACGGCGGATGACGTCGGCGCGCAGGCGCGGCACGCGAAACTTCGTGAGGGGGGATGCGTTCCATGCCGCGGTGGCTTCGATCGAGGCGGCCATCTAACGGGCCCTATGGGGCAATGGATCGTCGTCGGGTCGTGCGAGCGCCGGCCGCGACGACCGATCGTTCTTCACGCGCGTCGCTCAAACCGCTCGCCCGCATTTTTCTTCATTGTAGCGACCCTTCGCGCCGTCCGTGCCTACTTTTGCAGCGAGCGCCGAGTTATGCTCTTCGGCAACAACGATTCCATCCTGTTGAACCGAAAACCTGTCAAGGGAGATTGCGATGGCAGATAAGACCGTTCTTGGACGATTTGTCTGGCACGAGCTGATCACGTCGGATACCGCGGGCGCCAATGCCTTCTATACGAAGGCGCTCGGCTGGAAGACGCAAGCTTGGGAACAGGATCCGAACTACACGATGTTCGTTGCACCGAGCGGTCCGCTCGGGGGTACGGTCGGGCGGCCGTCCGAATCGCCGCGTTGGCTACCCTATATCGGGACGGATCACATCGAAGGCACTGTCGATCAGGCACGTAGCCTCGGGGCGCGCATCGTGACGGACGTGACCGGCATGCCGAACGGCGGGAAGTACGCGCTGCTCGAGGACCCCCAAGGTGCCGCGTTCGGCCTCTACGCGTCCGCGACCGAGCCCGCACCCGAAAGCGAGCCGAAGCTCGGCGAGTTTTCATGGCACGAGCTCGCGACGAACGACTTTCGGGCTGCGTTCGATTTTTATTCGTCCCTGTTCGGCTGGGAAGCGATCGCGGAACATGACATGGGTGCACCGGCGGGCGTGTACTTCACGTTCGGTCGAGGGGGCAGGAAAATCGGCGGCATGTTCAAACGGACACCGGACATGCCGGGCGGCCCCTCCTGGCTCGGCTATGTACGCGTGAAGGACGTACATAAAGTCATCGAGAAGGCGACATCGGCCGGTGCCTCGGTCCTCACGGGACCGATGGAAGTTCCCGGCGGCGATTTGGTCGCGCAGCTCAACGACCCTCAGGGTGGTGCGTTCGCGGTCCATACCGTCGCGGCGGACGTGAGACGCGCCGCCGAGTCGGCGAACGAGGAGGCGCCTGCGACGGCGGTGGAGTCGACGGAAGAGCAGGCGGCCGCGGCAGGCGCGGCCCGCCGCAAGGCGGGCAAGAAGAAGGCGGCGAAGAAGGCGGCGAAGAAGGCGAAGAAGAAGTCGAGCAAATCGAAGGCGGCGACGCGCAAATCCGCCGGCGCTCGAAAGAGCGCGAAGCGGAGCGCAAAGAAGAAGGCAGCGGCCAAGAAAAAGTCGGGAAAGAAGAAGGCGGCGAAGAAGGCCGCGCCGAGGAGAGCGGCCCGAGGGGCGACAAGGAAAGCGAAATCGGCCAAGAAACGCGGCACGGCGGCTCGCAGCGCCGGGCGCAGCAGCAAGGCCAAGAAATCCGCCAAACGCGGTGCCGCAAAAAAGAAGGTGGCACGCAGAGGCAAGTAGCGGTTAAACGACGTTTCTCGGCTGAGATGGGGGAGATCGCACCCTCTCCAGCCGGTGGCTCCGGGTCAGATTTAACTCGCGGGAGCGCCGCTCATGGAGCCGCCAGGTCGATGGCGGGTCGGCCGTGCTTGCCCGGCGCGAGCCACGGCTCACGCCGCCCCAGGGTGCAAGATCGGCCCGGTTCGTGTAGAAAGGCGCGCTCAACAGCGAGTCGTGTGGCGACATGAAGACGATACGTGGGAAAGTGTTCACCGGTCAGCGCATCGTCCTGGACGGCAAGGTATTCATCGATTGCCAGTTCAAGGACACGACGTTGGTGCTTGAAGGTAACGGGCTCTTCGAGATGCAGAACTGCAAGATCGAGGAGGATTGCCGCCTGGCCGTGGAAGGCCCGGGGCAAATGCTGTTGCATTCCCTCAAGATGATGCTCTATTCCGGCGGGTGGATGTCCCGTGTAGCGGACAACGTGCTGCACGCGGTGCGTCAGCCTCCGAAGGCGCTTCAGAAGAAGAAAACGGCGCTCGCGCGCTAGGCTCTGCGTCTCTCGGGCGCGCCTTCGATCATCTTCGCAACGGCGTAAATCGTTTCCAGCCTCGGCGTAGCGACGCCGAGCCGGCGCGCCGTTCGCACGACATTGCCCAAGATCGCCTCGATCTCCATCGCTCGGCCCTGCTCGAAATCGAGCGCCATGCTCGTCTTGTAGGGCGGCATCGCCAAGGTCGCCTCGATGAGCTTGTCGATGAGCGCGTCCGGAATCGGATGTCCCGCCGCCTGCGCGATGCTTGCGATCTCGCGCATCGTTTCGCGAATGAAGGCTTGGCTCTCCGCCGTACGGAGAATAGCTGAGGTGTCGAGGACCCCGCCCATGATCGAGATGGGATTGAACGCTGCGTTCCAAAGTGCCTTCTGCCAGCGCGCAGTCACGATATCGGGGGTGACTCTGCACGGGATCGCGCTCGCTTTGAACAGCGACGCGAGTTGGTCGGCGCGCGGGCTGTCTCCCGACGGATAGCGTCCGATGACGAGCGAGCCTTCGGATTGGTGATGCACTTTGCCCGGCGCCGTGCGGCTGACCGCGATGAAGGCGATCGCGCTGATCAATTCGTTTTCGGGGAATGCAGCGGCGATGGGCGCTTCGATGTCCAAGCCGTTCTGCAGCAGCACGATCGAGGAGGCCTCACCCACCGCCGGTTCGAGCAGCGCAGCCCGGTCCATGGAGTCGAGTACTTTCGTCGCGAGCACGACGCAGTCGAAAGCGCGGCCCGCATCGTTCGTGTTCCGGAACACCTGATCGGGTACGAAGCGGTGGTCCCCCAACAGCGCGCTGTGGATATCGTAGCCGTGCCGTTCGACGGCGGCGTAGTCTGAGCGGCACACGACGGACACGCGCGCCCCCTGGCGCGCGAGCGCGGAGCCGAAGAATGCGCCGACCGCGCCGGCACCGACGATAAGAATGGAAGGCGTGGATCTTTGGCTCATGGGCGACGGCACCTACTTGCTGGCGAGTCGACGGTTGACCGCCACGATATCTGGCTGCTCCATTTCGTTCTCTCTCAATTCCGCTACCGGTCAACTCGCCGTCGGTTGACGGCGCGTGCGCCACACGATGATGCCGTACACAATGAGATTGAGCGCAAGTGCACCCAAGCCGAGGCCGAGCTGCATCGCGCGCGTCAGACCTTCGGGGTAGATCCACGAAGTTAGGTAGTGCTCGATGAATCCGCCTTCGTAGCCCCGTTGTCCGCCCAAACCGCGCAGCCGGAGCTCGAGGGGCGTGAGCGGGCAAATGCGGCCCGTGAGCTCGACGAACGCGCCCCATAACACCGCCGGGATGTGGATCCACGCAATCCATCGCCAGCGCAAGACAAGGAGCGCACCGAGCGCGACGAACAAGACGAAGGCAAGGTGCACTACGAGCGTCGTGTCGGCAAGTAAGCGATAGATCATGCGCTGAGCGCCCTTGCGAGCGGCGAGCTTCTGTCGGTTCAGGCGATCGTCGTGACGAGCGTATCGAGCCCGTCGACGCCGCCCTCGAGCCGATCGCTGGGATTGAGTGCACCGACTCCAGCCGGCGTGCCGGTGAAGATGAGGTCGCCGGCGGCGAGCTCGAACAGCGTAGACAACTCCGCAATGATTTCGGGCACGGTCCAGATCATCTCGGAGAGATCGCCCTCCTGCCTGAGCGTCCCATTCACGCTCAACCAGATGCGCCCGCGCGCGGGATGGCCGATCGTCGCCGCTTTGTGAATCGCGCCGACGACTGCCGAGCGGTCGAAGCTCTTGCCCGTCGCCCAGGGCCGCCCCTTGTCTCTGCATTGCGCTTGTAGATCCCGGCGAGTGAGATCGTTGCCGACTGCATAGCCGTAAACGTGCTCGAGCGCGCGCGAGGCATCGAGGTTCTTTCCTCCGCTGCCGAGTGCGACGATGAGCTCGATCTCATGATGGAGATTGCTCGTGCGCGGCGGAAAAGGAATCGTTTGATGGTTCGCGACGAGCGCATCCGCGGGCTTCAAGAAAAAGAACGGCGGCTCTCGCTCGTCGTGGCCCATCTCGCGTGCGTGCGCCGCGTAGTTGCGACCGACGCAGTAGATGCGGCGCACAGGGAAGCGAGCATCGTCGTCCGCGATCGCGACGGAGGGCTGCGGCGGCGGGGCGAACGCAAACTTCATGAGCTCAAAATACGAAGAAGGAATCTTCCGTGACGCAGAGCGGCCAGCGTCCCGCAAGAAACAGACGGAATTTCGCAGCGAATGGATGTTCGTCGCCTCGACCTGTAATCGAGGCGAGGCCGTATTGATGTAGGCATTGCGCGGCGGCGCCGGCCGCCGATTTCGCTATGGCATCGCTCACGCCTGCCCGCGTGCAGGCAAGCGATGCCGGCGACAAGAATAGCGTGGAGCTGCCTTGCATGAGATTGGCGAGTCGCAGCAGCACTGCATCCGACGAATGAGCCGCTGACGCTTGTTCGAACAGCTTGCGCTCTTCTTGTCGCTCGCGCTCCCACCACTTCTCGTGCCAGCTCGCACGCCGCGACAACGCGAGCGCCTCCTCCCACGTGCTCGCCGCAATGATCGCGCAGTTCTTCGCGCCGAGTCCGCGCAGATAACGGCTGCCCACGTCGCGCTCGTCCTCGCTGATCGGCGTGCCGACCGCATTGAACCACACGGCCTTCGGCAGCGCGGGCACGATCTGATCGGCAGGCAATTTTCCGAGTTCGGGTGGCACGAGCGTTCGCGAGCGGGAATGATGCTGAGTAACCACAGTCTACAGTCCGCCGGCAAGGATTCGAAATAGGACTTGTGGGGCTCGCGCTCGCGTCGAGTGCGGATTTGCTAGCGACTCTCGGGTTGCGCTGCGCAGACGAAGTTGCATACCAGCTCTTCGTCGATCCATCCGCGAAGGAGTTGCGCTGCATGCAATGCGATCTCGTGAGCAGCATGCGCTTCGCAGAGTGTTGTACACATTTCTTCGAAGGTGCCTCCTTCGAGCAACGTGCGTAGCGCGCGAGCCTCGCTTGCGTGCATCGACCGATAGCGCGGCGTCAGCCCGCGACGCGAGATCAGCCACGAGGATTCCGACGTCACCTCGGGGGCGGGTACCTCCGCGTCGTGAGCCAGCGCATCGAACAGATGTGCTGCGTTCGTGCGCAAACGCAAGCAACGCACCGACGGGTGAAAGCCGAAGCGCAGGTTCGGCCAATCGGTCGGCGCCAAGCCACTCAAGTGTGCGGCGGTAAGCGGTGCGGCGTCGACAGCATCGAACGCGGCGGCAATCGCCCACTCCCATTGCGCCAGCTCCGCAAGCCAAGGCTTGGCCGGCAGCGCAGCCTCCAGCAGTGCAGGCAACGCATCGCCGAACCACCTGATCGAACGGAAGGTCGAGGGCTGTGCTTCGATGTAGGCATCGGCGATCTCCGCAAAGGCCGCTTCACCCAGCAGGCTTTCGAGGCGAGCGTAGTTGCTCGCCAACGCCTCTCGCAGCCGGATACGGTAAGCGTCTCGATAGATCGCAATCCGCTCTTCCGCCGAACCGGCGGGGGGCGTCGCGATCCGGTCCGAGAATCTCTCCTCGTGTCCCAGTACGTGGCGCTGAAAGCTGGCCTGGAGGGTCGCGAGCGTCGTCATGCGGCTCGTGCCTGCG
Source organism: Lysobacterales bacterium (assembly GCA_040255535.1). Lineage (GTDB taxonomy): Bacteria > Pseudomonadota > Gammaproteobacteria > Steroidobacterales > Steroidobacteraceae > Steroidobacter. The sequence continues at coordinate 1,010 of JBDZVE010000020.1, read as the reverse complement.
TCGCGATGTCGCGTGCCCGTTGCAGCTCCGCGAGGAGCGCGTCGAGCTCGGGAATGTTCTCGTCGCGTTCGATCATCGTCGACACCGGACCGAAGCGCGCGAGTGCGTATGCATACAGATCCCACAGCGCCTCGCACACCGGCTCGTCGTGCGTGTCGATGAGATGGTTGCCGCACGTGCGGTGGCCCGCGAGATGGAACTGCTGCACTCGGTGCGTGGGCACGTGCCGTAAGTACGCGTGCGGATCGAAACCGTGATTCACGCTGCTCACGTACACGTTGTTGACATCGAGCAGCAAAAGGCAGTCCGCGCGCTCGGCGATCTCCGTGATGAATTCCCACTCCGTCATCTCGGAATCGCGATACGTCAGATAACTCGAGACGTTTTCGAGGACGAGCCGCCGCCGGAGCCTGTCTTGCACCTCAGCGATCCGCCGCACGACGTGCCGCACGGTCTCCTCCGTGTAGGGGAGCGGCATCAGATCGTGGAGGTTGATGCCATTGACGCCCGTCCAACACAGATGGTCCGAGATCCACTGCGGTTCGATCCGCTCCGCGAGCGTTCGTACTTCCTCCAGGTAGTCCAGATCGAGCGGGTCCGCGCTTCCGATCGATAGCGATACCCCGTGAAGGACGATGGGATAGTGCGCGCGCAGGCGCTCCAAATAATGCAGCGGACGTCCGCCCGGTACGAGATAGTTCTCGGTGAGCGCTTCGAGCCAGGACACCGCGCCGAGATGGTCTTCGAGGAGCGCGTCGTAGTGTTGCGGGCGTACGCCCAAGCCGAAGCCAAGGGAGGGAAGGGTAGACACGCTATGAGCTCGCGACGAGGCCGGTCGGTTTGCAAACAGTACACGATGTAGACCGGGGTCGCGCCCCAATCATTACGCGTATCGACCAGCAAGCAAAGAAGGGGTTTCAGCCCGGACTCTCGCGGCGGCGCGGCGAAGACAATTAAGAAATAATCTCGCAAAGGGTGCGCCAGGCAAAGCTTGGAGAAGGGGGAGCGAT
>JBDZVE010000019.1:10573-50965 GCA_040255535.1 Lysobacterales bacterium | reverse complement strand
TCGTCCCGATCGACGTGCCGGCGCTCAGCGTCAACCCGTCTGCTTCAATGCGAGTGCCATTGTTGCCGTCGTCCGTAATGGCACCGACCGTGGCTGTCAGCTTCACGTCGTTCGCAGCTTTCACTGCATTCACGACAATGCCACCTGTCGTGGTGGTGACTTCCACATCGTTACCGGCACCAATCGCGTCGACATCCGTCAGCGTCAACCCGTCCGCCTCGCCGATGAACACGCCGCCTGCATTGGCTGTCGCCTCGACCGACGTCACGCTCGTATCGATCTGGCTGGTCGCACCTGCCGCGCCGATCGCCGCGCCCGCCGTAAGCTTCAACGCGCCAGCGGTGATGCGCGTCGTGTCATCGCCATCGTCGACGATCGAACCGGCGGCAGTGAGATCCACGGAGCCCGTACCCGCGTTCATCGTTCCGAGCGTCAATTCGCCGCCAGAATCCGCAGTGATCGCATTGCCGGACACGGTTCCGAGAAGCTGCATGTCGTCAGCCGAGCTCAAATCGACCGAAGCATCGCCTGCGGCGAGCGTCACGCCGGACGAGATCGTCAATTGTCCGCGCGGCGGTTCATCACCTGCATCACTCGTGGGGGTCGCACCGTTGTCACCGGCAGAAAGCGCGATGGCGCCATCGTTGGTGCTGACGTTTGCCTCGATGCTGATGTCATCTCCCGCCTGGAAGATCAGTCCGCCGCCGGGGGTCGTGCTCGCGCTCCCGTCGATCGCATCTGTGACGGTCAAATCATTGTGGGCCTGGAGCGTGACTGTCGTGCCGCTATCCAGAATGCCGATAATCGTCGCCGGATCGATCGTTGCGTCATCGCCCGCATCTTCGGTGAATGCATACGTATCGGAATCGTTGTCGTCGTCGACGTCCCCATCCAAATCGCCGGCACCGCCTGTCGCCACGGTAATGTTGCGCGGGTCGAGCAGCAGCTCGCCGGCGCGTCCCGCCGGTGCGGAAAGTTGCGCGTCGCCGCGAAACAGCAGCGCTTCCTTGCCCGAGACTTCCGCAAAACCGCCGTCGCCGCCCGTCGTTCCCCCAGTCGCGGTGATCGAGCCGTGAAAGCGCGTACTTTCGTCGGCCCACACGATCACTTTCCCGCCATTGCCGCTCGCACCTGCATTTGCAACGATCACGGCATTCGCGCCGATGTACGTGCGCGCCGCATTCAATACGTCGGGATTGGCGCCTTGATAATCGCCGCCGATCAATGCCGTGCCGCCGTCCGTCGCACCGGACACATCGACCAAAGCGTTGCCGAACAAGCCAACCTGCTCGCCGAGCACCTCGACGCGCCCGCCGCCGCTCACCGTATCTCCCGCGGATGCATCGAGCGTTCCGCTCGAGCGCACGGTGCCCCGGGGACCGAGAAGCCGAATCGTGCCGCCGCTGTTGTCGATGCGATTCGCCTGCACGATCCCCGTGTTGTTGACGAGATTCGCGAACACGCCGTCGAGCGCCTGCGCCGTCAACAGCACGCGTCCACCGTTCGCCAGGATGGTGCCGCTGTTCTCCACGGCGGCGTTTGCACCGGCGCGATTGGAGAGTAGATCCGCATCCACTTCGAGTCGCAGCAAGCCGTCTCCCGCGAGATCGAGAGTTGCGGCGCGCCCCGCTGCGAGATTGACCGTGCCGAAGTCCGCGATGATGGTGCCGGTATTGGAGACAGACGCTCCGAGCAGCGTGACCGAGCCGCCGGCGCCCGCCGTGATGAGGCCCTCATTCCAGATGGCGCCCGTATCCGCACCCAATGCGCCGAATGTATAGCGCCCGCTCGCCGCATCGAAGTCGATCACATCGAGCGAGCTCGCGACGAGCGAGCCGACATTGAGCTGCGCCGAACGGCCGAACAGCAATCCGTTCGGATTCACGAGGATGATCTGCCCGTTGGCCTCGATGCTGCCGAAAATTTGGCTTGGGTTCTGGTCGAGAATGCGATTGAGCGCGACGGCCGAGACCGAGGGCTGGTGAAACTGCACACTCTCGCTCGCACCGACATTGAAGGAATCCCAAGTGAGCTCGAGGTGCTGCGATGCTTGATCGATCACCGTCGTGCTGGCGCTCGGGGTCGAGATTGCTCCTTGACCGTCGACGACGATGCCTCCGGTCGGACCTGCGTACGCGCTGGATAGGGAGCCGAAGCCGATCAATGCAGCGGCGGGAAATGACCCCGCCCACGATAGACGCGCTTTGGACCCATCGTGCACGGAAGGATCGATGTTCTTGAGCCGCTGAGTCATGTTCGAAAATCCTCGATCGGTCATGCGCGCGTACGTGCGAATGTCTCGATCTCAAAAGGCAGCGCCAAAGCGAAAATAGATCTGCGGATCGCGGTCGTTGCCCGTCGGCCGATCCGAGAGCGGCGTCGCGACATCGAGGCGCGTAAACACGCGCGAGGGAATGCTGAGCTGGATGCCGGCACCCGCACCTGCGAGATCGACGCTCTCGTCCTGAGCTGCCAGCAGCGGTTCGTTCAGTTGTCCGAGGCCGTAGTCCGCGAACAGCGAGACCTGCAGCACCTGCCCCCAGTTATAGCCGGCAAACGCGGGCCGTTCGGCGAATCCCGGTGCACCGCAGATGAGCTCGAGCGATGCGACGCCGCCCTTCTCTGCAAGCACGTCGGCGACCGCGTATGCACGCACGCTGTTGGGGCCGCCGAGCGAGAATTGCTCGAGTGAGACCAGCGGATCGTCCGAATACTGACCGTCCACACGCACAATCAGCGAGGTGTTCTTCGACAACCGCTGATGGCGCTGCAGCTTGAGCGCAATCTTGTCGAACTCGCCTGAAGCGCCCAACCGGCTGGCGCCGGTCGCGGGATCGTACGCCCCCATCGAATCCAGCAAATCGTTGAAGCCGTGCGTGTACGAGAGCGCAAACTGATTCACGCCGCGAAAGCGCGTATCGACGCGCTCCCATTGCACATCGAGCCGTGCCGTCGTCAGCTTGTCTTCGTAGATCCTCGACGGCGGTGCACTGAACTCCGCGCTCTTGACGTTGAACGCGAGCCCGATGCTCGCCGAGCCGAGGCGAGTGCGCGGAAAGTCGTGCCGATACCCGATCTCATCGACTTGCGTTTCGCCCTCGGTATCCGATGTCACGAGACCGGTCTGATCGCCGCCGACAGTATAGGCATTCGTCAGATGCAGAAAGCGCAGCGAATCGCGCGGACTGAACAGCGGTATCTCGTAGTCGACGCCGCCGTACACGCCGTTCGTATCGCTGTTGTCGGGATCGAACGCATACAGTCCTATGAGCTGCAGCCGATCGGCGCGACCCAACGGATCGTTCCACGTAATAACCGCCTGGCCGCGATACTCGCCCGCGTACTGCGAGCCGTAGTTGTCGAACGCAGTTTCGAGCTCCAGGCGATCCTCGGCCTGAACGCGCAGCGTGAGTCGGCTCGTGCCGACCTCACGGCCCGCGCCCAGCACACCGAACGCGGTGACGCCCGGATAGTTCGTCAAAGTCAGCAGCGCGGATTCGATCGAATCCTTGTCGATCGGCTCGCCCACCAAGGATTTAAACGGTCGCGTGAGCACTTTCGCCGAATAGCTGGCATTGCCTTCGACCTGCACTTCCGCGAGGCGGCCCTCGAGCACTTGGACGGTGACGACACCGTCCACCACTTCCTGTGCGGGTACGAAGGCCTGCGCAAGGACATAACCGCGCTCGCGGTAATACGCCGCGACCTTTCCGGCGACCTCTTGCATCTCGTTGATCGAGAACCCTTGTTCCGGTTGTGTTTTGCGCGCCTCCTCGAGCAATGCTTCGACTTCGGCGAGGCGCACATTGTGCTCAGGCCGGTCGATGACGCCGATGAGCTTGAACGATTGCACTTGCACCCTCGGCCCTTCATCCAATCCGAGCGGCCGATCGTAGACGCGAGGAATGCTGAACAAAGCGCCGACGTCATCGGATTGCTGCACGGCCGGCGACACACGCGGCAAAGCGCCGCCGGGTGTGGCGCCCGGAGGCGTCTGAGCGAATGCCGTCCCCGCGCAGAGGCTCGCCGCGACACTTGCCCACAGCAGAGGTCGCCCGCGCATGACGCGTACGTTCCCGGAAGTTTTCACGAGAGAGCCCGCCCTTATTGAAATTGATCGCTGCGCTTTCACGGCAGCTCGCGAACGATTCTGAATCCAGTGAACGCATCCCTCGTGTCCGCTGGCAATTCTTCACGTGTAGAGGATTTGAGCTTCGCGGCACTGTCGATATAGGAGCCGCCGAGCGCCAGTCGCGTCGCATTCGCGCCCGCATCTTCGATCCATTCGCGCACGTTGCCGATCGTGTGCAGCAGTCGAAATCCGTTGTCGTTGAACTTCTGGCTGCGACGCGCGGGGGCTTCCTGCTTGGTCAGCATCGAGTAGTGCACATCGGTCGGCGACGGCGCGCCGTCATCCGGCACGAGTGTGCTCTGCCCGCCGCGCGCCGCGTATTCCCATTGCGCTTCGGAAGGCAGGCGATAACGATGCCCCGTCGTCGCGGACAGCCACTCGACGTAGTCGTGCGCATCCTGCCAGCTCACGTTGACGACCGGATAGTCATCGCCGGACCACGGCTGCGCCGCGCACGGCTTCTCGGCGTGCTCGCAATAAAGACGGAACTCCGCCTGCGATACCTCGTGCACCGACATGGCGAACGGCTCGTCAATGACGACGCGGCGAACGCGCTCCCCTGCCCCGTTCTGCATGTCGAATGCACCCGCCGGGATCAGCGCGAGCTCTGGCCCGTCTTCGCCTGAGACAAGCCGGTCGCGGCAAAACGGACGTCGCGTGCGAATCAGCTCGATGCGACACGTGCTCTCGCGCGGAGCGGGAGCCGTGGTCGCGGTTGCCGCCGGCTTGGGTTCGGCCGCAGCACGCGCCACATCGAGCTCGTGTTCGCGCGGACGCGTTTGCGGGAGCGCGCGAGGCCGCTCGGATGTTGCCGCGGAGTTGGGTTTCTCCTTGCGCGGCGCGCTGGTGACCGGCGGTGTCGAGACGACCTCCGTCGGTTTCGCCGCCGGCGCAATTCGGATCGCCGCGTCCGGCGAATCGAGATCGAGACCGACGGTCACCGCCAGCGCTGCAAGCGGGCTCGTTTGCGCGGCGAGCGGCACACGTGCGAGCGCCTGCTGCTCTTTGAGCCGCTTGCGCAAATCATGTACGAAACGCTGAAACCACGGCTCCGTAGCCGCTTGCGAGATCTGTTGCGGCCCAAGCTCAAGCAGCGCCGTATTGAGCGCCGCCGTTCTCGAATCGCTCCAATCGCCACGAGCCACGAACAGCTCGATGGCCTCCTGTACCGGCCCCTTGCGCTCCTGCGATTCGACCGCCACGGCTTCGTTCGGCTCCGAACGGCGCAACGCCCAGAACAACCCGCCGGCAATTGCGAGTACAACGGCGAACGCAATCGCTGCCTGCCAGTACACGTTCCGGCGTGCCTCGAGCGGAGGAGGCTCCGGAGCGCGACTTGCGCGCGAGAGCTCCGGCGAACGTGCGACCGCGCGCGGCTGAGTCTTTTCGTCTGCAGCGCGCGTGCCGTGCAGCGCGAGCGAGTCGAGCAACGGTGCGCGCAGCTTGCGATAGGCCGCAAGACTCAGCCTACCCGCCTGATGATCGTGCGCGAGGGAACGCAGTCGGGCGGCGAGGTCGGCGCTCATCTTTATCCGATCTCGCGCAGCACTCGCAGTCCCGTCACGGGATCCGCGGACCCGGAATGAACCCGACTCGACTCCGGCGTACAGGTCGAGACGTTATCGCTGAAGGCGCCGCCGCGCGCCGCAATGAAACTATCGCCGACCACCCACTCCTGTGCGTTCCCCAGATAGTTATAGAGTCCCCAGCGGTTCGCGCTGCCGGACTGCACCGGCTCGAGTGCGATACCGCGTACTTTCTTGCCGCCAATCTCGACCAGGCAATTGATGGAGCTTTGAGCGGCACTCGCGCCCCCAGCGTTGACTGCATACGTCCACTCATCGCTCGTCGGCAGCCGATAGACCGCTCCGCTCACGCTCGAGACCCAAGCAAGATAATTCTGCGCATCCTCGAGCGTGATCCCTGTCACCGGGTAATCGGCTTCGCCCTTTGGCGGCTCGCACGCGCCGGTGCGAGTGCAGTACAGGGCGAAGTCTGCGTTGCTCAGCTCCGTTCGGCCGAGTGCGAACGGCTTCGCGCTCGTACCGCCCGCCGGAATGACGACGAGATCGGGACCCCGCCCGCCGCCATCGAACGTGTCGTAGCAGATCGCCTGTCTGCGCCTTCCGTAGCCCGCAAGCTTGGCAGAGCAGGCAATTTCCGGCGGCAGGCGCGGCACGACGGCTTGCTGAGGTGCGACCGAAGCCTGCGGACGCACCTCAGCGACGCGGCCGCTCGCCTTTTCGGGCGACGACGCCGTTGCATTCGCAACAGCTTCAGCAGACTCCTCTGGGATACCGGGCTGCGCAGGCACGGCCGAAGCAGCGTCAGGTGCGGGCTCGCCGCTCGCCGGACGCTCGGGCGCATTCTCCGCAATCGGCTGATCCGCAAAAATCTCCTGCGCCGCGCGCGTGAGGCGCTCGACCAAGGCCGTATCGTTGCTGGCACGAATGCGCGCGCCGAGCGTGCGCGCGAGCCGCTGCTTCACGAGCGCCGCTTCCGTCGCATCGAGCCGTTCGAGCCCGGCGAGCTCCGCGCGCGTCGCCGCGACGTCGATCGATTGGGCCGTCCTCAGCATTTGATCGAGGGCCTGATAGCGCGTGAAGCGCTCTCGCGCCGATGCGGTGCCCGCAAGCTTTGGCGCAATTTCCGCCGCGCGCGCCGCAAGCGTTACGGCGTTGTCGAAGCGGCCGTCTTTCGCAGCGGTCGAAGCGAGACGCAAGTACGCGCTACCAATGGCCTCGGGCGCTTCGACCGTAAGGTACGTATCGTTCGCTTGCAGATTCGCGCGCAGCTCCTCGAGCGAAGCGAGCGCCTCGGTGACCTCGTTCGCGCGTGCCTGCACGAGCAGCTTGTGCTTGAGGGCCTCGAGCTGCGCAAGATGATTGCGCTGCTGCGAGGAGGCATCGCGCGCAGCGTGCGCGTCCGCCAACAGCTTCTCTTCCGCACGGAGATCATTCGATCGCGGCGCAAAGAGACGTGCCAGTTCGAGCATGCGCGCCGCTTCCGTCAAACGCTGTGCGGAACGGAGCGCCCGCGCCTCCTCGATGTATCCGGCCGCCGCACGCTCCCGTGCCTGCACGACATACGAATCGTTCGCAGGCAAATAAGCGGCAAGGCGCCGCAGTTCGTTGCCGAACTGCTCGCCCCAAGCCGCCTCGCCCTTCTGCTCGAGCAGGAGCGAATCGATGCGACCCTTGATCTCGGTCACCGCCGCCGCGCGTGCATCGGTTGCACCTTGCGCGGATGCCAGCCTCTGGCGTTGCTGATCCACGAACGTCGCCGGCAGAAGATCCGCGTAGGTCGCGACCAACGCGAGCGCATCGCCTGGCGCGCCATCGCGAACGAGCGCCGCGCTGCGAGCGCTGACCTCACGCTGCGCAAGCTGCCGCACATTCGCGAGAACATCGCTATCCGGCGCGATCGAGCTCAGCTCGTCGATCTCGGCCCGTCTCGCTTCCAGCGCAGCGAGATCGGCCTCCTCACCGAGCGCCGCGCCGAGCGACTGCTCGAGCGTGAGCGCCCGCTGAGCGAGCTGCTGCTCGCCCGCGGCACGCTGCGCCTGATCGCGCAAGTCTGCGAGAATCGCATCCTCGGGATCGAACGAGAGACCGGCACTCACGAGACGTTGCGCGAGCGTCGCATCGCCGGCCCGCAGCGCTCTCTCGGCGTACTCCGCGTACGCGCCAGGCAGTCGAGGATCGCGCAGCAGAATATTCCGCGGATCGATTTTCCGAATCGCGGCGAGCACCGTGTCGATGTTTTCTGGGCCTTGCGCGTCGATCAGAAGTCCGCGCTTCAAATAGTCGTCGAACTGATCGCTCAAGCGCTTGATCTCATCGTTCTCCCGAGCGACGAGCCGATCCTCGAGATCGCGCACTGCGAGCGAATCGGGCAGGAATGTCTGCAGCTCTTCGAGCAGCGCGCGTGCGCGCGGATAGTCGACGTTCGCTCCGCTCTCGTCGGTCACCGCGCTGATGCGGCTTTCGAACAAGCCGATCAAGCCGGCACGCGCACGCTCGCTCAACAGGATCGCGGCGCGCTGCTCGGGCGAGAGCGCTCGCAACTGCGCCAGCAACGCGTCGAGCTGCGACACATCGCCGGCGGCGAGCGCCTCGATCAACGCGCGCTCGCGGCGCTTCGCGAGCTGGCTCGGTATGAGCGTCGCGGCGACCACGAGTGCGACGACGATTACGGCGGCGACGCCGATGTGAACGGTCGGTCGCCGCGCGCGCGGCATCAGCTCGTTCAAGAACTGCTGTGCGGAGGCGGTGCGCTTCTCTCGGTCGAATGAGAGGCCGCGCTGCAGCGCTCGCCACTGATAGCGCTTGAGCCCGCGCGGGCGCGCCGCGACCATGCGCTTGTCGCGTGCCTGCACGGCGGATAGTCGCTTGAACGGATGTTTGCCGGTCAGCAGCTCGTACGCGACGCATGCAATGGCGTAGACGTCATCCCGCGGATCGGGCTCCAAGCCCTCGATCATTTCGCAGCTTGCGTACGTCGGCGTCAGCGCCCCGAGCGTGCCGGGATCGAACAAGGTCGTCGAGCCGGTCAGATTGTCCGCTCGCTTCGCGGCGCGTGCGATGCCGAAATCGAACACCTTCACGACGCCCTGCTTCGTGAGAAAAGCATTCGCAGGTTTGAAATCCGAATGCACGACGCCTTGCTCGTGGGCGTACGCCATCGCACGGCACAGCCCCCGCGTCAGCCGCAGCGCACGCTCGAGCGGCAAGCCGGTCTCTTCGTGATCGCGAATGATTCGGTCGAGCGATTCGCCCTCGAGCAGCTCCATCACCATGAAGACGTTCGCGCCGTCGCGATCGAAGTCGTAAACGGTCACGACGTTCGCGTGCGCCAAGTGCTGCGCCTTGCGCGATTCGCGCTGCAGCGCCTTCAGCGATTCGGGGTGGCGCCTGAACTCATCGTTGAGCAGCTTGATCGCGACGTAGGGGTTGCGATCCTGCGCTTCTTCCTTCCGCAGATCGCGAGCCTTGTAGACGACGCCCATCCCGCCCCGCCCAAGCTCTTCCTCGAGCACGAAGCGGTCCTTGACGATGCTGCCGGGACCGAGCGAAGGAGCGTCCTGCGCCCACAAGCTCGCGTCGCTCCAGTTGGAGCCGGTCGGACGTGAGCCGGTCGGTGCACGACCGAACGGACCGCTCGTGGAGCCGTCCCCGGTCGGAGTCGCACCCGTCGTTTCAACGCCGCCATGCGTGCTTGCCTCCGGTGCCGCTCCGGCGCTCGCAGCCCGTGGTGCGCGAAACTGCGTTTTATCGGCAGGCGGCTCATCCGCGGCTCGTTGAGCGGGTGCGCGGAACTGCGTCCGCTCTGCGCCGCCTGCATCGGGCTTCGGTGCTGCGGCGCCTTCCGGTGCGGCAGGAGCAGCGCGGCTCTGTTGGAACGATCGCACCGCCTGAATGAGCGTCAGGTACGCCTCGCCGGAGATGCGCCCGCTGCGGTAGACGGCCTCGATGTACGCACCGTGCGCCGCTGCGAGCTGCGGCTGGCGCGCGATGCCCTGAGAGAGCTCTCGCTCGAGTGCCGCAAGATCCATCTGCCCACCGAGATGCGCCTCGAGTGCTTGGCGGAACTCCTTCATGCGTCGCAGAACTCCACGACGATCGCCGAGACATTGTCGCGGCACGCGCCCGCGAGCGCCTGCTTCATGAGCGCTTTACAAGCGCCTTCCGGATCGTTGTCAGCGAGATGGTGAGACATATCTTCGTCGCAAAGCTCCCGGTACAGCCCGTCGCTGCACAACAAATAGCGGTCTTGATGGCGCAGCTCGCGCAACTCGAGATCGAGATGCAGCTCCTGTGCGCCGCCGACGGCGCGCGTGATCACATTGGAGGAGATGCTGCCCGGCGCGGCGATCACACCGCCGTCGAGCATGTCTTGGATCTCGCTGTGATCGCGAGTGATCTGTTCGAACGTCGTGCCTCGCCGGCGATACACGCGGCTGTCGCCTGCCCACACGCTGATGCAATGCCGCTCGAATGCGAGCAGCGCGACGATCGTGCTGCCGCTCATGCCCGTATCGTTCATGACCGAATCGGTGTAAAGCCGATGGTTGACTTGCACGAGGCGGTCTTCGAGATCGTCGAGCATCGCGCTCGGCGATGAATTCCGCTCCATGCTCGCGAGCGACTCCACGATCATGCGGCTCGCGACATCGCCGGCGTTGTGCCCGCCCATGCCATCCGCAACCACCCACAGCCCCGCCGCGGGCAGATCGAGAATGGAATCCTCGTTGTGCGCGCGCACGTTCCCCTTCGACGTCGTCGCTGCGGAGCGCCACGAGAAGAATCTGGTCTGGCCGTATCCCGCCATGTCGTCTGCTGACTCCCGCGCCTTAACGCTTGCGCCGCCGCGCTTCCGCGGTGAGCTTCTGTAGATGTTCTTCGTAAGCGCGCGCAAATTCCTCGCCGAAAAGCAGCTGGAAATGCGCTTCGCGGTCGCGATCGATTTCCTCGAAGCGTTCGCGATAGAGCTCCCAATATTTGCCGCGCACGCCGACGCCGAGCATCGAGGTGCGCCGTACCTTGCGCTCGTAGAGCTCCTCGAGATGCGTCGGGTGAAGCTTCGCCAGCATCGAGTTGAATGCGGCGCGTATGCCGACGAGCACGGCGGCTTGATGGAAGGCGATATCTCGAAAGCCTTCCTCGAACGCATCGACCGGCCCCAGATAGCCGGGATTGCGCTTCACGAACAAGTTATAGAGCGCATCCTCCGCGTTCATCGAGAACTTGAGCGGATTGTTCTCGACCGGCTTGACGATCGTCATCGGTAGACGGAACGTGTTCTTCACCTCTGCCCGCGACTTCAAGACATCCACGAGACCTTGAGCAGCGATGCGCAGGATGGCCCCGAGCTGTTGCTGAACTGCCGGATCGACTTGAGCGGGATCCAAACCGAGCGCACTCAACAAGTCCGCGGCGCCGGCGCCCGACGGTGCACCGGCTACCGGCGGCGGTGTCGGTGCTGGCGGTTGCGGCGAAGCCGCGGGCGCAGGTTGTCTATTTGCTTCAGGTCGGCTGAACCCCGTCGCATCCCAGTTATCGGGAATTGCCGATGCGGCCGCGCCGGGTGCTGCTGCAGGCGCAGGTGCCGGCGCCGGCGCGGCAGGTCGTACCGCAGGATCGGAGCCGCCTCCACCCAAGGCTGCCAACGGATCGACCGTCGCGAGCGCAAGGCCGGAGGACGCCGCCGGCGTCGCCGCGGTCGGTGCCGCATCGATCAACTGCACGATGATCTCGAAATCTCCGATGTAGAGCCGGTCGCCATCCTGCAGCCGCACCGGCTGAGCGCGCCCGACGGCGCGATCCGGCGCGTTGATGAACGTGCCGTTCGAGCTCGTGTCCTCTAAATAGAAGGCGCCGGCGATCCAGCGCACGTTCGCGTGGCGACTCGAGACGAAATTCTCGGGGTCCGGCAAGACCCAATCGTTGCCCGCGACGCGGCCGATCGTGCCGCCGCGCTCGTCAAAGACCTTGTACGCAGTCGCTCCGAGGGTCTCGGCCTGCGAGCTGATGATGCTCAATGCCAGCAACATGATCGCGGGTCACTCATTGCAGCAGGGATTCCGTGGCAACGTGCTCGGTGCACGCATCGGCGGCGACGCTCGCCCAATTGGAGCCGGCCCAATCGCCTGACAGCATCGCCGCGAAGGCGCTTGCCGCAGGCAGGCCGCGCGTCGAAAGCCAACTCGCTCCGAGCGCATTCGATCCATCCGTCCACCAGAGCGCGAGCGGCTCGAGCGCACGGCCGAGCTCGCGATAGGCAAATGCATTCACGGCACGCTGCAGCGCCGCCGCCCCTTCGATCGACGCATGCCAACAGGGCGATTGCAGCGGGAACGCGCTGTCGCGCAGAGAATGAACCAGCGACGACGGCATGCCTGCGCTGCAGGCGATGAGCACGTCTTGAAGTCGCGCGACTTGCTCGTCGAAACGATCGAGATCGAGCTCCTCGGCGGCAAGCGCATCGAGCACGAGCGCCTCCGCGGCTTCGAACCAGGCACTCGCCGTGCACGCAAGGTCGATCGGGCAACAGCGCTCATCGAGCTGCGCGACGATCGTGAGCGGGAAGTACCGGCCGACTCGATCGACGCTCGGCACGAGAATCCCGGAGTACGCGCCGCCTTCGCAAACACCGGGCGCGAGCACGAAGCGCCAAACGGCGCCCGTCAGATAGCGGTCGAGCCATGCGTCCCCGAGTTGCTCTCGGCTTGCCTGCATGCAGGCCTGCAGCCACGCATCCCAGGTCTCCACGAATACCTGTGGCGCCCGCCGCTGCAGAAAATCGCCTCTGCAAGGCAGCTTGCCGTAGAACCCGGTTTGCATCGTGGTGCTCATTCGGCTCACATCGCGCAGCGGAAACCCGCGATCTCATTGCGCACGAATGGATTGCGCACCGACGCAGCATCGAGAATCGCCCGCATCTCGTGACCCCCGGCGGAAAACGTGAGCTCGAGCCGCGTGTCGGAAAGCCGCTTCGTCTGCGCGAGGTCGATGACCCTGAACCAAGCCCACGGTCCTTGCCTTACGATGTTCGGCCCGCCGCCTCCGCTCTCCTCGAACACGATCGCGACCTGCCCCACTGCGCCGCCGGGCCACACCATCGGCGTCGCCTGCTGCGGGCCATGGCGGTAGACGAACTGCTGGCCGTCGAGATCGAGACTGAAGCGCGTCGTCGCTGCGTCGAGCGAGCCGGGCGTCAACGTGAAGCGTGCCTCCGGCACCTGAGTGCCGGGCTTGAAGTACACATCGCGGATGCGCGCCGCTTGCTGAAACTGGCGAAGAAGCGCGGCCGACCCGCCGATAGCTGCAGCCCCTTCGCGCCAGCGCCACGGCGTGCGCGAGACATCGACGAGCGATGCGAGATGCTCGCGGAAGAACGAATCGAAGACGCCGCCATAGCCGAACACGCGGCCGAAATCCTGCAGCGGCACGTCGCTCGTGCTCTTCGGATCGATCGGGTAGCGCCGCTCGATGAGCTCGCGGCACTCGCGCAGCACGAGCTCTTCGTAGCGGCGCGCAAGATCGCCGCGAGCCTGCCCGAGCGCGATCGATTCGCTGCGCGCACCGATCTGAGCGACCATCTCGCTGATCGGCGCGGGCAGCTGACGAGCCTGCGCCTGTAGACTTTTCAACGCATCCGCCTGACCCGACTTCACGAGCGCATCGAGCGCGCTCACATCGCCGAGCCCCGAGCCGATCGATTGCAGCTGCTGATGCGTTTGCGCGAGCGTCGCGAGCAGTGCATCGATCGGCGCGGCCCCTGGCGGACCTTGAACGAGCATGCGGATGGGCTCGAAATGCTCCGTGACTTTCGTCCCAGGCTCGTCGGCGCCGGGCGGCGGCGCGCCCAGTACGCTCGCCAACTGCGACGCTTTGGAAACGGCCGCCATCGCCCCAGCCGCCTGTGCCGGCACAGCGGGCGCTGCCTCCGCCTCCTCCGCTTTCTTCAGATTCGTATTCTCGGCCACGGCAGCCAAAAATCCCTTCAGCGGCGAAGCGGGGCTCGAAAGCACACCAAGCAGTTCCGTGAGCTCGCGCGCGTTGGCCGTGGGCCTCACCTGGACGTCGCGCAGCACGCCATCCCAGGTTCGGATGTAATCCTGCTCATAGAGATTGATCATCTCGTAGACGAGCGCGCCGCTGTTGCGAACATCGAGCAGGCTGCTGCCGAACACCCATTCGTCCGCAGCGAATTGCTTCAGCAGCTCGTACTTGCCGGTGCTGTTCACCTCGCGAAAGACATCCCGCGTGTAGAGCGCGGGCACGGGTTCCGACAACGAGGCGCCGCTCGTCCGAACGAGCGCAAGATTGGCGCTGGGACCTGCCGCAAGATCGAGCCGCAACGCCCGCTTCGTATCGTTCGCATGGCTCAGCTTCAGACGGCTGTACATCAACACGGGGAGCGAAGCGGTGCGAAGCGCATAGCGCGCCTGCTCGATGAGCTCCTTATCGAGCGGCACCGAATGCATGTCATCGGGATTCGCGAGCAGCGCCTCGAAATGGGCCGCCAAGCGCGTGCGCGTGCTTTCATCGCTCGGATACATCGAGCGCAGCTCGATTCGATTGATTACGCGCAGATGATCGGCATCTCGATGATCGGCGTCGCCGAGCATGAGATACGCCTTGAGATATTCGTAGAGCCTATCGGGTACCGCGACGCTCGAGCGAACTCGGTCCGCGAAGCGCGTTGCCATCACGGGCGCCAGAACGGCATTGAGCTCGCGCAAATACGCCTCGTGCGCGGATTCTCCGAGCGACTTGCCTCGATACAGCCCCGCACGCATGCGCCAGGGAACGTCGCCGTCGTATTGCGTGGCGGCATCGACAACGGCGCGCAGCGCATCGAGGCGCGGCAGCAGCGCCTCTGCCGGCAGCGCCGCGTTCGGCGCGAGCTCGCGTGCGGACAGCACCGCCGCTGCGTCGCCGACCGTCGAGACATATGCCGCGTTCGCTCGATAGCTGACCGTGAGGCTCACGAGTCCGAGCACGAGAATCGCCGCGCACGCCACGTACGCGAGGCTGTGCAGTCCGAACTTCCATAACTGCAAGCGTCGGTTGACGCCGGCGAGACCCGATTCCTGAAAGATGACGTTCTTGAGCAGCCGCTCGATGAAATAGGCTTTGCCGCGTCCTGCTATCGCCGGGGCAACCGCACTGCCGACGCCGAACGTGCGTGCGATATTGCCGAGCACTCTGTCGACCGGCGTGCCCTCCTGCGTCCCGCTCGTGAAGTAAACGCCGCGTAGCAGAATCTGCTGCTCGAAATCCGTCGTCGTGAACACCCGGCGAAGCAGGTCGTTCAGCAGCGGGCCGAATTGCGCCATCTGCTGCGGGAACGCGAAAATGCCCGCGCGGCGGCGCGGATCGCGCTCGCCTTCGGCGCGCAGGAGCACACGCTGCTGCAAACGCTCGATCAGCCGGCCGAACTCCTTCTCGAAAGCATCGGTCGCGCGCCCGGCTTCGGTCGCCTCGATCGGAAACGTCGTGCCCCACACCTGCGCGCGCGCGTCTTGCCCGAGATCGTCGAAGAACTCCGAGAAGCCTGCGACGAGGTCCGCTTTCGTCACCAGAAAGTAGACGGGCACATCGATGCCGAGCGTGCGCCCGATCTCCGCCAGCCGTTCGCGGATTGCAACGACGTGGCGCTCGCGCTCCTGCTCGCTCGCCGCCAACAGATCCGAGGCGCTCATCGCCACGATGACGCCGTTGATCGGCTGTCGCCCGCGGAACTTGCGCAGCAACTGTAAAAACGCGACCCAGCCCGCGGCATCCGCGCGCGTGTTGGAGTCCTGTGTCGTGTAGCGGCCCGCGGTATCGAGCAGGATCGCCTTGTCCGTAAACCACCAATCGCAATTGCGCGTACCGCCGACGCCGCGCAGCGCGTCCTTGCCGAACTTCTGCGCGAGCGGAAAGTTGAGCCCCGAGTTGACGAGCACCGTCGTCTTGCCCGCACCGGGCGGACCGATGATGACGTACCACGGCAGCTCGTAGAGATTCGCTGCGCCCTTCTTCTTCGATTTCTTCAACGCATCGATCGCTTCCTCGAAGCGCTTGCGCAACTGCACTGCATCGCCCGATGCGCCGGCAGACTCGTTGTCCTTGGCGGCGGCCTGTGCGACGACTTCATTCGCGAGCTGTGCGCTCGCTCGCGAGCTGCGCAATTGCTTGACCGTCACCGTCACCGCCCACAGCACGACCAACACCAGGATGGCGATGAGGCGCGCAATGATGCTTTCGAATGGCTTGACGTCCGCGAACGCGAAGTACGGCCCGACGAACCACACCAGCAGCGCGAGCAGGATGAGGCCGATCAGCGCCAGCACCGTGCGATTTTTCAAGAGCGCTAGCATGTCAGGTGTCTCTGCGATGAATGATTTCCACGCGCCGGTTGCGCGCGCGGTTCTCCGGCAGATCGGCAGGCTCATAGCGCGGCTCGAGCGCGCCCTTGCCCGCCGTCTCGATACGGGAGGTATCAGTCACGTCACGCTCGATCAGCTCCGCGACCTCTTGAGCTCGCAATCTGGAGAGTTCGTAGTTGTCCTTGATCTTGAATGAGCGCAGCGGTTGATTGTCCGTGTGCCCGACGATGACGATTCGGCCCGGCACTTTCTCCAATGCAGCGCCGACCTCGTGCACGAGCCCTTCGTAGCGCGGCTCGAGGCGCGTGCTCGCGGATGCGAACAGGTCCGGTACGGTGAACGTGATGACCGTGCGCGCGCCCGCTTCCTCGATCGCAAGCAGGCCGCGCTCGATCTCCGGTGCGAGCAGCTCGCGCAAGCCGCTCGGTGCGACGGCGACCTTCGCGTTCACGGGCGCGCTCAGGGATTCGAGCCCGACGCCTGCCAATGCGGCATTCACGGGTTCGGCCTGTGCGCCGAGCTTCGAATCGAAATAGATGTATGTGCCGAGGAGGATGGCTGCGCAAGCTGCCGCGACCACCCAGAGCGGCACGAAGCGCATCACGGCGTTGCGACGGTCTTCCACGCCTTTCCAGCGAGGCGACAACTCCGGCTCGATGCTGTCGTGCAGGCTCTCGATGCGTCGATACAAGTTCTGGCGAATCTCGACGAGGCGCGCGGCGCCCTGCGGATCGAGGCGATACTTGCCTTCGAAACCCAAGGCCAGGCACGCGTAGAGCAACTCGAGCAGAGCGAGATAGCGCTGCGGCTCGCCCGAGACGCGATCGAGAATCTGGAAGAACTTCTCGCCGCCGGACGCTTCACGATGAAACGTGACGAGCAGCGAATGACTCGCCCATCCGCTTTGCACGCCCCAGGGCGTGCTCAGCACCGACTCATCGACGACCGTGCAGAGCGCGTAGCGCGCCGCGAGCACGTCTTCCGGCGGAATTTCGAGGCGGCGAGCGCGCTCTTCGAACGCACCGACCTCCTGCATGAGCTGGCGGCGCAAGCCTTCGACGTCCGCGGGCGTGATCTGGCCGCGCAGGCGGCCGGCGAGCAACAACAGCGGCGTCGCCGCGTGAACGAGCGGATGAATGCGCGCTCCAGGCATCTCCGCCAAGGACATTTCCGGAAGCGGCGCGGCGAGTGGCGCGTGCGGCGGCGGCGCTGCAAACTGCGGCTGAGGCGGTGCTGCGGGCGCCGCAGGCGGTGCCTGCGGCGGAGGCGGTGCCGGTTGCGCCGTGGGCTTGCGGCCTGCGCCCGGGCGAGGCCGAAGAATCGTCACATCGCGCGGTGCAAGCGGATCGTCGGGTGAGTCCTGGCTCATACGATGGCAGCGCCTCTCAACCGCGGATTGCCCAAAATTCAGTCGTGAGGTTCGGGAACTCTCCCGCCTGGTGAATTGCGATGCCGCCCGAGGTCTTCAGTGCGCGCCACAACTCGTTCGCGCGGTCGAGCTCGAAATAGGCAAAGCCGGCGTGATAAGGAATCTGCCGAGGTGCAACCGCCATCGCTTGCAAGCCGATGCCGGGCAACTGCAGATTCACGAGATCGCGAATCTTCTCGACCGGACCGATCTTCAATTGCGCGGGGAAGCGGCGGCGCAACTCCTCGGCCGGCATGTCCGCACGCGCCGCGAGCACGAACGCCGCGGTGTCGAACAAGGTCGGATCGGCCACGGTTGCGACACTGATGCCGAACTTCTTCTGCACGAGCGGGATTGCGATCGCGGTCTGCTCCATCACGACGCTGAGGCACGCGCGCAGCGCGCCGATGACGGGCTCGAACGTCTCATTCAATGCATCGTGCCGATACGGAGGGAATTGGGGCGGGCGGCGCGTGCTCGCCGTGAGCGTCGACAACTCGCCGGTGATCTCGAGCGCGAGCCTGTACAGCTCCTCCGGATGGCACACCGCGTTCGAGGCCAAATGCGTCGCGAGCGGTGCGTATCGGTTCACGATCTGCAGCATGAGGAAATCTGCGATCTCCGCCGCGCCACCTCGCCCTGTCGCAACGGCGCGCGCGGCGAGCGCCTCCGCGCGCTGATGCAGCAAGCCTTGGAGCTCGGTCAAGAAGGTTGCGAGCCGCGCGGCCGCCGAGCTTCGCAATACCGTCGGGATAAAGCGTTCCTCGAGCACGACCTGAGCATCGGCGCGTCGCTCGACGACATGCGCGAGCGGAATCTGCGCGAAGTCCTCGCCGGGCTCGCTCTGCAACATGAGGCGCGCGTTCAATGCCGCGACGGTGATCTCCGTCGCGACCGCGGAGTCCGACGTAATGTCCCGCGCCTCGTGATCCCGGCTGCGATAGCGTGTGAGCTCGGCACCGTTCGATTCGCGCGTGGACTGCAAGGCACCCGACTTCTTCAATGGGACCGCAAGGCACACGAGCTGATCGCGCACGTTGGCGCCGATTTCGAGCGGCGCGGGAAGCGGGTCGTTCTCCGGCATCGTGAACGGCGTGCCGTCCGGAAATACGCCGCGAGCGCGCCGCAATCCGAGCTTGCCGATCGCCAGCAGATCGCGCTCGATTTCGACTTCGACGAATCCCCATGAATACGGGCGGAGCGCGCCGACACGAGTCTCGATCTGAGTCTCGAGATAGCGCTCCTGTTGTTGAAAGTGCTGCGGCCGCAGGAACAGCCCTTCGGACCAGACGACGCGATTGTTCTCTGACATAGGTATTCGTTAATCCTTGACGGACAGCGTCACGGCGTTCTGTTCGATACCGATCGTGAGGGCGTCCTTGCCGAGCAGGTCGGTGAGCTTCTTTTCGGGCGCGCGCGTCACCGCCCGCCAGCGCGCGGTGCGGATGTCGCGAAAGGCGGCGAGCACGCCGAGATAGCGAGCTTGCGCATCGAGCGCGACCTCCACATTGCGCGTCTCTCCCGGCGCGAGCACGTACTCCTCCCGCGAGAGGAGACTCGGACCCAGCACTTCCTGTTCTTTGTCATAGACTGCGAAGAAATCCGCGCTCGCAAACTCGCCTTCCTCGCTCAATTGAAAAAGCCGCACGACGATAGGCGAAGGCCGGCCCGATGCATCCGGATTCGCTTCTGCGCTCACGACGAACTGCGCGCGTAGCGGCGAGGGCTTGACCGGCTTAGCAGCGCAACCCGAGAGCGCGCCGAGCGCCGCCAACCACAGGACTGCGAACATGCCGCGCACGCACCCAGTGTGCTTCTCGTTCAACTTCGGCATCCTCCCCTAGCCTCGCGCGCGTGCGCGCTTCAATACTGCGAGCTGTTGTTCGTATGCTCGCGCGAACTCCTCACCGAATAGGCGTCGGAACGTCTCGTCGCTTTCCGCGGCCATTTCACGAAAACGCTCTTCGTACAGCTCCCAGTACTTTGCCTTGCCGCCGAACAGGCCTCGGCGCCCTTGTCTTTCGAATGTCTCGGTGAGCTGGTCCGGATCGAATCGGCTCATCAAGTGATCGAAGCCCGCGCGCACGCCCGCCAGCATCGCGAGCTGATGAAAGCGCACGTCCTTGAAGGCATCCTCGAACGCCTCTTGCGGCGGCAGATACGCCGGATTGCGCCGACCGAACAGGCTGAGCAGCGCATCTTCGGCGTTCGCCGCGAATTTGAGCGGATTGTTTTCCGAGACCTTCACCTGCGTCACGGGCATGCGAAATTCGGTCTTGATCTCGGAGCGCGCGCGCAGCACCTCGATGAGACCTTGCACGACTGTGCGCATGATGTGACCGAGCACCGCCGCGGTATCCGCCGGTACGTTTGCCGGATCGACGCCGGCAGCCCGCAGAAATGCATCCCAGTCGAAGGACGTAGCCGCGCTCGCTGCCGCGCGAGGGGGCGACGGTGCACGAGCGGGTGGCGCCGGCCGCGCGCTTGCGGGCGGCACCGGCGCTTGCGGCTGCAGCTTCGAGCGATTGAACGAGGTCTTATCCCAGTCCTCCGGGATCGCATTGCTCGGGCCCGCGAGAGAAGGTGCGAAGTGATCGGCCAGCGCGGATGAATGATTCCAAGCGGGGTCCGGCGGCCGCGCTTGCGAAGGCACGGCCGCGCGGGCGTTCAATCCCCTGAGCGGATCGAGCTCGCCGCTCGGCTCGATGAGCGGTTCGCTCGGCAGCGCCGTGCGCGGCGTGCTCGGTTCGATCGATGCCGAAGTCGGCAGTGCACCGGCTCGGGTCGATGCGGGCTTGTTCGGTGCGACGGGCGGTGTCGCGGACGTCGCGACCGCGACCTCGAACTCATCGATGTAAACCCTGTCGCCGTTCTTGAGCGGATACGGCTCGTTGCGCGGTAGGACCACATCGGGGTTGTTGACTGCGATGCCGTTTGCGCCGACCCCTTCGATGAAAAACACGCCGTTGATGAATCGCACCGTGGCGTGATGACGATGCACGCCGGCGCCAGGCAACACCA
Source organism: Lysobacterales bacterium (assembly GCA_040255535.1). Lineage (GTDB taxonomy): Bacteria > Pseudomonadota > Gammaproteobacteria > Steroidobacterales > Steroidobacteraceae > Steroidobacter. The sequence goes on along the minus strand of JBDZVE010000019.1, from coordinate 30,526 downwards.
TGTCGTTCTCAGCCGCACGGCCGATCCGCCCCCCGTCGACCGTGAACACGGCGCGGCGAGCTTCGCCGAGAACGGCGGCATTCGCGCTGATGACTTCGAACGTCAGATACATGAGCGTCGGCCCTAGCCTCCTATCAGTACCGTGGGACAACCCAGAACGATCGTGCCGCCATGCGCCGTCGTATCGCCCATCCGAGCTGCGGGCCGGCCTTGGATCAACACGGTCGTCGACCCCATCACGACGACGTCCGGCGGACCGACGCAGACACACTGGCTCCCGAGCGTCGCCGCAGGCAAGTTCCCGATCAGCACGGTCGGCACACCGGGCGGCAGGATCGGGCCGCCGACATGCGGTATTGGCGGTACGGCAGGCGTTTGCATCGGACACGTGTGCATGTCGCTGACGCGCGCCGCGGGTTTCATGCGGCCCCCGTGGTCGGCGCCGGCCGCGCCGCGGCGGAACCGAATAGTTGCAGAGCTCGCGAGACGAAGCCGTTGATCACCGTCGCATAATCGGCGTTGCGCGCGGCCATGAGGCGCAGCGCCGCGACGGCCGCTTCGGCCGGGAGGTGATCGGGAGGTGGGATCGGATCGTAGCCTCGAGGCAGCAAACTGCCGCCGCTCCAGCCTGCGCTCGCTGCGATCCACGCACCCGGCGAGGAAAGCTCGTCGCGCTCGGCAAACTCGAACGCCGCGCGGCGATGCTCTTCGCTCGGATCGGCCAGCCATTGCTGCGCAAGCGCGAGTCCGGCGCGATCGATGTCTGCGGCGGCCGCGTCGGCGGCGAGCGCGCTCTTCATGCATTCGCAGGCCCACGCGATGACATAGCGCTTCGGCAACGCACGCGCGACGACCGCGAGCGCGTCCGCGGACAATCCCTGCCCGATCAATTCATCGAGATATCCTCGAACATTGCGCGAGCTCTTGAGCAGCGCGAGCGCATCGTCGCTCAACGCAACACCCTGCGCGATGCTCGATGCCGGAATCTGCGAGGTGGGATCGAAGGCTTGAACCATGACGTCTTTCATCTTCGTGGGTTCAACCGATCTTCGTGAGACTGCCCTTGAGCGAGGCGATACCGCTCGCACCGAGGTCGAGCATCGCGGTGCCTTTCACCGCGGTCTTCGTGCCCTTCAAGTCGAGCTGCTGCCCGGAGATCGCGGTCTGCGTGCCGTCAACCTCGACCTTGGCGTCGCCTTTGACTTTGACCTGCGCCCCTTTGATCTCGACCTTCTGCGTGCCGCTGATCTTCACCTTCGTGCCATCGATCTCGATCGTGCCGTCCTTCTTCATGACGATCTTCGCTTGGCCGACCTTGAGCGTGATCTCGTCTCCCGCTTCGAGCGTGTACTTCTTCTTGACGTCGCTGCTGTCGTTCGCCTTGACCGTCGTCACGCGATCCTGCTCGACGGTGCGCGTCTCTTTGCCCTTGATCGTCGCTTTCAGCTCGCCCCCGATCGTCAAGGTGTCGTTGTTCTGGATCGTCGTCGTGCGATCGCCTTTGTCCTTCTTCTCCGCGCCGATGCTGATCGTCTGGTCGTTCTCCACGACGAGCTGCATGTCCTTCTCGGCGTGGATATAAATCTGTTCCGAGCCCTTCTTGTCCTCGAAGCGGATCTCGTTGAAGTTCTCCGCAGTGCCGCCCTTCGTGCTGCGGGTCTTCACGCCGCTCTGGGTTTGCTGCGCCGGCAGCGCGTACGGCGGCAACTGCTCGCCGTTGTACACGCTGCCGATGATCAGGGGGCGATCGGGGTCGCCTTCGAGAAATGAGACGACCACCTCCTGCCCGACCCGCGGCACGAACTGCATACCCCAGTTCTTGCCTGCCCAGGACTGCGCCACTCGTACCCAGCACGAGCTGTCATGATCCGACGTGCCGGCCCGGTCCCAATGGAACTGAACCTTTACGCGGCCGTATTTGTCGGTGTCGATCTCCTGATCTTTTCCGCCCACGACCTTTGCCGTCTGCGTGCCTTGGATCAGCGGTTTCGGCGTCGCACGCGCGGGCCGATACGGCTCGCGAGCATCGATCGCTTCGATGCTGATGGAAAACTGAACCGGCGAGCCACCGGCGCCGGATTGCATTTCGTCGGAATGCACCTCGCAGGAGGCTGCCGTAATCAGATACTTCTTGTTGAGATCGGCGCGCGGATAGTTTTCCAAAGTGAAGAGCCGCCCAGCCGACAGCCCGGCCGCATCGCCGCCGCCTCGCACGATCGTTTGGGAGGACTGCAGTTGCTCGGCGCGCAGCTTCGCGATTCGCTCGACACCGGCCGCAGTAACGTCGAGCGCTCCTGCCGGATACTCGAACACCTCGAATCGCGAAGCATCGCTCGAGCGGCGGCGCGCGACGGACGATACTCCGCTTGCAATCGACGAGGGCGTCTCGAAGTTGTATTCGCGAGTGGCGACGCCGGCCGGCTCGAACGATTTTGCGACCGACCATGCGTTCAGATGATCGCGCTCGCGCTGTGCCGCGCCACCGGGCGGGTAGTACGGCACTTTCTCGTAGCCATCGACAGCCTTGAGCTTGCCCGCATCGTCCGTGAGCACCATCAGGTGGCGGTCCTTGGAATGCTCGAAGTAATAGTAGATGCCTTCGTGCTCGAGCAGGCGGCTCAAGAAGTCGAAGTCGCTCTCGCGGTACTGGACGCGGTATTCCCACGGCTTGTACGTCGAGCTCAACGCGAGCTTGTGGTCGTCGAAGCCGGCTTGGCGACAGACTTCCGCGAAAATATCCGGCGTCGATTTCTCCTGGAACACTCTGCAATCGACGCGACGCGTAAGCAGCCAGAACGCGGGGCGCACGGTCGCGCTGTACTCGTGAAAGCGCTCGCCGTAGCCGGTATAGGCAAATTCGGTGACGATGCCGTGAAAGTAGCGCGGCTCGGCGGCCGTGCTCGTCATCTTGATCGACACGGCCTGACCGAGAATCGTGTCGGGATCGGCGCTGCCTCGAGCGCCCGCCGCATCGACGCCGCGCAAATCGAGATTGAAGCGAAAGGGCCTGCTGATCTGCTCGACGGCCGTGAGGCGCGTGAGCATGAGATCCTTCATATCGCCCGGACCGGCGATGCTGACGGAACGGTGTTGTTGATAGTTGGCTGCCATGGCGTCCTCAAGCCTCGCCCGGCGCGCCGGAAGCCCACCGACCGCAAGCTAACGGTCGGACGGGCATGACGGGCCGAATCCGGCTCAGACGAAGACCAGCCTCAGACAGGCCTCTTCGTTCTTCGAATAAAAATACAAGCCGTCGGTGTCCTTGCCCTCGGCAATGATCACCGGCACCGCATTCTCGAATTTCTGGCGCGCAATGGCGGTCGACGCCACTTCGTTGATCCCGTGCGACTTGACGTACTCCGCCCAGCGAGAGTCGCTCTTGTCGATACGTTGACCCGAATCGCTTGCCCGCCGCAGCAGCTTGACGAACTGATAGTAGTCGAACTCGACGACTTTGCCCCGCGCCATAACCCATGCCGACCTTTATGTTATGTATTGCTCCCGTAAGTACCTGAAACGACAGACGCCCGCAAGTGACGGATGCGCGATCTGAGCCAGGCGCGATTCTTTTGTGGAGCGATTTCATCAGGCAGCCACCACGAGGTGACCGGCCACGTCCTCGCCACGCTCGCGGCGCAAGACCACCTTCTCGAGCGTCGTACGAGCGAATCCCGCTTCGGCCAATGAGGCCTGAACATAGGCTTCGGAGTGGCCGTATCGGCCGTGCGGCCGAATCTGATAAGGCTCGGTGCTATCGAGCCGCTCGAGCGTAAATGCCAGCAGCCCGCCGTCTCGCAGGCAGATTCGAGCGGCCTCGAGCGGCTCGCGCAGCGACCCGAAATACACGAGCGTGTCGGCCGAGATGACGGCATCGAACGCAGCGGGACGTGCGCGCATGAAGGCGGTCAGCTCCTCGACGACGAGCTCGTCATAGCCGCCGCGCTCGCGGGCCTTCTCGGTCATGCCCGCCGAGATGTCGACACCCGTGAGCCTGCGCGCCAACGGCCGAAGCAGCGGAGCGCAAAGACCCGTGCCGCAGCCGGCATCGAGAATGTCGCGCCGTTCCACGGCGCCCCCTCGAGGAGCGAGTCGCTCCGTCAATGCGGCGGCCAGAAGCTGCGGCGCACGGTAGCCGAGCGCATGCAGATTCTCATCGAACGTGCTTGCGAACTTGTCGAACACGTCGGTCAGGTACGCATCATCGGCGCGCAACGGGACGTCCTCGCCCGATGTGGCGGCAAGCATGTGGCGTGCAACGGGATTGTCCGGCTCGCATTGCAGCCATCGTCGATAGGCCTCCGCGGCTTCGGCATCGCGACCGGCTCGATACAGTAGCGAGCCCATCGCTTCGTACGCCGCACCGTAGCCCGGCCCGTGCTCGACCGCCTTGCCGAAACACTCGAGCGCCGCCTCCCGCTGTTTGAGGCCGCGCAAACAGACACCGAGGTTGAACCAGGCTTCCGGCATCGTCGGCGCGAGCTCGACGGCTTTGTCGAACGCTTGACGCGCGCTCGACCAGTCGCCACGCACCGCATGCGCATTGCCGAGATTCAACCAGGCATGCGGATTGCTCGGCAGACTCTCCACCGACCGCCGCAGGAGCTGAGTGCCCTGCTCGGCGTCGCCCTTCTGCACGTACAGCATGCCGAGGAAATTGAGCGCATCCGCATCCCGCGGCCGCTTGCGCAGAATGCGCCGATAGCCGGCCTCGGCCTCCGCAAGGCGTCCTCCCTGGTGAGCATGGATCGCTCGCATCAGAGACGGATTGACACGCTCGTTCATGATGTTCCGGCGGTGCAGCTCGGGTGCCGCATCAAGCGAATGCGTATTTGAATTCGCCGCCATCGACGGACACGCCGATGCTGCTCGTGGGCTGCGAGCGCGAGACCCGCTCGAGCAGCTCGCGGCTCACTTGCGCGAGCAGCGTGTTCGTCAGGATCGCATCGATCATGCGCCCGCCGCTCTCGGGCTCGGTGCAACGCGAGGCGATCAGCTTCACGACGTCCTCGTCGTAGCCGAGGGCGATGCCGTGCTGCGCCTTGACGCGCGCGACGATGCGATCGAGCTGCAGACGGATGATGCGCCCGAGCATCGAGTCGCTCAGCGGATAATACGGGATGACGACGATGCGTCCGAGCAGCGCCGCCGGGAATGTCTTCAGCATCGGCGCGCGCAGCGCCTTCGCGATCCCTTCCGGCTCCGGCAGCAGCTCGGGGTCCTTGCACATGCCCATGATCAGGTCCGTGCCAACGTTGGTCGTGAGAATGATGAGCGTGTTCTTGAAGTCGATGAGCCTGCCTTCGCCGTCCTCCATCACGCCCTTGTCGAACACTTGGAAGAAGATCTCGTGCACGTCCGGATGCGCCTTCTCCACTTCATCGAGCAGCACGACGCTGTACGGTTTGCGGCGCACGGCCTCGGTCAACACGCCGCCTTCGCCGTAGCCCACGTATCCCGGAGGAGCGCCCTTGAGCGTGGAGACGGTGTGCGCTTCCTGAAACTCGCTCATGTTGATCGTAATCAGGTTCTGCTCGCCGCCGTAAAGCGCCTCGGCCAGCGTCAACGCGGTTTCGGTCTTGCCGACGCCGGAAGGACCCGCCAGCATGAACACGCCGATCGGCTTGTTCGGATTCTCGAGCCCGGCGCGTGCCGTTTGCAGGCGCTTCGTGATCATCTCGAGCGCGTGATCCTGGCCGATGACTCGCTGGCCGAGCGTCTGCGCGAGCTTGAGCACGGTTTGAATCTCGTCCTTCACCATGCGGCCGACCGGAATGCCGGTCCAATCCGCGACGACGGAAGCGACCGCCTGCTCATCCACGCTCGGCAGTACCAACGGAATCTCGCCTTGCGCTTCTGCAAGCTCTCGCTGCAGCTCCTGCAGTCGTTTGATCGCAGCGCTGCGCTCGTCCTCCGTCATGCTCGCGGGAGCGGCCTCGGTCGCGCTCGCATCGGCTTGCGCCGCCGAATCCGCCTTGCCCGTCGCTTCACGCAGTCGTCCCCGCAAGGCAAGGATCTCATCGACCAGCGACTTCTCGCGGGTCCACGCTGCTTGGAGCGTCTCGAGGCGTGCGTGCTCGCTCTCGAGCGATTCCTTGACGGCCTTCTCGCGCTCGACGGTGTCGAATCCGATCGCGGCTTCGCGCGCGATGATCTCGAGCTCGGTCTGCAGCGCTTCGATCCGCCGCTGGCAATCTTCCACTTGCGCAGGCGTCGCGTGATGGCTGACGCCGACGCGCGCACACGAAGTATCGAGCAGGCTCACCGCCTTGTCCGGAAGCTGGCGATCAGGGATGTACCGGTGCGATAACTTGACCGCGGCTTCGAGCGCCTCATCGAGAATCTGCACGCGATGATGCTTCTCCATCGTCGAGACGATGCCGCGCATCATCAGCACCGCTTTCTCCTCGGTCGGCTCCTCGACCTTCACGGTTTGAAAACGCCGCGTCAGGGCCGGATCTTTCTCGATGTACTTCTTGTACTCGGCCCACGTCGTCGCGCCGATCGTGCGCAGCGTGCCGCGCGCAAGCGCGGGCTTGAGCAAGTTCGCCGCATCGCCGGTTCCCGCGGCGCCGCCCGCGCCGACCAACGTATGCACTTCGTCGATGAACAGCACGATGGGCTTCGGCGAGGCCTGCACTTCATCGATGACTTGGCGCAGCCGCTGCTCGAACTCGCCTTTCATGCTGGCGCCCGCCTGCAGTAGACCGACGTCGAGCGCACGCAGCGCGACATCTTTCAACGAAGGCGGCACATCGCCGGAGGCGATGCGGCGTGCGAAGCCTTCGACGACGGCGGTCTTGCCGACGCCGGCCTCGCCCGTGAGGATCGGATTGTTCTGGCGCCGGCGCATCAGGATGTCGACGATCTGGCGGATCTCGTCATCGCGGCCGACGACCGGATCGATCTTGCCCTGGCGCGCCTGCTCGGTGAGATCGACCGTGAAGCGCTTCAGCGCTTCCTGCTTGCCCATCTGCGCGGGCGGAATCGCCCCGCTCGCCTCGCCCGGCGCACCTTGCGCCAACTGCGAGCCGTCGCTCGCACCGAGCGCACCTTCCGGCGAGCTCGCGACGATCTGCGCGAAATCTTCCGCGAGCTGATCCGGTTTCACTTTGTCGAACTCGCGCGAGATGCCGGTCAAGACGTTCTTGAGCGAGGGCGTCTTGAGCGCCGCCAAGAGTACGTGCCCCGTGCGAATCTGCCCCTCGCCGAACTTGAGCGTGGACCACACCCACGCGCGCTCGGTCGCATCCTCGATATGCGCCGAGAGATCGGAGATCGAGCTTGCGCCGCGCGGCAAGCGATCGAGCGCAGTCGTGAAGTCGTTCGACAAGCGGCCGGCATCGATCTCGAACGCGCGCACGATGCACGACAAGTCCGATGCCTGCTGCTGCAAGATCTGATGGAACCAGTGAACGAGCTCGACATACGGGTTGCCGCGCAGCTTGCAGAACACGGTCGCGCTTTCGATCGACTTGTACGCAAGGCTGTTCAGCTTGCCGAACAGTGCGACCCGATTGATGTCTCCCATGATGTCTTTGCTCCGATGTCTTCTTTTGTGAGGTCGATGGTTTCAGGCTCCAGACCACAGGCTTCAGCCAGAGTCCGCCCGCTACCCGGTGCTAATGCTCTTGCGTACTACCTGCAGTCTGTAGTCGGTCGCCTGCCGCCTGCTCTTGAATCACAACGTCCGCCGCATCCGCATGATGCTCGCCGAGCCAGCTCGTCCAACCGAGGCGCGACGCCCCCTCTTCGGTACCGCCAAGGCGTATGCCCGGAATGTCTACGTCTCGCAGCAACAAGCGCACTTGCCACTCCCATTCATCGTTCGTGTACAGCCGCACGAGCGAGCGAAGCCGAGTAAGCCCGGGCGCGCCCGGCAAGAAGTCGGTGAACGAAGAACGCGGCAGCGGTCCGAGCGCGATCTCGAACTTGTGTTGACACTGCCACGTCGAGCTGCCGAGCGTCGCGTTGACATTCAGCATCGAGGACTGCGCATCGCCGAGGCGGCAGCGCAGATCTGCGGGAATGTCGAGCCAGGATCCGATGAACTGGCGCACTTCGACGGGAATGCCGAAGTAGTCGGCAAGCAGCGCCTCGAGCCCTTCTGCCGAACGCGGCTGCGCTGCGAGCAGTCCGGCGCGGTATAGCTTCGCATGATCCGGCACGGCATCCGCATCGTGCGCGGTGCTCGGTGCAAGGCCGATCAATGCACCGACGAAGAGCCGAAAACGATCGCTCTCCGGTCGATCGAGATTCACTGTCGGCTCGGCGTCGGCCCACGCCCGATAGAACAGCGAGATCAATCGATGCTGAAACAGATTGAGGAAATCGACGAGCGTCGCATCTTCCTTCTGCAGCCGCCGTTCGTAGGCGAGCTCGGTCAGATGCAGCGGCAGCGCGCCGTTGGGCCCAAACAAGCCGAACACATACTGCTCGAGGTGCACGCGCTCGTCTTCCGAGCTCGCGACCTCGGCCACGTCGCACGGTGCGAATGAAAGATGAGGCGCCTGGCCTAGACGAACGGCATCGTCCGCGGCTCTGCGCGACTCGCCGAGACGCGGCTGCTCCGAGAACGACTGCTCCAGCAACCGCAGCGCCGCGAACAGGCTGAAGCCGTGCGGTTGCGACTGCAGTCGCGCAAGCGCATTCAGATCGTCTGGCGGCATCCGACCCTCACCGGCCATGTCTTCAGCTCACCGCGCGCGGTAGACGCGAGTCGCGTCTGCGTGAACGAATTCAGCGATACGTAGCGTGCAAAGAATCGCTCCAACACGCTGCCCAAGGTCACGATGCCCGTGCCTTCGAAGGCAGCGTCATCGAGTGTGAGCATGATCTCGAGCCCGCGTCCGTAGCTGATCGGACCCGCGATGGGCACACGGCGCACGACCGGCCTGTAGCTGACGGAGCGCACGCCTTCGATCTGACGCTGCGATGCGATGTCATTCGGATCGGCGTAAAGCGCGAGCAGCTCGCGCAGCATCTCGGCACCGCTCTGCGGCGTGCGCTCGATCAACGACAGATAATTGAGCGAGAGATGACTGATCAGCTTCCACGCGGTCGCGCCGAATGCGGGCGATTGCCGCGGATAGCTCGGCCCTGCAATGCAGCGCACGGCTTCGACCGGCGCGCCGCCCTCGACGGAAAAATCCGTGCGCGCCTGACCCGTCGCGAGCTGTATGGGCAGATCTCGATTCGTGCACAGCGCCCGTGCATCGATCTGCCGAATCTCTCCGGTCAACGGTCGTTGAGCGGAATCGACGATCGCCATGAAACATTCGCTGCCGACGTAGCCGGAACGCGTGCCGCTTTGCTGCTGGCGCGACGACATCATTCTCGGACGCCGCTGCAGCGTGTAGTAAGCGGAGGATTGCGGAGCCTCGTCGTGTCCCATCGCGTAGAACGGGCGAATTTGCGTGACCGATTCACCGCTCGCGCCGATGCCTTCCACTTTCTCCAGGCTGTGAATCTCGAAATCCATCGGACGGTTGCGGTCCGGAACCAAGTGATATTCCGTTTCGAGATTGGTTACGTGCACACGGTCGATTGCGCGCGGAAAGAGATTGATCGCCGGCGTGCAGAACAGACGAAAGTGAGCGGCATCGAGCGCGTTCTCGAGCCCTGCCTGCGCACGGCCCATTGCCAGATAGATTTCGAGCTCGTCGCCGTCGCAGGTGCGTACGGCCTCCTCGAGGTCGTTGAGCGAGAAGAACAAGAATCGCTCTGGAAACGAAAAGTACTCCTGCAGCAGGCGATAGCCCTGGAAGCTGCGGCGCGTGACCGGCAGCAGCGCCTCCGTATCCTCTAAGCCGACCTGGCGAACGCTCTTCGCCGAACGGAAGTGAACGGCGGCACCCTGGCGCGGGGATCTGACGTACATGCCGATGCAATCGGCAGCGATCTGCTCGAGCACGCGATGTGCGACATCGGGCGTCGCCTTCAGATAGAACGTGAGCGAATCGAGCGGCAGCGCTTTGATCTTGATGCCGGGCGCCGCTTTGAGACGCAGGCGAATGGCGGTGCGCGCCCGTCCATCGGTGACGATGCCCTGCGTCGAGAGCGCACCAGATCCCGACAAATACTTTGCCTCGACGACCGTCAACGGCCAGAGCGTCACATCGTGAGCCGTGCGGAACTCGCAGGAGACGCGATCGCCCTTGCCGAGCGGGCTGCGCAAGCTCGTACCGCGCTTGATCAGATGCCCGCCGTGCAAAGCGGATTCTTTCAGATCCGGGGCGAGCTCGACGACCGCGCACGACGGCGTCGGACACAGGAAATGGGGATACACCATCTCCATGAGATGCTGCGTGAACTCGGGATGTCGCGCGTCGAGCTTGAGCTGCACGCGTGCGGCAAGAAACGCGAATCCTTCCAGCAGCCGCTCGACGTACGGGTCGGAGCACTCGAGTCCGTCCATGCCGAGACGCGCCGCGATTCGCGGGTACGCCTGTGCGAACTCCGCGCCCATCTCGCGCACGAACTGCAGTTCGCGGTTGTAGTACTCGAGCAGCCGTGGATCCATGTTATCTCGATGTCACGGTGGTCCGGAGCGGCGCTAACGTGCGCCCGAGTCGACGATACTCACATCGCCGGAGTCGACGTCGATGCTCGTGCGCAGCACCAACAGTTGCGGCACCGGCTGGCCCCAGAGCTCCGCTTCGATACGAAACGCGAGCACATGAGACTCGACGGCATCCTCGCTCATCTCGGGTGTGACCCTCACTCGAGACAGCCGAGGCTCGAACTGCGCGATCGCCATCTCGATGCGTGCAGCGATCTCGAGCGGATCGACGGTACGCGCGGTACGTCCCGCCAAGGACGGCATCCCGAAGTTCAGCACCGAGCGCCGCACGTGCGGGTAGGGCGTCAGATCGATGGAGATGTCGAGGCAGCCGCAGTTGAGAAGCGCGGCCAGGTCGCGACAAACGTACTCACGCAGCTTGCGCACGGACACCGCTTTGTGCTCGCCGCTCTCCGGCGAGTCGTTGACGATGTTGCGCGCATCCATCTCGCAGAACGCCTGCAGCTCTACACCGTCCGGCGCACCCGGCGGTTTGAGCGTCAGCGCCTTCAGCTGCGATAGCGATGTGCGACCGCCAGGCGCGGTGAATGTCAGAACGACTGCCCGCGCATCTGCAGGACCCGCTTCGCTTCGATCGCGATAGTCGAGACCCTGGCCGCGCAGGATATCCACGAGCGCGCTCTCGGGCAGAGCCAGCCGCTGCAGCTCTTCGCTTCGCACCGTCAGCTCGAACAGAGTCAGAAACCGTTCGTCATCGATCAACCGATCGAACAGTGCAGGTTGGAGTCGTTCGCGAAGGCTGAGCTCGGCCATGCCTCACCGCCGCATCATGAGCTGCCTTGCGTTTCGAGCGTGATCTCGCGCACCTGAAGCAACCCGAGCTCATCGGCATCGCTCGCCAAGATGCGCTGACCGAGACCCGCATACTGATCCATGCCGAGCTCGCGCCATTCGGTCTTGCGCGACATGCGAATCGACGTATCGTCGCTTTCCTCGGAGCCTGGATAGCGCACCGGCAACAATCCCATGGCTTCGCCGCCGTTGCTCCACGTGAACTGCGCGGGGGCCCACACGAGGTCGCGCGCGTCCGAAGGTTCCTCGATGACGATGCGCTGGATCCGCTCGAACGGAACCCAGTAGTAGGCGCCGTTCAACAACACCTCCAAGATCGGGCCGAGGCGCGAGTCCGCATCCGCGATCCACGCGATAGACGTTCCGTTGATCGTCCCCGCGGTCGGCGCGGCCGCCTCGAATGCTTCGCTTCGAAGCGAAGCGGCCCGCTCAGGCTGCCCCTCCGCCTCGATCGCGAATGCCTGAAGCATCAATGCAATCCAAGGCAGCGGCTCGCCGAACACGAGCGGCGAACGCTTGCCGGCGAATACTTCAGCACGCAAGCGCTCGCACTGAATGGCCGAGCTGTAGGCATGCATCATCGGCAACGCGCTTGCCTCGAGCTCCGCGGCGACCGTGAGTTGATTGATCGCACGATCCCATTGCCCCGTCAGCATGAGCAACTGTGCGAGAAACACGCGCAACTTGCCGTCCGCCGGCTGGCGTCGCACGTCGTTTTGCAACTGCGCGATGCAGCCAACTAGATCCCCTGCACCGAACAGCTCTTCGGCCGTGCCCATATTTTCACCCGGGAGCGGCGGCGCCTTTCGAAGAAGGACGCCGCACATGAAAGGAATCGCGCGACCGCCTGCGCACCTCTACGAGAGGGAGCGCAGCACGGCGCGTCCGCCGGCCTGCGGGGCCTATATCTTGACGTTGGCGGCGATATCCCAGCCGAACACCTTGGTGTCGCCCTTACCGCCCTTCTCGTTCTGGGTGACGTATTCGACCTTGACCTTCGCGAAGTTGAGCACGACGTTTTCAGTAAGCCGCTCCTCACCGCCGCTGCCGCCCGTCGTATACGCAGTGACCAGCACTTTCTCGAACGAGACCACGACGTACTCGAGCGGCGTCTCGCCGGCCTTGCGGACGATGAGCTTGCCTTTCGCGAAGTGCTTGCCGTTCGCGCAATAGAGCATGAGATCGGGCGAAGCTCCATCGATGTACTTCGTGATGCTGATGTCCTGGAAATTCGCCTTGCCGGCGCCGCCGCCGCTGCCGTGATGGAACGTGCCGGTGTTAGAGATTCCCCAGCTCCATGCCAGGACGTCGATCTTGCCTTTGTGCGCGTCGTCGACGGACTCGCCTTTGACGCCATCGAGCTCGAGAAACATGTCCACTGCCATTGTCGTGATCCTTTATGCGTTGATTGTTGTTGCCTGCGCGCCGAACACCCGCATGCGATCGGCGCTCCTCTAACTCTTCCGCGCGAATCAACCCTGCTTCTGAGAAGGCAGCCGCGAGACGAGACTCAAGGTCACGTTCACGCCTTCGAGCTGATAGTGCGGCCGCAAATAGAACTTCGCGGCGTAGTATCCTGGGTTGCCCTCGATTTCCTCGACCTTCACCTCGGCTCCGGCAAGCGGCTTCTCCGCCTTGAGCCTTTCGCCGGCGTTTTCGGGGTTGCCGAGAACGTAGTCCATGATCCAATCCGACAAGTAGCGCTCCATGTCGGACCGCTCCTTGAACGAACCGACCTTGTCGCGAACCATGCACTTGAGATAGTGCGCGAAGCGACAGCTTGCAAACAGATACGGCAAGCGGGCCGAGAGACGCGCGTTCGCACTCGCGTCGGGATCTGCGTATTCAGCCGGCTTCTGCAGCGATTGCGCGCCGATGAAGGCGGCGGTATCGGTGTTCTTGCGATGGATGAGCGGCATGAACCCGCAGTTCGCGAGCTCCGCCTCTCGGCGGTCGCTGATCGCGATCTCCGTGGGGCATTTCATGTCTACGCCGCCGTCGTCGCTCGGGAACGTGTGGACCGGCAAGCCCTCGACCGCTCCGCCGGATTCGACGCCGCGAATGGACGAGCACCAGCCGTAGTTCTTGAACGAACGATTGATGTTCACAGCCATCGCATAAGCCGCGTTCGCCCAGGTGTAGCGGCTGTGATCGCCTGCGCCCGTCTCTTCCTCGAAGTCGAACTCTTCGACCGGGTTGCTCTTCGCTCCGTACGGTGTGCGAGCGAGGAAACGCGGCATCGCGAGTCCGAGGTACTTGGCATCGTCGGACTCCCGCAGCGAGCGCCACGCCGCATAGTCCGGCGCCGCAAAGATCTTCGCGAGATCGCGCGGATTCGCGAGCTCCTGCCAGGAATCCATGCCCATGAGCGTCGGGCTCGCGCCCGCGATAAACGGCGCGTGCGAGGCCGCTGCGATTTGCGCCATCTGTCCGAGCAGCTCGACGTCGCCCGGCGTGTGATCGAAATGGTAGTCGCCGACGAGGCAGCCGTAGGGCTCTCCGCCGAGCTGCCCATACTCCTGCTCGTACAGCTTCTTGAAGAGCGGGCTTTGATCCCAGGAAGCGCCTTTGTATTTCTTCAGCGTCTTGCCGAGATCCTTCTTCGAGATGTTCATCACGCGGATCTTCAGCATCTCGTCCGTCTCGGTGTTGTTGACGAGATAGTGGAGACCGCGCCAGGCGCTCTCGACTTGCTGAAAGCGCTCGTTGTGCAGGATGAGATTGATCTGCTCCGTCAGCTTGTGATCGATCTCCGCGATAATCGCCTTGATCGTGCCGACGACGTCATCGGCGACGACCGCGGTCTCGCGCAGCGCCTGCTCGGCGAGCGTGCGCACGGCGCGCTCGACTTCCGCTCGGGCTCCATCGGTCTTCGGTTTGAACTGCTTCTGCAGCAACGCGGTGAATTCATCCGCATCCGCGGCAACCGGTGCTTCTGCGGCCTGTTTGGCTTCAGCCATGTCTCGACCCCTTCAAGAAAATGATGTTCAGCCTGCGCAGGCTCACTCGCCCGCCTTCTCGCCGTCAGCCGGCTTACCCTGTTCGACCAGCGACTTGAGCAGCGCCGGATCGTTGAGCGCCTTCGCGATCAGGTCTTCGGCGCCGGCCTTGCCGTCCATATAGGTAATGAGGTTCGAAAGCTGCGAGCGAGCCTCGAGCAGCTTGTTGAGCGCATCGACCTTGCGCGCGACCGCGGCCGGCGAGAAGTCGTCCATGCTCTCGAACGTGAGATCGATCTGCAGATTGCCCTCACCCGTCAAGGTATTGGGCACGCTGACGGCGACTCGCGGCTTCATCGACTTCATGCGCTCGTCGAAATTGTCGACGTCGATATTGAGGAACTTGCGGTCATCGACGGGCGGCAGCGGCTCCTTCGCATCGCCCGAGAGGTCCGCCATGACACCCATGACGAAGGGGATCTGAACCTTCTTCTGCGCGCCGTATACCTCTACGTCATATTCGATCTGCACGCGCGGCGCGCGGTTGCGCGCGATGAATTTTTGACTGCTGGGCTTAGCCACGACGCATCTCCCTCGGATAAATGACTGCTGACAGTTGTTGCTGTATCGCTCTTAATCTATTGCTCGCTTTCATTCGCGATCGCGCACGCCGCTCGCGGCCCGCGCCTGGTCGAGCGCGTCGGGTGCGAGCTCTTCGAGCACGGCGAGAAAGTCCTTGGCGACAAGGCGCTTCGCGCGCTCGATCAATAGCGGAATCGGGCTCGATGGTTCGTTCGTGCGGAAGAACGCAGCGACCGCGTCGAGCGCACGCGTCGCATCTTCCCGCGTGCGAATCGAGCCGACGGCAATGGCGCCGCCCGCCGCGGGTGCCGCCGCGGCATCCGCACCCTCAGCCTCCGCGCTCTCCGCCGGCGCTCGGCCGGCGAGATGCTCTTTCACGAGCTTCGCAGTGCGGGCAAGGATCGCCCCGAGATTTGCAAAGTCCGGCGCGGCTTGCGTGCCGCCCGCCGAGCGCATCATCTCCTCGATGTCCTTGAGGCTTTGTGAGGCTTCGTCAAGTTGACTCGCCAATGCACTGAGCGCTTCCGTTTCACTCGCAGTGAGCAGCGCAGTGAGCTGCGTTGCATCCATCGATTGCGATTCGCCCTCGGCCGGCTCGATCTGACCTGTCGCAATCTCGATATCGCGGATGGACAGCGAGCCCAGTTGTCGGTGCACGATCAAAGGCGCGCGTCTCAAGCCATCGATGACGGCCATCCGGTCCGCGAAGCCGTTCAACGCGTTGCGGCGCAAAATCGCATCTTCGTCCACTCGCGGAAAGACCTCAGCGGGCCAGGTCGAAAGCCAACGGGAAGCGACCTTCAGCGTTTCGACGAAGGCGGAGAAGCCTTCCGTCCGAATTGCCGCGCAGGCGAGATGGGTAAGCAGTCGAAAATCTCTGCTCGACTTGAGCGCTTCGAGCGAGCGGTCGCGGATCTCGCGCCAGTCCGTCTCGTCCGTCAGCGGCGCTGACTGACCGAACAGACGGTAGGCATCGAACGAAGCAAGTAGTTGCGTGTCCTCGAGATCGTCGCCGCAGGGACGATCGGACGAGATCGGTTCGATAAGGGTTGTCAGTGCACTCTGCATGCCCGCTTTAGCGTTCGTTATTCCCGCAGGAGCCAGTTATTGATTTGTCGAACAGTCGCGGCGCGCCTCGGCTCTTGAGCAGACGCCCGGCATGGCACATGCCAAGAATGGACCAATCAGCGCCCATGTCAACGTCGCGCACGCTTTTGTGTCGACCAGTCCTCCCTTTCTCTCTGGAGTATGGGCGCGCGGGCGTTCGGATGTGTTGGCCAAAGAGTTTACTCGTCTCGTCGCTGCCGTCTACACGTGCTCGCGTTCGCGTGCCCGAGCACCACCCATCCACAGGCCTGCATCCGTGCACGCTCATGCCGAATGAACGAGCTTCAGCTTCGGATGCGGGCTCGTGCGCGTGATGCGGTTGAGGGATTCCACTGATTCGGGCACGGCGATGTAGATGCCTTGTGCATACTCGACACCGATCTCCGCGAGACACGCGAGCACCTCGGCGGTCTCGACGCGCTCAGCAATCGTCTTGATGCCCATCGCGTGCCCGATTTGGGTGATCGCCTCGACCATGCTGCGATCGACATGATCGGTCGTAACATTCTGAATGAACTGGCCGTCGATCTTGAGGTAGTCGACCGGCAGGTTCTTGAGATACATGAAGGATGACAGGCCGCTGCCGAAATCATCGAGGGAAAACTGGCAGCCGCGCGCACGGAATTCGCGCATGAAGTGCACGACGTTCGGCAGGTTCGAGATCGCCGCCGTCTCCGTGATCTCGAAGCACACGGCGCCCGGGCTGAGATCGTGCGTCTGCAGCTCGTTGATCAGGAAATCGAGGAAGCGATCGTCGTTGAGCGACGTGCCCGATAGATTGATCGAGAGCGTGTAGCCATGGCGCGGGTCGCCGTCGGCACGGTAGTGCGCGAGCGCGCCCAACGCCTGGCTCACGACCCAGCGGTCGATGACGGGCATGACATTGTAACGCTCCGCGGCCGGAATGAACTCCGCGGGGAGCACGAGCGCGCCGTTCTCGCCCCGCATACGCAGCAGCAGCTCGTAATGGCCGCGCGAATCTCGGTTCGATCCGATCGGCACGATCGGCTGGTAGTAGAGCTCGAGCCGGTTCTCTTCGCACGCACGCGTGAGCCGCGAGACCCACTGCATCTCCCGATGGCGTTCCGGCGCGGCGCCGTACTGGTACATATGCACCCGATTGCGGCCCGAATCCTTCGCGGCGTAGCACGCCACGTCGGCTGCGCTCATGACGCTCGTGATGCTCTCGCTCGTGCTGTTGATCTCGACGATGCCGATGCTCGCGCCGACGTTCATGGCGCCGTCCTGCCATTCGAAGCGATATTCGCGAATGGCTTGGCGCAGCATGTCGGCGATCTTCGCGGCGCGATCGGCCGTGCAGTCCTGCAGCAGGATTCCGAACTCATCGCCCCCGAGGCGAGCGATCGTATCCTTCGCGCGGACGCGCGTCTGCAGAATACCCGTGATCTCTTTCAACAGGCGGTCGCCGGCTTGGTGTCCGCAGGTATCGTTGACGACCTTGAACTGATCGAGATCGAGATAGAGCAGCACGTGAGCGACCGACTCGTCCGACCGCGCAGTCAGCAATGCTTCGTTCAAGCGGTTCTCGAATTCGCGACGATTGATCAATCCCGTCAAGACGTCGTGGCTTGCCTGATAGGCGAGCGCGCGACGCAGCCGGCGCTCCTTGCTGACGTCGTGAAACACCATGACGACGCCGATGATGCGCCCTGCCCGATCGCGAATCGGGGCTGCCGAATCCTGAATCGCAATTTCCTGGCCGCGTCGATTCACGAGCACGGTATGGTCCGCGTCGGTCACGACGCGCCCCTCGCGCAGCGAGCGGGACACGGGGTCCTCGAGCGGCTCGCGCGTCGCTTCGTTCAACATCGTGAATACTTCAGGCAGGGCCTTGCCTCTGACTTCGCTTGTGTCCCAGCCCGTCAGGTCCTCGGCGATCGGGTTCAAGTATTCGATGCGCCCCTCTGCATCCGTCGTGATCACCGCATCGCCGATCGACTGCAGCGTCACCTGCGCCTTCTCCTTCTCCTGGAAGATCGCGGTCTCGGCGCGCTTGCGCTCGCTGATATCGGAGATCGTCCCTTCGTAGCCGACGATCTCACCGTGCTCATCGCGCACCGCTCGTGCACTCTCGAGCACCGTGAGCAGCGTGCCGTCGACGCGGCGCAGTTGAAACTCGGCGCTGCGCACCTCGCCGTCGCGGTCGAGCACCGCGAGGATCTGCTCGCGCTCTTCCGGGAAGTGATAAATCGTGGAGGTCGGCAGCGAGAGGAGCTCGTCGGGCGAGGAGAGCCCGACCATTCGTACGAGCGCGGGATTGACGGAAACGAACCGGCCGTCTTTCGTCGAGCTGTAGACGCCTTCGAGGACATTGTCGAAGAGGCGCCGATAGCGAGCCTCGCTCGCGCGCAACGCGTTCTCCGCGAGGCGGCGCTCGATCGCAATCCCGGCGAGTTGCGTCATGCGAGCCATCAATTCGAAATCGCGGCGCGCGGGATTGCGCGCACAGCGGAAGTACATCGCCAAAGTGCCGAGCACGCGCCCGTCCGAAGCGTAGATGAGCGTCGACCACGCGCTCACGAAACCCGCCGCGCGCACCGCCTCGCGGCAGTTCTCCCAAAGCGCGTCTCGTTCCGTATCGGCGACGATGACTTGCCGCTGCAAGAACACCGCTGCCGCGCAGGAGCCGTTGCGCGCATCGACCGCGATGCCTTCCATCGCGGCGATATAGGCAGGCGGCAGATTCGGACCGGCGCAGTGCTGCAGCCGCTCGCCGGCCGGATCGAGCCTGCGGATCGCGCAGATCGATTCAGGTACGATTTGTTCGACGAGGCCGGTAATCGCCTCGAGCGCGATCGGCAGATCGACGTTCGCGGCAAGCCGCTCGAAGACTCGCCGCTCGCCCGCCGCCATCAACTCGGCGCGTTTGCGTTCGGTCGTGTCTCGCAGGCACACGACGTAGGCGGTGCGGCGATTAAGCGTAGTCTTGCTGACCGCGATCTCCGCGGCAAAGAGCGAGCCGTTCGCATGCTGACCCAAGGTCTCATGGGCAGCGAGATCGACCTGGGTGTCTTCGAGCCGAGCGGCAAGCACGTCGAGCACGCCGCAAATCGGCTGATCGCCCGCGAGCCGCGGCAGGAGGAAGCCAAGGGGCCGACCGATCGCCTCGGATTCGGTGTGTCCGAACACGCGCTGACCGGTCATATTGAGGGAAGCGATGTGCCCTTCCTCATCGACGGTCATGATGACGTCTTTGACGTGATCGAGAACGGCTTGGAGTTGCGACCCCGTGCTCTCCTTCACCTCCCTGGTGAGCGCGGTCGCCTCCTCCGACATGAGCTGCATCGAGCGAACGATGCCGCGCCGCTCGTCTTCAGCGCGCGCGTAGGTCTTGTCGACGGCCGCCAGGAACTTCGTGAGATCGAACTCGCCGTCCGGCCCCGTTGCCTCCATGACCTGCCTGTCGAGCAACCGATGCATCGTCGTCGTGTGTACCCACGTTTCCGTGGGTTGCCTTATAGATATGTGAGCGAATACCGCATCGTAGGCGCTCGCGGCGAGACTCGAGTGTGAAGCAGCTCCCGTTTTGGCTCGAATGAGTCTAGAAAAATGTGAACGCGCGCAGGTGCTTATGTCGCACTGCTACCTAGCAGGTTGACAGTTGATAGCCGGTTGACAGCTGGTAGCCGGTTGACTGTTGACGGTTGACGGCCAGAAGGGATCAGCCGCCTTTCGCGGTTGCGGCCTAAGGTTGCCCAGGGATCCCTAGATACTCTCGCGGCGGCGCGGCGGCGCGGCGCAGAAAAGGAGACGCCTTTCTTGAGGTCGGAGCCTCGGCGCGCGGCGTTCCCTCCCCTGCGGAGCGGGGGAGGGTTAGGGAGGGGGCAGCTCTTCGCAACGGGTGCAAGCTGATAAGACCGTTGAAGATTACGGAAACCGGCGACGAGTACCCCTCTTCTCTGACCGTCAACTGTCAACAGTCAACCGTCAACC
>JBDZVE010000019.1:0-10473 GCA_040255535.1 Lysobacterales bacterium | reverse complement strand
TCAACTTGCCTCATCCATCTCTTCCGCGCGACCCGCGCGCTTACGCTCGTGTTCTTTGAGCTGACGCTTGCGCAGCCGAATTTGGCCCGGCGTGACTTCCACGAGCTCGTCGTCGGCGATGAACTCCATCGCTTGTTCGAGGGTGAAGCGGATCGGCGGCGTCAGTACGATGTTCTCGTCGCGGCCGGCCGCGCGGATGTTCGTGAGCTTCTTTGCCTTGAGCGGATTGACGACGAGATCGTTGTCGCGGCTGTGGATTCCGATGACCTGGCCCTCGTACACATCGTCGCCGTGGGCGACCATCAATCGGCCTCGCTCCTGCAGGTTGAACAACGCGTACGCGAGCGCCTTGCCTTGGGCGTTCGAAATCAACACGCCGTTCTGCCGCTGGCCGATCTCGCGCTCGAGCACCGGACCGAAGTGATCGAAGATGTGATGCATCAGACCCGTGCCTGATGTGAGCGTTCGAAAGTCCGTCTGAAAGCCGATGAGGCCGCGCGAAGGGATGATGTAGTCGAGCCGCACCCGCCCCTTGCCGTCCGGCTGCATCCCCGTGAGCTGCCCGCCTCGCTCGCCGAGCGCCTGCATCACCGCGCCTTGCGAGCTCTCGTCCAAATCGATCGCGAGCGATTCGAACGGCTCGCATTGCTTCCCGTCGATCTCCTTAATGACGACGCGCGGCCTCGAGACCGCAAGCTCGTAGCTTTCCCGCCGCATGTTCTCGAGCAGCACGCCCAGGTGCAGCTCGCCGCGACCGTAGACGCGGAACTTGTCGGGATCGTCCGTTTCCTCGATGCGAAGCGCCACGTTGTGCATCGCCTCGCGCAACAAGCGTTCGCGAATCTGCCGACTCGTGACGTACTTGCCCTCGCGCCCGCAAAATGGCGAGGTATTGACTTCGAACGTCATGCTGATCGTCGGCTCGTCGACGACGAGCGCCGGCAGGCCTTCCGGCCGCGCGGGGTCGCAGATCGTATCGGAGATTTGCGGCCGCTCGATGCCTGCGAATGCAACGATGTCGCCTGCGGAGGCTTCCTCGACTTCGACTCGCTCGAGCCCGAGAAAGCCGAGCACTTGGATGATGCGCTCGCTGCGCACGTTGCCGTCTCGATCGACGACCGCAACCGCGCTGTTGCGGCGAATCTTGCCGCGCTTGATACGGCCGATGCCGATGGCACCGACATAGCTCGAGTAGTCGAGCTGACTCACCTGCAGCTGGAGAGGTCCCTCCCCGTCCACGTCGGGCGGCGGGCAGTGCTTGACGATCGCCTCGAACAGCGGCGTCATGTCCTCGGCGAGATCCTTCGGATCGTTGCCGGCGAAGCCGCGGAGCGCGGACGCATAGACGACCGGGAAGTCGAGTTGCTCTTCGCTCGCGCCGAGCTTGTCGAAGAGGTCGAACGTCTGGTCGAGCACCCAATTCGGACGCGCCTCGTCGCGATCGATCTTGTTGATGACGACGATCGGACGCAGCCCGTGGCTGAACGCCTTCTGCGTGACGAACCTCGTCTGCGGCATCGGTCCGTCGACTGCATCGACGAGCAGCAGCACCGAGTCGACCATCGACAGCACGCGCTCCACTTCGCCGCCGAAATCGGCGTGGCCCGGCGTGTCGACGATATTGATGCGATAGTCCTGCCAGCGAATTGCCGTGTTCTTCGCGAGGATCGTGATGCCGCGCTCACGCTCGAGCGCATTCGAGTCCATCACCCGCTCGGGCGTGGCCTTGCGCGCATCGAGCGTACCCGACTGCTTCAGGAGCTGATCGACGAGTGTCGTCTTGCCATGATCGACGTGCGCGATGATGGCGATGTTGCGGAGCTTGGACGTGGACACGGGCGGCGCGGCTTAGGGGAAAAAGGCCGCGCATGGTATAGGAATCAGGGGGTAATGATTAGGGGTAGCCGCCAAAAAGGGGGTAATGACTAGGGGATAGGGGATAGTCAGAAGGTGGGCAGGGTGCGCGAGAGCGCCAAGGCGGTCCGGGACCGCCTCTGGCTATCCCCTACCCACTATCCCCTAGTCCCTAAAGCGCAGCGCAGCGCTAGCGCTCAGCGGCAGGCATGGACTGCACCGCCTGCCCCGACGCATCTTTCGGCGGGTCGGCTTTGCGCTGCGCCGTCGTCGGTGTTCCGACTACGAACGGAATGGAGAAGGTGCGTCCGATCGAAGCGCCGCTGAGCGCGGTCGTCACATTGACTGTGATGTAGTACACGCCCGCGCGGTCCGGTAGCAGCGACACAGTGTGCTGGTACGGCTTACCGGCTTCGACCTCGTCGAAGTGCGCCTTGAGGTCGCCCGCAACCGTGATCCCATCCATCCCTGTTATCGTCGCATCGAGCGAATCGACACCGGCGCGCGGCACGAATGCGATCACGACCTGCGTGGGGATGCCGACTTCGGGTTTCGACGCAAAGTCGTACCGCAGATCGACAGCGGCGCCCGGTTTGCCATCGCCGACCGCGCGAGCCATCTTCACGGTCGGATCATCGACCGTCTCTGCGGGTGCCGGCGCGGGTCGCGGCGCCGCCGCAGGGGATTGTGTCGCTTCCGGCTCCGGCTCCGAGTTGCAGGCGGCGACTAACAGCGCACCGCCCAAGATCGGAATCAAAAACGCTAGCCGCTTCATCCTGAGATACCTCTGTACGTTTGGCTCTTCGCTCAGTTGCCTGCAAGCGAGAGCGTCATGCAGCGTGTCGACGATGGATTGAGCTTAAGACCGAAATCATAAACCTCGATGATATGCGTACCCGGATCGAGGGTGATCTGATCGATGACTTCTTTAGGCACGCCGTCGGAAATGCCTGCCGCAACGATTGCGCCGCGGCGACGAATGAAAATGTCTGGATCGGTTGCCGCTTCCGTACCGGCGCCACCCACGGCCCCCGTTGCCTGTACAGTCACCAACCTCGACGTGTTGTTCACGAATCGGAAGAACTTCCGATTACCCAGCTTGTTGTTGTCGGCGGCTCCCACCGTCGCGCCGCTGACACATACCGAAACGGGTTGGCCTTCAGGAAGCTCCGGGTAAATCGGCAGCACATCTGCGACGCCGCCATCATTGCTCTCGCCCACGCCAAACTCGCCGGCGGCGGAGATGTTCTCAGCCGCGAGCAGCGCATTGATGGCCGCAGCTTGCGCAGAGTGCGCCTTACGCAATCCGTCGGCAAAGCTGAAGATGCTCGTGAGCGCTTCCGTCGCGACCTGCGGGCCCACCATCGTCTGATAAATGGGACCGAATCCGAGCGCGACGTTGTCGTTCGGTTCCGCGGTATCGTCGTAGATGTCCCACATAATCTCGCTGATCGATCTCTCGGAGAACCAGCCTTCGGCACCCGAGGTCTGATTGTCCACCTCCATGTTGAACCCGAAATCTCGACCGACGCCGCTGTGCGAATCCCGGTACACCGGATCTTGCAGCACCATTCCTGAGTAGGCGTTGCCCCAGCCTTCGCCGAAGGCTACGCGCAGATCCATTCGATCCGTATCCGAATGGGCGCCGCCCAACGAATCCGAACGGGAGAAGCGGTCTTCGAAGTAGTGGCCGAACTCGTGGGCGATGACGTGCTGATCGAACTCATCGGTATCGCCGGCGCCATCGGCAAAGTCGCCGAGAATGTAGATGCCGGCCGGCAGCTCTGCCCTCGGAGCACAATCGTCCTCAGTACCCTCGACCTGATAGAAGGTCGTGCCGATATCGCCGGTATCCGGGCAAAAGATGTCGTTCGCCGTAGGCCGATTGCTCGGGCTCCAAAACAAATCCAGGTCCGCGAACACGGCGTTCGCATCCGCGCTCAGCACGAGCTCTTTGGCCTGGTAGATCGTATCGAGGATCGCAAACGGCGCCGCGGCCCGCTCGCCGTTCACATAGCTCGTGCCGCCCCAACCCGTCGCGGCATGCAGATTGCGAGTTGCGTCGGCGGTGCCGCTGCTGAACGCTTCACTATCGAGCGCATAGAGCGCATCGCCGTTCGTGTTGTTCAGCACGCGGAAATTCCAATTCGGCGCGGCACCCGTTCTTCGCATCTGAGCCTTCGCGCGCACACGCACGTTTCGATTCTCCGGAACCGTCAAGCTGTAGTCGCCGGACTCATTCGTGCTCGTCGAAGCGAGGATCGTGCCGGCGCTCGCATCGATGATCTCGACAATGACTCCACGAGCCGGCGACTCGATCGGGTTCGAGATGTCGAGTCCCTCGTCGAGTCCGGGCTTGAACGGCACTCGATCGAAAGTGATGCGACCGGAAATCGTCACATTGTCTTCAGACGGCGTTGGATCGTCATCGCCGCCACCGCCGCACGCGGCGAGCGTGAGCATGGCGAAGCTCATGAAGAAGACGCGGACGCAAGTTGACAAGCTCAAGTTCCTGTTCCTCGAGGCCCATCCAGGGCGGTGCGTTGGGTGCGGACGCTACCACAGCGCAACGACCGCGGAAAATGCGCCCCATTCCTACGCCGCGCTTCGCAGGAGAGGGAACACTAGACTCTCCGCGAAGAGGCAATTCGGTTAGACACCCTGCTCCTGGCCGCCAACCGTCGCCGATTCTTACCTGAGCTGAATCGGGCCCTCGTCGATCGCGGCGATCTGCTCGCGCAACGCGAGCACCTGATTCTCCCAGTAGCGCGGCTCTGTGAACCAAGGGAACGCGGCAGGGAATGCCGGATCGCTCCAGCGGCGCGCGAGCCACGCCGAATAGTTGATCATCCGCAGCGTCCTCAGGCTTTCGATCAGAATGAGCTCGCGCGGATCCAAATCCGCGAATTGATTGTAGCCTTCGAGGAGCTGTGCCAGCTGCTCTCCCATTTCCTTGCGGCTGCCCGAGAGCAACATCCACATGTCTTGGATGGCCGGTCCCATGATGCAATCGTCCAGGTCCACGAAATGCGGTCCGGCGTCGGTCCACAGCACGTTTCCGCGGTGGCAGTCGCCGTGCAGGCGCAGCTCCGCAAAACCTTGCGCCGATTCGAACGCGCCGCGTATCTGCTCCATCAAGTGCGCGGTCACGGATTCATACGCCGATTCGAGGTGCGCCGGTATCCAGCCCTCGTCCAGCAAATACAAGCGCGATTCCTCGCCCATCCGCTCGACGTCCAAGCGCTCGCGATAGCGAAAGCGTTGTCTGCGTCCGACCATATGGATCCGTCCCAAGAAGCGTCCCATCCACTCGCGTTCGGTTCTCGTCCCGAGCTCCGGCCACCGCCCTCCCTTTCGCTCGAAGAGCGCGAAGCGGAATTGCTCGTACTCGAAAAGCGTCCGCCCGGAGTGGACGATCGGCGGCACGACGGGAACTTCCGCGGCAGAGAGCTCCAACGCGAAGCCATGCTCTTCCTGAATGGCGGCATCGCTCCACCGGCCAGGCCGGTAGAACTTCACGACGAGCGGTTGCGATTGCTCGATGCCGACTTGATAGACGCGGTTCTCGTAGCTGTTGAGCGCCAGTATGCGTCGATCCGAGATATGCCCCAGGGATTCGACGGCCGCGATAATGACATCTGGCGTGAGTCGGTCGTACGGATGCGGATTCGCCATCAGGTTAAAGAGCGGTGCCTATGTGCGAGACATTTTGCCCGAAAGACGCGTGCATCCGCGCTAGGTCGCGGACGTCGGAAGTCGGAACGGATTCACGCCTACACTCTACACCCTGCGCGTACGCACGGCTGGCTGCCGCACGCGGTGCGCTCGCGCCGTATCACGTCGAGAAATCATCGCGATCGCGCAGATTCTCTCCCCGAAAGCGCCCATCCACGTTAATCTTTCGGGTTTCAACCCAACGGTTCGTCACCCCCGCATCCCTGCATGAGCATTCTCGTTACAGGCGGCGCCGGATACATCGGCAGCCACGTCGTTCGTCAACTTCGCGAGCGCAACGAAAACGTAGTCGTCCTCGACAACCTCTCGACCGGCTTCCGTTCGGCAGTCCTCGGCGCGCCGCTCGTCATAGGGGATACGGGCGACCGAGCGCTCGTCAGCAATGTCCTGCGCGAGCACCGCATCGAGACCGTGATGCATTTTGCGGCACACACGATCGTGCCGGAATCGGTGTCGAATCCTCTCAAGTACTACGGCAACAACACGTGCTCGACGCGCAGCCTGCTGCAATGCTGTCAAGACGCGGGCGTGAAGCACTTCGTCTTCTCCTCGACGGCGGCCGTGTACGGGGTTCCCCCAAGCGGTGCGGCGGCCGAAGACAGCCCAACGGCACCGATCAATCCCTACGGCATGTCCAAACTCATGAGCGAGTGGATGCTCCGAGATCTCGCCGCGGCAAGTGCCCTGCGCTATGTGGTACTGCGGTATTTCAACGTCGCAGGCAGCGATCCGGGCGGACGCATCGGTCAATCGACGATCAACGGGACGCTCCTGACGAAAGTCGCGTGCGAAGTGGCGGTCGGCAAGCGCGAGCGCCTGTACATCTTCGGCACGGACTATGAAACACCGGACGGAACCGGCGTCCGCGACTACATTCACGTAGAGGATCTGGCCGATGCGCACGTCAAGGCGCTCGACTACTTGCGAAAAAACGGCGCATCGGTCACGTTGAACTGCGGCTACGGCCATGGTTACAGCGTTCGCGAAGTCGTTTCCATGGTGGATCGACTGAACGGGACGCCAATCAAGACCGAGGAGAAACCCCGCCGCGCGGGCGATCCGCCGCAGCTCGTGGCGAAGGCGGACCGCATCCGGGCGACGCTCGGGTGGGCTCCCAAGCACGACAGTCTGGAAACGATCGTTCGTTCTCAATTGGAATGGGAACGGCGGTTGCTGGCAGAACCGGAGCTGCAGAAGAACTAGAGTTGGGCTATGGGCTCTAGCTGTAGACTGTAGCCAGAAACTCTGAACCACGATCGCGGGCCGCGAGACTGTGTCCCGTCCGGCTGCGAACAACGGTAACAACTAGATGATGGCACGCCCGTTCATTCGGAGTAGCGGTCTCGTCGATACGAGTGCATCGCGGCGCAACGACCCGGATTTCCGGCCTACGGCCTGCAGCCTACGGCCTACGGCCTAGTTCCGCATGCGCTGGCCTCGCCCCAAATCGCTCAATGGCTTGCTCCTCACCGGGTTTGCGCTCGTCTCGGTACCGTTGCTGCTCGCGGTCGTCATCGGTGCGACCAAAGTCCGAGACCTGGCCCGCCAGAGCGAAACGCTCGTGCGCACCGGCGTCGAAACGACGCACTACACGCAGCAACTCTTCCAACAGATCGCGCCGATGGAGCGCAGCGCGAAGCTCTATCAAGTTCTGAACGACCCGTCCCTGTTGCAGGTCTACCGGGAAAGTAGAGAGCGGCTACTGGTTACGATCGAGAGCATCGAGGCAGTTGGAGACGACGATCCTTTTCGAGCGACGCATGTCAAAGCGCTGCGCGGGGCCGTGCGCCGCGTCGATACGGCGCTCATGGCGCGCGTGCCCCAAACGCCTGAAGAAATCGCGCGCGGCGTCGAAGCGTTCGACTCGATGTGGGATGCGGCTTTCCAGCTCTCGGCCGCAACGAACGCCCAGGTCGAAACCGGTCTTTCGAGCCTGCAAGCGGCGACCGCCGACACGCAGCAATATCTCTTCTGGCAGTCCGCGGCGTTGATTTTGCTCACCGCACTGCTCGTGACGCTGTTCACTTTCGTGCTGCTGCGGCCGATTCGCCAGATCGATCAGGCGATCAGCCAACTCGGCAAGGGGACATTCTCGAAACCCATCGTGGTTCGAGGTCCGACCGACCTGGAGAACTTGGGCCGACAGCTCGAGTGGCTGCGCATCCGCTTGCTCGAGCTCGCGCAGGAGCGCAATCGCTTCCTGCGGCACATGTCGCATGAGCTCAAGACGCCGCTCGCGAGCATTCGCGAAGGCACGGAGCTGCTCATGGACGGTGCGGTCGGCGAGCTCGACAGCGCTCAGCGCGAAGTGACGACGATCCTGCGCGACAACGGCATCAAGCTGCAGCAGCTCATCGAGAATCTCCTTTCCTTCAGCGCTTGGCAGGCGCGTCATTCGGGACTCGAAATCGGCGAGTTCCGCCTTCGGCCGCTGATCAAATCGGCGCTCGAGACGCACCAGCTCACCCTGCTCGCACAGCGCGTGCACCTCGATCTCAAAGTGCAGGACGTCGAGCTGCGGGCGGATCGCGCGAAAATGAAGCTGATCTTGGACAACCTGTTGTCGAATGCGCTCAAATACAGTCCTCGGGGCGGAACGATCTACATTCATGCCCACACGGAACAGGACGTGCTGGTGCTCGATGTGGCGGATACCGGACCGGGCATTACTAAAGAAGAACGCGGCGCCATTTTTGAAGCCTTTTATTCGGGGCGGGCGCCGACAGCGGGTCATTTGAAGGGCACAGGTATCGGCTTGTCGGTGGTCAACGAGTTCGTGCAAGCGCACGGGGGCTCGATCGAAATCATGGATGGCATGTTCCCCGGCGCACACTTCCGCATCCGACTGCCGCTTGCCCCGAGTATGGAAACGGAGCCGGCGTGACGACGACGAGAAGCAACGAGCGAACGGTCTCGGCAAGGGCCGCACTCGGGCTTGCGCTCGCCGCGAGCACGCTCGCCCTCAGCGGCTGCCAGTTCATCGAGCGCTTGACGGCGGCGCCCTCGTCGTCGACACCGCCGGCTGTTGTCGATACAACCGATAGCTCGATCCGCAGCTACTTGGACACGATGAACGGGCTTGCAAGCGGAGACCCGGCACGTCAAGCGGACGTGTTCTACGAAGTCGAACAAGACTTCACGCGTGCGCCGACGACGGCGAGCACGCTTCGCTATGCGGCCGCGCTCGTCACGCCCGCTCACCCGGCCTCGAGCCCGAGCGAAGGCAAACGGTTACTGGAAACGCTTCTCGCGACGCCTGAGCGAATGACTCAGGAAGAACGCACATTCGCGGCCGTGCTCTTGCACGAAACCGACGTGCGCTTGAAACTTGAAGCAGAGAATCGTCGGCTGCTGGAGACACTCGACGACCGCAGCCGGTCGCAGGCAAACTCGGACAAACGTGTGCAGGCTCAGCTCGAGGAAAACGCTCGACTCCGCCGCGCTCTCGCCGAGGCCCAGCAGAAGCTGGATGCGATCAAAGAAATCGAGAGGTCCATCATTGAACGCAGTCCCACGCCCCCTGGCAATCGTGACTCCGCCGCCCTCCCAAGTGAAACGCAAGGCCCGACTGCTGGTCGTTGATGATGATCCTGGGCTGCTTCGGCTGCTCACGATCCGTCTTCGTGCCGAAAACTACGAAGTGGAAGCTGTCGAAAGCGCAGCCTCCGCCCTCGCTGCACTGTCCCGCGTGCGTCCGGATCTCGTGATCACGGATTTGCGCATGGATCAAATGGACGGCATCGGCCTTCTGAAAGAAATTCAGAGCCGTGCGCCGGGACTGCGCGTCATCATCCTCACCGCCCATGGAACGATTCCTGATGCGGTGCAAGCGACGCAGAGCGGCGCCTTCGCATTCCTGACGAAGCCGGTCGACAAGCAGGAGCTGCTCGACCAGGTGCAAAAGGCGCTGAAGGTCTCCGGGTTCGCGGACACGACCGAAGATTGGCGCAGCGAAATCATCACCCGCAGCACGATCATGGAAGAGCGGCTCGCGCAGGCGCACATGGTTGCCGGCACCGACGCACGCGTCATGATCACCGGCGAAAGCGGCACGGGCAAAGAGCTGCTCGCTCGCGCAATTCACAAGGCGAGCCCGCGGCGCAACCGTCCCTTCGTTGCGATCAACTGCAGCGCGATGGCCGAAAACCTGCTCGAGAGCGAGCTCTTCGGTCACGTCAAAGGCGCGTTCACCGGCGCGATTAGAGAGCATCGCGGTTTGTTCCAGGCGGCCGACGGCGGCACGCTGATGCTGGATGAAATCGGCGACATGCCGATGCGCCTGCAGGTGAAGCTGCTGCGCGTCCTGCAAGAGAACCAGGTGCGCCCGGTCGGAAGCACCGATGCGACCACGGTGAACGTTCGCATCATCTCTGCGACGCACCGCGATCTGAAGCAGCTCATCATGGGCGGCCACTTCCGCGAGGACCTCTACTACCGCCTCAACGTCGTGCACATCGAGATGCCTTCGCTCGCGAAACGCCGCGAAGACGTACCGCTGCTGATCTCGCACTTTCTCGAGAAGGTGGCGCAAGAAACCGGCCAGCCTCGCCACATCTACGCCCCGGAGGCCGTGGAGCTTCTGGTGAGCGCCGAGTGGCCGGGCAACGTGCGCCAGCTCGAGAACGTCGTCCGTCAGAACGTGGCGCTGGCAACGAGCCCGATCATCAGCGCCGAGCTCGTTCAGGCCGCACTCGGCGGCGGCCCGAGCCGCCTCCCCTCGTTCGACGAGGCCCGCGACGAATTTACGCGCAACTACCTCTCGCAGATCCTGCAGATCACGGGCGGCAACGTGAGCCAAGCGGCGCGCTTGGCGAAGCGAAATCGAACGGACTTCTACAAGCTGCTCGCCCGGCATCAGTTGACGCCGGAGGATTTCAAGCAGCG
>JBDZVE010000115.1:0-11225 GCA_040255535.1 Lysobacterales bacterium | reverse complement strand
ATATTCGCTCTCGTCGCCCGGCTTGTAGCCGCGATGCAAGTAGCGAATGTTGCCCTTTCGATCGATGAACACGGTGCTCGGCATCGCGCTCACCTTGTACAGCTCGCTCACCTTGCTCTCTTTGTCGAACAGCACGGGAAACGACACGGGCGTCTCCGCGAGCCAACGCTCGGCATCCTCCGTGTTTGCTTCCACGTTCACGCCGAGCAGCGTGAAGCCAAGCGAACTGTAGCGCTTGTGCATTTGATCGAGAAGCGGCATTTCCTGGCGACACGGGCCGCACCAGCTCGCCCAAAAGTTAAGCATCACGACTTGGCCTTTCAACTGTGCCAGCGACACCATGTCGCCGCTTCGCGACGGTAGCGTGAAATTCGGTGCGGCGGAGCTGCTCGCGCCGACCGTCGATGAAACGACGAGCGTCGTCGCAATGGCGGCAGCGCGAATCCAGTGCTTGATGGTCCGTGACGGCATGGTGGGTGTCCTCCTCGGTGCTGGCGAAGCCTTGATCAAGCCTCGTCGGGCTTGAAATCCAGGGTTTCCCCTTAGATCCCGTTCTGCAACGGAACAGGCATCGTCGCTCAGAAGAAAATCGACAAACCGAGATGTGCTTCTAAATTATTGACGATCTTCTTCTTGCCGAGGAGATCGATATCAAAGACGTGATCGCGGACGTCGAAATGCACGGCAAGCCAGTCGCTCGGCAGCACGCGAAATCCGAATCCGCCGTTTACGGTAAAACGATCGTCGCCTGCGAACCTGGTGCTTCCGATTCCGGCGACCAAATAGAACGCCGAGTTGTACGCGCGGTTCTTGCCGATGAAGATCTCTCCGGGCAGGGCGTTCCAGCCCATAGACAACGCGTAGTAGGTGTAGTCCCGATCGTCGTCTTCGAGAAGGTCGGCGGAGCCCGAGAGGTTCTCGTAGCTCGTACGCCCCGCGCGCGATTGCCCGAGCGTCCCCTCGAGGAAAAAGTCTTCCGTTAAATGATAGGCAAGCCTTGCGCCGTACACGGCATTGCTCTCGAAGTCCTCGATACTGAGGATGCCTACGTAGGCACCGATCTCGAAGTCCTCGGTATCGATGCGCGTCCTCTTGATCTCGCGACGCTCGACTTGCGGATTGATGATCGGACCTTCCGTCTCTGGAGCGCCCAACCCCTCGTCCGTTTGCGCGGCCGGTGCGACAGGCTCGGGCGGCAAGTCGCCGCCACGGCCGATCCAAGCGCAGCCGGGCAGGGTGGCCGAGCAGAGTACGATCAGAAAAAGAACGCGAATCCGAGATACTTCCATTCGTCCACTTCCTCGTTATCGTCGCGGCTCGTAAAGATGACGTTGTTTCGATACTCCGAGCGCAACATGAAACGGCGAGTCAAATAGAACTGGAGGCCGCCGCCGACGTAGCCGATCTGGTCGTCGCGGTCTTCGGCCTGCACGAGCGTCGATTTCGGCTCGGTATAGATGACGCCGGTGCCGAGCGTGAAGTAGGGCGAGATGCGCCATTCGGGGACGAACACGTGCATGAGCCCGAGGGTGGCGCTATAGCCGTTCGAGAACTCGCCGAGGATATGGTTGACCGTGAGCTCGATCGAAAGGTTATCGCTGAAGGCGTAGCCGCCGAATGCAGAGATGAGGCTCGCGCCGCCGAAGTCTCCCGCCATCACGCCGCCTTGCCAGCGGCGACTCATGTAATTCTCGCGGGCCGGCTCCTGGAGGTCGAGCGGCTCGCCGGTCGGTTCGAGCGTCGCGATCATCTGTTCGCGCGGGGCCCAGCCCTCGACGCCTCGATCGGTCCGGATCTGAAACCAGTCGGTGCGGCGCTTGACGATGTAGACCTCGCGGCCGCGTTCGACGACATGGAAGATGGGATACCCCCGCCCCGGCCCGGTATGCAGCTCGATGAACGGGTCCGCAATCAGGATCTTGCGCGGTTCGTCGTCGGCTTGCGCACTCGCTGTAAAAAGCAGGACCAGCAGAATTACCAGCGAGGGCGGACGACTCATCAATTCTCCGGTGCGGCGAATGGATCGTTGTAGTACTGCGCGCCGATATCAAGCCATTCGGATAGTAAGCGTAACTCACTTGGTGACATAAAGTCGCTATGGTCGACGGTGATGACCCGGCGCCCCTCCATGGTGTCGAAGAAGCGGGTGGAGCTGCGGGCTCCGGCACCGCTCATCGGCGCGGGCACCTGACGGAACGCCACGCACGTTTCCACCATGGTCTCGGGGTCGACGACGGTTTGG
This sequence comes from Lysobacterales bacterium, assembly GCA_040255535.1. Taxonomy (GTDB): domain Bacteria; phylum Pseudomonadota; class Gammaproteobacteria; order Steroidobacterales; family Steroidobacteraceae; genus Steroidobacter. Next base: position 8,983 of record JBDZVE010000115.1, on the reverse strand, counting down.
ATGCATTCGTCCTCGAGCACCCCGTCATCGTTCACTATTTGACCGACGTCGCCGAACAGGAGCTCGCGATAGGCGCGGAAATGGTCGGGCTCTTCATCGGAGGCTCCGTCGGTGAGATCGAGATCCCCGGCGGGAACCTGCACGGTCGAATCCGCCGCGACGGGCGAGTGGCAGATCGTGCACTTGTGATTGATCTCGACGCCATTCGCATCGACGTCGTTGCCGACGACCCCATCTTCATCGACAAACCGATCGATGCTCCACAGAGGATGGATGATCTGCTCGTAGTTGATCGTGATTCTGCAGAGACCCGTCCACTGCGTACGACACGCGTCGGTCGTCGGCAGCGGCGTCGAGAGCCGGGTCATGCACACGTGCGTGCTCGCGGGGTTCGCAGGGTCGTTCGGAATATTCGTGGCGGACCCGTAGCACATGTCGAATGACCCAGGCGTCGCCATTGGGTCGTAGCCTGGTTGCCAAAGGTCGTCGAATGCAATATCGACGCTGAGCTCGCACACACCATTGCACATCGCGCGCCCTCGGGCCTGCGCCATCGTCTCGCCCATATCCAGGGGTGCCAGCACGGGGTTCGTGCCTGGAAATGCGCCGCCCGTGATGGGAGCGCCAGGATTGACGCTGTCTGTCAGCCCTTTGCGGCCATGTGCGCTCGGCGGATCCGTGTTCGCAGCGTGACAGCCATTGCATTCGAGCGTCTCGCCCGGCACGACCTGCAACCAGCTCGAATGACGCGCGCCGAGCACGCCGGGCAGTCGCCGGCCATTCGCATCCAGAACGCTGATCGCGAAGGCGACGTTTGCCGGGACTTTCACGAGCACCGACCCGTCCGGCTCGATCGGCGCGTACCCCAATATCTCACGCATGCCGAAGCGGCGGCCCGCGACGCCAAAGGCGCTGTTGCGGAAATCGTAAGTGTCCTCGTCCGGCAGCGAGACGACCTTTTCGATGCGCAGAAAGCGTGCGGGCCGATTCGCGTACTGGGCGTTGGACGGGTTGCTGACCGCGGCGATGCCGCCGGGTGCGGTGTCGACGCCATCGACGTCGTACACGCTGCGAATGCTGAGGACGCCTGCGCTCTCCGTCAGCAACTCATCCGGGTAGTCCACACCGGCGACGCGATCGAGAATGACAGGCGGCAGCGGCTGGGGCGCGCCGGCGACGACTTCCGTATAGATGAAGCCTTCCTGCGGTGCGACGATCGGCTTCTGCGTGTTGTCGCGCACGTCGTAGACATAAATGCCATACAGCGGGGGCGCTTCGACGGGCGGATTGACGGTGTCGTTGAGGCGGTCCGAAGTGCACGGGACGATGCGACCTCCTTCGACGAGCCGGCACTGCGACCAGCTCACGAGCAAACGATTCGTACCATCGAATAAGGGCGCCGCCGAACGGAAGCGACCGCCCGGAGAAGGTCCGGGGATCGTCCGTACATCCGTCGGGAGTGCGCGCATCTGCGCCGGGCCTCGCAAGCCCGCATTCGCCGGGCTCGAGCCGCGCGTGTTATCGACGTAATTCGCCGTATCGATGAGCACGAGATCGCCGCCTTCATTCGTGCCGGTGAACGGGCGAATGAGTGCGAGCGTGCGGCCGTCCTGCATCGCACGCGGCTGAAGAAACTGAATCGTCGAGGGCTGGTTCGTCTCCGGATCGACCGTGCCGGTCGTGTGGCTGTGCGCGCCGTAGAGGAGTTGGCGGTCGCTGCCGTCCGGCCTGATCACATACAAGTCCATTTGGCTGCCCTGGAGCGCCTGTTCCCAGTGCGTATAGATGATCCGTCCATCGCTCAGCACCGACGGGTCCAGGTCGTGGCTCTGGTTGAAGGTAATCTGGTTGATGTTCGTGCCGTTCTCGTCCATGACGTGCAATAGAAACGCCGGTTGTTCAGGGCCGGCCTCGACCTGAGCGGCGAACTGCGGCTTGTTCTCGTCGAGCAGGATCGCGCGCGATTGCCGCTGCCGCGTGGACGTAAACACGATGCGTCCGTCCGGCAAATAGTGCGGCATGATGTCGTGGCCTTCCTCGGCGATCGTGTCCGAGGCGATGATGCGCCGCAGTGTGTTCGTCGGGATGTCGTATTCCCAGATGTTCCAGGTCGGCAGCGGATCGGCGTCGGGATCTTCGATAATGCGCATCGAGAAGATCACTTTGGTGCCGTCGAAGTTGACGTCGACGTCGCGAATATCGCCGAAGCCCTGCGTTTGCTCCTCGGTGAGGTTCACTTCGAGCGCCGAGGGCGATGCCTTGTCGCGCATGTAGAGATCCGCGCCCACTTGGAAGCCGAGCGGCTCGCGAATGTCGAAATCCATGACCTCGGTATCTTCGGGGTCCGGCACCGGACGCTTCACATAGAACACCGGAAAATCGAGCGTGACCGGATCCATGTTCTGGCCGCTGCCGATCGTCACGTCAGTACCGCCGGTACCGCTGCTGCAAGCGGTGAGGATGAGCGTGGCGAGGAGCGCCGCTGCGCGGACGAATGCGTCGATGGTGCCTCGAGAGATCACTCGTGGGGTTACCGCTTCGTTAGACATTCCGTAACTCCGGCATCGGTACCAGCTGCTTCGTTGTCGATCTTTGAGGGCTCGCTCGGGCGATGCGCGGTCGCTGACGTCGATAGGTTTCTTGCTCTGATCGTCAGCCGTCAACGGTCCCCATGATCAACGCGACATATTCCGTGATCCGTTAAGCAAGTCACAGAGTGGCCGCGACGAACCCTGATTGTATAAACCGCTGTGCCCTAGATCCTGCCAGAGCGTGACGTCGCTCACATTCCCGCCCTTAGCGCCGCAGGTTGAATGCAGTCGCATCGTGGCGGCGAGACTACACGCGCGCGCGAACGTTTCGACACTGTCTCTTCAGCGCGACGTCTGACGTTTGAGACAGTTACTCGGTCGATTTTCGCTGCGTATAGTCCGGCCCGCATGTCGGAGGATGGCCGACTTTGTACGAGCCGGCACCACTCCACCAAACCGAAAATCCGACTCACCAAGGCCTGGCATGAGCAAGATGCATCAAAGAACTGAATCGGACTGTCGCGTAGGTCAACCCGATTGGCTCGCGCGAGCGCTTGCCGGCGCGATCGCGGCCGCCGTATTGGCGCTTGGGCCACAGTCAGCGATGGCGGATCCCTTCGGCCGCGCCCAGGCCAAACGTATGTATGACCGCCTGACCGGTACGCCTCCGGCGCCCGAAACGCTCGATGCGCTCGAAGCCTATATGGAGACGCATACCGCAGCGCAAACGGCGATGTACATCATCAACAACGAGAGCGATCCGCGCTCCAGCAACTTCTACAGCGTCACGCTTAAGAACTTCGCGACGCCGTGGACGAACCGCGACCAGAATGTGTTCGCGCCATTGAACGATTACACCGCGACGGTCATCGGCTTGGTGCGCGACGAAGCCGATTTTCGGCGCGTGCTGTGGGATGACGTGTTGTACGTGGGCAGAAGCGGCTCGTATTCGCCGGCCAACAACGACATGTACGAAGCGCTCGAGAGCAACAACGCGAATTTGCGCGATGAGCTCATGCCGGTCGTTCAATCCTCGGTGAACGGGTTACCGTCGGAGGCGACAGCTGGAGTCATCACTTCGCGTGCCGCTGCGCAAGCGTTCTTCATCGACGGCACGAATCGCGCAATGTTTCGCTTCACGATGCTCAATCACCTGTGCCGAGACATGGAACAGGTGATGGACATCACGAAGCCGCCGGATCGAATCCGTCAAGACGTTACTCGCAGCCCCGGCGGCGACAGCAGCGTCTTCCTCAACAACTGCATCGGGTGCCATAGCGTCATGGACTCGATGGCGCAGGCATTTGCCTATTACGACTTCGACGAGACGATCGGTGCAGGCGGTCAGCTCGTCTATACACCCGGCGTCGTCCAGCCGAAGTACTTGATCAACTCCGACAACTTCAAGCCCGGTTACGTCACGCCGGACGATCAGTGGGAGAACCGGATGCGGCTGCCTGGGCCGAACACGCTGCTCGGCTGGTCAGAATCGCTGCCGGGCAAAGGTGCGGGCGCGAAATCCATGGCGCGAGAGTTGGCATCGAGCGATGCCTTCGCGCAGTGCCAGGTAGAAAAGGTGTTTCGCACGATGTGCTTCCGCTCGCCGAGCGACGCGGCAGACCACAACAAAGTCACCGAGATCACGAACGCCTTCCAAGGCGCTTACAACTTCAATTTGAAACAGGTGTTTGCTGACACCGCTGCCTACTGCGCCGGCAATTGAGGAGACAGTGAGCATGAAGCGCACCTTATTTTCAGAGCGGAGGCTGAAGGCCGGAGTCTTGGGCCGGAAAGATGCCCCCACCCTAACCCTCCCCCGCTCCGCAGGGGAGGGAGCTCGCGATGCGAGGATCTTCACCGTCCGCCGTCCGCCGTCCGCCGTTCACAGCGGAACGCTATCCGTCATCCGCTTTGCGCTCGCGCTTACGGGTGCATTAGTGCTCAGCGCCTGCAGCGGCGGTGCCGATACGGTGACGAATGATCCCACGAGCCCGCCCAACGCAGGCCCCGCATACAGCGGCCCTGCGCCTGCGACCGATGATGTTCAAGCCTTCCGCATCAACTTCTGGGAGAACATTCGCACGGATGGCCGATGCGGCGGGTGTCACAACGCCGGCGGGCAGGCGCCTACGTTCGCGCGCTCCGATGATGTGAACGAAGCGTACCAGCAGGCATCCGCGATCGTGGATCGCACGACGCCGTCGCAGTCGCCGCTCGTGCTCAAGGTGGCTGGCGGCCACAACTGCTGGGAAGCCGATCCCGGCGCCTGCGCGACGATTCTCACCCGTTGGATCACCGACTGGGTCGGTTCAGCGGACGGCGGTGGCAAACAAATCGAGCTCGTGCCGCCGGAGGACGTCCGAGATCCGGGCAGCAGCAAGCGCTTCCCTGCGACCGCAGCAGAGGCGGGTTTCCAGGGTGTGTACGACCTCCTGCTCGAGTACGACTGCTGGGAGTGTCATCGCTCCAGCTCGCCGACGGCGCAGTCGCCGTTCTTCGCCTCCGACAACATCGAAGAGGCGTACCAGGCGGCGATACCGAAGATGAATTTGAACAACCCGGAGAATTCGCGCTTCGTCGTTCGCCTCGGCAAGGAATTCCACAACTGCAAGAACGCCTGTGCGGACGACGCCGAGGAAATGCGCGCCGCGATCGAGGCGATGGCGAATGGCATTCCATTGAACGCGGTGACGAACACCGTCGTCAGCAAGGCTTCGACGCTCTATGAGGGCACGATCGCGAGCGGCGGAAGTCGCTACGACAGGAACGTGATCGCGCTGTATGAATTCCAGACGGGCAGCGGCAACACGGCCTACGACACGAGCGGTGTGGATCCTGCCGCCAATCTCACGTTGACGGGCAGAGTCGGCACGGATTTCGAGTGGGTCGGCGGTTGGGGCGTGATGTTCAAGAGCCCAACGGCCAAAGCACAGGCGTCGACGACGACGAGCCGGAAGCTGTATCAGCACATCACGCTCACCGGTGAGTACTCGATCGAGGCCTGGGTGATCCCTGGCAATGTCACGCAGGAAGATGCACGTATCGTGAGCTACTCGGGGAGCAAGACGGCGCGCAATTTCACGCTCGGTCAGCAGATGTACAACTACGAGTTCTTCGCGCGCAGCACCGCGACGGATGCGAATGGCGAACCGAAGTTGACCACGATCGACGAAGAAGAGCGGTTGCAGGCAGCGCTGCAGCATGTCGTCGTGACGTTCGATCCGGTCCGCGGCCGTCGCATCTACGTAAACGGTCAGGATACGGGTGTGCAGGATGCGGGCGGCGGCGAGCTCGGCGAGTGGGACAACAGCTTCGCGCTCGTGCTCGGCAACGAAGTCAGCAACGATAGACCGTGGGCAGGCGTCGTCCGGTTCGTCGCAATTCATGATCGCGCGTTGACGGAGGAACAGATCCAGCAGAACTTCGCCGCGGGCGTGGGCCAGAAGTACTATTTGCTGTTCGGTGTCGAACACATCACGGGTCTTGCCGATTCCTACGTAATGTTCGAAGCGGAGCAGTACGACAGCCACGGCTATCTATTCAACAAACCGGCCTTCATCAGCCTCGATCCGACCGTGACGCCGGGCAACCTCGCGCTCAAGGGCATGCGTATCGGCATGAACGGCGCCGAGCCGCAGGTGGGGCAAGCGTACCGGTTGCTCGATATGACGATTACGGATGAGGGCTATTCATCGACGACGGGCTACCCGATCTCCAGCGTCGGAACCGTGATTCCGCTCGAGCTCGGCCCGGCGAGCGATGAGTTCTACTTGTGCTTCGATCAGCTTGGCACGCAAACCGATGCTTGCTCGGCCTTCGCGGAAGCCGTACCGGTCTCGCCCACGTACGTGAGTCGTTCCTCGGATATCGGCGTGCGCACGTTCGACTCGATCAATGCCACGATGGCCGCGATCACCGGTGTAAGCCCGAACAACGCAAGGGTGAAGTCGACCTATACGAGCATCCGTCAATCGCTGCCGGCGATCACGGATATCCAGGCGTACTTGTCGTCGCACCAAACGTCCGTTGCGCAGTTGGCGCTTCAGTATTGCAACGTGATGGTCAACGACCAGAACTTGCGCGATGAGTTCTTCGACGACAAGTTCCCGGCGAGCATCACGACAGCGGCGGATCGCAGCGCGATCATCGACCCGTTGTTCGCGAAGGCGATCGGGAGTGTCGCGAGCCAGCCGCGGAAGGAGGACGTGCAGGATAAGCTCGATGCGCTGATCGTCGATCTGTGCGACGCGAGCGCCTGTACGACGGCCAAACGCACAAGCGATGTTGCTACAGCAGCGTGCGGCGCGGCGCTCGGCAGCGCTGCGACGATCGTTCAATAAGAGGCGGGTTTCATGTCGTTCATCATCAAGTCTCGAAGAAAGCGAACGTACGGCCTCGACGAGCCACTTAGGCACGAGGGCCACAAAAAGCCGGTCACGCGCCGTGACTTCCTGGCGCAGGGCTTTCTGACCGGTGCAGCCACGATCGTCGCACCGACGATGCTGGCCGCGCTCTTGAAATCCGGCCGCGCCGGCGCGGCGCCGACGACGACGCTCACGCCAGACATCCTGTCCTTGAAGGAAGATGTCTGCAACATCACAGGCGGAGCGGGCAAGATTCCGTTCATCTGCTTCGACTTGGCGGGTGGCGCAAACATCGCGGGTTCGAACGTTCTCGTCGGAACGAAAGATCAGCTCGATACGCTAAGCGTGCAGGGCTATTCGAAGCTCGGGTTGCCCGGGGACATGGTGCCCGACTCCTCGACGGGGAATTTCATCGATACGCAGTTCGGTTTGGCGTTTCATTCCGACAGCGCATTCCTGCGCGGGATGCTCTCCACTACGACCGAAGCAACGCGCGCAAACGTCAATGGCGCGGTGATTCCGGCGCGTTCCGAAAACGACACCGGCAACAATCCTCATAATCCGATGTACGGCATCGCAAGGGCGGGTGCGAAGGGCGAGCTATTGACGCTCATCGGGTCGCAGAATTCGGAGTCCGGCGGCAATTCCATGGCGCCGGCGTCGCTGATCGATCCGGAAAATCGGCCGACGAAGATCGATCGAGCGAGCGACGTGAGAGGTTTGGTCGACACGGGTGAAGTGGCGACGATTCTTCGTCCTGAAGACACCGTGCGTTCGCTCGAAACGATGGCGCTCCTCAGCAAGTCGAAGGTCGGCTTAGGGACAGGCCCGACGGATTTACAGGAAGCCGGCACCGTGACGACTGCGCTCGATATGGAGGAGGACGTCGACACCCGCAAACGCTTCTTGTGCAGCTACGTGAAGACCGCCGATACGGTGAATACCTTCAGTGATCCCGGTGCCCTCGATCCGGCGCAAGATTCGGACATTACCGCCATCTTCGGCGCGAACTTCGGCGGAGACGGCGAATTCCAGAAGACGGCTTCCGTGATGAAGCTCGTCGTCCAAGGGAATGCTGGGGCGGGCACGATCAGCATGGGCGGCTTCGATTACCACACCGGGGATCGCGCGACAGGCGAAAGCCGGGACTTCCGCGCGGGCCAATGCATGGGTGCATGCCTGGAGTACGCTGCACGGCAAGGCAAGCCGCTAATGCTCTATGTCTTCAGCGACGGCTCCGTGTCGTCCAACGGCATGACCGACGACTCGGCGGGCGGTGGCGGCAAAGGTGTGTGGACCGGCGACAATCAACAGACCGCGGCTTCGTTCTTCCTTGTCTACAACCCGATCGCGCGTCCGGTACTGTTGAACGGCACTCATCAGATCGGCTACTTCCGTCGGGATGGAGATGTCGAGACGGCGAGTAGCCCGGCGGCCAACAGCGTGAACCTGCTCGTCCAAACGGTGCTGCTCAACTATATGGCGCTGCATAGCGAGACGGGTCTGTTTACCGGGAAATTCGGCAGTGCGCTGGGAAGCGGCGGCGCGTTGGACGGCCTCGTTGCGTTGGAACCGATTTGCAACGGCACGATCTCGACGCCCGTGTAGCGAAGCCAAATCTCTGCTCTCCTTCGATATACAAAGGCCCGGTTACGCCGGGCCTTGGTTTTTTGTTGAGCATGTCGATTCGTCTGTATTGAGAAGCACTACATAGACAAAACTGTTGACTGGAACTTCACCGCGGTCTCGATTCTTTTTAGATCAGTCGTCCTAGTCTCTACGTAGGAGTTTCATGATGATCAAGAAGAGTGCGGTAGCAGCGGTGGTCGCCTTATTTGCGACAGGTTTGATTGGTTGTGCATCGACCTCCGAAAGCGGCGCGATGGAGAATGCCGGTGCGACTGCGGGACGTGTCATGGACGACAGCGTGATCACCGCGAAAGTGAAATCGGCGCTGGTCGCTGATTCGACGACCAAGGCCTATCAAATCAATGTCGAGACGTTCGAAGGCACGGTGCAGTTGAGCGGGTTCGTCGACGATGCCCAAGCGCGACGACGGGCAGAGCAAGTGGCCAAGAATGTCGAAGG
>JBDZVE010000218.1:0-2087 GCA_040255535.1 Lysobacterales bacterium | reverse complement strand
AGATAGATTCCGCTCGTCCCCAGCTTGATGTACTCCTCCGGGGGCCAGTCTTTGCCCATGTCGAAGTCGTGCGAGACGACGCGGGCGCCGGGTCTGAGCTCGGATTGTAATTTGGGCATGAGCCGGCGATTGAGCTCGGGCAGGAGGTACAGCATCACGACGGTCGCTTCGCTGATGTCCGTTTCGAACATATCGCCGACTTCGAATTTGACGAGCTGTTCCACGCCTGCCGCTTTGGCGTTCGCGCGTGCTTCGCGGATGCGTTGCGGATCGAGATCCACGCCGAATCCTCGGGTGCCGAACTTTTTCGCGGCAGCGATCACCATGCGCCCATCGCCGCAACCAAGGTCGTACACGACATCGCCCGGCCGCACGTTCGCCACATCCAGCATGCGGTCGACGATTTCGGGAGGCGTGGGCACGTACCACACATCGAGCTTGCGCGCCGGGCCATCGTCGTCTTGCGCGAGGATCGAGATTGCCCCCGCACAAAGTGCGAGCACGATCGTCAAGAAGATGCCGTGTCGCCGCATGGAACCCTCCGTGAACACGAGCGCTAAGATCGGGCTCGCAGCCCGACTCGCGGTGTAAGGTGTAATGTGTAAGGTGTGACGTAAGACGGCTCTGTGGGCCCTCCTACGGTCGAACCGAACTCGCCATCGTGAGTTTCTCCCGGGAAGAGATCATCGTTGTTATTGGAATTCTTCCTGCGCTGATCGTAACGAGACTGCATTGATCACGTAACAATCAATCCAACGATCAGGCCATAATCCGCCGCAGATGCGCGAAGTCAAGCCCGTCTTATCCAGAAGTTTTCCACCGCTTCTGTGGATAACGCAATGGTTCAGGCCGAGCTCACGAATCCCCAACGCCATGCAGCGATCACGATCGCAATGGCCAAAAGACCGGATGCGAGCTGCGGGATGCGCTTGAAGAAAGCGCGGGTTTGCGGTAGCGCATTCAGCAAACCGACGAGCGCGCCGGATCCGAATCCTGTCAAGTGTGCGAGCACGTCCGTGCGCTCTCCGCCCGCGCCGGTAAATCCGAGCAGCGCGGCCGCCGCAATGAGCGGCGCAAAACGATGCGCCCAGCGCAACGCGCCGATCGAGTGTCGTTTCCAAGAGTAAGCCGCGACCAAACCGAGCGTCGCGAATACCGCGGTCGAAGCGCCGATCGTCGTGTGCCCCCCGGGCATCAGTGCGCTGTCGACCCAGTTTCCGAGCGCACCCGCGACAAGAATGCTGAGCCACGCCGTGCCCGGCCCGACGAGCTGCGCGGCGAAATAGCCGAACAGGCAGCCGAACGCGAGATTTCCGAGCAAGTGCCCCAAGTCCGCGTGAAGCGTGAGCGCCGTGACGACCCGCCACGGCTCGCCGCGAGCTTCGCTCGCAGGCAGCAGAGCGCCGGTCTGGAACCAATCGATCCCGCCAATCGCAGCGCCGGCGCAGTAGGCAATCAGCACCAAGCCGAACGCGTAAAGAACGGTGGACAGCCAAGCGGATCCGTGCAGCTCGAGCGGCGGCTCCGGACGCGGCGCGGCGGCATTCTCTTCCTCATATCGCGCCAGGTGCTCCAACGCCTCGCGTACGCGCTCCTCGGGCACGAGGACAACGTATCCCGAATCGGCTGAGCCGACAACGTGTTCGATCCCGACCGCCCTCAGCACGAATGCGCGATGCTCGCAGGCGGCATAGTCGCGCGAACGATAGACGGCGTGGTAGGCGGCGGGCTGTGAGAATGAGTCCAAGTAACTGGGTGTCTACGTCTAGAGTTGTGAAGGGATGCGATGCGCAGCGCGCCCAATGAAAATGAAACCTGGGGGCGATGGATTCAGATACAAGGGATCGAATCCAGCGGCACTGACTTTGCGGGTTGACGGTTGACAGTTGACGGGTAGAAAGCCTGCTTCCATGGCGCGTTGCCGGACTAGCGGTCTTCAAGAGAAAGAACGCTCTTTCCTGTAGATTCTCGGCCCAGTCTTCATCCGCATCAATTTCCTGGACCGGACTCCACCAGCACGTGCCTCTTCTCGCCCTCCTTGCCGTTCTTCTCGCCGCCGCGACTCATGCAACCTGGAATCTGTACGC
>JBDZVE010000114.1:8446-11310 GCA_040255535.1 Lysobacterales bacterium | reverse complement strand
CGACCTACATCGCTGCGCGAAGCAGTGCTTCGAGCTGCGGCGCGACGCGGCCGACGAGCAGGTGCACGATATTCGGTGCGGGTCTCGCGATGCCGCGCACGCCGAGCGTCCTCACCGCGTTCTCGTCGATCTTCGCTCCATCCGCTACTTGCACACGCACTCGGGTCGAATGTGCATCGACCGACTCGATGTTGCCGCGATCACCAAGGGCTGCAAGAAGTGTGGCGGCGATACGGCGCTGCTCTTCGGTCGCGGGAGCTTCGGAACGTGCTTCGTGCTGTTGCGCCGATGTTGGCTGCGAACGAGCACCAACGCGCTTCAACGCCGCGTTGATGTCGCCTGCGAGCTGATCCGCTTGCGGGCCCACGACGACTTGCAGCGCGTCGCCGCCCGGGCGCACGAAGCCGCGTGCGCCGAGCGCCTTCAACTGCGGCTCGATCACGGCGCCTTGATTGTTTACCAGCAAACGCAGCCGCGTCGTGCACGCATCGACTGACTTCAGGTTCCCCGCGCCGCCGAGCGCGGCGATCCAGGCTTGCGCGCCCTCCGAAGTTTCTCGCTGCCCCCTCCCTAACCGTTCCCCGCTTCGCGAGGGAGGGAACTGCTCCGCATCGCGGCCCGGTGTCTTGAGATCGAGGCGGACGATCGCGAATCGGAACACGCCGTAGTAGATAGCGAAGTACACGAGCCCGATCGGCACGAGCCACAACGGTCGCGTTGCGAGATTGAAATTGAGCAGGTAGTCGAACAATCCGGCAGAGAACCCGAAGCCGAGCTTCACCTCGAGAAAATCCATCATCGCCATCGAGACGCCGGTCAGCACCGCGTGAATTGCGTACAGGATCGGGGCGAGGAACATGAACATGAATTCGACCGGCTCGGTCACGCCGGTCAAAAACGAAGTCAGTGCAGTCGATAACAAGAGACCGCCGACAACCTTTTTACGTTCGGGGCGCGCGGTGTGATACATCGCGAGACACGCGGCCGGCAGGCCGAACATCATCACGGGAAAGAACCCGCTCATGAACGCACCGGCGTCCGGATCTCCTGCAAAAAATCGGCGGAGGTCACCGGTCGCTCCGCCGAAATCGCCGAGGAAGAACCATGCGAGATTGTTGAGGATATGGTGCAGCCCGGTGACGATGAGCACGCGGTTCAAGACGCCGTAGGCAAACAAACCGAAGCTGCCGGAATCGAGAATCGCGCGACTCGCCGTATCCATGCCGTGCTCGAGAATCGGCCAGCCGTAGCCGAAGCCGAGCGCGAGCACGAGACCCGCGAGACCGCTCGCAATCGGCACGAAGCGCCGGCCGCCGAAGAACGCGAGATACTCGGGCAGCCGAATGTCGCTGTAGCGGTTGTACAGCACGCCCGCGATGAGACCGGAGAGAATGCCGAGCGGCACGCTCAACTTCGCGAGCGCCTGCTCGCGGAACGCATCGATCGCGAGATCTCGCGCACGATCGGTCAGCGCGCCGATCGCTTCCGGCGGCACCTCGATCAGAATTTCCGCGCCGCGCGTCGCAACGAGAAATCCGACGACCGCCGCAAGTCCCGCCGCGCCGTGATTCTCGCGCGCGAGGCCGACCGCAACGCCGATCGCAAACAACAAGCCGAGATTGTCGAAGATCGCTTGGCCTGCCGCCGCCATCGCGGCAACGTCGAGCAAATCCGGCTGGCCAAGCCGCAGGAGCAGCGCGGCAATCGGCAGCACTGCGATCGGCAGCATCAAGGCGCGGCCAATGCTTTGTAAGCCCGAAAGAGCGATCTTCATGCAGAGCTCCTCACGGTTGAGTCCTCGCTGCGGCGAACGAGCGCGCGTACTTCGTCCGCGGTCGACGATGCGAGCGCGCGTTCGGCAATGTGCTCGCACTCGTCGATCCGCAACGCGCGAATCGTCGCCTTCAGGCGCGGGATGACGGACGGCACCGCCGAAAGCTCGCGAATGCCGAGCCCGATCAGAATCGGCGCAGCGCCCGGGTCGGATGCGAGCCCGCCGCACACGGCAACAGGCCGCTGCCTCGTCTTCGCCGCCTCCGTGACGAGCCGAATCATTCGCAATACCGCGGGATGCAGGCCGTCGATGCGCGCCGCAAGATCCGAATGCTCGCGATCCATCGCGAGCACGTATTGCGTGAGATCGTTCGTGCCGATCGAGAAGAAGTCGACCACTTCCGCAAGCTCGCGCGCGAGCAGCGCCGATGCCGGCGTTTCGATCATCGCTCCGAATGGCGGCAGCGAATCGAGGCCGAGCTCAGCAGCGATTTCCTGCGCAGCCGAACGCACAGTCGCGATTTCAGTGACGTCCGTGACCATCGGAATCAGAATTCGCACACGGGACGCAGGCTCGACTCGCAGCAGCGCCCGCAATTGCACTCTCAGCAGATCCGGGCGCCAGAGACTGGTCCTGACCCCACGCAAGCCGAGCGCCGGATTCCGCTCGTCCGGCAGCGGCAAGTACGGCACCGGCTTGTCGCCGCCGATGTCGAGCGTGCGAATCGTGAGCGGTCGCTCTCCGAGCTTCGTCGCGATCGCTTGATATTGCTCGAGCTGCTCGCGCTCATCCGGCGGCGTCGAGCGTTCGAGAAACAAGAACTCCGTGCGCAGGAGGCCGCAGCCCTCGGCGCCCTGCGCGACTGCAAGCTGTGCGTCGGAGAGCGAGGCCAAGTTCGCCCACACTTGAACGCGCTCGCCGTCCGCCGCCCGAGCATCTTGCTGCGCGGCGACTCGCTCGGCGTGCGCGCGCTCGCGACGCTCCGCGAGCGAGCGCTCCGCGGCCTGTCGATCCTGCTCACGTTCGAGTATGCGAAGCTGACTCGCCTCCGCATCGAGCACGAGCCAGGTCTCCTCCGCGATGTCGAGCA
>JBDZVE010000114.1:6116-8346 GCA_040255535.1 Lysobacterales bacterium | reverse complement strand
CTCTTCGCATTGGCGCTGCGCCCGTGCGCTTCGACACGCACGTCCGCCGCGACACCGCGCAACCCGGCGGCGATCACTGCGGCAGGCCGTGCGTGCAGGCCGTGCGCATGACGCACGATGACCTGCTTCGCGAACGAAGGCGCCGCTGCGTCGACCTTCGCCTCACTTGTCTTCGCGCCGCTCGACATGATGCTAAACAGCGGCTCTCCGATCTCAACCGACCGATTGCACTGCACGGGCTCGATGCGATACGCGTGTGCGTTCGTGACGAGGACCGGCGTCATCAAGCTCTTCGCGCCGCGCAACACGCGATCCAAGTCGAAGCGAAGCAGCAGTTGGCCGCTCGTCACGCGCGCCCCTTCGGTCACGAGGACATCGAAGCCGTCCCCTTGCAGGGCGACCGTGTCGATGCCGACATGAACGAGAATCTCCGCGCCGTTCGCCGCACGAATCGTCACCGCGTGACGAGTCTTCGCGACCGCGATGACCTCGCCATCGCAGGGCGCACACAACTCTCCGCTCGTCGGATCGATCGCAACGCCCTCGCCGAGCATCTTGTCAGCGAACACGGCATCGGGGACCTCCGTGAGCGGTGCGAGCCATCCCTCGAGCGGCGACAGTAAGGTCAACTTCATGATGAGCTGCGCGAGTCGTCGCGCGGAATCAAGTGAACGCGATGCACGACCCAGAGCGGATCCAACGTGTGCTGCGCGAACGTGAAGCACAAATCCTGCACGCCTTCGCCGCTCAGCTTCACCTGCTCGAGCTTCGTCGTCGTGTATCGGTCGATCGCGGGCTCGAGCGGCAAGGAGGCGAGCAGCGGTCCGTCGCACGTTTGACGCACCTCGAGCTCGCCGGACGGCGTTCGCGGCGTGCGGAACGTGATCGCGTCGCGGTCTTTTCCGATCTGGAAATTGAACGGTACTTGACCCACTTCGACCTCGATCGCCGCGACGCGCGAGAGATCGACGCTGCGCCACATCCAGCATGGCTGCATTACGTCCACGAGGAACGTCGCGCGCTCGCCTCGCACCGGTGCATCGTCTTCCAATGACAATACGAGTTTGTTGCTGCAGAGATCGAGCTCGTGACTGCTGCGAGTGAATTCGGAGAGTGACACGGGCTTGGGCGGCGGTGCATAGCCGATGCCGAGCGCCTCGTATCTTGCGAGCTGCGCGGGCAGACGCCGCTGGAAATCCGAAAAGGAGATGCGCTCGGGCTGCGACCACGCAATCTCCGCGAGCGCCGCCGCGCGCGGAAAGGCCATGTACTGGACGCGCGCCTCACTGCGCATGTGCTCGGTCCACAAGTTCGCCTGCACGCCGAGCACATGCTTGCGTTGATCGGGCTCGATCGCCGGCGGCAAGGGATCGAACCGATACACCTCTTCCACGCCGATGATCGTGCCGCGCCCCGGCTGCGTGTCGCCGGCGCTTTGACGATTGTCGAAATACAGCGTCGGCCACGGCGAGAGCACCGCATCGTGCCCGGCCGCCGCGGCGGCGACCGCGCCGTCGATGCCCCGCCAGGACATGACGGTCGCGTTCGGCGCGAGACCGCCCTCGAGGATCTCGTCCCATCCGATCAAGCGCCGCCCGTTCGCGCTCAAGAACTTCTCCATGCGCTGAATGAAGTAGCTCTGCAGCGCATGTTCGTCCTTGATGCCGAGCTCGCGCATCCGGGCTTGCACTTGCGGCGATGCCTCCCACTGCTCTTTGACGGCCTCATCGCCCCCGACGTGGATGTAGGGCGAGGGGAACAGCGCCATCACTTCCGTCATCACGTCTTCGAAGAACGCGAACGTCGAGTCTTCGACGTTGAACAGGTTTGGATAGATGCCCCAATCAGCCGGCATCGCTCGCGGCGGATCGGGAATCGCGGCCAAGCTCGGATAGGCAACGATCGCCGCAGTCGCGTGCCCCGGCATCTCGATCTCGGGGACGATCGTGATATGCCGCGCGCTCGCATACGCGACGATGTCGCGAATCTCATCCTGCGTGTAATAGCCGCCGTAGAGACGCGGCTTGCCGGTTCTCGGATCGATGTCTTTTTGCGCCGCCGGCCCCGCCGGCACACGCCAGGCGCCGCGATCGGTCAGCAACGGATACTTCTTGATCTCGATGCGCCACGCCTGATCGTCGACGAGATGCCAATGGAAGACGTTGAGCTTGTGCAGCGCCATCCAGTCGATGAACTGCTTGATGAATTCGGGCGATTGGAAGTGGCGCGC
>JBDZVE010000114.1:4789-6016 GCA_040255535.1 Lysobacterales bacterium | reverse complement strand
TTAGAATTTCGCCCGAACGTTGACGTAATACTGCCGTCCGTTGCTGTAGAACGAGGTCGGAATGACCGGGCTTTGGTAGTACGTGATCGTCGGGTCGTTGAGGTTGAGCGCATCCACGCTGACGCTCAGCCAGTCGGCCGGCTTGTAGCTCAGCGCGAGCGAGAGCGTGCCGAAATCGTCCTGATAGTACGGGTTCGCGCCCGACAGGCCGATCAAGAACTTCGTTCGATAGCTGTAGCTCACGCGCGCCCCGAACATCTCGTTCTCGAAATAGACACCCGCGTTGTACGTGTTCTTCGAAGTGCCCAGTAGGTTGTTGCTGCCGTCGGCCCACGTGTGCGCGGTCTTGCCGTCCGCGTAGGTGTAGTTGGCGCTGAAGCCGAACGAGTCGCCGATCGGCTGCTCGTAGACGAGCTCGAGACCCGTCACCTGACCGTTGGAGTTGACCGGCACGGAGACGTTGTACGCCTCGAGCTGATTGGTCAGCTCGCTGTACAGCATCCGCGTTTCGGTGCCGAAGGCGACGTAGTCCTTCAAGTCCATTGCGAACGCACCGACGGACAAGAGGCCGCGCGGCATGAAGTACCACTCGATGTTGCCGTCGAAGTTCGTCGACAGCACCGGGTCCAAGTTCGGGTTGCCGCCGCCGCCGGTCTTATTCAGATCCGATCCCCAGCTCGAAGCGCCCAACGCCGAGTAATCCGGCAACGTCATCGTCTGCGAAGCGGCGAAACGGAACACGACGTCGTCCGTCATGTTGAACCTCAAGTTCGCGCTCGGCAGCACCTTCGTGTGCTTGTTGCTCGTGTTCTGATAGATCCAGTTGCCGAAGAGGCTGCTCACGTCGGCATTCGCCGGCGAGGCAACGGCCTGATAGGAGTTGATGTCCTGATCGATGTTGACGTAGCGCAGGCCGACGTTGCCGCTCCATTCGCCGCTCGCGAAGTTCGCCTGCACGTAAGCAGCAAGGTTCTTCTCGGCGACCTTCCACTCGGCGCCGTAGTTGTGGCGGCCGGTCGGACCGTCGTCTCCGGACAGCCACGTGGAGTTGTTGAGGATCGCCTCCTTCAACGCGCCCGGCGTGAAATACCATAGGTCGCGCGGGAAGGTGCCGCCGACGGCGCTCGCGAAGTCGCTCGGGTAGAGACCGGTCTCGCCGTTCTGTAGATCGGACCAGATGTCGCCCGGCGTCGCGCCTTCGGGCGACTTCGTTTCGCGCTCATGATC
>JBDZVE010000114.1:0-4689 GCA_040255535.1 Lysobacterales bacterium | reverse complement strand
AGCTTGGAGCGCAGCGTGTCGTTGATCTGCCAATCGGCATTGAACGTCACGTAGTGGCTCTTGGCCGTCGCCTCGCGGTAGATCATGTCGTACACGGCGTAGTTCGTGCCGTCGACGCCTGCATACGTCGCTTTGGTCAGCACGCCGTCCTCGACGACGTATCCCGGCTCGGGCGCCTGGCTGCGCGCAAAGCTCCCGCCCCACAACATGAAATTGCGGTTGTAGTTGTTGGCGTCCATGTCCGAAAGGAAGCCGCTCAAGCCGAGCATCAGGTTGTCCGAAGGTTTGAATTGCAGCTCGAGCAAACCGCCCGTGCGGTCGCGCACCTGTTCGAACAGCGTCGAACCGATCAGCCCGGGTGCATAGACGCCGACCAAGTCCGGATTCGTGGCGGCGACAGGATCGCTGTCTGCAATCTGGAAGAAGCCGCCTGGAATTTCCTGCGCATCTCGGCGCAGCGCGCGCTTCTGCTTGAAGGCCTGCAGCAGCACGCCGAACGTGCCCTCTTCGTTCCTGTAGTTGAACAGACCCGAGAGCTGCGGATCGTTGGAATCGGCCTGGTCGGAATACACGGCGCCGACGGAAGCCTCGACGGTGAGCGATTCCGCAAAGTCGAGCGGCTTGCGCGTGATGATGTTGACGGTGCCCGTCGTGCCGCCTTCCTGCAACCTGGCTTGCGAGGACTTGTTGACTTCGACGGAGCTCACGAGCTCGGACGGCAGCAGCGTGTAGCTGACGCTGCGGCCGACGTTGTTGCCCTGGCTCAGCACGAACCAGTCGGCCGAGCCGACGCTGTGGCCGTTGATGAGTGTCTGGGTCAGACTCGGGCTCGTGCCGCGCAAGCTGACGCGATCGGCTTCGTCAAAACCGCCTTCATCGGCGCTCGACGAGCTGATGTTCACGCCGGGCAGGCCGCGCAATGCATCGGCGACGTTGTGCGCCGGCAGCTTGCCGACGTCTTCGGCGGTCACGACCTCCAAACGCGCATCGGCATCGCGCTTCACTTCGAGCGATTGCTGAAGGCTTGCGCGGATGCCGGTGACGACGATTTCCTCGACGGCGTCGTTGGAAGCGGCTGTCGCCGTCTGAGCCAGCGACGGTGCAGCCTGTTGAAACAAGGCGACCGCAGTCGCCGCACCGATCAGCGTCGAACGTCTCGTGTTCATATATCGACCCCTACCCCTGTTGTTCTATCATCGGACCAGTTGAGTTCCAATATAGTACCAATGGAACGACTTTGCCAAGCCCTGTCGCATACCAATATTTTTCTGCGCCGCATTTTATTGCTTATTCAAGGAGTTATGGATAGCGGCGCTCAAACTCTTACGTATATTGGTATTGCATTGGTAGTGTCGTAGTGGCATCGTTGCACTCACACATAACACACCGAACGAATCGCGGAGACGCTGTTGGCCACGCTGTCGGAATTCATTGCCCCGCTCGATGAGTCGCATGCATTGCCGCTCTATCAGCAGCTTCAGCGCGCGCTACGCGATGCGATCGAAAAGCGCGTCTTGGGTCCGGACGATGCATTGCCTCCCGAGCGCGATCTCGCTGAAGAGCTTTCGGTGTCGCGCATCACGGTGCGCAAGGCGATCGACGGACTCGTGGAGGAAGGGCTGCTCGTGCGACGTCAGGGCGCAGGCACGTTCGTGTGCGCGCGAGTGGAGAAGAATTTCGCGAAGCTCACGTCGTTCTCCGAAGACATGCGAGCGCGCGGACGCACGCCGCGCAGCGAGTGGCTCAAGCGCGCGGAGGGCACTGTCTCGCCCGAAGAATCGCTTTCACTGGGATTGAGCCCAGGCACGCCGGTCTATCGCTTCCATCGTATCCGCATCGCGGATGAGACACCGATGTCGATCGAGTACGCGACGGTGCTCGCCTCTTGTCTACCCTCGATCAAAGCCGTCGAGTCCTCGCTGTACGAGGCATTGGAGCTCACCGGCAATCGGCCCGTGCGTGCTTTGCAGCGCTTGCGCGCAGTGCTGCTCAATGCCGAGCAAGCGAAGTTGTTGGGTGCACGCGAGCGGGATGCCGGCCTCCTCGTCGAGCGCGTCGGTTTCCTCAAGGACGGACGGGCGGTGGAGTTTTCGCAATCCTACTATCGCGGCGACATATACGACTTCGTCGCCGAGCTCAGCATGTCATCCGATCGGTAAACGCTCGCGCATGTCCACACGAATGTTTCAAGAAGCGGGCGAGGCTGCGCAAGCCGTCGAGCGCCAATACGCCCTTAACCGCGACCGAGCGCGCGAGCTCGGCGATGTGCTGCGCAAGATGCGTCCGCACGCAGTCGTTACCTGCGCGCGCGGCAGCTCCGATCACGCTGCAACGTTCGCGAAGTATCTGATCGAGACGCGCGCCGGCGCGCTCACGTCTTCGGGCGCGCCTTCGGTCAGCTCCGTGTATGCGGCACCGGCGAATCTCGCTGACACGCTCTTCATTGCGATCTCGCAATCCGGCAAGAGCCCCGACTTGCTCGCCTCCGCTCGTCGCGCACGCGAAGCGGGTGCGCGGTTGCTTGCGCTCGTGAATGCGGACGGCTCGCCGCTCGCGGAGCTTGCCGATTTCGTGCTGCCGCTGCATGCCGGCCCGGAAACGAGCGTAGCCGCGACGAAATCGTGGATCGCTTCGATCGCGGCGATCGCACAGCTCGTCGCGTACTGGGCCGGCGATCGAAAGCTTCTCGAGACGCTCGAGCGATTACCGCAACTGCTCGCGCAAGCGTGGACGCTCGACTGGGCTCGCGCGGTCGAGCCGCTGCGCTCGACTCGCAATATGTATGTGCTCGGGCGCGGCTACGGGCTCGCCGCGGCACAGGAGTCGGCACTCAAGCTGAAAGAAACCTGCGGAATGCATGCGGAGGCGATCAGCACGGCGGAAGTCTGGCACGGCCCGATGGCGCTCATCGGAGAAGGCTTTCCCGTGCTCGTCTACGCGCAAAGCGATCAGACGCAGGCCGGTGTGCAGGGACTCTTGGATGCGCTCGTCGAGCGCGGCGCGCGCGTCTTCGTTGCAGGCGCGGAGCACGCGGGCGCGACGGTGCTTCCGACCGTGCACGCCGATCCCGTGATCGAGCCGCTGCTCGCGACACAAAGCTTCTACCGAATGGTGAACGAGCTCGCGCTCGCGCGCGGCATGGACCCCGATCGCCCGCCAAACTTGCGCAAAGTGACGGAAACAATTTGATGATCACCGCTCTCGTCAACGCTCGCGTGCTCGCCGACACCGGTTTCGAGCGCAATAAAGCGGTGCTCATCCAGGAAGATCGCATCGTCGACGTCGTCTCCGAGAGCGATGCGCGAGTGCAGAAGGCTCGATGCGTCGATTTGCAAGATCAGCTCCTCTTGCCCGGCTTTATCGATGTGCAAGTCAACGGCGGCGGCGGCGCGCTGTTCAATGACGATCCATCCGTGGAGGCGATCCGGCGAATCGGCGAAGCCCATCGGCGCTTCGGCACGACGGGCTTTCTGCCGACGCTCATCAGCGATGACCTGCACGTGATGGGACGCGCGATCGCCGCAGTGAAGGCGGCGATCGAGGAGCGCGTCCCCGGCGTGCTCGGCATCCACATCGAGGGGCCGTTCCTGAACGAGGCGCGCAAGGGCGTGCATGACGCATCGAAATTCCGCGAGCTCGACGACGAGGCGATTGCCCTGCTCGCCTCGCTCGATCACGGCCACACGCTCGTCACGCTGGCGCCCGAGATGACGACACCCAAGATGATTCGCAAGCTCGTGCGCGCGGGCGTGACGGTTTCCGCGGGTCATACGAACGCGAGCTACTCGGAGATCCGCGCCGCGCTCGACGAGGGACTCTGCGGCTTCACGCATCTCTTCAATGCGATGTCTCAATTCAGCGGCCGCGAGCCGGGCGCCGTCGGCGCGGCGCTCGAAAACGATACGAGCTGGTGCGGCATCATCTCGGACGGCATCCACGTGCACCCGGCCGCGCTGCGCGTCGCGCTGCGCTGTCGCCCGCACGATCGGTTCATGCTCGTGACCGACGCGATGCCGGGCGTCGGCTCGGATCAGAAACGCTTCACGCTACAGGGGCGCACGATCACGGTCGAAGGCCTCGTGTGTCTCGACGAGGATGGCCGCCTCGCCGGATCGAACATGAATATGGCGGTCGCGGTTCGCAACGCCGTACCGATACTCGATATCGAGCTTGCCGAAGCGGTTCGAATGGCGAGCACGTATCCCGCGACGTTCCTGCGGCTCGAGCACGAGCTCGGCCGCATCGCACCGGGCTATCGCGCCAATCTCGTGTGGGCGGATGAGCAGTTGAACGTCGCGGCGACGTGGATCGACGGCGTCATGGTGCGCTCCGCGCACGCTTAGATCCGTGCGATCACTTCGGCGCCGGGTAGTACAACTGCACCGGCCTCACCTCTAGCGTACGCGCACCGCACGCGCTGCCGATGAGACGCGCAGCGTCCATCGCTTCGTCATCGTTCGGACAGTCGACCATGTAGAAGCCAAGAAGCTGCTCTTTCGTTTCGGCGAACGGGCCATCCGTGATGAACGATTCGGCGCCTTGCTTGAGCGTGCGTGCGGAGGCCGTCGGCATGAGGCGCACGACGGGACCGAGCTTGTCCTCGGCGGCGAGCTTGGTTTGCACGACCTCGTGCCGAGCGATCAATTCATCCATGCGCTCCTTCGGCAAGGCGTTGATCTCCGCTTCGGC
>JBDZVE010000113.1:4487-11552 GCA_040255535.1 Lysobacterales bacterium | reverse complement strand
GCGGTCGCGCCAGTCCGCAAGGCGCGCCTTCAATCGCACGAGTGCCTGGCCATGGAGCTGACACACCCGCGACTCGGTTACCTTCAACACGGCGCCGATCTCCTTCAGATTGAGCTCGTCGTCGTAGTACAACGACATCACGAGCCGCTCCCGCTCCGGGAGCTCCTCGATCGCCCGAGCAAGCGCCGCCCGGAAACCCTCTTCTGTCGCATCGGCGAACGGATCCGCGCCGTCATCCTCGATGCGCCCAAGCAGCGAGTCGTCATCGCCGTTCGTATCGTCGAGGCTCGCGATCCGACAGCTCGCTGCGTCATGCGCGATCTTGTGATACTCCTCGAGCGACACACCCATGCGATCCGCGATTTCGCCATCGCGCGCTTCGCGCCCGAGCTCCGCCTCGATTTCCCTGACCGCCGCGGCCGCCGCGCGCGCCTTGCGATGCACCGAGCGCGGCGCCCAGTCCAACTTGCGAAGCGCGTCGAGCATCGCGCCGCGGATGCGTATCCCGGCGTACGTCTCGAAGCTCGCACCGCGATCTGCCGTGTAGTTCGCGGCGGCTTCCAAGAGGCCGAGCATGCCGGCTTGAATCAAGTCGTCCACCTCCACCGATGCGGGTAACCGGCCCGCGAGGTGATAAGCGATTCGCTTCACCAGCTCGGCGTGACGCATTACCAATGCATCGCCGCTCGCCGCGCCGGAGACAGCCTTGTACGCGCCAACACTCATCGCACGACCTCCAGACGCGCCTGGGGTTTGCGCACGAGCCGCTCCACGAAGAACTCGAGGTTGCCTCGCGGAGAGTCGGGTACAGGCCACTTATCGGCTTTCAATGCCAGTTTCTTGAATGCGCGAGAGGCCGGAGAGGCAGGAAAGGCAGCCACAACCGGACGCTGTTCACGAATTGAGCGGCGCAGATACGGGTCTTCGGGGATTTCCCCTATGTAGTCGAGCGTGACATCCAGGAAGCGGCCGGTAACGCGCTCGAGCTTGCGGAACAGGTTCTCCCCCTCGCCGGGCGAGCGCACCATGTTCGCGAGCACGCGGAATGTCGTGATGCCGTGATTTCGGCTCATCACCTTCGTGAGCGCGTAAGCGTCCGTCATCGAGGCCGGCTCGTCGCAGACGACCAGCAGCACGTGCTGCGCGGCTTGCGTGAACTGAATGACGCCCTGCGAGATGCCTGCCGACGTATCGACGATGAGCGTGTCGAGCCGCGCGCTCAGCGCGCTGAATGCCTGCACGAGCCCGAGGTGGCCCGCCGCGGTCAGGTTCGCGAGCTCGGCGACACCGGACGCGCCGGGCACGACGTGGAATCCTTGCGGCGCCTCGATGATGATTTCCTCGAGCGTGCGCTCGCCGGAGATCACGTGCGCCATCGTGTGACGCGGCGAGAGCCCGAGGAACACATCGACGTTCGCCAATCCCAAGTCGCCGTCGAGCAGCATGACGCGGCGTCCCGCGGAGGCAAGCGCCGTCGCAAGATTGACCGAGACGCTCGTCTTGCCGACGCCGCCTTTTCCGCCCGTCACCGCAATCACCTGGACCGGCCCCGGCTGCGCCGCGCGCTTCAATCCGGATGTTTGCACTGCTTCGATCATGAGGACCACCGTTTACGTATTGTTGATTTGCGGCTGCGGCCGAGCGGCGTGCGCTTCGAGTACGGGCTCGGATGCACGACGATCGTCAGGAGCTCGAGGTCGATGCGCGGCGCGCGATAAGTTGGCTTGCGCTCTGCGGCGCGCGCGTCATCCCGTTCGTTCGCTGCGTGGTTATGCGAGGGCATGAGCGACTCCACCGAAGCGCCGGCGCAGCAAGTCTTCGTCCGCTTCCGCCCCCGCCTTGCGCGAAAGCTCGACCGCTCGCGCGACGAGCTGATGCGAACGTGCGGGACTGATGTCTTCGGGAACGCGCTGTCCGTCGGTCACATAGGCGAGCGGCAATCGCGCGCGAATCAACATCGACAACGAACCGCCGAGGCTCGTCGCCTCATCGAGCTTCGTGAGCACGCACGTCGTCGGCCGTGCCGGCGCGAATCGCTCGACCGCCTCTTCGATGGCGCCCGCCTGCGATGCGGCCGACAACACGAGAGACGTTTCGATGCGATCGCTCGCCGAGGCGAGCATCGCGAGCTCTTCGCCGAGCCGCGGATCGCGCTGACCGTAGCCTGCCGTGTCGATCAAGACGAGTCGTTTGCCGTCGAGATGGTCGAGCAGCTGCGGGAGCTCGGCCGGACCATCGGTGGCATACGCAGGAACGCCGAGCAAGCGTCCGAGCGTATGAATCTGCTCTTGAGCGCCGATGCGGATCGAGTCGGTCGAGATGAGCGCGATGTCCCGCGGGCCGTGGCGCAGCAGCCAACGCGCCGCGAGCTTCGCAATCAATGTCGTCTTGCCGACGCCGGTCGCACCGATCATCGCGACGAGGCCGCCCGAATCGAGCCAGCGCTCGTCGGTGACCTCGATGCGGCGTGCAATGAGCGCGAGTGCGAGACGATGCGCTTCCTCGAGCTCGAGTCGAGCAGGCAACTGCGTGACGAGCTCCGCCGCGAGATCCTGTGCAAGCCCGAGCACGGTGAGCTGCTTGAGCAGCTCCGTCTGCACGGGTGCGCGGCGCGACAGATCGTTCCATGCGAGCGTCGCAAGCTGCGTCTCGAGCATGCGCCTGAGCGTGCGCAGCTCTTCATTGACATCGGAGCCGTGCTCCGGCAGCTCGAATCGCTCGGCCGCCAATCGCTGAGCGAACGAAGCGAGCTCGCGATCCGACGAAGCCTGAGCCGCGTGTCCAGGCGTGCTTCGGTCGCGGCCTTGCGCCTGCGCACTGGCCGCGAGCCGCGAGCTCGCATCGTTTGTTCGCTCGCCTGCATCGAAGGGCGCGCCCTCATCCCTCTCTCGACCATACGTGTCGACGCCGCCTTCGGTGTCGTAATCGACCGCCGCCACGACTTCCACGCCGCCGCTCACGCGACGCGTCGATAAGATCACGGCATCCGGTCCCTGCGCCTCGCGCACGAGCCGCAGCGCTTGGCGCATGTCGGTGGCGCGGTAGTGTTTTAGCTTCATGCGCTCGCTCCGCTCGCGGGCGGCAGGCTACAGGCTGCAGACGACAGCCAGATGCTCCGCCCTCGTTGGCTCACGTTCGTTGCACATCGATAGTCGACGCAATACATCCCCACTCTTCCCGCAGTCTGTCGCCTGTTGTCTGTAGCCATCTTCATCGCCCCACCGCCGTGACGAGCCGTACCTTCCTGTTGTCGGGAATCTCGTTCCACGCGAGCACGTGCATGCTCGGAACGATCGAGCGCATGAAGCGCGCGAGCGTCTGGCGAAGCTGCGGCGGAACGAGGAGCACGGCCGGCTCGCCGCTGAGCTCCTGGCGTTGCGCGGCTTCCGCGAGACGGCGTTGCATGCGCTCCGCGAGACCCGGCTCGAGGCCCGGCGTCGCGGCGTTGTTGCCGGCCAAAGAATTCGTGAGGAGCTGCTCGAGATCGGGCTCGAGCGTGATGACCGGCAGCTCGCTCGACATGCCCGCGATGTCCTGCACGATCTGGCGCCCGAGCGCGACGCGCACGTGCGCCTGCAGTTGCACTGGATCCTGTGTTCGCGCCGCATGCTCCGCGAGCGTCTCGACGATCGTGCGCATGTTGCGGATCGGCACGCGCTCGGCGAGCAGGCCCTGCAGCGTACGTACGACCGTGCCGAGCGGCAGGAGTCGCGGCGTGAGATCTTCGACGAGCTTCGGCGCCGTTTTCGCGAGCGTATTGAGGAGCTGCTGCACTTCCTCGTGACCGAGTAGCTCATGTGCGTGCGTTTGAATGATGTGACTCAGGTGCGTCGCGACGACCGTGCTCGCATCGACGACCGTGTAGCCGAGCGTCTGAGCGTGATCGCGCGAGCCGGGTTCGATCCAGACCGCTTCCATTCCGAATGCCGGGTCCTGGGTCTCGATGCCGGAAAGCTTGCCGAAGACTTTGCCTGGGTTGATCGCAAGCTCACGCTCCGGATAGATCACGCCCTCGCCGACCGGAACGCCCGCGAGATTGATGCGGTAGGAGTTCGGCGCAAGATCCAGGTTGTCGCGGATGTGCACGGCTTGAACGAGGAACCCCAGGTCCTGCGTCAACTTGCGGCGCACGCCGCGAATGCGCGCGAGCAGATCGCCGCCCTGCGCCTTGTCGACGAGCGGCACGAGTCGATAACCCACTTCGAGGCCGATGATGTCGACAGGCTGTACGTCGTCCCACGTGAGCTCGCGCGACTCGGGCGCGGGCGGCGGGGGCGGCGGCGGCGCCTCGACAATCTCGGGCTCCGAGATCGCACGCTTGTGCAGCATCCACGCAGCGCCGCCGCAGAGCGCTGCCATCATGAGGAAGGCGACATTGGGCATGCCGGGAATCAAGCCGATCGCGCCCAACAGCGCTGCGGCGATTCCGAGCGCTCGCGGCTGGCCGAACAACTGCTTTGCAAGCTCACCGCCCATGTCCTGCGACTTGGACATGCGCGTGACGATGATCGCAACTGCGGTCGAGAGCAGCAGCGCCGGTATCTGGGCGACGAGGCCGTCGCCGATCGACAGCAACGTGTACACGCGCGCCGAGTCGCTGAAGGACATGTCGTGCGCCATCATGCCGATGCTGATGCCGCCGAGCATATTGATGATGAGAATCAGAATGCCGGCCGTCGCATCGCCGCGCACGAACTTGCTCGCGCCGTCCATCGATCCGTAGAAGTCCGCTTCCGCGCGAACTTCCGCGCGGCGCGTACGCGCCTCTTCCTGCGTAATGAGCCCGGCGTTCAGGTCGGCGTCGATCGCCATCTGTTTGCCAGGCATCGCATCCAATGTGAAGCGCGCGGTGACTTCCGAGATTCTGCCCGCGCCCTTCGTCACGACGATGAAGTTGATGATCGTCAGGATCGCAAACACGACGACGCCGACCGCGTAGTTGCCGCCGATGACGAACTCGCCGAAAGACTCGATGACCTTCCCGGCTGCATGCGAGCCGGTATGACCGTGCAGCAGCACGACGCGCGTCGAAGCGACGTTCAACGCGAGCCGCA
Organism: Lysobacterales bacterium; assembly: GCA_040255535.1. Taxonomy (GTDB): domain Bacteria; phylum Pseudomonadota; class Gammaproteobacteria; order Steroidobacterales; family Steroidobacteraceae; genus Steroidobacter. Next base: position 6,498 of record JBDZVE010000113.1, on the reverse strand, counting down.
GCAACGTTGCGAGCAGGAGAACGGTCGGGAAGATGCCGAAGTCGAGCGGCCGCATGACATAGAACACGGCCATCACGACGATGAGGGACAGCGCGATGTTGAACGTGAACAGCACATCGAGCGCCAACGGCGGCAACGGTACGATGACCATCGCCAGCACCGCGAGCACGCCCATGGGCACGCCGATGCCCGATCGGACGAGCGCGCGAAGGTCGAGAGTCGTTGGGGCAGCAGAGGCCATCTTCTTTAGGCTGTGGAGTTAGGCTGTAGGCTGTGGGCTGTAGGCTGTAGCCAGAACGGAGTTGAGGCCTGGTGCTCGAGACTCGGGCAACAAAAACGACGGCAGCGCGGGTGCCGCACCTTCGCTGCTTGTCCTGATCACTTCCGTCACCGTCATTTGCTTCACCTTCAACCCGCGTCAGTTATCCGTCGCGAATGGCTTTGCCTTAATAGGTGCAACTCCCGAGCCACGGGCGCCTCTTCCCTGCGGCACTTCTTCACAGTTTGGAAAGGAGGCGTTAGGGGGAAGGAGTAGGCCCACGCCGTGCACGACATCGACAAGGAGGATTGATCTCGCAGCGACGCGGCGGCGCGGCGCAGAGAAGAAGGAGAACAAGAGGAATGACGGAGCTCGAAAGAGAACTGACAACGTACTTTTCGTTCGCCGCGGTCGCCGCGAGATCATTCTTCTTTTCGTCCGCACCCGGGGCCGGTGCCGCACGCTACAGGACTTCCGTGACCTCGACGACTGGGCGTTCCGGGGGCTGGAGGCCCGATCGCTGTGCGATGCGGAGCTGGAAGACGTAGCTCAATACTTGCGCGACGGCGACGTACAGGCTCGAGGGGATCTCACGACCGATATCGACGTTGCGATAGAGGACGCGCGCGAGCGGCGGCGCCTCGAAAATCGCCACGTTGTGCTCCGTGCCCACTTCGCGAATGCGAGCCGCGATGAGATCGGCACCTTTCGCGACGACGATTGGCGCACGCATGCGCTTTTCGTCATAGCGCAGCGCGACGGCGAAGTGAGTCGGGTTCGTCACGATCACGTCCGCATTCGGCACGTCCTGCATCATGCGTTGGCGCGCCATCTCTTGCTGGATCTGACGGATGCGCCCTTTGACCTCCGGCGAGCCCTCGCTCTCCTTCATCTCCTGGCGGATTTCCTCGCGGCTCATTCGCATCTGCTTGGCGTACTGCCAAAGCTGGTACGGCACGTCGATGGCGGCAATGAGCAGCAGGCCCGCGGAAATCGCGAGCAATCCCTGGCCGCTCAATTTCAGCGCGTGGCCGATCGCAGGTGCGAGCGGCTCGCGGCCGAGTGCGAGCAACGATGACGCGTCATTCCAGAGAACGAGCACGGCGATGACGGCGACGCTGCCGAATTTCGCGAGCGCCTTGCTGAGCTCGACGAGGCTGCGCAGCGAAAAGATGCGCTTCATGCCCTCGAGCGGATTCAGGCGCTCGAACTTCGGCGCGAGCGACTCGGTGCTGAAGCTCCATCCGCCGAGGAGGAGCGGAGCCATGATCGCTGCGAGCATGATGATCAGCAGCACCGGCAAGCACGCGCGCAATCCTTCCGCCGCGGCGTTCGCGAACGCGGGAATGAGGTACATCGTATCGAGTGCCTGCTCGCGGCTGAGCGCAAAGCTCCGCCGCATCATCCCGTGCATCTGTCCGCCGATGTAGCCGCCGAGCAGATAGAGAGACGTGCCGCCCGCGAGCGTCACCGCAGCTGCCGTCAGATCGCGCGAACGCGGTATTTGACCTTTGCGCCTCGCTTCCTCGAGGCGCTTAGGAGTCGGTTGTTCTGTGCGCTCTTGCGCTTGATCGTTGTCGGCCATGGAAGCTCGGCCACTCCGCTAGCGGCGACCGTCTGTCGGTCGGAACGATGGGTACAACGTCATCATCGCGCCACCAGGCCGCCGATGACGTGGAAGGCGCCTTCGAGCGCCTCGACGAATGTCGCTTGGACGGAAGGAAGACCGGCCCACACGATGACCAGTCCGAA